>NZ_JACTVI010000014.1 GCF_014495685.1 Streptomyces sp. TRM68367 | reverse complement strand
CAGCCCTGTCTGGCAAAGGGGAAGGAATCTGCCAGACACCAACCTCCCAACCAGACACACCGTAATTAAGCAGCGACACACCACTAGTTGCTCACCGTGAAGTGCAGGGTGTCCTTCAGGAACGGAATCTCCAGCAGCGGGTTCGGCTGCGCCATCAGCGCCAGCATGACGATCGACAGGCCCAGCACGCCGTACGTCACGATGTCGGTGAAGCGGGAGCGCACGGCGAGCATGCCGACGCCGGGCAGCACCCAGCGCAGCACGGCCCCGGCCAGCAGCGCGGCGCCGACCAGCAGCGTGCCGAGCCGGAACAGGTCGAACGCGGTCACGAGCAGACCGAGCCCCACCGTGCCCAGCACGGCGAGCATCGGCCACTGCCGGGCCGGTGCCGGTGCCTCGCCGGACGCGGCCCGGCCACCGCCCTCGGGCCGTGCCGTGTCCTTGGTGAACAGCGGGAAGCGGCGCGTCGTACGCCGTGGCCGCCCCTCGGCGTCGGGCGCGCTGACCGGGTCCCGGACCTCCATTTCCTCGGCGTTCTCGGCGTTCTCGGTGCTCTCGGCACTCTCGGCGCTGTGCGCGCTTCCGTCAGCGGACACTGCGCTCTGCCGCCTCGACCACGTTGACCAGCAGCTGCGCCCGGGTCATCGGGCCGACACCGCCGGGGTTCGGGGAGATCCAGCCGGCCACCCCGGCGACGTCCGGGTGCACATCGCCCACGATCTTGCCCTCGGCGCTGCGCGAGACGCCGACGTCGAGGACGGCCGCGCCCGGCTTGACGTCCTCGGCGCGGATCAGGTGGGCGGACCCGGCGGCGGCGACGATGATGTCCGCGCGCTTCAGGTGCGCCGACAGGTCGCGCGTGCCGGTGTGGCACTGGGTCACCGTGGCGTTCTCGCTGCGCCGGGTGAGCAGCAGCGGCATCGGCCGGCCGATGGTCACGCCGCGGCCGACGACCACGACCTCGGCGCCCTTGATCTCCACGCCGTAGCGGCGCAGGAGCGTGAGCACGCCGTTGGGGGTGCAGGGCAGCGGCGCCGGCTCGTTCAGGACCAGCCGGCCGAGGTTCATCGGGTGCAGGCCGTCGGCGTCCTTGTCCGGGTCCATCAGCTCCAGGATGCGGTTCTCGTCGATGCCCCTGGGGAGGGGCAGCTGGACGATGTAACCGGTGCAGGCCGGGTCCTCGTTGAGCTCGCGGACGACCGCCTCGATCTCCTCCTGCGTCGCCGTGCCGGGCAGTTCGCACTGGATGGAGGCGATGCCGACCTGGGCGCAGTCGCGATGCTTGCCGGCGACGTACTTCTGGCTGCCGGGGTCGTCCCCGACCAGGATCGTGCCGAGGCCGGGCGTGACGCCCTTCTCCTTCAGCGCCGCCACGCGGGCGGTCAGATCGGACTTGATCGCGGCTGCGGTGGCCTTGCCATCGAGAATCTGGGCGGTCATGACCCCATCCTCGCGGATGACCGGGCCTTGGTTCCAATCCAGGTGTCCCGGGGAACCCGACACCGCATATCCGCCCATGATCGCTGATGTTGCACTTGCACAACGCATAGGGAGTGCGGCTGGACAAGTAAGTCGGCCGTAAAGAACGATGAACTGCACAGTGCCGCGGGCAGTGCCGGGGGGACAGACCGCATCTGTAGAACTCTCCTCCTTACGGTGCCGCGCGTCGTCCCCGCACGAGAACCAACGGAGGAAAGAACCACATGAGTTTCGGCGACCCGAACAACCCCTATGGGGCCCCGCAGCAGGGCCAGCAGCAGCCGGGCGCTCCCGGCTACGGCTACCCGCAGCAGGGCCAGCCCCAGCAGCCCGGCGGCTACGGCTACCCGGCCGCCCCGCCCGTCCAGCAGTACGGCGGCCCCCCGGCCCCGACGAGCATGCCCGGCTCGGTCAGCGCCGCCCGTGTGATGCTCTGGGTCATCGTCGGCCTCCAGCTCATCGGCGTGGCCCTGTTCGCGGTCGGTGCCGCGAGTGTGAACGCCGCGAAGAGCGACGAGACGCTGCAGAACAACGTCAACTTCCAGCAGCTGGCCGACTACTCGGCGGGCATGATCTGGGCGATGGCCGTGTTCGCGCTGGCGTGGGGTGTGTTCGCGGCCGTGCTGGCGCTGAAGTTCAACTCCGGCCGCAACGGCATGCGGATCACCATCATGGTCTTCGCGATCATCACCGCGGTCCTCGGTATCTACCCGTTCGTCCTGGTGGGCCTCGTGTACACCGTGCTCGCCGTCCTGATCGCCGTGTTCGTCGGGAACTCCAACGGCAGCGCCTGGTTCAACCGCCCGCGCTACTGAACGCGCCTGGGCGCGAACCCGCCGGCTTCAGTGACCAGTTCGCGCCAAACACGTCACAGGGCCGTGTCTCACCCGAAAGAGGGGGACACGGCCCTGGCGCGTCGCCCTAGTCTGACGTGGGTAGCTGTCAGGCACGGGGAGACGCACCTTGTACAGCATCATCGTGGTACCTCCGCCGACCTCGGAGGACGAACAGCACCGACCCCAGATCCGGCTCGCGCCCGGCGAGCGGCTCAGCTTCGGCCGCTCCGCGAGCGACAACGCGCTGCACATCGCGCACGACGGTGTGTCCCGCCGGGCCGGTGAGATCACCGCCCAGGGCGCCTTCTGGGTACTGAGCAACCTCAGCCGGGAACAGACGTACGTCGTCGAGAACCCGGAGGGCGCCGGCGAGCACATCAAGGTCGGGCCGGGGCGGCTCGACGCACCCGTCCCGTTCGAGTTCTCCCGCATCGTGCTGCCCGCGGCCGGCGACCTGCTGCCACTGGAGGTGTGGGCGCCGCGCCACGACTACCTGCATCGGCGAGGACGGCAGCGACGGCGCCACCGGCGCCGCCGGGGCCACGACCGCGCCCGCCTTCTCCGTCGACCGCACCAAGCGGTACTTCGCCGTCCTGGCCGCCCTGTGCGAACCCCGGCTGCGCGGCGCGCCGCACGCCCCGCTGCCCACCGTCGACCAGGTGGTGCAGCGGCTGCGCCCCAACTGGCCGGCCGCGTCCCGGGCGTCGGTGCAGTGGAACATCGACTACCTGGCCGTGAAGCTGCGACTCAAGCCCGCCCCGGAGACCGCCGAGCCGGGCCCGCGCCTGAACGGCAAGAAGGAGTCCCTGGTCTCCCTGGCCCTGCGCTTCGACCTGGTCCGCGAGGACGACCTGGTGGTCCTCGCGGCCCCGTCGGGCCGGGCGGCCCGGTGACCGAGCCGTACGCCGTGCCGGTGCCCAAGGGCTACCGGGTGGGCGCGTGGGAGGTACGGGACCCGATCGCCACCGGTGCCTTCGGCAGCGTGTACGAGGGGCGGCGGACGGGCGACCGTGCCGACGTCCTCAAGGGCGGCGGTGCCGAGGACCTGCCCAGCACGGCCGCGCTGAAGTTCCTGCCGACCGGCACCGGCACCCCGCGCCAGCTGGCCCACCTGCGGGAACTGATCGACCGCGAGGTCGAGTTGCACCGCAGGCTCCGGCGCCCGCGGCTGATCCGCATGTACGAGAGCCGCACCGTCGACGACCCGGACCGGCCGGAGCTGGACGGCGCCACCGTCCTCGTCCTGGAGAAGGCCGAGGGCTCCCTGTCCGCCCTGCTCGCCGACACGCCCCGCCCCGCCGCGGGCCCCGCCCTGCTCGCGCAGATCTGCGAGGGCCTGGCCCAGTTGCACCGGGCGGGCTGGGTGCACGGCGACCTGAAACCCGCCAACGTGCTGCTGATGAAGGACGGCTCGGCACGGCTGGCCGACTTCAACATGGCCGCCGAACTGGAGGGCACCCACGCCTACACACCGGCCTTCTCCACCCCGGACTACACCCCGCCCGAACTCCTCTGGTCCGAGATCGGCGAACGCGGCCGCCGCATCCGCCCCTCGGCCGACGTCTGGGCCTTCGGCGTCCTCGCGCACCTCGTCCTCACCGACTCCTTCCCACTGCCCGGCGGCACCCCGGCGGCCCGCCGGGACGCGGCCGTCGCCTACGCCCGCGGCACCGACGAGCTGCGTCTGTCGCCGGAACTGCCCGGGGCCTGGCAGGAGATCGTGCGCTCCTGCCTGACCCGTACGCACGCGGACCGCGTCACCACCGAGGCCCTGCTGCGCCGGGTACATTCCGCCACCGGCACCGCACACCTGCTGCGCCTGCCCTTCCCGCGCCGCCGCTCCCGCCGTACGACGATCGTGTCGACGACTGCGGCCGCGCTCGCCGTCGCCGCGCTCGGCTACGGCGTCAGCACCTGGGCGGACAGCGGCGACGAGCAGAGCCCCGAGAGCACCAAGGTCACCTTCGCCCGGTACGGCGAGGACGAGCTCCGTACGGACAAGGGCATCCCGGCGGAGTACCGCCAGTTGATCGTCGACTCGGCGCACGACTGCGTGCAGCCGAAGGTCACGCCCGTACTCATCGCCGCGATGCTGAAGGTCGAGAGCGACTTCGACCCGGATCTGTCCGACCCGGGCGTGGGCGGCGAGGGCGAGTACGGCATCGCCCGCTGGACCCCGAGCGTGCTGCGCTGGTGGATCCGCGAGGACGGCGTCCCCGCCAAGGAGACCCCGCGGCCGCCGCTGACTCCCGCCGAATCGATCCCCGCCATGGGCCGCTACCTCTGCTTCATCGAACCGCGCCTGGAGGACGGGCTGTCCGGCGACCGCCGCGTGCTGATCGCCGCCGCCTACCGGACGTCGTACAGGAAGGTGAACGAAGCGGGCGGGGTTCCCCCGAAGTACCGCGACTACGCCGCCCGCCTCGCGCACTACCTCAAGGTGTACACGCCCGCGGAAGAGAAGTGACCCTGAGACATCCGAGGTACCGAACAGCGGGCGCGGTTGGGACTGTTGGTGCACACCGCTTCGGCGGTACGACCACCGAGGTTCATGGGGGAATCCACAGTGAACATCATCAAGCCCGCTGCACTGCTCGTCGCGGCCACCGCCATGGTCGCCGGCTCCACGGTCGCGGCCACCGCCGCCACCGACCCGGACGGCACCCGGGTGACCAGCCTCCAGACTGCCGCCGACCAGGTCCTGCGCGGTGACTACAAGCCCGTCAAGGTCACCGCCAACGCGGTCGACTACGGCGGTCTGAAGGTCACCGACGCCCCGAAGGGCAAGCTCGGCGCCCAGGACCTGGCCTGCGGCTACGGCCACCTCTGCATGATCGTCAAGGGCACCAAGTTCGACTTCTACAAGTGCCAGACCTGGAACGTGCACAACTGGACCGGCGACGGCCCGTTCACCAACAACCAGACGCCGGGCACGGTCGCGAAGTTCTTCAACCAGAACGGCAGCGTCCGCTGGACGTCGACGGCGTACCAGGCGGGCACGGCGACCTGGGACCCGATCTGGTCCCTGCGCCCGTGCTGACCTGACCCGATACCGGCCGACCACGGCCTCCGGTCCCCTCGGGGGAGAACCGGAGGCCGCTTCGGCATGTCGCCCTCCGTACGCCAACCCGCCGAGGCGGCCGAAAGCTTCGAGCCCGCGCACTCGTCTCCTTTACCCTTCTTTTGACCTGTTATCGCACGGGGGAGGGTGGCCCTCAATGAACTGGGGGAGGGGGACGACCCATGTACAGCGTGATTGTCGTGCCACCGTCTTGCGGTCGGCCGGACGGCCAGCTCAGGATCGCCACGGGTGAGAGGCTCGCCTTCGGCCGGTCCCGGACAGGCGGCGGCCTGACCATCGCACACGAAGGGGTGCCCCGGATCGCCGGGGAGATCATCGCCCACCGGACCTACTGGCTGCTGAGCAACCTCAGCGAGGCCCAGACCTACGTCGTGGAGAACCCGGAGGGCGCCGGGGAACACGTCAAGGTCGCGCCGGGGCGGGTGGAGGCGCCCGTCCCGTTCGAGTTCTCGCGCGTGGTGCTGCCCGCGGCGGGGGACCTGCTCACCTTCGACGTATGGGCGCCACGGCACGCCTTCCGCACCGCGGCCCGCCGCGGACTGCCGGGAGCGGTCACAGCACCGGCCTTCGCCCTGGACGGCACCAAGCGGTACTTCGCGGTCCTGGTCGCGCTGTGCGAGTCCCGGCTGCGCGGCGCACCGCACGCCCCGCTGCCGGCGGTGGAGGAGCTGGTGGAGCGGCTGCGGCCGACCTGGCCCACGGTCAGCCGGTCCGCCGTCTACTGGAACATCGACTACCTCGCGCTCAAGCTGCGGCTACGGCCCGGCCCGGACACGGCGGAGCCCGGTCGGCGCGTGCACGGCAAGAAGGAGTCACTGGTCTCGCTGGCGCTCCGCTTCGATCTGGTCCGCGAGGACGACCTCGTGGTGCTCGCGGCGGCGGCGAGCGGGGCGGCGCGGTGAGCGGGCGGTCGTACGAGGAGGCCGGATACGAAGGGCTGGACGGGTTCGGCGCGTACAAGGGGTCCGAGACGTACGCGGTTCCGGTGCCGAAGGGCTACCGGGTGGGCCCGTGGGAGGTGCGGAAGCCGCTTGCGTCGGGGGCGTTCGCGACGGTGTACGCGGCGCGGCGTGCCGCCCGGGACGAGCGGGACGGCCTGCCTCGCGAGGCGGCGCTGAAGTTCCTGCCCACCGGCACGCGCACCCCGCGTCAGCTGCGCCACCTGCGCGAACTGGCCGAGCGCGAGGTCGAGGTGCTGCGGCGGCTGCGCGTCCCGCGCCTGATCCGGATGTACGACACCCTCACCGTCGACGACCCGGACCACCCGGAGCTGGACGGCGCCACGGTGATCGTCCTGGAGCGGGCCGAGAGATCCCTGGACGCCGTACTGGACAGCACCCCGGCGCCCTCCGACGGCCCCGCCCTGCTCGCGCAGATCTGCGAGGGCCTGCGCCAGCTGCACCGGGCGGGCTGGGTGCACGCCGACCTGAAACCGGCCAACGTCCTGCTGATGAAGGACGGTTCGATACGGCTGGCCGACTTCAACATGGCCGCCGAACTGGAGGGCACCCACGCCTACGCCCCCGGCTTCGCCACGCCCGACTACACCCCACCCGAACTCCTCTGGCCCGAGATCGACGAGCGGGGCACACTGATCCGCCCGTCCACCGACATCTGGGCCTTCGGCGTGCTGGCTCACGTGGTCCTCGCCGGAACGTTCCCGTTGCCCGGCGGCACATCGGAGGCCCGCACCGACGCGACACTGCGCTACGCCCGAGGGGCCGAGGAACTACGCCTCTCCCCCGGACTCCCGCCGGCCTGGCGGGAGATCGTCCTCGCCTGCCTGACACCGGCAAGCACCGACCGGATCACCGGCGAGGCCCTGCTCCGCCGGGTCGAACGGGCCGCGGGCAGCCCTCGCTCACCCCGCATCCCCCGCCTGCGCACGCGCCGTCCCCGCCCACGCTCCTTCCGGCACCGGCACCCGTTCCTCACGGCGGCCCTGGCGGCAACGCTGCTGGCGACGACGGCACTGTCGATCGCGGCGTACCGCCACGTCACCACGGACGACGGCACCCCGGTGTTCGCAGCCCTGCCCCGCGACCAGGCCTTCCCCACCGGGCCCGACGGTCAGGTGGTCTACGGCTATCACCGCTGCCCGCGCAACAGCGTCTGCTTCTTCAGCGAGCGCAACGGCAACGGTGACATGTGCAGCTGGCAGGACAAGGACCCCGACTGGCAGACGGGCAGCGCGACATGCCCCTGGACCGCCACCGCCCCCGTCCGCTCCGTCTTCAACAACATCGACGACCGCCGCCGGAGCCGTGCCGTCGCCTACTACCGCGGCACCGGCTACACCCCCGCCGACGCGGACCGCCGCCGCATGGCCCAGCGCACCGGCTGCACGTCCGTGAACAGCATGGGCAACCTGGCCGGCACCTACGCCCCACGCTCACACAAACTGATCGACAGCTGCTCGTCCTTCACGGCGGTGATGGGATTCCTCACGCCGTGGTGACAGGCAGAGCGGGACCCGCGGTCCACCACCCTGGACCGCGGGCCCCGCTCGTGGCCCCGACGTAACGTCACGGGCAGTCGCCCCACCGGACGGAAGCGATCTCGTCCCCGACGGGGCTGTTCGGTTCGATGCGGGGGACGGCGGTGTGACCCGCCAGCACCACCCGGTCACCCGCATAGTTCGGCTTGGCGTAGATCACAGCGGTGCAGGGACTGTTGTTGTAGAGCGACCTGATGTCCTCGACCGGGTACAGGGTGAGATCCGGCTGGTTCCCGAAGATCTGGACCGGGTTACCGCGGAAGTTGTACTGGGTGTAGAGGCACAGCGCACCGGCGGAGCAGTCGGTGATGCCGGCATGTGCGGGAGTCCCGCTCGCGGCGACTCCGAACGAGGCGACCAGGGCGGCGCCGAGGGCCGCGGATATCTTCGCGCGAACTGTACGTAACACGTCGAGTCCCTCCGTCAGACCGTTCCGCTCACCTTCCTGCGGGAAGCAGCCTGACGGAACCTGAAACTTTCCAGGTTCCCCTCCTCCCGCAGCTCCCCCAGAGTGATGCAACAGCCGCAAGTGGCTTACAACGGGAGGACATCATATGATCCGGCACAAGATCGCAACGGCATTCGGTGCGGCAGCGCTCGCAGGACTGGGCATCGCCGCCACCGCCACCCCGGCGAACGCCTCGTACGCTCAGTGTGACTCCGGAGCGCTGTGCGCCTACCTCGGGGACGGCGGCGCGGGGAGCCCGGGCCAGGTCTTCGGGGACAACCGCGACCTGCTCCAGTACAACAAGTTCAACAACGCCGAATCGGTCTACAACAACGGCAAATCCTGCAACGTCCGCATCTACGACGAGCCGAACTACAGGGGCGACTCCTTCGTCCTCTCGCGCGGATTCCGCATCGGCAACCTGGATGCGTTCCGCAGCGGTGACTTCGCCGACGACCTCGCCTCCAACAACTGGTGCGTGTGACCCCATGCGCAAACTGCTGTGGCTGACCGCCGCAGCGCTTCTCGCGGCCGGGTGCTCCTCGGCATCCGGCCGCGAGGCCGCGGCGGAGAACGTGCCCGACCCCCGGCCCCTCGGCGGCGCCCTCCACTTCACCGCAGCCGAGTCCGCCGCGCTGCACCGGGCCGAGGAGCAGGGGGTGAAGAGGTGCATGGAGAGCCGGGGGCTCGACTACAGCGTGGTGCCGGGCGGCGATGCCCGGCGGACGGCGACGGCGAGCCCGTACGGCCTGCTGACGCGCGGCCGGGCGGCGCAGGACGGCTACGGACTGACCGTACAGCGGTTGAAGAAGCCACCCGCCGATCCGAACGCCCAGCGGGTGTCCGCGCTGTCCGAGCGTGCTCGCCGCGCGTGGGACGAAGCACTCAAGGGGGCGCCGGACGGACCGCGTGAGGAGATCGCGCTGAAGGACGGGCCGACCGTGTCGGTGCCGACCGACTCCTGTGTGGCTGTCGCGCGCCGGGCGCTGTACGGCGCGTCCTGGGAGCGCAGTTACTACACGTTGCAGCACGTCAGCAACGCGATCGTGCGGGACACACTCGATCACGCCCTCGTACGGGCGGCAGAGCGGAAATGGGCCGCGTGCATGCGGGACGAAGGGTTCCGGTACCGGCACCGCGAGGACCCGCTCAAGGCGCTGCGGCAGCGGCTCGACTCCGCCGGGTCGGACACGGCCGCCCTCCGCGCCGCCGGGAAGGAAGAGCTGCGGATCGCCGTACGGGACGCCGCGTGCCAGGCCGAGGCCGGTCTCGCCGAGCAGGTCCTCCGGGCGCAGAAGGAGGTCGAGAAGGCGTTGCCGCGAGCCCGCACCGCCGTGCTGAAGGACCTCCGTACGGCGCGGCAGGCCGCGTTGTCGCGCGCGGCACGTGAAACGCCCGTCAGCAACCTGGCCGACAAGGGGCGGACTACATGAACGACGGCGGCAGGGCCGGGGCCCGCAGCGGCTGAACCGTCGCTCGGTCCGGCGTCCAGTCCGGCGTCGCCGTGAAGCAGTGGCGTTCGCCCTGGCGTACCAGGCACGCCCGTACGCGGTTCAGTACGGCGTCGGGTGCGTGCGCCATGGGGGTCGACAGCGAGCCCATCGCGTCGAAGCGGTCCTTGACCCGGGCTCGTTGGACCTCGGTCCCCGGTACGGCGATCTCGACGTGGTCGCCGACCGTACCCCGGTCGATGCGGGCCCACACCGTGGTGCACACCGCGGAGAAGCGCACCTTGACCATCGTGCCGTCCAGGCGTTGTTCGCCGAGGGAGGTGGGGGGCTGCGCGGCCGTGGAGCATTCCTGGTCCTCGGCGTCCTTGCCGGTGCATGCGGCGCCCTGACAGCCGGGGATCGGGGCGGAGAGGTCCGCCGCGGCTGTGCGGTTTCCGGCCGGACCGCCGCCGTCGCCGCCGCCCGCGCGGGACAGCACGATCAGTGTCCCCGCGGCGAGGAGGGCCACGCCACCGAGGATCGCGGCGTGGAGGCGGGAGACGCGGGGGCGGGGCCTCGGCGGTTCCTCGGCGGGCGGGACCGGGACTGTCGTCGGCGGTGTCGTCGTAGGCGGTGTTGTCGCGGACGGCCTGGTGTTCGGTCTCGTATCCGGTGCCGTCCGCTTCCGCTTCTCCGGTCGTCCCGTACGGCCGCTCCATGCCGTCTCCGCCAGGGCCCACAGGGCCAGCGGGCGCTGGGGGTCCGTCCCGGCCAGTGTGCAGAGGTGTTCCACGGCCCGGCGGGGCGGCAGGGTGCGGCCGTTGAGGTACCGCTCCCACGACGACTTGCTGTACGGCGTCCTGGCGGCGAGCGCGGCCAGGCTCAGCCCCATACCGGCGCGCAGCTCGCGCAGCGTCGCGGCGAGCCGGGCGCACTCCGGGGGCACGTCCCGCGCGCCGCCAGACGGCCGGGCGCCCTGGTCGTCGCTCATGCGCGCAGCGCCTTCCAGGTGTCGGGGCCGACGATCCCGTCCACCGCTATGCGCGCCCGGTTCTGGAGCCGCCGTACCGCCCGTTCCGTGTTGCTGCCGAAGGCGCCGTCGACGACGCCCGGCGCGATGCCGTGGTGCTCCAGCAGGCACTGGATCTCCACCACCGTCCAGCGGGAGGCGTCCCGCTGGACCATCTCCGAGCGCGTACGGCTGTAGCCCGCGTAGAGCAGGCCGTCCTCGTCGTCCCGCGCGACCTCGCACTCGTACGTCGTGCCCGCCCTGTAGGCGAACGTCCCCAGGCTGGGGTGGACGGCACCGGCGTGCGGCTTCCGGTCGACGGCGGCGGTCGTGGTCGCGTTCTCCCAGGGGGCGAGGACCATGAGTCCGGCCAGCATCACCAGGGACGTGGTGACGGAGGAGAGCAGGATGGCGAGCCAGGGGATGGGCGGGCGGGAGGGGACGGCCCTGCGCACGGTCTCCTCGGCGGCCACCTCCGGGTTCAGGCCCGGTTCCACGCCCGGATCCGTGTCCGGGTCCGGTTCCGTAGTCGCTGCCGTGGCCGTCTCCTTGGGTGCCTCCGCCGCCAGTTCCCGCAGCGCGAGCAGCGGCGCGGCCTCCGTGTCGCAGGCCCGCGCGAGCGCCTCGACGGCCTCCTCCGGCGGCAGCGCGCGGCCGTTGAGGTAGCGGTCCCAGGAGGACTTGCCGAACCCCCGTCCGCGATGCGAGCGCCGTGATACTCAGCCCGCAATGGTCCTTGTGCTCGCGCAACTGCACGACGAGCTGTCCGAGCCGTGGGTCGAGCGACTCGGGCAGTTCCTTCCAGCGGGACATGGTCCACCCCCACGTATGTCCGAAAAGCCTCGGAAAGAATGCCAGACCAAGGTGACGTGACCACGCCGTCCGCCCGCTCTCCCCACATCCCACACACTGGGTCCGATGTCCCGCCCCCACCCCGCGCGGGACGACATCACCGCAGGTCAGAGTCGACCTCGTCCCATGATCACCCCATCTCGCCGGCCGCGGTGGCGCAGGGGCCGGGGCACGGCACATCGTGGCTGGGACACGGAGGGCGGCGCGGTCCACCCCCGCACCGCCTTCCGTGCCGGGCGCAGTTCCAGCTGCCGGGCGATGGTCAGGGCGAGTCCGCCCGCCGCGGCCCTTCCTCGCACCGCTCCGCGACCCTGGAACCTTCCAGGTACCGCTCGCCCGCCCGCCCCTCCTGGGACGGTAGCCTCTCGTCAACTGGCGGGACACACCAGCGCGTTGTGGAGCAAGTGAAGTCGGGGGACTCATGACAGACCAGCGACCCGGTACGCCGGACACACCGGCGGCCGGGCACGCGGCGTTGCAGCAGGCGGGGGCGACGCCGCTGGAGCCCGGGGATCCGCCCCGGATCGGGCCGTACGTGCCGCTCGGGCGGCTCGGCAGCGGCGGCATGGGGCGGGTCTGTCTGGCGCTGGCCACCGACGGCGGGGCGCAGCCTGCCGACGGTGCCGGCAGCAGGACGCCTGCCGTAACCGGGGACGGCGTGGGGCTGGCCGCGGTGAAGGTTCGACGGCGACGTGGGGCCCAACACGTGGGCGGCGCTACGCGGTACCACGTAGCGCCGCCCACGGCGAGAAGCACGGCTCAGTGGAAGAAGTGCCGCGTCCCGGTGAAGTACATCGTGACGCCCGCCTTCTTCGCGGCCTCCACTGCGAGCTCGTCACGGATGGAGCCGCCCGGCTGGACGATGGCCTTCACACCGGCGTTGATCAGGATCTCCGGGCCGTCCGGGAACGGGAAGAACGCGTCCGAGGCCGCGTAGGAGCCCCGGGAGCGCTCCTCACCCGCTCGCTCGACGGCGAGCCTGCAGGAGTCGACGCGGTTGACCTGGCCCATGCCCACGCCGACGGAGGCGCCGTCCTTGGCGAGCAGGATCGCGTTGGACTTCACCGCGCGGCACGCCTTCCAGGCGAACGCCAGCTCCTTCAGCTCGGCCTCGCTCAGCGGCTCGCCGCTGGCCAGCGTCCAGTTGGCCGGGTCGTCGCCCTCGGCCTGGAGCCGGTCGGCGACCTGGAGCAGGGCGCCGCCGTCGATCGGCTTGACCTCGACCGGGTGGGCGGGGCCGTCGGAGCAGCGCAGCACGCGGATGTTCTTCTTCTTGGTGAGGGCCTCCAGCGCACCGTCCTCGTAGTCGGGCGCGACGATGACCTCGGTGAAGATCTCGGCGACCTGCTCGGCCATCGCCTTGCTGACCGGCCGGTTGACGGCGATCACGCCGCCGTACGCGGAGGCCGGGTCGCAGGCGTGCGCCTTGCGGTGCGCCTCGGCAAGGTCCGCGCCGATCGCGATACCGCACGGGTTGGCGTGCTTGATGATGGCGACGCAGGGCTCGGCGTGGTCGTACGCGGCACGGCGGGCGGCGTCCGTGTCCGTGTAGTTGTTGTACGACATCTCCTTGCCGTGCAACTGCTCGGCCGCCGCGAGGCCGCCCTCGCCGGAGGTGTACAGGGCGGCGGGCTGGTGCGGGTTCTCGCCGTAGCGCAGGGTGTGCGCGCGCTCCAGGGTGGCGCCGAGGAAGTCGGGGAACTGCGACTCGTCGGCCGGGGCGTAGGCGGAGGCGAACCAGGAGGCGACGGCGACGTCGTACTCCGCCGTGTGCCGGAAGGCCTCGGCGGCCAGGCGCTTGCGTGCGGCGAGGTCGAAGCCGCCCTCCCTGACCGCCTGGAGGACGTCGCCGTACCGGGCCGGGCTGGTGACCACGGCGACCGACGGGTGGTTCTTGGCGGCGGCGCGCACCATGGACGGGCCGCCGATGTCGATCTGCTCGACGCACTCGTCGGGGCTCGCGCCGGAGGCGACGGTCTCGCGGAAGGGGTAGAGGTTGGACACGAGCAGGTCGAACGGCTCGGTCCCCAGCTCCTGCAGCTGCCGGCGGTGGTCCTCCAGGCGCAGGTCGGCGAGGATGCCCGCGTGGATCTTCGGGTGCAGGGTCTTGACGCGGCCGTCCAGGCACTCGGGGAAGCCGGTGAGGTCCTCGACCTTGGTGACGGGGACGCCGGCGGCGGCGATGCGGGCGGCGGTGGAACCGGTGGAGACGAGTTCGACACCGGCCTCGTGCAGCCCGCGCGCCAGCTCTTCCAGCCCGGTCTTGTCGTAGACGCTGACGAGCGCCCGGCGAATCGGCCGCTTGTTGCTCTCGGCGGTCACTGGATAACTACCTTTCGTCCCTCAATGCGATAGCCGTTGCGGGCGAGCCGCCCCACGACCTCGACGAGCAGCCTTCGCTCGACTTCCTTGATGCGCTCGTGCAGAGCGCTCTCGTCGTCCTCGTCCCGGACCTCCACCACGCCCTGCGCGATGATCGGGCCGGTGTCGACGCCGTCGTCGACGAAGTGGACGGTGCAGCCGGTGACCTTGGCGCCGTACGCGAGCGCGTCCCGTACACCGTGGGCTCCCGGAAAACTGGGCAGGAGGGCGGGGTGCGTGTTGACGAACCGCCCGCCGAAGCGCGCGAGGAACTCCTTGCCGACGATCTTCATGAACCCGGCGGAGACGACGAGGTCGGGCTCGAAGGCGGCGACGGCCTCGGCGAGGGCGGCATCCCACTCCGCACGCGTCCCGTGGTCCTTGACCCGGCACACGAAGGTCAGCAGCCCGGCGCGCTCGGCCCGCGCTAGCCCCTCGATGCCGGTGCGGTCGGCGCCGACGGCCACGACCTCGGCGCCGTAGGCCTCCGGGCCGGTCCCGGCGATCTCGTCGAGCAGCGCCTGGAGATTGGTGCCGGATCCGGAGACCAGCACGACGAGGCGCTTGGGGCGCTCGGCCACGGGCTTGGCGGCCACAGTGGGGCCCTTTCTGGGGAAAGCGTCTGTTCACGGCCGGCCGGCGGCGCGGGCTCGCTCTGTACCTTCATACGAATGCTTCACGCCCCCGAATACGGGGAAGCCTACGAAGCGGCCGACCGTCAGCAACGATACCGGCACACCGGGCGGCCCCCACGGGACGGGGGCGTGGCCGGAAGGTAGCGTCTTGGAGGAGCTGGTTCGGGAACGCGTTCTGGGCACGATGCGTTCACATGATGACGGACCCGGGCACGCACCGTTTCGGAACGCGCCAGCTCAGTCGTACTCAGGTCGCACCGACCACGACACGCCAGGACTCACCAAGGGGAAGACGCTCACTTGATGCCGGACCGCAGCCTGCGACTCCTCACGCTCCCCCCGCAGCCGATGCAGGGAGGGGAGCGCAGCGGCGTGTTGCTGCGGGAGCGCCCCGCCTCGCCGCCCGACGCGTCCTCGGGCAAGAAGGACGCGTCCTCGGGCAAGAAGACCGACGAGCGGAGCGGGGCGGCCCAGGAGGACAACCCGTTCGCGCCGCCGCCGGAGGGCTCGCCGGACCGGCCCTGGCAGCCGCGGCGCCCGGCAGGCGACGACGACGAGTCGCAGTCGGACGAGGGTCGCTCCCCGTGGGGCCGGGGCTGGAGCGACCGCCAGCCCGGCCGCTCCTCCGGCGGCTTCGGCGAGCGCCCCGGCGGTACGCCCGAGGGCCCGGGCGGCACGCAGCCTAGCGGCGGACTGCGCTGGGACCCGACGGACCCCGCCCAGCGCCGCGCCCGTTACGCCCTGCTCTCCGGCATGTGGGCCTTCTTCTTCGCCCTCTTCAGCTGGCCGTACGTCGCGCTCCTGCTCGGCGCCCTCTCGCTCTACTGGGGCATCAGCGCCCTCCGCGCCAAGCCCCGCGCCGCCGCCGACCCCGACGCCCCCGCGCAGGACACCCCCGGCCGCCCCCAGACCACAGCCGCGGTGAGCGGCCTGGTCACCGCCTCCCTGGCCATCGCCCTGGTCGCCGCGACCTTCACCGCCCAGCTGGTCTACAGCGACTACTACACCTGCACCAACGACGCCCTCACCAACGAGGCCAAGCAGTCCTGCACCGACCTTCTGCCGAAGGAACTGCGGGGGTTGCTGGGCACGGACAGCTGAGGCCGGCGGCCACTTCTCCACGCAGGCCGGCAATCTCAGCCCGTCCGGCGTTTGCGGACGAGGCCGTTCAGGCCGACGCGGGGATCCGGGGGCGGCAGCCCCCGGGGACGGCACGGGTAGGGGCGGCGGGGGCGAGAGCACCCCGACGGCAACCGCAGCGGCCGGCGTCTGATCAGAGCGTGTTCGGTGTGTCCGCTGGCTCCGCCGACTCCGCCGCCGTGGACGCCTGCGTCAGCGCGTCCCACCGCGCCCGGCGGGTCGCATCGTCATCCCAACGCGCCCCGGACGCCGGCTCCGTCGGACCGTCGGAGGAGGGCAGCAAGTCATACGGCGACAACGTGGCATCGTCGCGGTCGACAACGCCGTACGGGGTGTCGTCGTCGTAGGCCCGCAGTACCGGTGCGTACCCCCCTGCACTCGCCGCCTCCGCAGGCTCCGGCACCACAGGCCGCTCCGCCCCTTCCCTCCCCTCGGCCCCCTTCCCACGCGCCCGCCACCGCACCCCGCGAAACCGCCGCCGCTCCTCCGAGCCACCACTCCCCGCGGCCTCTCCCCCGTCCGCCGACTTCCCCCGGCACCGCCACCCCCGCACCCCCACCGCCACAGGAACCGCCACCACCCCGACCCACACGGCCACCGCTCCCCCCACCTGCCACCACACCGGCCCGAACCGCGCCAGCGCCCCACCCCCGAGCGGCCCGCCGGCCAACCCCGCGAACCCCGCAAGCAAACCCGCGCACACCCCCGCCGCCGCCCCCGCAGCCCCAGCAGTCCGCCGCCACGACCGCGCCCCCACGCCCTCACCGCCCACCACCTCGGCCGCCCGCCCCACAAACCACCCCACCACCACGCCACCCATCACCGGCACCACCCCGACCACCCAGTTCACCGGCCCCCCGACCCCCGCCTCCGGCACCGCCGCCAGCAGCGGAAACGGCGGCAACAGCGGAGCGGGATCCGCCGCCAAGGGCCCCACCACATGCCCCGCCCCGAGCGCAAACCCCGGCCCCACCGCATACGCCACCGCCCACACCGCCGCGTTCGGCACGAGCACCGCACACAGCAGCAGCACGGCAAACCGCCCCGACCACGCCTCCGTCAGCTGCAGAAACGACCCCCGCGCCACCTCGCCGTGCCACACCAGCGACACCGCCACCAGCAACGCCCCACCCCCGACCAGCACCGTCGCCCCGGCCGCCGCGGCCCGCGCCGCAACACCGAGCCGCCCACCGGGACACAGAAGCAGCCGCCGTACGCCCACCGGCAGCACCCGACGCAGCACCCGCTCCACCGGCCGCCCCGGACACCCGTACGCCGACCACACCCCCGACCCCGCCGCCACCACGGCGACCAACGGCACACACACCCCGGCTCCCACCCACGAGGGCCGCAGCTCACCCCCCGCGGCATACAGCACGGCAGGCGCACCGACCGCGAGATACCCGAGCACGACCCCCGCCCACGCCGTCCGCGCGGGCAGCAGCGGCGCCCCCTCCTCTCGTCCCTCCGTCGCATCCCGCGCCGCCCGGTGCACCAGCCACACCGGCAGCGCGAGCAGCAGCAGCGGCGTGACGCCCACCGGCGCGGAGACACCGGAGAGCGTGTCGGTGCGGACCAGTTCGGCACCGTGCGCCAGCACCCACAGGGCCGCGGCGATGTGCAGCGCACCTCCGGGCCCGCTGTCGGGGTACGGCGAGCTGATCCACAGCACCATCACGAGCACGGCGAGCGCCCCCAGCCCGAGGCCCGCCGCGAACACGCCGCCCAGGAGGCCGTCGGCCAGCCCGGGCGAACGGCCGCGCATGCGGGTGAGCAGGGGCGACAGCGACGGTCGGCGAGCGGTCATCTCGATCACGCCCGCCATGCTCCCAACGACACGCGCTTTCCCCTCGTAACAGGCGAACGCACGCCGTGTCGCTCAATATACGTTTATGTTCTTTTTCGCACGGAGGGGCGCCCTGTGACGCAGAGCCCTGCAAGCCCGCTCCCCCCGCCCAAGGAGCGCCGACGTCTGCGCGAGGCCGGTGCGCTGACACAGGCTCAGCTCGCGGCGCGGGTCGGCGTCAGCCGTGAGACCGTACGCGCGTGGGAGACCGGCCGCACCACTCCGCGCGGCCGCACACGGGAGGCGTACGCGAAGGTGCTGACCACCCTCTCCGAAAAGGGAAAAGTGACGGCCGCTCAGAGGCGGTCCCAGGAGCCGCCTCAGAAGCCGTCACCCGAAGCGAAACCCACGGTGCCCCTTGAGAAGCGCCGGCCCCGCAGCCGCCGCCCGACGCTCTCGGCCCCGCAGCCCTCGGCCCCCTCACCCGATCCGTCACCCGACCGGCAGACCCCCCAGACCCCCCAGACCCCCCTGACTCCCCAGACCCCGCTGACCCCCGCTCAGGCCTTCGACGCCCTGTACGCGTTCTGCGCCCCGGCCCTCGTCCGCCAGGCGTACCTGCTGACCGGCCGGCGCGAGCTGGCGCGGGAGTCGGTCGAGCGGGCCTTCCAACTCGCCTGGCACCGCTGGCCGGAGGTGGCCCGCGACCGGGACCCGGCGGGCTGGGTACGGGCGGCGGCGTACGAGTACGCCCTCTCCCCCTGGCACCGCCTCCGCCCCCGCCACCGGCACCCCGAACCACCGCCCCCCGACGCCGCCGACCGGGCCCTGCTCGGCGTACTCCTACAGCTCCCGCCGTCACACCGCCGCACGCTCCTGCTGTACGACGGAGTCGGCCTCGACCTGCCGGAGACGGCGGCGGAGTCGGAGGCGAGCACGGCGGCGACCGCGCACCGCCTCCTGCACGCGCGCGAGGAGATCGCCGCGCGTCTGCCGGAACTGTCGGACCCGGAGTCCCTGCACCGCCGCCTCAACGAACTGGCCTCCACCGAGCGCCTGCGCGCCGCCAAACCACCGACGGTACGCCTGGGCAGCGAACGCCGAGCCCAGTACTGGACCCGCGCCGCCATCGCCTTCACCATCGCCCTGATCGCCACGACAGCACTCACCCTGCACACGGCCCCCACGCACTACGAACCACCGGTCCCACCGGGAGCGACGGTGAGCGGGGTGCCGCCCAGGGTGGCACCGGGCCCGCTGTCGCAGACCGACCTGGAACTGCGCACGAAGCTGCGCGAACACGTGCAACACGGCCCGGACAGGCTGACGCCAGAGCCCGGATAGCCGCGGACAGCCAGGCCGCCGGCGAGCGAAACGCCGGCAGGCCCGCCCCCGCACCGGGGAACGGGCCTGCCAACCTTCAGCGCAACCGGCCTCAGCCGGCCAGAATCTCCCGCGCCAGCTTCGCAGTCTCCGTCGGCGTCTTGCCGACCTTCACGCCCGCAGCCTCCAGCGCCTCCTTCTTCGCCTGGGCGGTACCAGACGAACCGGAGACGATGGCACCGGCGTGCCCCATGGTCTTGCCCTCCGGCGCGGTGAAGCCCGCGACGTAGCCGACGACCGGCTTGGTCACGTTCTCCTTGATGAACGCCGCGGCCCGCTCCTCCGCGTCGCCGCCGATCTCGCCGATCATGACGATCAGGTCGGTCTCGGGGTCGTCCTGGAACGCCTTCAGCGCGTCGATGTGCGTCGTACCGATGATCGGGTCACCGCCGATACCGACACACGTCGAGAAGCCGATGTCCCGCAGCTCGTACATCATCTGGTACGTCAGCGTGCCGGACTTCGAGACCAGCCCGATCCGGCCCGGCTTGGTGATGTCGGCCGGGATGATGCCGGCGTTGGACTGACCCGGGGTGATCAGACCGGGGCAGTTCGGGCCGATGATGCGGGTCTTGTTGCCCTTCTTGCCCGCGTACGCCCAGAAGGACGCCGAGTCGTGCACCGCGATGCCCTCGGTGATCACGACCGCGAGCGGAATCTCGGCGTCGATGGCCTCGACGACCGCGCTCTTGGTGAACTTCTCCGGCACGAAGATGACCGTGACGTCGGCACCGGTCTTCTCGATGGCGTCCTTGACGGAGCCGAAGACGGGTACCTCGGTGCCGTCGAACTCGACGGTCTGACCCGCCTTGCGGGGGTTCACGCCGCCCACGATGTTCGTGCCGGAGGCCAGCATGCGCCGGGTGTGCTTCTGGCCCTCGGAGCCGGTCATGCCCTGGACGATGACCTTGGATTCCTTGGTGAGGAAGATAGCCATGGTGTTGTGTGACCTCGTCCCTTACTTCGCGGCAGCAGCCAGCTCGGCGGCCTTGTCGGCCGCGCCGTCCATGGTGTCCACCTGCTGAACCAGCGGGTGGTTCGCGTCCGTCAGGATATTGCGGCCCAGCTCGGCGTTGTTGCCGTCGAGACGCACGACCAGCGGCTTGTTGACCTCTTCGCCCTTGCTCTTGAGGAGCTCCAGGGCCTGCACGATGCCGTTGGCGACGGCGTCGCAGGCGGTGATGCCGCCGAAGACGTTGACGAAGACGGACTTGACGTCCGGGTCGCCCAGGATGATCTCCAGGCCGTTCGCCATGACCTCGGCCGAGGCGCCACCGCCGATGTCGAGGAAGTTGGCGGGCTTGACGTTGCTGTGCGCCTCACCGGCGTACGCGACGACGTCCAGGGTGCTCATCACGAGACCCGCGCCGTTGCCGATGATGCCGACCTCGCCCTCGAGCTTCACGTAGTTCAGGCCCTTGGCCTTGGCGGCGGCCTCCAGCGGGTTGGCCGCGGCCCTGTCGTGGAAATCCTCGAAGTCGGGGTGGCGGAACTCGGCGTTGTCGTCGAGCGACACCTTGCCGTCGAGGGCGATGACGTCACCGGAGGCGACCTTGGCCAGCGGGTTCACCTCGACGAGGAGGGCGTCCTCCTCGATGAAGGTCTGCCACAGCGTGACGAGGACGTTCACCACCTTGGTGGCGACCTCGGCCGGGAACTTCGCCGCGGCCACGATCTCCTGAGCCTTGGCCTCGTCGACCCCGTCGATCGGGTCGATCGCGATCTTGGCGACGGCCTCCGGGCGGGTGGCGGCCACCTCCTCGATCTCCACGCCGCCCTCGACGGACGCGATGGAGAGGAAGGTGCGGTTGGCACGGTCGAGGAGGAAGGAGACGTAGTACTCCTCCAGGATCTCCGGAGCCGTCTCGGCGATCATCACCTTGTGGACCGTGTGGCCCTTGATGTCCATGCCGAGGATGTCCGTCGCGCGGGCGACGGCCTCGTCCGGGGTGGCGGCGAGCTTCACGCCACCGGCCTTGCCACGGCCGCCGACCTTCACCTGAGCCTTGACGACGGACTTGCCACCGAGACGCTCGGTGGCTGCGCGGGCCGCCTCAGGCGTGTCGATGACTTCACCGGCCAGCACCGGTACATCGTGCTTGGCGAAGAGGTCCCTCGCCTGGTACTCGAACAGGTCCACGCGCTTCCGTCCCTATCAGTGATCTAGCGGTTCGTTGGATGCGTGGGCGTGCCGCGAAGGGCAACGTGACGTCCGCATGTGTCACAAGGGAGGCGCACACGGTGTCCGAGCGCGCGGCATGTCCGTCTCGCAGGTTATCGCCGCTTGCGGAGCGGCTCTAAATCGAGGGTCACACCTGAGCGGTGATACCTGTCACATGGTGCCTGGCTCTCTGGCACAGCGTGCCGCATGTGAAGAGCCTCACCGGGCTGGGGTTGACCCGGTGAGGCCCGTCGAGCACCCCCGAAGTGCCGTGAACGGCCCGTTCCTCGGGGTGCGGGGCGGTTGATCCCCACCCCAATGGGGACCACCCGGCCCCATCCGCGGGGTTTCGGGCCCGGACGAGCCGACGGCATTCGGCCGCCCGGTCCTGACGCCCCGCGGAGCCGGTCGCCCGCCGTGGTGCGCGGTGCGCGCCGCGGCGGTGGTCGCGGTGACGGATGTCGTGCGACGGCTCAGACGGGGGACGCCGGAGGCGTCCGGGCTCGTCCGGGGGCGTCGTACGGCACCCGGGGATCAGACGCTGTACGGCGTTCCGTACTGCATGCCGTACTGCGCGCCGTACTGCGTGCCGTGCAGGTGGCCCGGCGTGCTCGTCTCGGCGGTGGCCTCGGCGCCGGCGACCGCGTGGGCCGCCAGCGGTCCACCGGTGCCCTGGACGGTGCCGGTCAGGTCCTGCGCGAAGGGAACGGCCTGCCCGGCGACGCCGTGCACGAACGGGTCGGCCTCGCCGGCGACGGGCGCGGCGTGGCCCGCGACGCCGTACCCGAACGCCGTGGCGCTGTCGGCCACGCCCTGCGCGACCGGCTGGACCAGATCGACGATGGGCCGGGCGGCCTCGGTGACGCCGTACGCGAACTGCGGTACCTCGCCCGCGACACCCTCGGCGGCCGGACCGGCCTGCCCGGCCACGCCGTACGCGAACGGCGCCGCGGCACCGGCGGCACCGCCCTGGAAGGACTGGAGGTCGCCCGTCACGCCGTACGCCAGCGCCTGCGCGTCCGCCACGGCCTGCCCGGCGACGGACACCGCGCCGTCCACGACGGCCCCGGCGAGCGGCGGCAGCGCGGAGCCGGTGGCGTCGGCAGTGACCTGACCGGCCAGCCCGGTGGCGTACGGCGGCACGTCCGCGACGACACCCTGCCCGACCGGCTGCACGCCGGAGACGGTGCCGTCGGCCAGGAGGTGAGCGTCGGCGACGGCCTGGTGGGCGATCGGCTGAACGCCGTCCACCGCCTGCCCGGCCACGTACTGCCCGTCGGCGGCGACGCCGTACGCCAGCCCGGTCGCGGCGTCGACCGCGTGACCGGCGGTCTGCGTCACCCCCTGCGCCGCCCCACCGGCGACCGGCTGAACGCCGTCCACGGCGTGGGCGGCGACGGGGACGGCACCGGCGACCGCGTACTGGGCTACCGGGGCAGCGCCGCTGCTGGTCTGGTGGGCGATCGGCTGCACCCCGTCCACGGCGGCACCGGCCGCCGGCGGGACCCCCGCGTCACGCGTCTCCTCGACAACCGGCGTGACGGTGCCGGGCAGCGTACCGACCGTGCCGACGACCTTCTGCCGGACACCGCCGGCGGCGCCGGTGATGTGACTCGGCACGGAGGAGACGGAGGCCTCGGCGGCGGACGTGACCTTCCCGAACTCGCCCTGCGCGGTGGCCGCGACGGCGTCGGCGCGGGACTGGGCACCGGCGAGCGTGCTCTGGGCGGTGCCGGTCCCGGCGGTCTGTGCGGTCATGGCGGCCGTGTGCGCGGCGGGGACGGCCGGGGTCACGCCGGTGACGGCGGTTTGCGGGGTGCCGATCGCCGACTGGGCGGTGGCGTTGACGCCCGTTGCCGTGCGGCCCGCGGTCGCGATCGTCTGCTGTGCCTTCGTGCGAACGACGCCGTCGACGCCCTGCGCCTGGGTGTGGGCGGCCGACTGGACCGCCTGGAGCTTGGTCTGGGCGCCGGCCAGCAGCTGCTCCACCTCGGGGGCGAAGGCGGCGAGGGGGCCGAAGAGGTAGTCGATGCCGTCCCTCGGGGTCTGGGGGACCTGCGGGTTCCGGAGGTCCGCCGTGTGGGACACCGCGCTGTGGGCGGTGGCGTCGGCCTCGGCCTGTGCGGCGCGGGCGGCCTTGGCGCCCTGGATGGCCTGCGCGCCCCTGACCTTGGGCGCATGCGGGACGGCGACGTCGGCCTCGACGTACCGGCGGGCCTGCTCGGCGGCGTCGGCGGGGGCCGCGGCCTTGTGCCGGGCGGTGGCGGTGGCGTCGGCGGTGGTGTCGGTGACCGTGGACGTGGCCCGGCCGGCGGTGTCCTGGGCCGTGCCGGTCGCCGAAGCCACGTCGCCGGTGACGCCCGCGACGGTGTCCTGCACGGTGTTCTGCACGCCGGAGACGATGCCACCGACCGTGTCGGTGAGAGTGCCGGTGGCCGTGCCAGAAGTGACATCGGCGTCGGCCTGGGCGTGGACGGTCGGGTCCGGTACGGAGAGGGTGGAGGCGGGCAGCTCGTCGGCGCTGGCCACGGTGGAGCCCAGCGCCCAGGCGCCGGTCACGCCGGCGGCGATGACGATGGAACGTCGGATGTTCTTGTTCATGCTTGCGTCAGATCCTTAGATCCTCGGGAGTTCCGAAGCCCGTGGGGGGAGGGGCGGGACCTCGGAGGGGTGGGGACATTCCGGCGCCGGGGTGACCCCGGCGACATCCGTCCGGAAAGCCGGAAAGGTGGGGGTGGTGTCCGGACGGGCGGGCAGACCTGTTTCCGCCCCCGCGCGGCAGGTCTGCGGCGGGGGAAGGGGTCTGCCCCTAGGCGGGGGGAACGGGAATGTCCCGGTACCGGTCCCGGGTCTCGGCCGCGTCGGCGCGCACAAGGGCGCCGGGCAAGAGCCGCAGCGGTGGCCGGTGGTTCAGCGGGACGGCGTGCGCGTCGGCGTGCCGCGGCGTATCGCCGCCGGCAGCCGAACCGTGGGCCAGCCTGCTGTCCAGGTCACCGGAGGGCGTGTGGGGAGCCGGGGCCGGTCCGGCGGGGGGGGCACGGTGTGCGCTGCCGTGCGTCCCGGTGCCCGACACGGCGTCGGTGAACTCCGGGCCCTGGGCGGCTGCCGGTGCGTGCGCGTCGCCGTGTCCGCCGGGCGTGTCTTCCCTGGCCGGCGGTGTGGCGGGGTGGTGGTGAGCCGGGGTGCTGGGCGCGGGCAGCGTGTGGACCGGGGTCGTCGGAAGCCCGGGGAGCGAGGGCAGTCCGGGCAGCCCCGGCAGCGTCGAACCGCCAGGGGGTCCCGGCAGTACGGGCGCGTCCGGCGGCGTCGTCAGGGACGGCAGCTGGGACAGGGGCGGCAGCGGCAGCTTGTCCTGCGCGTCACGCAACCCCTCGGTCACCGAACCGACCACGTCATCGACCGGCCGCACGACACGCTCACCCACGGGCCCGACGACACGATCGGTCACCGGACGCAGGGGCTCGTGGGGAGCAGGGCGAGACGGGGGTTCGGTGAGCGCGTCCCCCTTACCGGCCCGAGCACCCGGCTCCTGCGGCGACTGATGCCGCTGATGCGACTGATGCGACTGATGCGACTGATGCGACGACTGGTACGACGGCTCGTCCGGCCGGTTGAGCACCTGCCCGACCACGTCCCGCGTCAACGCCCGTGAGCCGCCCGCTTCTACCGGAGCCGAGGTCGCGGTCCCGGCCGAGATCACCGACCCGGCCGCCGGAGTCTCCTCGGCCGCCTGCGCCCGCTGCTCACAGAGCAGCCCGAACGCCAGCACCGCGCCCAGCAGCAGCGCCGCTCGGAGCGCACGCCGCCCGGCCGCCGTGCGCATCCTGCGCAGAGCGGCACCGGACAGGACTGCTGACCAGGTCAAGACGGGGAGGTTCCTCCCATGCGGTGGAACGCGAGACGCGTTGTGGGCACGTTGTGGGCGTCGGGTCGGTACGACCCGTACGGACGGGCGGAGCCCTGGGCACCGCCGACAAGGCCTCGATCCTTGCATGTGCCGCCTGAGGTCACGCAAGCCCCCCGGTACCGATGGGCATTCATGTCCGTTTTGCTAGCAGAAGTCCACCGGCGATAGGTCGACAAATCGTCACCAGTTCCTACTTGAGCCCGCCCCGCTCAGCCGTATGCCGTATGGCCGGGGAAAAGCCCCCCTTGACGCTTCCTCAGGCCGCGTCCGGTATCGGCAGGGGCCGCTTCTCGATCGCCGCCGCCATCACCTCCGGGAACAGGTCGGGAGTACAGGCGAAGGCGGGCGCGCCCAGCGCCGCCAACGCGGCCGCGTGCTCCCGGTCGTACGCGGGCGCCCCCTCGTCCGACAGCGCGAGCAGCGTCACGAACTGCACCCCCGACGCCTTCATCGCCGCCACCCGCTTGAGCATCTCGTTCCGTATCCCCCCTTCGTAGAGGTCGCTGATGAGCACGACCACCGTCTCCGCGGGCCGGGTGATCTGCGACTGGCAGTACGCGAGCGCCCGGTTGATGTCCGTGCCGCCGCCGAGCTGCGTGCCGAACAGCACGTCGACCGGGTCGTCGAGCTGGTCGGTGAGGTCCACGACCGCCGTGTCGAAGACGACGAGTCGCGTGCTGATCGAGCGCATGGACGCCAGCACCGCCCCGAACACGGAGGCGTAGACGACGGACGCCGCCATCGATCCCGACTGGTCGATACAGAGGACGACCTCCTTCTTCAGGGACTGGGACGCCCGCCCGTACCCGATGAGCCGCTCCGGCACGACCGTCCCGTACTCCGGCAGGTAGTGCTTGAGGTTCGCGGCGATCGTGCGGTTCCAGTCGATGTCGTGGTGGCGCGGCCGGCTGACCCGGGCGCTGCGGTCGAGGGCGCCGGTGAGAGTGGCCCGGGTGCGGGTGGCGAGCCGCTTCTCCAGGTCCTCGACGACCTTGCGCACGACGGCCCGTGCCGTCTCCTTCGTCGTCTCCGGCATCGCCTTGTTCAGCGACAGCAGCGTGCCGACGAGGTGCACGTCCGCCTCCACCGCCTCCAGCATCTCCGGCTCCAGCAGCAGCGTGGACAGCCCGAGCCGGTCGATGGCGTCGCGCTGCATGACCTGCACGACCGACGAGGGGAAGTACGTGCGTATGTCGCCGAGCCAGCGCGCCACGGACGGCGCCGACGCCCCGAGCCCCGCCGAACGGTCCCGGCCCGGCTGCCCCTTGTCCCCCTTCCCGTAGAGCGCGGCCAGCGCCCCGTCCATCGCGGCCTCCTGCCCGCTGAGCGCACATCCGGTGCCGTCGGCGGTGTCGCCCCCGAGCACCAGCCGCCAGCGCCTGAGCCGCTCCTGCGCCGGGTCCGTCGCTTCGGCCGTCATCCGCGCACCTCCTTGCGATGCCGTTCCCACAGCGGGACCACCGGCACGGTCGTCGCCGGGCGGCTCTCCGCCCGGATCCCTCGCACGTGCCGGAGGGCATCCGCCTCTTCGGCCCGCTCCCTCGGCTCCCTCATTCCGTCGGCCGCCATCACGCCACCACCCCCGTCAGGTTGTTCATCACGCCGCCCCCACCAGGTGGTTGGCGGCGTCCTCGTCCGTTCCGTCCAGGCCCAGCAGCAGCCGCACCACCGGCAGCACGGCGTCCGCCCGCTCCGCGTCCGGCTCGGTCCCGAAGCCGGTCAGGCCGGACCTGACGGCCTTGGCGCTCGCCCGCGTCCCCGGTCCGCGCCGGACCAGCTCGCCGAGCGTGCGCCGCACTCCGGGCTCATACGCCGAGAACGTCCGCCGCAGCAGCGGCAGTACGTCCGTGAACGCCTCCGCCGGCGCCCCGGTCAACCAGGCGTCGACCAGCCCGAGCAGCCGCTCGTCGTGCACGAGCAGCAGCCCGCCACCGGAGCCGCCGCCGACGAAGCCCTCGATCCACGCGGCCGCATCCGCCGGCGGCGTCCCCGGCGACAGCACGAGCCCCATGAGCCGAGCCGCCTCGTCCTGCCCCAGCTCCCCGTCATCCAGCAACAGCCGCACGGCCCGCCCCCGGATCACACCGGGCACGGTGTCCCGCGCGGACAACACCCGCAGCACAGACCGCCAGCGGGATCGCAGCTCGCCGCGGCCGGGGGTGCGGTCCGGGACGTCCCTCGCCGGTGCCTGGGCGCTGCCTTGCGCCGGGGCGTTGCCCCAGTCCTCCCGCCCCTGCGCCGAGTTGCCGGCCAACCCCGGTTCCGGCGCATTGCTCAAGCCCACCCGCCCGGCTGCCACCATGCCGCCCGAGCCGTGCCGCCCCGGTGACGGCACACAGCCCAAGTCCTTTCGCCCCAGTGCCGGTCTACCGGCCGACCCCCGTTCCGGCACGTCGCTCAACCCCACCCGCCCGGCTGCCGCCATGCCGCCCGAGTCGCGCCGCCCGGACGCCGAGACGTCGGCCGAATCACCCCGCCCCGGTGCGGCGGCGTCGGCCAGGAGCCCCACCGCCCCGTGCACGGCGTCCACATGGCGGCGCATCTCCTCGGCCGCGTCGGTGTCCAGGGCGGCGCAGGCCGGGGGCAGGCCGACGAAGACCCGCTCGGCGAGGCCCGCGGCGACTTCGGTCAGCGCCCCGGTGTCCGTGCCCCGTACGTCGCCGTACCGGAGGGAGCGGACCAGGGCCGGCAGGGCCTGGGCGAGGTGGCCGACGTCTGTGTCGAGCGCCGCGCGGTCGGCGAGGATCCGCATCACCGTCGGCAGCGCCTCCGGCAGTTCGGCCAGCAGGCAGCGCTCGGCGAGCGCGGTCACCTCGGCGAGGCCCTGCGCGGCAAGAGCGTCCGCCTCCGCTTTGGCGGTCGCCGCGGCGAGCACGGTCGTCCCCCACACCCCCGCCTCCGCAACCCGCACGGACAGCTCCGGCTCCCAGCGCAGCCGCCACGTCTCCCGGAACGTGCCCGTGCTCCCGCGCGAGGCGACCGGCTCGCCCCACGCGACGCCGAGCAGCCGCAGCCGGTGCAGGAGCCTGCTGCGCCCGGCGTCGGTCTCCTTGCGCAGGTCGAGCTCCACCTCCCGCTCCAGCGCCTCCGGCTTCAGCCGCAGCCGCCGCTGGGTCCGGTCGAGGTCCCGCTGCAACGGCACCGCGGGCGCGTCCGGGGGCACCTCGCCCAGCACGTCCCCGACAACCAGCCGGTCGTGCACCAGCGCCAGCGGCACGTCCGAGCCCTCGCACATCGCCGCCCGCACGGCGTCGGTCGTCTCGCTCAGCCCGGGCAGCGGGCGGCCGCGCATCGCCGCGAGCGTCTCCGCCAGCCGCACGGCCTCGATGACGTGCGCCGAGGAGACGATCCGGTCCTCGGCCCGCAGCAGCCCGGCCACCTTGGTCATCCACCGCTCGACCGGCCGGTCCGGCGCGCCGAACAGGTGCCCGTACCAACCCGGCGAGTCGATGCCCGCCCCGTACCCGCTGACCCGGGCCAGCCTGCGGTGCGTCCACGGCACCCACGTCATGTCCGCCTTGACCTTGGGCAGCCCCTTGAGCAGCGCCCTGTCGGCGGTGACGGTCGCCTTCTGCCGCAGCGCGGGCACGTGCCACGCCCCGCACACCACCGCCACGGTGTCGCCGAACTCCCGCCGCGCCGCCCGCACCTGGAGCCGCATGTACGCCTCCCGCACGAGATCCCGGTCGTGTCCCCCGCTCCCGTACGTCTCCCGCAGCACCCCCATGGCCTCTTCGAGCACCCCGAACGGCGCGAGCACATCGTCCTCCCCCACACCGCGGTGCTCGACGACGTCCTCCCACCACCGCTCGGGATCGTCATAACCGGCGGCCTCGGCAAGCACCCCGAGCGGATCGACCCGGACATCGGCGCCGGGGCCGGCCGCACGGCCACCCTCATCGCCGCCCTTGTCGGCCCCGGCCTCAGGCACACCGCCTTGCCCGGCCCCGGCGTCCGGCGCACGCCCCGCCTCGCCGTCCGCCCCTCCCCCGCGGCGGTCGCCCTCCCCGTCCTGCGGCTCCGGCGCCTGACCCTCCTGCCTCCCCCACGCCAGCGTGTGCGTGGCCGGCAGGTCGATGAAGCGGGCCGGGACGCCGTGGTCAAGGGCCCAGCGGATGGCAACCCACTCCGGGGAGAACTCGGCCAGCGGCCAGAACGCCGACCGGCCGGGCTCCTCCACGGCGTGCGCGAGGAGGGCGACCGGCGGACACATGCCCGCGTCGGCGGCCAGCGGGATCAGCGCGTCGGCCTCGGGCGGCCCCTCGATCAGCACGACCCGGGGCCGCGCCGCCTCCAGCGCGGCCCGCACCGCCCGCGCGGACCCCGGCCCGTGGTGCCGTACCCCGAGCAGCAGCGGCCCCGCACGGAACGCGCTCCCCGCACCACTGTCCACGCCCGTCACGTGCTCCCCCTCACTGTCTCTCCCCGGCGCTTCCCGCCCCACATCGAGGCGTTGTTCACGCGCTCACCTCCCGGCAGGCCCGGTAGAAGTCCATCCAGTCGTCGCGCTCGCGCACGACCGTCTCCAGGTACTCCTGCCAGATGAAGCGGTCGGCCGCCGGGTCGCGGACGACGGCGCCGAGGATGCCCGCGGCCACGTCGCTCGGCCGCAGCACGCCGTCGCCGAAGTGGGCGGCCAGCGCCAGCCCGTTGGTGACGACGGAGATCGCCTCGGCCGTCGACAGCGTGCCGCTGGGCGACTTCAGCTTCGTCCGGCCGTCGGCGGTGACCCCGTCGCGCAGCTCGCGGAAGACCGTGACGACGCGGCGGATCTCGGCCATGCCGTCGGGTACGGCCGGCAGGTCGAGGGAGCGGCCGATCTGATCGACGCGCCGCGAGACGATGTCGACCTCGGCCTCGGGGGTCTCCGGCAGCGGCAGCACCACGGTGTTGAACCGGCGGCGCAGGGCGCTGGACAGCTCGTTGACCCCGCGGTCGCGGTCGTTGGCCGTGGCGATCAGGTTGAAGCCGCGGACCGCCTGCACCTCCTGGCCCAACTCCGGTATCGGCAGGGTCTTCTCCGACAGGATCGTGATGAGCGTGTCCTGCACGTCGGCCGGGATGCGGGTCAGCTCCTCGACGCGGGCGGTCATCCCCTCGGCCATGGCCCGCATGACAGGGCTGGACACGAGGGCGTCGCGGCTGGGGCCGTGCGCGAGCAGCTGCGCGTAGTTCCAGCCGTACCGGATCGCCTCCTCCGGCGTGCCGGCGGTGCCCTGCACCAGCAGGGTGGAGTCGCCGCTGACCGCCGCGGCCAGGTGCTCGGACACCCAGGTCTTCGCGGTGCCGGGCACGCCGAGCAGGAGCAGGGCACGGTCGGTGGCGAGCGTGGTGACGGCGACCTCGACGATGCGGCGCGGGCCGACGTACTTCGGTGTGATCGCCGTGCCGTCCGGCAGAGTGCCGCCGAGCAGATACGTGGCGACGGCCCACGGCGACAGCTTCCAGCGGGGCGGGCGCGGGCGGTCGTCCTGCGCCGCCAGCGCTGCGAGTTCATGTGAGAAGGCGTCCTCGGCATGCGGCCGCAACGCCTCGGTCGGCTCGCTCTCGCCCGTCTCGACGGACGTCGGTTCCACGGTCACAGGCATGGCAAGGTCCCCCTCCAGCTCGGCCGGTTCGGATCTGCCACCAACCGTGCACCACGCCACTGACAATCGGTTCTGACCTGCACAAACGCGTTCGCGAGGCCGATTGTCAGTGCCGGGATCTACCTTCGATGGCATGACTCAGCAGGGGGTGCGCTGGAGCGCGGACCAGGTGCTGGCACTGGCGCCTGACGCCGCGTCACGCAAAGCAGGAAGCAAACTCGGCGCGGCCGGACCGTGGTCCGAGGCCGGCACGGACGAGGAGACGGTGTGGGGGCTGTGCAGCGGCAGCGGCAGCGGCAGCGGCAGCGGCAGCGGCAGCGGCAGCGGCAGCGGCAGCGGCAGCGGCAGCGGCAGCGGCAGCAAGCCGTATCAGACGGTCGTCGACATCGCGGACGCGTCCGGTCCCGCGTACAAGTGCAGTTGTCCGAGCCGCAAGTTCCCGTGCAAGCACGCTCTCGGCCTGCTGCTGCTCTGGGCGGGCGGGGAGGGTGCGGTGCCGCGGGGGCAGGCTCCGGACTGGGCCGAGCAGTGGAGAGCCGGGCGGCGCAGGCGCTCGGAGGAGAAGCAGGCCGCGGGCGGATCCGCGTCCGGGTCCGGTGATCCGGAGGCGGCGCGACGCCGGGCGGAGCGCCGGGCCGAGCGGATCACCGCGGGGGCGACGGAGCTGGAGCAGCGCCTGGCGGACCTGCTGCGCGGCGGGCTGGCCACTGCGGAGCAGGCGGGGTACGGAATGTGGGAGGAGACGGCGGCCCGCATGGTCGACGCCCAGGCGCCCGGACTGGCCGCGCGGGTGCGGGAGCTGGGGGCGCTCCCGGCGTCCGGTGCCGGCTGGCCGGTGCGGATGCTGGAGGAGTGCGCGCTGCTCCACCTCCTCGACCAGGGCTGGCTGCGCCGCGAGCACCTGCCCGGCGGCCTGGCCGCGACGGTCCGTTCCCGCGTGGGCCTGCCCGCCTCGGCCGACGGCCCGCCCGTGCGGGACCGCTGGCTGGTCCTCGCCCAGTACGACACGGCGGACACCCGCCTGACGACCCGCCGGATCTGGCTGTACGGCGCCGACTCCGAGCGCACCGCGCTGCTCCTGTCCTACGGCGCCGCGGGCCGCGCTCCGGAGCTGGCGCTGCCGGTCGGCCTGACCCTGGAGGCGGAGGTCTCCGCCTATCCGGGCTCCGGCCAGCAACGGGCGGCGCTGGGCGAGCAGTTCGCGCCCCCGGCACCGGCGGAGATACGCCCGCCGGGGGTGACGACGTCCCGGGCGACCGCCCGCTACGGCGAGGCGCTGCGGGACGACCCCTGGCTGGACTCCGTGCCCGTGACGCTCGACCGGGTCATACCGACCCCGGACGGCGACTCCTGGCAGCTGGCGGACGCCGACGAGGACGCGGCCCTGCCGCTCACCCCCGCCGCGCGGTCCCGCCCGGGCCTGTGGCGCCTGGTCGCGCTGTCGGGCGGCGCCCCCATCAAGGTCTTCGGCGAGTGCGGCCACCTGGGCTTCACACCACTGACGGCCTGGCCGGCGCGAGCGGGCGACGCGGTGGCGCTGTGCTGAGAGCCGCCCTGCCCGTGCCGAGAGCAACCCGGCCCGCCGCTCGGGCCACGGACACGCACGTCACCCGGTCCGTGCATGCGTCACACGTCCAGGGACCCCCGAAGCGGACGAACCTTCAACCACTTTCACGGCACCCGAAAGACCAGGCCGCCGGGCAACCCCATGGACGGCCCGACGGACAAGCCCCCGCACAGCCCGATGGGCACCCCATGGCCGGCCCGACGGAAAGGAACGTCATGAACAGGACCTCCACTCCTGTGGACGCGCCCGCGCCCGGCGCCTGGGAGGGCCTCGTCACCGCGGCCCTGCTCGGCACGGACCGGCGTACACCGCCGGGCTGCCTGCCTGGCCGGGACGCACCGGCGGCGCTGCTGGACGCGGCGGCCGTGGAGACCGTACGGCGGCGGGCCGGGCTGCGTCCGGCGCGCGCGGCGCAGCGTCCGCAGCCGGCGCCCGAGGACCCACGCCCGCCGCTGCCGCCCGCGGCCGCCCGCAGACTCGCGATGCTGCTCGCCGACCGCCCCGGCACCTCCGGCGGCGGACGCAAAGGCACGGCACCGGACCTGATGGAACTACTGCCCCAGTGGCTCGCGGCGGCCAACGCCCGCGGTTACGCACCGCCCCCGCAGACGCTGCCCGCTCTGCTGGACGCGGCCCGGGGGCGTACGGATCTACGGCCCACGGCACTGGAGTTCGCGGGACCGCGTGCCCTGTGGCTGGCGCGGCTGAACCCGGACTGGCGGTTCGCCCTGCGCGCGACACCTGGCGGCGGCGCGGCCCTCCCGGACCTGCGGGACCCGGACCGGATCCACCGGCTGTGGCAGGAAGGGCTGTTCGCCGAACGGGTCGCCCTTCTGGGTGCCCTGCGCGCCCGCGAACCGGCCGCCGCGCGGGAGCTGCTCGCGACGACCTGGTCGACGGAGCGCGCCGAGGACCGCCTGATGTTCCTCGACTCACTGCGGTCCGGCCTCGGTCCGGACGACGAGCCGTTCCTGGAGCAGGCGCTGGCCGACCGCAGCCGCAATGTGCGGGCTACGGCGGCGGAGCTGCTTTCGGCGCTGCCGGTTTCGGCGCTGGCGGCCCGGATGGCGGTCAGGGCCGGGGCGTGCGTGGCCGTCGACCATACCGGTGACCGGCCGACGGTCATCGTGGAGGCGCCGCACGAGTGCGACACGGGCATGGAGCGCGACGGCGTCGTACCCAAGCCGCCGACAGGCCGGGGTGAACGGTCATGGTGGCTGGGCCAGTTGGTGGAGGCGGCACCGCTCGGTACCTGGCCGGCGCGACTGGGCGGCCGTACGCCGGAGCAGATCGTCGCGCTGCCGGTGGCGGACGACTGGCAGGGCGAGCTGCACGCGGCGTGGTGCCGGGCGGCGGTCCGCCAGCGCGACGCGGCATGGGCGCGTGCGCTCCTCGGCCCGCCCTCGGCGCCCGAGGCCGGGGGCCCCGGGGCGGTGTCGCTGGCCGAGCGGGCCAAGCTGCTCGGCACGCTGGAGGCCGCCGAGCGGGCCGACTGGGTGGCCGGCTTCATCGCGAGACACGGCCTGTCCGAGGCGTTTCAGCTGCTCGGGGTGTGCGCGGTGCCGTGGTCCGGGCCGCTCGGGAGGGCGGTGGTCGACGCGCTCAACATCGCGCGGGACGCGGGGAGTTATCCATGGAGTTTCAGCGGAGTCATGGGCCTGGCCGAGCGCTGCCTCGCCCCCTCGGAGGCCGGCCGCCTGGACGGCCTGCAGGCCGTCCCCGACGAACCGGAGGACGCCTCCCCCGGCGCCGGCGGCTACTGGGCGGAGGCCTTCCAACGCCTGGTCACGACGCTACGTTTCCGCGCGGCAATGACAAACGAACTGGAGTGACCCACCCCAAAACTGCACCTGTCAAATGCGCCTGTCCACCAACTGGAAACGGGTGAGCGGGTGGGAAACGCCCTGACGCGAACGCCCACAGACCCGCACCTAGGCCCCGGCCGGCTGCCGCACATTCTCCCGAACCCACTCCACGATCGACGCAGTCGTGGCCCCGGGCGTAAAGATCTCCGCAACCCCCTTCTCCTTCAGCGGAGCAATGTCCGCCTCAGGAATGATCCCGCCACCGAAGACCAGGATGTCCGCCGCATCCCGCTCCTTCAGCAACTCGATCACCGCCGCGAACAGCGTGTTGTGCGCACCGGAAAGGATGGACAGCCCGATCGCGTCGGCATCCTCCTGAATCGCGGTGTCGACGATCTGCTCGGGCGTCTGATGGAGCCCCGTGTAGATGACCTCCATACCGGCATCGCGCAGCGCCCGCGCGATCACCTTGGCCCCGCGATCGTGGCCGTCGAGCCCGGGCTTGGCCACCACCACGCGGATCGGACCGGCTGCCACACCCATCACTGCCTCCATGAAGCGACTACATCCATCCGTACCGACAAGTACCGCACACTTCGCTCGAGCCAACCGGGGAAGTGAACGAACGTTATCGCCAGCATCCCGCAGCCGGCCGTTTCGCGGTGCGGACCGAGGGGGAAATCACACGTGGGACACGTTCAGGGAGCCGCAACGAGGTCGCCGTACCGCCGCGCCGTCGGCAGCGCGCCGGGGCGGTACGGCACGTCGGTGGTGGCGCGCAGGGCACGTAGGGCAGGCAGGGCACGACAGCGCGGAGCCTCGTCGCCACACCGGCAGGGGTATCCGTCGCTTCACCGGCGCCACATGCGCCACACCCGCACCCGCTCCACACGCCCCGCCCGCAGCACGCCGGCCGCCTCGGCCGCGGCTTCCCACGAGGGCACACGGGGGCGGAGCCGTCCTCCGGCGTGCTGACAGGAGGTCGGCCATGAAGGTCACCGGGGCTTCTCTGCCCTTTCTTCCGCTCTGCCGACGCCTCCTGCCAAGCAGGCTGACCGGACTCTCCCTGGCCCTCCTGAAGGCATCCGCCCTGGAGATCGCGATCCTGGCCGGGCATCTCCTCCTCTATCCCTCCGGCATCACACAAGAACGCAAGGCCTCCGCCCTGCCGACCCCGGACTCCCCCGACGCACCGGAGACCGCCCAGTTGCCCACCGAGGCCAAACCCCCGGTCGTCCTGCTGCACGGCTTCATCGACAACCGGTCGGTCTTCGTGCTGCTGCGCCGCAGTCTCGCCCAGCACGGCAGGCAGCAGGTCGCGTCGCTCAACTACTCGCCACTGACCTGCGACATCCGCACCGCGGCCGAGCTACTCGGCCGGCACATAGAGGAGATCTGCGCCCGCACCGGCAGCAGGCAGGTCGACATCGTGGGGCACAGCCTCGGCGGCCTGATCGCGCGGTACTACGCGCAGCGGCTCGGCGGCGACATCCGCGTCCGCACGCTCGTGACGCTCGGCACCCCGCACTCGGGCACCCGGGTCGTCCCGCTGGCGAACGCCCACCCGATCGTGCGCCAGATGCGCCCCGACTCGCCGGTGATCGAGGAGCTTTCGCGGCCCGCACCCGGCTGCCGTACGCACTTCGTCAGTTTCTGGAGTGACCTGGACCACCTGATGGACCCGCTGGAGACGGCCTGCGTCGACCACCCGGACCTGAGCATGCAGAACATCCGGGTGAGCGGCATCGGCCATCTCGCCCTGCCCGTGCATCCGGCGGTCGCGGCGGGGATACGGCAGGCGCTGGACTCGGCACCGGCCGGCGCCGAAACCGACCACGCCGGTGGTCTGACGGTGGCCTAAGAGGGCGCCACGCCAGGGAACATCAGAGCGCCACGCCAGGGAACATCATGCGCCACGCCGGGCCATAACAGGACGCCACGCCGGGGCGCAACGGGCGCGGCGACTGGGGCGTAACGGGGCGCCGCCGCGGGGGCGCCCCGTGGCGAGGTGACGGCGCGCCCCCGCAGCACCCCCTCACCACCGCCCGAAATGGGTAGGCGCAACGGGCCCGGAACGCCCGGCGCACAGCGCCCGCACACCCAAACGGCGTCGAACAGACATCGAACAGAAGGCCAAGGCCGCGGGCCCTTCTCCGCCAAAACGCGGCCGAATGCCCGTTTCCCGCACGCGGGAAACCTGCCGAAGATTGTCGTGCCCGCATACCGCCGGGTACAGTCGCCGCACTGCTCTGGCAGCCCCTGTTGTCGAGGCGAAAGAGAAGTTGGTGAACGACCGTCACCCGTCGGGGACCATGACCACCCCGGCTCCGGCTTCCGACGCCGCTTCGACGCACTACACGTCGTACGGCACGCAGGAGGCCCAGTACGGCGACTTCACCACGTACGGCGGCTACGACGCCACCGGTTTCGGCACCGGCGGCCCCGCCACGACGACCTTCGCCGCCGATCCCCTCTTCGGCAGCCTCCCGGAAGACACCACCGGCGCCTACGACACCGCCCACTGGTCCACCGGCACCCACCAGGCCCTGCACTACGACGCGTACGCGGCCCAGCACCACGCCGCCTACGACAGCGGCGTTCACGACACGACCGCCTGGACCGACGGCTACCAGCACCTGGCCGCCATCCCGGCGCAGGCCACGGGCAGCGACACCAGCGGCCAGTGGGACGCCGGCGCCTGGCTGCAGCCCGACCAGTCGGGCAACCCGGCCGACCAGACCCAGCAGTGGGAGTGGGGCACCCAGGCCTTCGACACCGGTGCCTACGACGCCACGCAGTGGAACACCGACGGCGACACGTCGCCGGCCGACGACTACGAGCCACGTGGCGAAACCTTCGATCAGCAGGCGACGGCCACGTTCGAGCAGTTCTCGTACGACGAATCCGGCCACGGCGGCGTCGAGTTGCCCGCCCCCGGTGAACTGCCCGCCGGCACCTCGCTGCTCGACGGCCAGGAAGAGGCCACCCCGGCAGCCCGGGGCTCGCGCGCGGCCTCCCGGAGCGGGTCCCGTTCCCGCCGCCGCCCGCCCGCCAAGCGTTCCGCGCTGCTGACGATCGCCGTGCCCTCGGCGTGTGTGATGGGCGTGGCCGGGATCGCCGCGGCCTCGGTGGGCAGCCTGTCCGGCGGCGACGACAAGGAGACGTCGGCGACGACCAAGAACGCACAGCCGGTTCAGCCGTCCGCCGCCAACGACAAGCTGGACACCCAACTCCAGAGCCTCGCGGCGGGCGCCGACGACTTCGCCGACCGGGCCAGCCGCACCCAGGAGCGCATCGACCTCAAGGCCCAGCAGGCGGCCGAGAAGAAGCGGGCGGCACTGGAGGCAGCCCGCAAGGAACGGCTGCGCCCGAAGTTCGCGCTACCGGTCGCCGAACACGGACTCAGCGCCTATTACGGCCAGTCCGGCATCAACTGGATGTCCCTGCACACCGGCATCGACTTTCCCGTCACATACGGCACGCCCGTGATGGCAGCGACCGACGGTGTCGTGCGCACGCAGTGGAACAGCGCCTACGGCAACATGATGATCGTGACCGCGAAGGACGGCACGGAGACGTGGTACTGCCACCTCTCCAACTACACCGTCCCGTCCGGTACGGCGGTGAAGGCCGGTCAGCCGATCGCGCACTCCGGCAACTCCGGCAACTCCACCGGCCCGCACCTGCACTTCGAGGTCCGGCCGGCCGGGGGGTCGGCCATCGACCCACTGCCGTGGCTGCGGAGCCATGGGTTGGACCCGACGTAAGCCCTGACCGTTGGCGGTGAGTGAACCGTGCGTTGCGGTTCAGGTCTGGGGGCTGCCGCCCCCCAAACCCCCCGCTTCGGCCTGGACGGCCCTCCGCTCAAACGCCGGACGGGCTTCTTTTCCACCCGGCGTTCACAGCTTCTCGACCGGTGCGTACCGCAACAGCAGGCGCTTCGGCTTGGCCTCGCCGAAGTCGATCGTCGCCTCCGCATTCGCGCCCGTGCCCTTCACCGCGACCACCGTGCCGAGCCCGAACTGGTCGTGCGTGACCCGGTCGCCGACCGCCAGTGACACCACCGGCTTCTCGGAGGCGCGGCGCGTGGCGAACCCGGAGGCGCCCGAGGCCGAGGAGCGGGAGCGGGACGAGGACAGCGAGGCCGCCACGCCCGAGACCGGCCCGGAGGAGGGGGGTGCACCGGCTCCCGTCCGCTTCCACTCGACGTGAGCGGGCGGGATCTCCTCCAGGAAGCGGGAGGGCGGGTTGTACGACGGCTGCCCCCACGCGCTGCGCATGGTGGACCGGGTCAGATACAGCCGCTCCCGCGCGCGTGTGATGCCGACGTAGGCCAGGCGCCGCTCCTCCTCCAGCTCCTTGGTCTGGCCGAGGGCGCGCATGTGCGGGAAGACGCCGTCCTCCATGCCGGTCACGAACACGACCGGGAACTCCAGGCCCTTGGCGGTGTGCAGGGTCATCAGCGTGATGACGCCGGAGCCGTCCTCCTCCTCGTCGGGGATCTGGTCGGAGTCGGCGACCAGCGCGACCTGTTCGAGGAAGTCGGCCAGGGTGCCCTGTTCGCCCTCGCCGCGCTCCTGCTCGAACTCCATGGCCACGGCGGCGAGTTCCTGGAGGTTCTCGATGCGGGTCTCGTCCTGCGGGTCGGTGGAGGCCTGCAACTCGGCGAGGTAGCCGGTGCGTTCGAGGATCGCCTCCAGCACGGTGGCCGGTCCGGCGCCGGAGTCGACGATCGTACGGAGGTCCTCCATCAGCGTGTTGAACCGCTTGACGGCGTTGGTGGAGCGCGCGGCCATGCCGTACGCATCGTCCACGCGCCGCAGCGCCTGCGGGAAGCTGATCTTCTCGCGCTGGGCGAGGGCGTCGATCATGGCCTCGGCGCGGTCGCCGATGCCCCGCTTGGGGACGTTGAGGATGCGGCGCAGCGGCACCGAGTCCTCGGGGTTGGCCAGCACGCGCAGGTAGGCCAGGACGTCCCGGACCTCCTTGCGCTCGTAGAAGCGGACGCCGCCGACGACCTTGTAGGGCAGGCCGACGCGGATGAAGACCTCCTCGAAGACACGGGACTGGGCGTTGGTGCGGTAGAAGACGGCGACGTCGCCCGCCTTCGCCTCGCCCGCGTCCGTGAGGCGGTCTATCTCGTCGGCGACGAACTGCGCCTCGTCGTGCTCGGTGTCGGCGACGTACCCGGTGATCGTGGCGCCCGCGCCCGCGTTGGTCCACAGGTTCTTGGGGCGGCGGGACTCGTTGCGCTCGATGACCGCGTTGGCGGCGGAGAGGATCGTCTGCGTCGAGCGGTAGTTCTGCTCCAGCAGGATCGTCGTCGCGTCCGGGTAGTCCTCCTCGAACTGGAGGATGTTGCGGATCGTGGCGCCGCGGAAGGCGTAGATCGACTGGTCGGCGTCGCCCACCACGCACAGCTCGGCGGGCGGGATGTCGTCCTCGTTCGGCGGGACGTCCTCGTCGTGCGCGCCCGTGCCGACGAGTTCCCGGACCAGGGCGTACTGGGCGTGGTTGGTGTCCTGGTACTCGTCCACGAGCACGTGGCGGAAGCGGCGGCGGTAGTGCTCGGCAACGTCCGGGAAGGCGCGCAGCAGGTTGACCGTCGTCATGATCAGGTCGTCGAAGTCGAGGGCGTTCGCCTCGCGCAGCCGCGACTGGTACAGGGCGTAGGCCTGGGCGAGGGTCTTCTCGAAGCCGTCGGAGGCCTGGGCGGCGAAGTCCTCCTCGTCGATCAGCTCGTTCTTGAGGTTGCTGATCTTGGCGCTGAAGGACTTGGGCGGGAAGCGCTTTGGGTCGAGGTCCAGATCGCGGCAGACCAGGGCCATCAGGCGCTTGGAGTCGGCGGCGTCGTAGATCGAGAACGAGGAGGTGAAGCCGAGCTTCTTGCTCTCCCGTCGCAGGATGCGCACGCACGCGCTGTGGAAGGTCATCACCCACATCGCGTTCGCGCGCGGACCGACGAGCTGCTCGACGCGCTCCTTCATCTCGCCCGCGGCCTTGTTGGTGAAGGTGATCGCGAGGATCTGGCCCGGGTGGACGCCCCGCTCGGCCAGGAGGTGGGCGATGCGGTGCGTGAGCACACGCGTCTTGCCGGAGCCGGCGCCGGCCACGATGAGCAGCGGGGAGCCGGAGTGCACGACGGCGGCGCGCTGGTTGTCGTTCAGCCCCTCCAGGAGCGCGGCGGCGTCCACCGGCGGGCGGGGGGCACCGTCCCGGTAGTACGCGTCCCGGTCCGGCGGCAGGTCGAACTTCCCGTCGAACAGATCGTCCGGAATCGACTCCGGTACGTGATCGTCCTCGGGCGGCGGCGGGGGCTCTTCCGCCGGGCCCCGCTGGGCCTGGAGGTTCGCCAGGAAGCTGTCATCAAAGAGGCTGCTCATCGCTCTCCGAGTCTAGGGCGCCCCACTGACAGCCCGCCGCCACCCCGAGACAATCGCCGGAATCACCGCCCTCAGGGCCGACCTGCCGCCCACCCGCGCGGTGGGCCGCTCGGGCTCGCCGTTCAGCTCACCGACGTAGGGCCTGCCATCGGAGCCGAGGGCGGGCGAGGTGGTTCGGGGAGGTGTCCGGCTGCCCGCGCACCACCCGGTGTGCTTCCACGCGCCTCCGTCCCAGTCGATCTTCGTGACCGTGTAGGTCAGGCCGAGTCCTTGAGCCCCGTTCCGACGCCCTTCGGGCCGCCGCGGCCCCGCCGCGGCGACGTGCAGCTGTCGATGGTCGTAGGAGAGCCGGCGCGGATTGTCGATCACGCCGAAGCGTGGCTGGCTGGAAGCTGTCGCCACGAAGCGGGCGGACGTGCTTATTCAGGGTATACCGCCATCTTTCACTACGAATAGGCAATCCTGAGCGACCTCTTGGGCTAAGGTCACGAAAATGTATCGGGCATATCGCTCACCAACCTTCACAGGCGCCACACGAATTGGCTACCGTGCCGAGCGGGCCGTACGACCTCCACCGGCGAACGTCGCCGGGTCGCGCGGCTTCCGTCGAGTCCGGCGTGCCAGCGGCAGCCGGAGCCGGGGACCCAACAGAAACCATGGGGTGAATCGGCCCGACTCCCTCACGGGACAGGGGCCGTAGGGCAACCCTTCCGAACCACCCGCCCGAACCCGACAGCTAACCCGGTAGGCGGTACACGGAAGGAGTCGCCTCCTTGGCGTCGCACCGCAAGTCGCGTCCCGCCGGAACGCGCGTAGCAGGCATACGGACCCCCGCCCTCGCGACGGCGGCCCTCACCTCCGTGGCCCTGCTGTCCCAGACGGCCAACGCCGCACCCCCGGACGACCGGCCGAGCCTGGAGGAGGTCGAGAAGAAGGTCGACGACCTCTACCGCCAGGCGGAGTCGGCGACCGACAAGTACAACGCGGCCAAGGAGAAGACCGCCACGCAGCGCAAGCGCGTCGACACCCTCCTCGACGACGTCGCCCAGCGCACCCAGCAGCTCAACGAGGCGCGGGATGAGCTGGGTTCCTTCGCCGCCGCCCAGTACCGCAACGGCGCCACCCTCCCGGCCACGGCGACCTTCCTGCTCGCGGACTCGCCACAGGACTACTTCGACCAGAACCAGCTGACGGACCGGCTGACCGGCCGCCAGAAGGAAGCGGTCGACGACTACGTCACGCAGCAGTCCGAGACGATGCAGAAGCGGCGGGAGGCCACCGAGAGTCTCCGGTCGCTCACCGAGTCGCAGAGCGACCTGAAGACGGCCAAAGCCACCGTCCAGCGGAAGCTCGCCGACGCGCGCGAACTGCTGTCGCAGCTGACCGCCGAGGAGAAGGCGCGGCTCGCGGCGATCGAGAAGAAGAAGCAGCAGGAGGCCGCCCGCAAGGCCGCCGAGCTGGCCCGGCAGCAGCAGGCCGAGCAGGAGCGGCAGGCCCGGGAGGAGGCCGCCCGGCAGCAGGAGAGCGGCAACGCGTCGGGCTCCACCACCGCCCCGGAGACCAGCGCCCCCGCCACCGACTCCTCCTACGCCGCCAAGGCCGAGAAGGCGATCGCCTTCGCCCGCGCGCAGATGGGCAAGCCGTACGTGTGGGGCGCCATAGGTCCCGGCTCCTACGACTGCTCCGGCCTCACCCAGGCCGCCTGGAAGGCCGCCGGCGTGTCCCTGCCGCGCACCACCTACGACCAGGTCGACGCCGGCACCACCGTCCCGCTCACCCAGGCGCAGCCCGGCGACCTCGTGTTCTTCTACGACGACATCAGCCACGTCGGCCTCTACATCGGCAACGGCATGATGATCCACGCCCCGAAGCCGGGCGCCTACGTGCGCGAGGAGTCGATCTACTACGACGGAGAGTCGTCGATCCACAGCGTGGTGCGCCCGGCCTGACACGCACCGCCGGCGGCGGGAGCGGACCGGGCGACGGACGTCAGGTCCACAGCACCGCGATGAAGATGTTCGCCGTGGTCAGCAGGCCCACCGTGCCGAACAGGCCCTTGTCCACCTGCTCGTCGTCCCGCTTCACATAGACCAGGCCGAGGATCACGACCAGCAGCGCCAGCTTGACGCCGATCTTGATGTTGTTCACCGACTGGTCGTCGGCCTGGTTGAGGCCGACCAGGACCGCTCCGGTGACCAGCATCGTCAGCGCGCCGTGCAGCATGGCCGGGGTGAAGCGGGCGGTGCCCTGGCCCATCGCCTTCATCTGGGTGAGGAAGCCGCCGAGGAGCGAGGCGATGCCGATGATGTGCAGGCCGACGAAGAGGTGGATGAGTACGTCCATGGGGCCGGAGCCTAATCAGGGGCGCGGGCGCCCTCCGACACCGGGCCCGCCGCATTCCGTCACCAGGCCTGTCGCGACCGGGTGCCACACCCGGCCCAGCCCGGCACCACGCCCGCCCCCAGCCCGGCAACAGGCCGCCGCACCCCGTCACCGTGAGCGCTTGCATATATGCGCCCATAGCACTCCGTGACCGGCGAGGGGCGCGGAATCGTCACTTCGGTCAGCGCGCAGTGAGAAGGCGACGGCGCCCGGACGGGATTACGGTCGCACTCGGTCACCCGCCGGTCCCCTCGCGCCAGTTCCGCGCAACCCGTCACAGGCCCGCCCCGGCCAGGATTAGCGTCCTCCACCAGGTGACCGGCTCCCCACCGCCGCCCGGGCCAGGGGCGGCAGTCGGACACCACCGCCGAGAAGGTCCGGCGGCGGCCCGTTCCCCTGTCGGGCCGCCGCCGGACGCGTCAGCCGCCCCACGGTCCGCTTCCCGGGCGGCGTACGTACGCGCCGGGCGGTCGTACGAAAGGACGTGGAGCCCTGGTGGCAGCGCACCGCAAGCCCCGGCAACGCCCCGCGGGCACCAACACGGCCCGTACCGCCGTCACGATCGCCCTCGCGGGCGCGGCGAGCGCGACGGGCTTCGACGGGACCGGGCACGCCGAGCCGCAGCTGACACCGGCGCAGGTCAAGGCCAAGGTGGACCAGCTGTACCAGGAGGCGGAGGTCGCCACCGAGAAGTACAACGGCGCCAAAGAGAAGGCGGAGTCGGCCGGCAAGCGGCTGACGCGGCTGCAGGACGAGGCGGCCCGCAAGGAGGACCGGCTGAACTCGGCGCGGGACGCGCTCGGTTCGGTCGCGGCGGCGCAGTACCGCGGCGGCGGTCTCGACCCGGCCGTGCAGCTCGCGCTGTCCGACGACCCCGACCGGTACCTCGACGGCGCCGAGTTCGTCGAACGGGCCGGCAACAGACAACAGGCCGCCGTCGGGCGCGTGCGCAGGCAGCTGTGGGAGATCGAGCAGCTGCGCGGGGACGCGCACATCGAACTCGCCTCGCTGAAGTCACGGCAGGAGGCGCTGAACCGGCACAAGAACACGGTCACCGGGAAGCTCGGCGAGGCACGGCGGCTGCTGTCGCGGCTGACCGCGCAGGAGCGCGCCCGGCTCGACGAGGGCGCGGGCACGGGCCGTGCGTCCCGGTCGGCGGGCGCGCGGGACGGCCTTGCGGCACCCCGGTCCGTCACGTCCCGGGCCCCCAACTCCCGTGCGGCGGACGCCGTCTCCTACGCCTACCAGAAGCTCGGCAACCCCTACGTGTGGGGCGCGACCGGCCCGGACGCCTTCGACTGCTCGGGACTCGTCCAGGCCGCCTACCGCTCCGCGGGCGTCTCCCTGCCCCGCACGACGTACGCGCAGATCGACGCGGGCCGCCGCGTCTCCCGCTCCGAACTGCTCCCCGGCGACCTGGTGTTCTTCTACTCCGGCATCAGCCACGTGGGCATCTACGTCGGGAACGGAAGCATGATCCACGCCCCGAGGCCGGGCGCCCCGGTACGGTTGGCCCCGCTCGGCGAGATGCCGTACGCGGGGGCCACGCGGGTGGTGTGACGCGGCGCCCGGTCGCCGACGGCCCGTGGCCCGGTACCGGCCGGTGTCACACCAGCCGGCGTGCCGTGGCCCAGCGGGTCAGCTCGTGCCGGTTGGACAGCTGGAGCTTGCGCAGCACCGCCGAGACGTGGGACTCGACGGTCTTGACGGAGATGAACAACTGCTTGGCGATCTCCTTGTACGCATAGCCCCGGGCGATGAGCCGCAGCACCTCGCGCTCGCGCTGGGTGAGGCGGTCCAGGTCCTCGTCGACCGGCGGGGCGTCGGTGGAGGCGAAGGCGTCCAGGACGAAGCCGGCCAGGCGCGGGGAGAAGACCGCGTCGCCCTCCTGGACGCGGAAGATGGAGTCGACGAGGTCCGTGCCGGTGATCGTCTTGGTCACGTAGCCGCGGGCGCCGCCGCGGATCACACCGATCACGTCCTCCGCCGCGTCCGAGACGGACAGCGCGAGGAAGCGGACGGGCTGCTCGGCGTCGGACATCAACGGGGCGCAGCGGCGCAGCACTTCGACCCCGCCGCCGCCCGGCAGGTGCACGTCCAGGAGGACCACCTCGGGCCGGGTCGCGGTGATGACCGTGACCGCCTGGTCGACGTCCGCGGCCTCGCCGACCACCTCGACGCCGGTCTGCTCGGTCCGGCCGATCTCGGCCTGTACCCCCGTACGGAACATGCGATGGTCGTCGACGAGGACCACGCGCACGTGCCGCTGCCCCGCGCCGCCGGTCGGCTCCGCGGACTCGGCAGCCCCGGCGCCCTCGGCCGCTCCCGCCGTCCCGTTCGCCTCGGTCGGGTCGCTCATGACGTCTCCGCCCTCTCCATCTCCAGCTCGACCTCCGTGCCGCCGTCCGGCACCGCGCGCAGCCGCGCCGTACCGCCGTTGCGCTCCATGCGGCCGATGATCGATTCTCTGACACCCATGCGGTCGGCGGGTATCGAGTCGAGGTCGAAGCCTGGGCCGCGGTCCCGGACGGACACGAAGACCGTCTTTCCCTCGACCTCGGCGTAGACCTGGACGGCACCGCCCTCGCCACCGTACTTGGCCGCGTTCACCATCGCTTCGCGCGCCGCCTGCATCTGTGCGCCCGTCCCCTCGTCGAGCGGGCAGTCACCGACCACGACGACTTCGATGGGGACGCCGTGCTTGTCCTCGACCTCGGCGGCGTTGCGCCGCACGGCGTCGGCGAGGGTGGTGGGTTCGTCGGCCTCGTCCTTGCCGGTGCCCTCCGGTTTGTAGAGCCAGGTGCGCAGGTCACGCTCCTGGGCGCGGGCGAGGCGGCGCACCTCGCTCGCGTTCTCCGCGTTGCGCTGGATCAGGGTCAGGGTGTGCAGCACCGAGTCGTGGACGTGGGCGGCGACCTCCGCGCGCTCCTGGGCTCGGATGCGCATCAGGCGCTCCTCGGACAGGTCCTGGGTCATGCGCACGAGATACGGACCGGCGAGCAGCGTTATCCCGACGAGCACCGCGAGGGCCGCCTGCAGGACCGAGCCGAGGTGGGCGGCGGAGCCCTGCAGGACGAAGATGCCGGAGACACCGGCCGTCACCAGCAGCACGCCGCCCACGGACCGCAGCAGGGTGACCGTGCGCCGACGGCTGCCGACCTCGACCCAGCGGGCCCGGCGGGCGTTGTCCGCCTGGCGCCAGACTAGGGCGACGCCCGCGCCGACGAGCACGGTGGGCCAGAGGTAGGCCCGCACGCCGGTGCTGAGATCCACGCTGCCCACGAACACCATGGCCACGACGACCATGAGGAGCAGGGCGACGATCTGGCCCCGGTCCGGCTTGCGGGCGATGAGTCTGCGGCGGCCGTCCGGCGAGGTCTCGGTGCTGACCAGCGCGGGCGGCTTCTGCGCCTCGACGCCGCCGACGCCGAGCGGCACGAAGAACCAGAAGGCGGCGTACAGCAGCGCGCCGAGGCCGTTGGCCATGAACAGGCCGACGAAGACGAGCCGTACCCAGACGACGGGCAACCCGAGGTGCCCGGCGAGCCCCCGCGCCACGCCACCGAGCCAGCGTCCGTCGCTGCTGCGGTAGAGCTTGCGCGGCGGCCGCGGTTCGACGAGTGGCGCTGCTGCGGCTTCCGGCATGCCATCGATGTTCACACGCCGCGAGGGCCGGGGCATCAGGGTTGTCCCCCGAGACTCCCCTGATCTTCGGCGGCCGGATCCGTCGAACGGTTCCCCGGTCCCGGCTCAGGGGCGATATCAGGGTCCGGCCAGGGTCGTACCGACTGCCGCGACGCCGCCGCGCCCGTCACCATGGACACATGACAGATCACGAGCACGCCGCGACGGGTCCGGGACCCGGCTCCGGCCCGCGCCCCGCCGCGGGCGCCGGGCCGCAGGATGCCGCGCCCGCCGCGGCTCCGGACGCCGCGGGAAAGGCGACCGCCGTCGAGGCGGAGCAGCCGGGCGTGCCCGAGCCTCCCCACAAGTTCCGGCGGGACCGGCGGCACAAGGTGCTCGCCGGGGTGTGCGCCGGTCTGGGGCGGCAGTGCGACATGGATCCGGTGATCTTCCGGATCACGCTCGCCGTGCTCTCCGCGACCGGCGGCATCGGCCTCCTTTTCTATGGCTTCGCCTGGCTCCTCGTCCCGTTCGACGACGACGAGAACGAGGTGCGCAAGCTGCTGACCGGCCGGGTCGACGGCCAGGCGCTGACGGCCGTGCTGTTCGCGCTGGTCGGCTGCGGGGTGTTCCTGACGCTGATGAACAACGGCGGCGTGCTGACCTTCGCGGTCGTGCTGTCCCTGCTCCTGGCCGGCGCCGGGTACTGGTCGCGGCAGCGCGGCGCCCCCGGCCCCGACCCGCTCGCCGCCCAGGCCGTCGCCGACGCCCCGCCGGAGGCCCAGGCGCCGCCGGTGCCCGCCTCCTCCCCCTCCTGGTGGCGCGACCCCATAGTCAAGGACGGCACGCACTACGGCGGCACCGGCTATCTGTGGGGGCCGCGGGACTCCCGCGGCCGGGACATCGCGGCGGCGGTCAACATCAGCCTCGGCACCGGCCACGAGGACGTACGGGCCGCGCGTCCCCAGCCCCCGAAGCCCCGCGGGCCCCGCTGGATCGGCGGCTGGGTGTTCCTGCTCGCGCTGGCCGCGGGCGGCCTCGGCACGGGCCTGACATGGGAGGAGCACCCGCTGGGCACCAGCCTGCAGACCGGTCTGGCCTGCGCGCTGGCCGTCCTCGGCCTCGGCATAGCGGTCAGCGCGTTCCTCGGCCGCACGGGGGCGGGATCCATCTTCCTCGCGGTCGTCACGGCGGGACTGCTGGCCTGTGCGGCAGCGCTGCCCAAGGACATCGGCACGCACTGGACGGACACGACCTGGCGTCCGGCCGCGGTGGCGGACGTCCGGCCCGACTACGACGTGGGTACCGGCGTCGGCACCCTGGACCTGACCCGGCTGAAGGTCGCCGAGGGGCAGACGGTGACCACGCGGGCCGACGTCGGCATGGGACGGATAGAGGTGATCGTGCCCCGGGACGTGACCGTGCGGGTGAGCATCGACGTGGGCGTGGGCGACATCCAGCTGCCCGGCGACCACGAGAAGGACGTGGACGTGGCACCGGGCAAGCACAAGGAGATGACCCTGGCTCCGGCCGCGGGCGTCGAGAAGAGCGGCACACTCGACCTGGACCTCCAGGTCGGCGTGGGTCAGGCGGAGGTGAGCCGTGCTGCGTCATGAGTTCAGGCCCGGAAGGCTGGTCGCCGGTGCCTTCCTCACCCTCGCGGGCGTGATCTACGCCGGGGACGCGGGCGGCACCTGGGAGACGCCGTGGTTCGCGGTGATACCCCTCGTCGTGGTCGGCCTGTGCCTGGCGGGCGCGGTCGGCCTCCTGGACCTGGGCATACGCCGACGCCGTGGCGCGCGCCGTACGGCCACCGACGACGGTCCCGGCCAGGAAGCGACAGCCCCCTGAGGCTTACCGGTAGCCCCCGCGCCGTTGCCTGCGACGTGACCGTAGGGCGGCGTCCAGGGAGAGCAGGGGTGCGCCTGCGAGGACCAGCGGAATCCAGGCCATCAGGTAGGGGAGGTCATTGCCGTAGTAGTACGGGTCGGCGGCCCAGCTCACGGTCAGCCAGAGGCTGAGCGAGATCAGCGCGCCGCCGAGTGCGGCCAGGCGGGCGAGCAGGCCGATGAGGGTGCCGATGCCGACGGCGAGTTCGCCGAAGGCGATGGCATAGCCGAAGCCGACGGGATTCTTCAGGGAAAGGTCGACCAGGGCGGGGATGGCCGAGGAGTCGCGGACGCTGCGCATCATGTCGCCGATCGAGCCGGCACCGGAGTCCTTCATGAAGGCGCTGTCGGTGAGCTTGTCCAGCCCCGCGTAGATGAAGGTGACGCCGAGGAACACCCGGAGTGGAAGGAGGGCGAATCTGATGTCCTTCCAGTCCCGACCGCCATCGAGATGGGGGACGTGCGTGTCGCTCCGCATACTGTGAGTCATCACTACCAGCCGCCTCTCGCCCGTACCCAGACCCCCTCAACAGACCATACGTACGGCAATGAAGCCCCGCTCAACCCTGCGCGGACGGGTTTTTTCCTGTCGATTCGCCGGCAGTCACGAAGCTCTGCTCGCGCTGTCAGCCGGCCACGGTCTCGAGGAGGGAGTACGGCGCCCGGCCGCGCACCGCGAGAACCGCCGCCACCAGCAGCAGCGGGCCGGCGAGGTTTCACAGAAGTCCACGAACACCAGGTTGTCCTGGAAGATCGTGTGGTCGAACATGTACTCGGCTGCCTCGCCGAGGTTGGATCTGCAACTGCTGTCGCTGCTGGCCGACTTCGTGCTCACTGGCGGACCGGTATCGGAGCAGGAGCTCGCAGGGGTGTTCACGCGGCTGGCCCGGGAAGCGGCTCTTCCTCAGCCGCAAGGAAACGGCCGCGCTGGCTGTGCTCATCGCCTCGGAGCACGTGCTGAACTCCACCACGATCTCCGAGATGCCCGTGCCGGAGACGCTGCCCGGCACGGCGGAAGCGGGGACGCCGGTCTACCGGCTAGGGCTGGAGAAACGACGCCGTGCAGGTCACCGTGGCCGCTTATTCCGGCGCCGACTCCTCCGGGCGGATCATCAGCGAGGCTCTGCAGGCGACTTCACATGCCCGGGCCACGTTGGCGCTGCTCGGTGCGGACTCCGACCGGCTGCTGGTCTGGCACCAGACCACCGAGCACGAGCAACAGGCCTACCTCAAAGCTGTCCGGGTCGGCCCGTTCGGATTCGGCGTGGACGAACGCTCCGGTCGCGACTGGGCGCGGTCGGTCGTGCTGCGCGGTTCTCCGCTGAAGCGCATCCGCAAGACCGTGAACGTGCTGTACCGGCGCGAGCCTGGGCAGAACACCCAGGGACACGCACGACAGCGTCTACGTGCTCCCGGAGCCGCAAGTCCAGCAGGCGGCCGTGCCGGTGATCGCCGACGGGGCCCTGGACGCGGTGGCGGCTGCTCACCGCACTGTGTTCGCCGCCGCCTGACCGAGGAGTCCGGGGCAGGGGAGCGGGAGACGGCGACGGCGGGCTGCGCCGACTACGAGCACAGCCCATTCGGCCCGCCAGGCCAGACCTGCGTCGCCTCGTTCCTGCTGTGCACGGCCTGCCCGAACGCGCGGGTCACGCCCGCCCATCACCCTCGTCTGGCGCACCTGCACCAGGCGCTGGGCAACCTGCGCGGCACCGTGGAACCGGCCGTGTGGGACGCGGACTGGGCAGATGCCCACGCCCGGCTCACTGATCTACGCGACCGGGTCGGGGAGCCGGTTCTGGGATGCCGCGCTCGCCGCGGTCACCGACACCGACCGCGATGTCATCGATCAACTTCCACGGGGACTACGACTTGTGACCGCTCTGCCCTCCGAACTGCCGGCCCTGCCCGGATGGAGGACCCCGGTCATCGCGCCGTCTCTGATCCTCGCGCCCGGCCCCGTCCCGATCTCGATCTCGATCTCGATCTACGGCGACGACGTCTGGTCCCTTGCACCGTTGATCGCCAACCTCAGTGCGTCGCGGGTCGGCGTGGACTGGTCGAAGTTCCCGGACGCCTTCCAGGAAGAGATGCGTCTGGCGGCCTGGATGATGATCAATACGGCGTTGCGGTGACCTGCCTGTGGGCGTTCGACGCCGCGAGCGCCCACCCGGCCGGCCTGGTGATGCCTCTGACACCGGTACGGCGTCGACGACTACCTCCCCCTGCCACGCCTGGCCCCGGGGAGAACAGCCGCGAGCCGATCGATCCGGCCACCATGGGGCCGTTGCTGATCTGGGCGCTGCGAGTGGTCGACGACTTCGCCGACGACATCGTGTCCGACTGGACGGAGATGCAACGCCTGACCGAGCAAGCCGAACAGACCGTCGGCACATGGGAGTCCATGGGGTGGTTGAGGACCTATCTGGATCAGCTCGTGGAACGCGGTGCACCCGTACCACCCGATGACACAAGGGCGAACACCAGATCAGCAACACGCAGAACTTGACAGAGAAAGCACCATCGCCGACTTCACGGCCGACGTCTCAGTTCCGCAGGCGCACCCCCACGCACCCCCGGTCGCCGGCGGCGGGAAGGGGACGTGTCGGGGGTGTCCGCCCGCAGCGGCCGGCGGCAACACACGACCACCCCCCGTAGCCGAGAGCCGACCACATCGCCGGACCGAGGACGAACACCCCCCGGCGCGGCCCCGACCCACAACCCCACCGCAGGCGCTACGCGCACCCCCACCCCACCCGCACAGGCCGCCGCAGGCATACAACACAACCCGCGGACGAAAACCCGGAGAACCCTGAGAACCCCGAGAACCCCGAGAACCCGAACAACTCGAGCAACCCGGAGAACCGGACCGTCACTCCGTCACATCGATCGCATACCGGTTCGTCTCGACCCCCGCCGCCGTCACCACCTGCACCTCCACCCGCCCCGGCTCCACATCCGCCGGCACCGGCACCGTCAGCACCGTGTCCGTCGGGTTGCTGAAACCGCCGGTCACCGGAACGAGCGGCACGTGAACGTGCACCGGCCCGACGCGGACGACCATCCGCGAGAGCCGGTCGGCGCGATGCGCACCCGGCGGCACGAACCCGGCACCCCGGATCTCGATGTCGTCGCCGGTGCGGATCGGCGCGTCCAGGTCACCGGCCTCCCGCGCCCGCACCACGGACAGGATCACCGGCCGCCCGCCCTCCGCGTACTTGCCGGCGAGATACGTCGCCGCCGACACCAGCACCACCACCGCCAGCCCCCACGGCAGATCCGGCAGCTGATCCGTCCGCCGGGCCAACCGCACCGCCGCGAACGCCAGAGCGACCGCACTGATCACGACATACTGAATATCCGCGAACGTCCCCCGCCCCGAGTCGTCGGTCAGCAGATCGGCCGCCCGAGGCCGCTCCGCCCGTACCTTCTGCAGCCGCTGGGACAGCACCCGCAGCCCCACCACCCGCCGCACCAGCACAGCGATCCCGCACACCACCGCGAGCACGGTCACGACACCGGCCCCCCGAGCCAGCTCAAGACCGGCGATCAGCGCGTCGCGCTCCCCGTGCCGAGAGGCCGCCGCCAGCCGCCCCACCAGCACGAGCACCGCGTACGCGACGAACAGCACCCACACCGCCGCCACCGTCCGCGACGTGGACAGCCGGTTGTCCTCACCGATCACCGGCGCGAGCACCCCGCCCCGCGCCCGGTGGAACCACGACGCCACGGTCAGCGCACCGGCGACCACCACCGCGGCCACCAGCCCGGCGGTCCGCCCCGCCGTCCATCCGGCACCGACCGCGGTGAGCGCCTGCACGAGCAACAGCACCACCACGGTCGCCCACGCCACGCACGCCGTCCACCGCCACAGCCCGGCCAGCCACGCCTCCCCCTCGGCCCGGCCGCGCTCGGCGACGAGTTCCGCGGACTGGGTCAGCTCCTCCGAGACCCACTGCCGGGAGGCCGACGCGGAGTGCGCCACCGCGGCCGGCAGCCCCTGCCCGGCCGCGAACTCGTCCCGCTGGAGCAGAAACGCGGCGACCGCCCGCCGGTGCCCCGCCCGCGCCCCGTGCGGACAGTCCCCGCAGGTGCAGCCACCCCCGTGCACGCCTGCCCGCACGGAGTCATGCGCACCCGCGCCGCCCTGCCTCGCCTCCTGCACCGCCACGCCCGACGCCCGCCTTCCGCACGACCGAACCACCGGCGGCCCGCGACACACGGCACCGCCGCCGTACAACTCCCGTGTGACGAAAGCGAATTGTGCCCTACGCCACGCGCCCGGAATCCAGCAGGTCGGGTCCGTACCGCTGCCGTGCGGGTGAACTCCGGATCGCCGTGTTGACCTGGCTGCGAGAATTCCCTTATGGCCGAGATCATCCAGCGCGACGGGACCTGGGCCTTCGACGGCAGCACGGTCCGGATCACGCCGGGCCTGCACCGCACCGTACCGCTGTTCCGGCAGACGTATGGGGAGATCGCCGTGCCACTGGAGGCCGTCTCCGGTGTCGTCTTCGAACCCGAACGCAAGCGCGGACGGCCTCGAGCCCGGCGAGTACGCCGACCGCCCGCAGCGGGCCGCCGCGGTGCCGCCCCCCGCCGACCATCACGACGTACTGTTGCGCGCCTGCGCGAGTTGGGCGAGCTGCACCGGTCGGGGGTGCTCACGGACGAGGAGTTCGCGATGACGAAGGCAGCCGTCCTACGGGGTTTCTGACACCGCCCGCCGACAGGCTCAGCTCAGCAGATCCGGCTCGCTCCGGCTGATGTCCTGCCACAGCGGCTGGTAGTTGATCCACGCGACGAGGTCCCCGCCGAGCTGCTCGCGCGTCGACACCGCCGCCCGGTGGTCGATCAGGACCGGACGCCCCGCCGCCCGCGCCGTCAGCTGCACCTGGCAGGACCGCTCCATCGACAGGAACCACCAGGCCGCCGCGTCCACCGAGTCCCCCACCGTCAGCAGCCCGTGGTTGCGCAGCACGAGCGCCTTGTGGGAGCCGAGTGCCCGCGCGATGCGCCGGCCCTCCTCCGCGTCGACGGTGACGCCGGTGTAGGCGTCGTACAGGGCGTGGTCCTCGTAGAAGGCGCAGCTCTCCTGGGTGATGGGTTACAGCAGCTCGCCGAGGGCGGCGAGGGCGCGGCCGTGCACGGAGTGGCAGTGGGCGACGGCGACGGCATCGGGGCGGGCTGCGTGCACCTGGGCGTGCACGGTGAACGCCGCCTGGTTGACGTGGTAGCGGCCGTCGACGACCTGGCCGTCGGCGTTGGCGAGCACGAGGTCGCTCACGGTGACATGCTTGAAGGGCATCCCGAACGGATTGACCCAGAAGCAGTCGCTGTACTCGGGGTCGCGCGCGGTGATGTGCCCCGAGACCCCGTCCTCGAATCCGTACCGCCCGAAGACCCGCAGCGCCCCCGCGAGCCGTTCCTTGCGGTGCCGGCGTTCGTCCTCGACCGACTCGTGCATGGGCGGCATCGCGAACCGCAACTGGTCGGTGGGCAGCGGGAGGGGCGGCGTGGGCCCGTGCATAGGTCCTCCAGCACTGGGTTCCTGTACGGGGCGGAAGTTACCGTCGGTGAGCCGAAATGGGCAGGGCTGTTTTGTAAAGATGAGGCGTACGGGGGTGCCGGACTCGCTCAAGGCCCTCGACCTGCGCCGCGACCCGCGCTTCGCGCTGCAGGCCAACCCGGGCGAGGGCACCGGCATGGTCGGCGGCGACGTCCGGATCAGCGGGCGGGCGATCGAGGTCGGGGATCCCGGGACGAAAGCCCGGTACACGCAGGAGGTGGAACCGCCGGAGCCGTTCCACCTGTTCCGCACCGAGCTGACCGAGATCGTCCGGACCTACGTCGAGGACGAGAAGTACCTCGTCGTCGAGGTCTGGAAGCCCGGCGAGCCCCTGCGCACGATCAAGCGCACATAGGGATCACAGCGGGCTCACTCCCACTCGATGGTCCCCGGCGGCTTGGACGTCACGTCGAGGACGACCCGGTTGACGTCGGCGACCTCGTTCGTGATCCGGGTGGAGATCCGGGCGAGAACGTCGTACGGCAGCCGCGACCAGTCGGCCGTCATCGCGTCCTCGCTCGACACCGGGCGCAGCACGATCGGGTGGCCGTAGGTGCGGCCGTCGCCCTGGACGCCGACGCTGTGGACGTCCGCGAGCAGCACCACGGGGCACTGCCAGATGTCGCGGTCGAGGCCGGCCGCCGTCAGCTCCTCGCGGGCGATGGCGTCGGCCTCGCGGAGCAGGTCGAGCCGCTCCTTGGTCACCTCGCCGACAATCCGGATGCCGAGGCCGGGCCCCGGGAAGGGCTGGCGCTGGACGATCTCGTCCGGCAGGCCGAGCTCCTGGCCGACCATGCGGACCTCGTCCTTGAAGAGCTTGCGCAGCGGCTCGATCAGCTGGAACTCGAGGTCCTCCGGCAGGCCGCCCACGTTGTGGTGGGATTTGATGTTGGCGGCACCGGTGCCGCCGCCGGACTCGACCACGTCCGGGTAGAGCGTGCCCTGCACCAGGAACTCGACCGCCGGGCCCTCGTCCGCGATGATCTCGGCCTGGGCCTGCTCGAAGACCCGGATGAACTCCCGGCCGATGATCTTCCGCTTCTCCTCGGGGTCCGAGACCCCCTTGAGGGCGGTGAGGAACCGCTCGCTGGCGTCCACGACCTTCAGCTGCACGCCGGTCGCGGCCACGAAGTCCTTCTCGACCTGCTCGGTCTCGCCCTTGCGCATCAGGCCGTGGTCGACGTACACGCAGGTCAGCTGGGAGCCGATGGCCTTCTGGACCAGGGCGGCGGCCACGGCGGAGTCCACGCCGCCGGACAGACCGCAGATCGCGCGCCTGTCGCCGACCTGTGCGCGGATCGCGGCGACCTGCTCATCGATGACGTTGCCGGTGGTCCAGTTCGGCGACAGCCCCGCGCCCCGGTAAAGGAAGTGCTCCAGCACCTGCTGGCCGTGCGTGGAGTGCATCACCTCGGGGTGGTACTGCACGCCGTACAGCTTCTTCTCGTCGTCCTCGAACGCGGCGACCGGGACGACGTCCGTGGAGGCCGTGACGGTGAAGCCCGCGGGCGCGGCGGAGCAGGCGTCGCCGTGCGACATCCACACGGCCTGCTCGGCCGGGGTGCCCTCGAAGAGGGTGGAGGACGCCTTGGAGACGTGCAGATCCGTACGGCCGTACTCGCGGGCGCCGGTGTTGTCCACGGTGCCGCCCAGGCTCTGGGCCATGAGCTGGAAGCCGTAGCACATGCCGAAGACGGGGACGCCGGCCTCGAAGAGGGCGCGGTCGACGGTCGGGGCGCCGGTCTCGTACACCGAGGAGGGGCCGCCGGAGAGGATGATCGCCGCCGGGTTCCTGGCGAGCATCTCCGCGACCGGCATGGTGCTCGGCACGATCTCGCTGTAGACCCGGGCCTCGCGGACGCGACGGGCGATGAGCTGGGCGTACTGCGCGCCGAAGTCGACGACCAGGACGGTGTCGGGGGCGGTGGCAGCGGGGGTCGATGACACGGGGTGCCTTGCCTTCCGGCGGTGGGGCGGGGGTCTGTGGTTACCGATTCTAACGGGGTCGTTCGGACCAGACGCCGCCGTGGCATACTGGCCCCCATGCACAAGCACCCGACCTTCGTCTTTACCTATGGCAACCGGCCCGCCGGCTGCCATGGTCGTGCTGCTTGAGCTACTGACAAGCGACTTCCCAGGCGCCCCGGGCCGACAAGGTCCGGGGCGCCTGATGCTTTCCGGATCCTGTCGTTTCGGGGCACCGCCACCGAGTGAGGACCCTGAGGCCATGACTGCCACCACCCCCGAGACGAAGACATCAGCTGCTACCGCTGCCGCCGCCCGTACCCCCGAGGCCGCCGATGTGATCACCGGCGCGCGGGAGCGCATCGACGCGCTCGACGATCGGATCATTGGTCTGATCCAGGAACGGATGGCCGTCTCGGCCGTGATCCAGGACGCGCGCATCGGCTCCGGCGGCCGACGCGTGAACCTCTCCCGCGAGATGGAGATCCTCGCCCACTACAGGGAGGCCCTGGGCAAGCCGGGCACAGCCCTCGCGATGACCCTGCTGGAGCTGTGCCGGGGCAAGATCTGAGTCCGTGCGCCCGGGGAATCCGCGTTCCCGGTACAGACGTACGCACCCCTTCTCACCCGTACGGTGCGTGACCGCCGGACGAGGCGCTTCGTTGGTCCCGGTGTCCGTGCCAGCCAGGGGCGGGCCCGAAAGAACCACGCGTGGCTCGCTGGAGCGATGAGGCGTACGGATCGTGCTGTGCGTCGTGGGACCTCGCTCCAGGAAGTGACCGGACGGCAGGGGACAGCAGCCCGGTCACCCAAGAGAACGGCCGGCTCCGGGGACGCCCGGGGCCGGCCGACGGTACACATCCAAATCTGGGTCAAACGGTTGCGGGGGCCGCGCCCATTCAGCACGATGCGTACAAAGACCAAGTCCCCTCGCAGACAACTTCATTGCCCTGCGTCGGCGTACCACCGGTTACCGCCAAAGGTTCAGACCATCCGCGCGCCCCATGGGCGCCGAGGCGCCGACCCGGGGCTTTCGAGACCAGCGGCGCAACCCCCCGGCGCCGCTTCCAGGCACCGGCGCTGCCCTGACGTCGGTGCTGACGAAGGAAGGGCCCCGCGGCCGAGCTCCCGCGGGGCCCTTCGCTCGTCTACGCCGTTCCGGTGCGCGCAGGTCAGGTGCGGGTCACCGTGCCGCACTCCCTTCCGGCGCCGGTCAGTTCCTTGCTGCGGTCGTACGGGTCCCGCTCCTCTCCCGTCGGCTGCCGGGCGGCGGACAGCTCGCTGTCGAACAGGGGGTGGATGAAGCCGTCGCCCTCCCGGCACAGGTCGTTGCCGATCTCGCTGTCGACGGCGACCAGCCACAGCCGCCCCTCGGTGACCTGGTACCTGGCGGGGTCCGGGACGTCCACCTCGACGACGCGGCGGATGATCGTGCGGGCCACCTCGTCACCGCCGGCGGCCCTGACCAGCGGGTACACGAAGGTGTAGTCGGCCTTGATCGTCACCCTTCCGGTGCCGCCGGCCCCGGCCTCGACCGTCGTCCGGCCCCGGACGCGGATGTCGTCGCCCACGAGTTCGACCTCGTCGCGGTCGAAGCGGGTGGAGGTCCATTTGGGGTCGTTCCCGGCCGTGGGCCGGCGCAGTGCGTCCCGCAGCTGGGACAGGTTACTCCTTCGCGAGCGGGTCGACGAGCGCCAGCGCCCGCTTCGGCTGGGCGCCGTACAGCACGTCGCGGTCGAGGTTCGAGGCGACCAGGAAATCCTTCGTGCGCCGCAGCGCCGCCTCGATCCGGGTGGCGGAGATCCCGCCGACGGCCTCGGCCTTCGGCAGCTCGATGGCCTGCTCGCCGGAGGCCCACTGCTCGGCCGGCGATCCGGCGAACGGCCGCTTGCGCGTGGGGATGTCGGCGGGGGCGGCGGACGGCGGAGCGGTCGGGGCGGCCTCCTCCGCGGGGAGCGGGGATGCGGCGGCGGGCTCGGGCTCCCCGGTGCCGAACGGGTCGCCGGGCAGCAGCGACGGCCGTACGGCCACGACGGCGACGGCGATGGCGACCGGCACACCGATCAGCGCCCACAGCCGGCGGCGCCGTGCGGCCCGCCCGTCCCTCTCCCGCCAGGCCGGGCCGGTGCGCCACCCCGGGGGCTGTTCGCCGCGTGCCTCCTGCTGCCGCAGCCGCTCGGTGACCAGGCGGGCCCGGGCGGACGGTTCCTTCGGGGCGGAGGAGCGTATGTCGCGCTCACTGTCCTGGATGAACTTCTCCCACACGTCGTCCGGTACGGACGAGGACGCGTCGGGGCCCGGCTCCGGCACGGGTTCCGGTCTGGCGTCCTCGGACGGCTTGTCGGCCACGGTGCTGTGCGCTCTCTCTCGGTCGGTCGTCGGACAGGCAGCTGAGCGTATGTCAGTGCCGGGCGGCGGCCGGGCCGGATGGACGCAGATGCACCCCCACCGAGGGCGTGATCCAGCTCACATAAGAATTTCGTGAAGGGCAGCACAACCATTCACAGCCTTCACTGATCAAACCTGCTGAATCAAGGGCCACACCCGCGCCCCCCACCGCGGAGGCCTCCCCCAAAGCCCGTGCCGCGACCGGCGGTACACCTGACTTTTCGAGGTCTTCATGAAGCTTCGCCGCGCCATGGCCGCTGCGGCCGCGACGGCAGTGATAGCCCCGTTGGCGCTGCTCTCGGCCCCGGCCGCATACGCCACCGCCGACGAGCCCTCCGCCACGCCGACGGCAACCTCGCCGGAGGAGACGAAGGTGCCGGAGACGCCTCCGACGCCGACCGACCCTCCGACGGAGACGAAGGAGCCGGAGACGCCTTCCACACCGACCGACCCTCCGACGGAGACGAAGGAGCCGGAGACGCCTCCCGCCCCGACCGAGACGCCGACCGCGACGGCGACCGCCCCGGAGCCGACCGCCTCCGAGCCGGAGGAGACGCAGGAGCCGGAGCCCGGGGAGCCGGGTGTCTGCAAGGACACCAAGGTCGACGTCAGCATCTCCGGCCTGCCCGGCAAGATCGAGGCGGGCAGCGGCTGGCACAAGTTCTCGCTGAACGTGCTCAACAACTCCGACTCCACGCTGAACGACCTCGACTTCTTCGCCGGGGCCTCCCCCGACAAGAACGGCGAGGAGCTGTTCACCAGCAAGCAGGTCAAGCTCCAGGCCTGGAACCCGGACGCCAAGACCTGGGAGAACCTGAACGAGGGCGGCTACGCGGTCGGTTACGTCGGTTACACCGACAAGCTCAAGCCCGACTACGAGGTCAACATCCCGCTGCGCCTCAACGTCGCGGCGTCCGCCCCGGTCGGCTCCGGCTTCTCGCTCGGCGCGACGATCTACGGCGACTCCGAGGGCGAGTGCACCGGCTTCGGTAGCGTCTCGTACAAGTTCCAGATCGTCTCCGCCGGTACGGACACGGACGGCACCAAGCCGCAGGAGGGCGGCAAGGCGCCGATCACGAACGAGAAGCCCAAGGCCAACACGCCGGAGGTCACCGGCAGCCTCGCCGAGACCGGATCCAGCTCCGCGCTGCCGACGATCGGCCTGGCCGGCGGTCTGGCCGTCGTGGCCGGTGCGGGTGCGATGTTCGTGGTGCGCCGTCGCAAGGCCGGTGCCGAGGCGTGACCCACGCCCGGTGAGCGCCGGTAAGGCGCGAGAGCCGTAAGGCTCACCGCAAGACAGGGAGAAGGACCTGCGCTCGGAGGGGGGTGCAGGTCCTTCTGCCTGTCTGCTGCTTCCCGTCTGCTACTTCTTCGACGGCGCCGTCGGCATCCCCAGGAACGGCAGGCGCAGTGCGCCGAAGGCGTTCGCCGGGACCGCCGGGGACTTCGGCTCGACCGGGTTCAGGCGTACGTACGCCGCACCCTGCGCCGGACGCGGGTCTGCCTCGCCCTTGTTCGGCCAGTACGACATCGCCCGCTCGGCCTGGGCCGTGATCGTCAGCGACGGGTTGACGCCCAGGTTCGCCGAGACGGCGGCGCCGTCGACGACCGAGATGCCGGGATGGCCGTAGAGGCGGTGGTACGGGTCGATCACGCCGGTGTCGCGGGAGGCGCCGATGGGGCAGCCGCCCAGGAAGTGGGCGGTGAGCGGGGTGCCCATCAACTCGCCGACGTTCGAGCCCGCGAAGCCGTTGATCTCCGCCGCCAGCGCCGACGCGCCCTCGACCGCCGCCCTGATCTGCTTGGGGTTGGGGGCGCCGTGGCCCTGGCGGGCGGTGAGCAGGCCGCGCCCGACGCCGGACGGTTTCAGGTACGTCGTCAGGGAGTTGTCCAGCGACTGCATGACCAGGCCGATGATGGTCTTCTCCGACCAGCGCCGGTTGGACAGGGAGCGCAGCACCAGCCAGGGGTGCCGGGCCGCGTGTGCCAGCCAGCCCAGGACGCGCCTGGATCCCGTGCCGCTCCCGGCGTACGGGACCTGGAGGATGGACAGGCCGCCCATCGAGTTGGAGCCCCTGCCGTAGCGGACCGGCTCGATGTGGGTGCTGTCGTCGGGGTGGATCGAGGACGTGATGGCGACGCCCCGCGTGAAGTCGACCCGCGGTTCCCCGGTGGCCTTGCGGTAGCGCCGGTTGTCGGTCTGCGCGCCGACCAGGGCCTCGGAGTTGGTGCGGGTCAGCTCGCCCAGCTTGTCGGAGATGTGGGGCAGTTGTCCGCCCGCCTTCATCCGGTGCAGCAGCGTCTGCGTGCCGTACGTGCCGGCGGCGAGGACCACCTGGCGGGCCCGGAAGACACGGCCCTTCGCGCGGCGCCGGCCGTCAGTGGGGAGCGTGGCGACCGCGTACCCGCCGCGCGAGTCGTCCGTGACCGACACGACCGTCGTCATCGGGTGGACCACCGCGCCGGCCTTCTCGGCGAGGTGGAGGTAGTTCTCGGTGAGCGTGTTCTTCGCGCCGTGGCGGCAGCCCGTCATGCACTCGCCGCACTCGGAACAGGCCCGGCGGGCCGGACCCGCGCCGCCGAAGTAGGGGTCCGCCACCTGCTCCCCCGGCTTGGCCTGCACCGCCCCGTCCGCGTCCTCGCCGTCGCCGAAGAAGACGCCGACCGGGGCCAGGTGGAAGGAGTCGCCGCAGCCCATCCGCTCGGCCGCCGCCTTCAGGTGCACGTCGGACGGGGTCATGGTCGGGTTGAGCCGTACGCCGAGCATGCGGCGCGCCTGGTCGTAGTACGGCCGCAGCTCCTCCTGCCAGTCGGTGATGTCCCGCCACTGCGGGTCGTCGAAGAAGGGCTTCGGCGGTACGTAGAGGGTGTTGGCGTAGTTGAGGGAGCCGCCGCCGACTCCGGCGCCGGCCAGGACCATGACGTTGCCCAGCAGGTGGATGCGCTGGATGCCGTACATGCCGAGTTTCGGTGCCCAGAGGTAGTTGTTCAGGTCCCAGGAGTTCTTGGGGAGCGTGTCGCGGGTGAAGCGGCGGCCGGCTTCCAGGACGGCGACGGTGTAGCCCTTCTCGGTGAGGCGCAGGGCGCTGACCGAGCCGCCGAAGCCTGAGCCGACGACGATGACGTCGTAGTCGTAGGCGTCCTGGGGCACGGGGTCTCCTCGTTGAGTTTCGCGTGCGGGCCGGCTGTGGTTGAGCGCGCAGTTCCCCGCGCCCCTTACGAGGTTGGCTAACGGAACCGGAAGGCCTTCATGAGCCGGAGGCTGCGGCTCATGAACTGGGCGTACTTCTCGTCGTCCATGCCCAGTGAGGGAGCCATCGGGAGCAGGCGTTGCTGGGCGACCGTCTGGGCCTCGGTGTACTTGAGGATGCCCTCGGAGCCGTGGCGGCGGCCGAGGCCGGAGTCCTTCATGCCGCCCATGGGCGACTGGACGCTGCCGTAGGCGGGTGCGTAGCCCTCGTTGACGTTGACCGTGCCGGTGCGCAGGCGGGCGGCGACGTCGCGGCCGCGGCGGGCGTCCCTCGTCCAGACCGAGGAGTTCAGGCCGTACGGCGTGGCGTTGGCGCGCTCGACCGCCTCGTCCTCGGACGAGAAGCGGTAGAGGGAGACGACCGGGCCGAAGGTCTCCTCCTCGCACACGGACATGGAGGGGTCGACGCCGTCGAGGATGGTGGGCTCGTAGAAGTACGGGCCGATGTCCGGGCGGGCCGTGCCGCCCGCGACGACCCGGGCGCCCTGCGCGACGGCCTCCTCCACGTGCCGCGCGACGGTCTCCAGCTGGCGTTCGCCGACGAGGGAGCCCATGTCGGCGCCGTAGGCCAGGGACGTGCCGAGCCGCATCGCCTTCGTGCGGGCGGCGAAGCGCTCCAGGAAGACGTCCGCGATCGACTCGTGGACGTACAGCCGCTCGACGGAGATGCACAGCTGGCCGGCGGAGGAGAAGCAGGCGCGGACAGCGCCCGCCGCCGCCTTCTCGATGTCGGCGTCCTCGAGGACCAGCATGGCGTTCTTGCCGCCGAGTTCGAGGGAGACCCCGACCAGGCGGGCGGCGGCGCCCTGCGCGACCTCGCGGCCGGTGCGGGTGGAGCCGGTGAAGGAGACGTAGTCGGCATGCCGGACGACCTCGGGGCCGACGACCGGGCCGTCGCCGAGGACGACCTGGAAGACCTCGGCGGGCAGCCCGGCCTCGACCAGCAGGTCACGCGCCCACAGAGCGGTCAGGCAGGTCTCGGTGTCCGGCTTCATCACCACGGCGTTGCCCGCGACGAACGCGGGCAGCGCGTCGCCGACGGACAGCTCCAGCGGGTAGTTCCAGGGAGCGATCTGGCCGATCACGCCCCGCGGGTGGCGCAGTTCGGTGACCTTCGTCAGAACCGGTACGGCGCCGGTGTGCCGCTTGGGCCGCAGATAGAAGCCCGCCTTCCTGCCGTAGTGACGGGAGGCGACCGCGACGGCCTGCACCTCCTCGTGGGCGTGCAGCCGGGCCTTGCCGGTCTCCAGCTGGATCAGGTCGAGCACCTCGGCCTGGCGCTCCAGCACCAGGTCGTGGAAGCGGAGCAGGACGGCCGCGCGCTGCCGTACCGGAGTCTGCGCCCAGACGGCCTGGGCGGCACGCGCTGCCCGGTAGGCCTCCTGTACGTCCTCGGGTGTCGACTCGGGGAGGTCGGCCAGCTTCTCGCCGGTGAAGGGGGTGTGGTTGGCGGTCCGACCGGAGCCGACAACTCCCTTGGTGAGCTGGGCGATCAGCTCGGGAGTCACCACGTCGGCGGCAGTGCGGGCGCCCTCCGGAGCGGGGGCGAGAGGATTGGTGCCGGTCTCTTCCGGGGCCTGCGCGTCCGTCATGAGCCGCAGGGTATGCCGCCACGAAGGCTTTGTGTACCCGTCGGTAATAGGGATTCACCGACTGCTCACACGCTGCCAGCGATCGCTGGCAACAAACGCCCTGATCAGGGCGTTGTGGGGCGCGGGTCGGCGGCGGTCCGGCCGGTTCCGATCTCGAGCCGGTCACGGGCGCCGTGGAACACCGCCGTGCCCTGTTTCTCCTCCGGCGTGCCCTTGGGCATGTCGACGCGCAGGGCGTACATACGGCCGTCGTCGGTGCGGATCACCAACTCCAGGACGCGGACCGGGCTCCGCGCCGGGCCGAACGTGGAGTCGGCGAGCACGGCCTCGTGGCCCTGGACGCTGGTGCCGGTGAACTGCGTCCGCACGTCGTCGTGATGGGGGTACCGGTCCCGGCCGTCGCGCACCTGCCGCGCCTGCGCCATCGGGGAACGGGGCGCCCTGTCCCACTGGGTGAGGCGGACGTGGATGCGGACGTTCTCGTATGTCACGATCCGGGGCTGTTTGTCTGGGTCGTGCGGGGCGGTGGAGCGCTGGTAGTCGGCGGGGAGGGCGAGAACGGCCTTCATGTCCGGGACACGGTGGGGGGTCCAGGCGGTGGGGGTGCCGGGTGGGGTGGCCGGGGTGGTGGCGGTCTCTTCGGAGGCGGCGCCGCTGCCGATGCCGCCACGGGAGGCGGCGAAGCATGTGCCGGCCAGGAGGAGGAGAGCGCCGAAGAGGGCCAGGGGAGCGGGGCGGAGGAGGCGGGAGTGGGGGTGGCGGTGGGTGTGGGAGTGGGAGTCGGAGTGGGGGGAGGGTGGGTTCGGGGGCTCGGGGGGTTCGGTTTCGGTTGGCGGTATGGCTTGGGGGGCGGCCGAGGTCACGTTGGGTTCGGCTTCGTTGACCACGGCTTCGCTGACTGCGACGAACTCGCGCATCCGGGACAGGCTCTGCGCAGCCGTCGGCTTCCCTGCCGAGGTTTCCGGCGTTGCCTGTACGGCTGCTCCGGCCACTGCTCCCAGCGCCTCGGCGACCTCGTCGGCGTCCGGCCGCTCCTCGGGGTCCTGCGCCAACAGCCGTACGATCAGCGGTCCGAGCGGGCCTGCCTGGGTCGGGGCGGGCGGATCGGCGGCCAGGATCGCGGCGAGCGTGGCCTCCGGCGTCGTACGGTGGAACGGGAGCCGGCCCTCGACGGCGGCGTACAGCAGGACGCCCAGGGACCACAGGTCGGAGGCGGGACCGCTACCGCGTCCGGACATCCGCTCGGGGGCGGTGAAGTCCAGCGAGCCGGTGAACTCACCGTTGGCGAGGCGGGATTCTTCGTCGGCGGCGCCGAATTCACCGTCATCGGCGGGGAATCCGCTGTTGACGGCGCCGGATTTCTCGCCGGAGGCACCGGATTCACCGCTGGAGGTACCTGACTCCCCGTCGGCGGTACCGGATGCCCCGCCGGAAGCGCCGTACTGCCCACCAGCAGCGTCGACTCCTCCACCACCAGCGTCGGCTTCCCCACCCCCCGTTCCCGATTCCTCCCCCTGCACATACGCGATCCCGAAGTCCGTGAGGACGACCCGCCCGTGCGTGCCGAGCAGGACGTTGCCCGGTTTCAGGTCGCGGTGCACGATACCGACGGCGTGGGCGGCGCGCAGGGCACCGAGGACGGCGAGGCCGACGCGGGCGGCCTCGGGCGCGGGCACCGGTCCGCGGCCGAGGACCTCGCGGAGGGACTCGCCACGGATCAGCTCCATGACGATCCAGGGGCTGTGGTCCGGTCCGTCCTCGTCGACGACCACGTCGTGGATGGTGACGGCGGCCGGATGGTCGACGCGCGCGGCGGCGCGGGCCTCGCGGTGGAGCCGGCCCGCGGCCCGCCGGTGGTCCTCGTCCTCCGGGGCACCAAGCAACCATGGCTGCTTGACGGCGACTTCGCGGTCCATGAACTTGTCGAGCGCCCGCCACACGGTGCCCGTCCCGCCCGAGCCGATGCGCTCGATCAGCCGGTAGCGCCCGGCGACCAGTCGGCCGTCGCGCTGATGCTCGCCGCCGTCACTCATGCCCCATGCCTACCGTGCGGAACAGCCTCTTGTCGACGCGGGCGGCGGCGAGGGCCAGGCAGGCGACCAGGCGACACGGGACGCCACCGCGCCGGTGGGTGACGCCGGTTCAGAGCTTGTCGAGCTCCAGGTTGGCGATCGCCGCGCTCGCCACCTCGCGCGGCACCCGCGTCGGCGGATTCGGTGGTTGCAGACCGAAACTCGTTGGCTCGTCAGCCCCGTAGCGGGCTCCCCCCTTGCTGCTCATGCGTCCATCCATATCGCGCCAACACATGCGCATCCACTGCGAAAGCGCGGCGGTCACCGAGCCGTGACGTGCGGCGGGGCTTATCTCCCATTTATGCCTGTAGGAACGACCGTGTGTCGTTGGCCGTACGTACGTCAGCGCCGCGTGGGCGAGACAGGCGGCGTGGGGCTGCTGGGCGTGCTGCTGGGCGACTGCGACTGCGACTGCGACTGCGACGGTGACGGTGACGACGGTGATGAAGAGGGCGAGGGCGACGAGGACGGGGCCGTGGGCGACACGTGCACGGACGTCTCCGCCGACGGGCTCCTCGGCGCGCCGCCCCCGTTGCCGTCCCTGTCCAGGAGCAGGGCAGCCCCGGACACTCCCGCTCCGGCCATGGCGGCGACCACGACCGCGGCCATGAGGGCGCCGCGGCGGGAGTGCGGTGGCCACAAGGGGGCCTCCTGCCGGTCCGGGGCACCGCCGACCGGTCGCCTCAGCGCCCGGCCCGTGTCGAGGTACTCACGCAGCATCAGCTCCGCCCGCTCCGCGTCCAGCCGCAGGTCCGGATCCCGGTCCAGCAGGCCCTGGACGACGGGGAGGATCGGCGCGGCCTGCGCGGGCGGCCGTATCTCGCCCTCGACCACCGCGTGCATGATTCCGCCCAACGAGTCCCGGTGGAACGGCGATTCGCCGCTGAGGGCCGCGCACAGCAGCGCGCCCAGCGACCACAGGTCGGAGGCGAGGCCGGTCCGGGCGCCGGACATCCGCTCGGGCGCGGTGTACTCGGGCGAGCCGACGAAGGAGCCGCTCTCGGTGAGCGTGGTGGCCCCGGAGACCTGTGCGATGCCGAAGTCGGTGAGCACGACCCGGCCGGTACCTTCCTCGATGAGCACGTTGGCGGGCTTGAGGTCGCGGTGCAGGATGCCGGCCGCGTGGGCGGTGCGCAGCGCGCCGAGCAGGGAGATGCCGATACGGGCGGCCTCGGCGGCGTCCACCGGGCCGTGCGCGGCGATGCGCTCGGCGAGCGAGCCGCCGTCGACCAGCTCCATGACGATGTACGGGCGTTCGTCGGCCTCGTCCACCACGACGTCGTGGACGGCGCTGATGTGCGGGTGCTGCAACCGGGCGAGCGCGCGTGCCTCGCGCAGGGTGCGGTCGCGCTGCCGCCGGAACTCGTCCGCGGATAGGGTGTCGTCGAAGGAGAGCTCCTTGACGGCCACATGACGGCCGAGCAGCTGGTCGGTGGCCCGCCATACGACGCCCATGCCGCCGCTGCCGAGCCTCGCCTCCAGCCGGTAACGGCCCCCGATGACCCGCCCGCCTGCCCCCTCGGTCCCCATGCGCCCCATCATGCATCAGCGGAGGCGCCGACTCCGGGACGGCGACGAGCGGGTGGCCGAGACCTGACGTCGCCACAGGCTTGGTGGACGTCACCTCAGCGGTCGTGAATCCGCCGTCAGGGCCTCTTCTCCTGCCAGCCCTGCAACACGGAAGTGAACTGCTTGCGGATCCTCGGCCAGTCCTTCACCGGCCCGGACATATAGATGGCGTACTCCGTGCCGTCCCGGGCGACGTACGTCTCCTCGACGGCGCGGCGCGGACCGGGGAACGGGGTGTCCGTGGCCCGTGCGGTCCACGTGTACTCCCACAGGGAGCCGTTGCGGTCGCGGTAGAGGTTCTTGCGCAGGGTCACCCGCTGGTAGTCGACCAACCGCTGGATCTGCTGCTCCAGGTCGAGTTGGTGCGCGTGCGGGTCGGCGAAGTCCGGGGTGAGGTCCACCGCGATGCGGACGAAGTGCCGGCCGCCGTCGGGGGTGTAGTCGACCTGTTTCATGCCGCTCCGGTTCTGGAAGAGCTCCCGCTTCCAGCCCTTGGGCAGGTAGAGGCTGAAACCCGCCGGGTCGTCACGGCGGACCCAGGACGCCGGAACCCCGCCCTCCGGACCCTGCGACGTACTGGGCGGGGAACTCGGCGGCGCGGTGACACCGTTGTCCGTACGCCGGCCCTCCGCCCACTCCTGCAGGACGACCGCCGTGCCCCCGCCGACGAGCGCGGCGAGCACGACGACGAGCGCGAGCGTGCGCAGCCGACGCCGCCGGGGGCGTTCGGGGGTAGCGCCGATGCCGTAAGGCAGCCCGCCCACGTCCGCCGGACCGACGGTCGTCGGCCCGGTCACCGGCGGGTACGGCGTGGACGACGCGGTGGCCGGGCCGGTGTGGTGGCCGGAAATGCCGGTGTGGTGGCCGGGGCCCGAATACGCCGTACCGCCGGTGTAGGTCGTACCGCTGTGGCCGGCCTGGTGGTGGTTGTCGTGACGCTGGTTGGCGTGATGCTGGTGAGCCTGATAGGCGCCCCCGGCCCCGCTCCCACCGCCGTACTGCGTCGGCACATACGCCTGCGCCGCCTGCGGTCGCCGTCCCTCCGCCGCCTCGGCGAGCATGTGCTCGGTCTCGGCCGCGGTGGGCCGGGTGGCCGGATCCTTGCGCAGCAGCGCGCTGATGACGGGCGCGAGCGAACCGGCGTAGTGCGGCTCGGTCGCCTCCTCCTCGACCACCGCCTGCATAATGCCCAGCGGCGAGGTGCGCCGGAACGGCGACCGGCCCTCCACCGCCGTGTACAGCGTGGCGCCCAGCGCCCACAGGTCGGAGGCGGCGCCCGGGTCGTGGCCGCGGACGCGCTCGGGTGCGAGGTACTCGACCGAGCCGACGACCTCGCCGGTGCGCGTGATGGTGGTGTCGCCCTCGATCTGCGCGATGCCGAAGTCGGTGAGCAGCACGCGCCCGTCGTCGGCGATCAGGACGTTGCCGGGTTTGACGTCGCGGTGCAGGACACCGGCGGTGTGCGCGGCCCGCAGCGCGCGCAGCACCCACAGGCCGATACGGGCCGCCTCCCGCGGCTCCACCCGCTCCCGCTCCTTGACCGCGTCGGCCAGCGAGCAGCCCGCGACCAGCTCCATGACGATCCACGGCCGGCCGTCGTGTTCGAGTACGTCGTGCACGGTGACGACCGCGGAGTGGTTGATCCGCGCGGCCGCGCGCGCCTCCGCCCGGGTGCGCGCCAGCAGCACGGCCTGGTCGCTCTCGGACACGTAGAGCGCGGCGGTCAGCTCCTTGATGGCGACCGCCCGGTTCAGCACCTCGTCGTGCGCCCGCCACACGCGGCCCATGCCGCCGCTTCCGATGGCGTCGCCGAGCCGATAGCGGCCCGCGAGGAGCAGGCCCTGCATCTGATTCACGTTGCCCCGCAATGCTCTTGACAGGGTCAGCGTAAGGACCGGTCCGGACCAAGGGAACCAGCGGGGTCCCAAGGAGACCGCACTGTGACGGTTGTTGTGTTCAACCGGTGAACCGCCGTGTTCAGCCGGTGAACTGGTAGGTCGCCGACGCCTGCTCGTACACCCGTGTCACCTGGTCCCGCTCGGACTCCGGGCCGCGCACCTGCACCACGTGGTAGCGCCCGCCGACGAGTATCGCGAGGTTGCGCACGTACAGGTCGCCCCCGTCGGTGCCGGTCCAGGTGAACTGTCCCTCGGCCATGGTCCGTCCCCCCACCTCTATCCGCCGCAGCCCGGTGGAGGTGGCCCAACTGGAGGCGCGGTACGGCTGCAGCTCGCGCTCGTCGTCCCGCTGATAGGCCATCGGATCGCTGCCGTACTCGGTCGCGCTGTCCCGGCCCGGTACGACGATGAGCTCGAAGTCGCCGCGCGTGTACACGACCTGGCCGCTGCCGTTCTTCGGCGTGCGGTTCCAGCCTTCGGCGACGGCGACCTGGAAGCCCTCCGGGTCCTTGCGCAGGGCGAAGCCGTCGGGGATCTCGGGGCCGGTGGTCTGCGGTTCGGTGGAACCGGCGTCCGCGGGCTTGTCGTCCGCGCCGGACTCCGGCGAGGTCTGCTCGGGGCGGGGCTCGCTGCTGGCCTCCGGCGACTTCTCGGGTGCCTGTCCGGCCTGGCCGGCGGAGCCGGTGCGGTCCGGGGCCGCCGCGTCCGCGCCAGTCGTCTCGGTCTTCGGCATGAACAGCATGGCGTACGCGACCGCCACGGCCATCGCCAGCAGTATCAGCAGGAGGAGCGTACGGCCGAGCCGGCGCGGTGACTTCGCCTCCTGCCGTTTGTGGCGGCCGTGGTGCACGGGCAGCCCGGCGCGCCGCCTGCGCATCAGCTCGCCCCGGCGCCGTACGACGGGCAGCCGGCTCGCGTCGGGGGGCGGGGCCGGGACGACGTTCAGCCCGGCGTCCGGCTCGGGCGCCGAGCGCACCAGCGAGCGCAGCCAGCCGCTCAGCTCCTCGAAGTCGATGCGCTCGGTGGGATCCTGACGCAGCAGCGACTCCACGACCGGCCTGAGCGGCCCGCACTCCTCGGCGAAGGCCGGCGGCTCGGCACACACCATCTGCACCAGCTCGGCCGTCGACTCCTCCGGGTACGGCGCATGCCCCTGTACGGCGCGGAAGAGCAGCGCGCCCAGCGCCCACAGGTCGGTCGCGGGGCCGATCGGCGGGGCCAGCTGCCAGTTCTCGTGCACGGGTCCGGCCTGCTCCGGCGCCCACCGCTCGGTCACCGGCCCCACCACGGCCATCCGCGCCTGCCGGGCCCGCTCGGCGGCCAGCGCGGTGGTGGGACCGCGGCGCGGCGGCGGGGTACCGGCGGCCGGGTCGTCCCAGCGGCTCGGAGGCGGGGCCGGGTCGGCGGACTCGATGCCGGGGCGCGCCGGGGCGGGGATCCCGAAGGTGCCGTCGGGCGGCGCGTGGCCCGGGGTGCCGGCGGAGACGTAGGGACCGGGCAGGGCGTGCGGTGGGGGAGTGATGCCGGCGGGGTGTGCGGGGGTCGTACCGGGCGGTGTCGTACGGCCGTCGTCGCCGACTCCGGGCGGGAGCGCCGTACGGCCCTGCTCGCCGGGGGTGTCGTCTCCGGCCGGCGGGAGGTCACCGCCGGTGCGGGGCGTGGCGCCGTGCCAGGAGACGGGGCCGGGGCGCACGTCGTAGGGGTCGGCGTTCTGGCCCGGAGAGACGGGCGTCGTGCCGTGCGGCGGCTGGGCCGAGCCGTTGTGGGATGCGGGGCCGCCGTCGGGGGCGGGGCGTGCACTGGGCAGGGCCGCCCGCCCGTTCTGCTGGGCGTCCTGGACCCGGGCCGCGGCCCGTGCGCCCGCGCGGTACGCGGCGATCGCCCCGGCCCGCGCCGCGCGGATGTCCCCGCCGGAGTCGAGGGCCCTGGGGGCCTCCGGCGCCGAGGGCCCGTTGGCGTCCGGCCCGGCCTCGGGCAGCCCTCCGGCCGCACGCGCCTCGATGGCAGCCCGCCGGGCGGCCTCGGGATCGGCGAACCCGCCCGGCCCGCCGCCGACACCATGGGGAGCTCCCGTGCTCTCTCCGCCGCCGTGCCCGTCCCGGCCGCCGCCGAGGGCACCACCGGGCCCGCCGAACCCACCAGGACCGGGCGAGCCACCGGGGCTGCCGGGACCGCCCGGCGCTCCAGGTCCGCCCAGGGCCCCGGGTCCGCCGGAGTCCCGCTGCTCCACGAACCTCTCGGCCCCGGTGTCCGCCTCACCCTCCGGAGCCGGCACCGGGTCGTACCCGCACAGCGCCTCCTCCGCCGCCCCGACCGCCAGGCCGGTCAGCATGACCCGGCCGTCGTCGCAGACGAGGACCGTGCGCGCGGTGATGTTCCGGTGCACCCAGCCGTGGGCGTGCAGCACGCGCAGCGCCATGAGGACGTCGGAGGCGATCTCGGCCGCCCGGTACGGCGTCAGCGGCTTCTCGGTGAGCAGCGCCGCCAGCGGCCGCGCGGCCACCAGCTCACTGACGATCCACAGCGAACCGCCCTCCGCGAACACGTCGAAGACCTGGTCGAGCCGCGGATGGTCGGGGATGTGGGCCGCGGTCTGCGCGGCCTCGACGGCCCGCCGGACGACCGGGTCGGTGGGCCGCCGCGTGCCCGCACGCCCCGACGGGCGCCGGGGCCCGCCGTCCCGCGCGGTGAAGCCGTCGGGCAGCCCCTCGGCGTCGAGCACCTCCGCCTCGACGACCTCCGGCAAGGGCACCTGCCTGACCAGGACTTCCTGCCCGCTGTAGGTGTCGAACGCCCGGGTCTCGGTCAGTTCGTACTCGTCGGACGGCGGCAGCGGCAGGCGGTAGCGGTCGGCGAGTACCCGTCCCGCATAGTCGTCCACGTTGCCTCCCCCGGCAGCCCGGTCGGTCAATTCCGTTAGCCCCGTGTCCCGTTCCGCGTACGGACCTGGATGCGTGCGGTCCGCAAGCACTCACGATACGTGCCGGAGGCAACCCGCAAAGTGGGGATGCCAGATCTCCCTACCCAGTCCGAAACCGCATCTCACGACTTGGGCTCGAAGCTCCTCGCCAGTGTCCGCCATGTCTCCTTGCGCAGGTCACTTCCCCAATTGGCGGCTTTGGCCGTGTACATCAGTGCATATCCGAGATGGTCGTTGACGACGAAGCCTCGGTCGATCGTCCGGTACTTGGTGCCGCTCCCCACGTAGGTGAACTCCCAGTCGGCCGCGTTCCAGCCGCGGAAGCCCACTTTCTCTATTCGGATCCTCTGGTACTGCGAACGCACCATGTACCGCTCCTGGTTCCGCCAGTCGGCGACCGGGTCGGCCTTGGGCGTGGACGTCCAACCGACCAGCAGCTTCTGCCCGTCGGGCCCGGTGAACCGGTCCTCCGCGGCGCCCGTGGACCGGTACTTCCACCCCTTGGGCAGCCCGATCGAGTAGCCCTGGTTCCCCTGGTGCCTGGACGTCGCCGCGTCGCCCTTCCCCGCCGAGTCGTCCGCCCCGGCACCGTCGTCGCCGGACCCGTCCGCCCCGGCACCCGGCGCGCTGTCCGGCGCCGAACCGGTGGCCGCGGGCTCCTTCGCACCGTCCGTGTGCGGACGGCCGCCGCCCGTGTCCTCTTTGGTGTCGGCGCTGGGCGTCGCACCGGCGACGGCCTTGCCGCCCTTCCCTGCGCCGCTCGCGTCGTTGTCCCCGCCGTTCTGGAGCGCGAAGGCCAGCACGGTGCCGATCACGGCGAGCGCCACGGCCACCGCGATGATGACCAGCGTCCGCCGCGGCACCACGTCGGAGAGCGGCGCCCGGGGCACGGGCCTGGGCGGCAGGTCCGGCGGCGGCATCACGGGCCAGCCCGAACTCCGTCCGCCGGTCCCCGCCTTGGCCCCCTGCCCGCCCGACGCGGACGCCGAGGCCGGCACGGACGAGTCGGACACCGCGGACGGCGTGGGCACGCCCGACCCCAGGGTCTCGGCGAGCCCGCCCGACGCGGCACCGCCGGTCCCCGAAGCGGCCGTACCGCTCCCGGACTTGGCGCGGGCCGCGGCCGCCGGACCGGCCGACCCCGCCGCGACGGCGGCCTGCCGCACGGAACGCAGCGCCCCGCGCAGCCGCTCACCTGCCTCCTCGCCCCGCTTGCCCCCGGAGCCGGGCGAACCCCCCTTGTCCTCTGGGGCGTCCGGCTGAGCCGGCAGCGGCACGACCTTCGTCGCGTCCAGAACCGGCTCCGGCTCGCTCTCCTTGGGCTCCGGCGCGTGGATGACCGCGTTGAGCATCGCCCGGGCACCCGCGTCGTCGAGGCGCTTGGCTACGTCCTTGGTCAGCAGCCCCTGGATGACGTCCTTCAGCGGCCCCGCGTTCTTCGGCTCCTCCAGCCGCTCGGTCATCACGGCGGTGAGCGTCGCGATCGCGGACCCCTTGTCGTACGGCGGCACACCCTCCACCGCCGCGTACAGCAGCCCCCCGAGCGACCACAGGTCGGCCGCCGGCCCCGGCTTGTGCCCGCGCGCCCGCTCCGGGGAGATGTAGGAGGGCGCGCCGACGAGCATGCCGGTGGAGGTGATGGACGGGTCGCCCTCTACCTGGGCGATGCCGAAGTCGGTGAGCACGACCCGGCCGTCCTCGGCGATCAGCACGTTGGACGGCTTCACGTCACGGTGCAGGATGCCCTCGCGGTGCGCGGACCGCAGCACGTCCAGGACCGCCAGCCCGACCTCCGCCGCACGCCTCGGCTCCAGGACGCCGTCCTCCCGGATGACGTCGGCGAGCGACTTGCCCTCGACGAGCTCCATCACGATCCACGGCCGGTCGTCCTCCTGGACGACGTCGAAGACCGTCACGGCGCTGTTGTTGCGGATCCGCGCGATCGCCTTGGCCTCGCGCAGCGTGCGCGTGATCAGGCGCCGCTTCTCCTCCTCGTCGATGTTCCCCGGGAACCGCAGTTCCTTGACCGCGACCGTCCGGCCCAGGGTCTCGTCCTCGGCCCGCCACACGGTGCCCATGCCGCCCCGGCCGAGCACATCCCCCAGCCGGTACCGCCCCGCGAGAAGACGATCCCGGTTGTCCTGACGAGTGTCCTGACGAGGTGTCCCCGCCCTCTCCGCCTCCGACATGCGTCCCCTCATACAACCCGCCCTGACAGAGCCTCCATTGTCCCTCACCCGGCAAGTGCCGGGGGCTCAGGGTGCCTCTGGCGGCGCTTCGGATGCCGCGCACCCGAGGACCCGGCGGAACCGCTCGTTCCGCCACCCTGCATCATGGGCGGCCACGAGGAAGGAGACGGATGCCACCGCTTCGGACCTTACTGGCCCTACCTGTGTCCCTGGTCCTGCTAGGTCTGGTCGCGGCGACCCTGCCGAAGCCGCCGCCCCCGGTCACGGACAGACTCCTTCCGCTCCTCGTCACGCGGGGCGACGCCCCCGCCGCGGCCCTGCTGGCCCGTGAGGGATCCCACACCCGCTATGCCCAAGCAGGCCCGGGCATCGCCCGCGCCGACCACTTCCGCGCCGGCAGCATCACCAAGACCTTCGTCGCGACGGTCGTGCTGCAGCTGGCGGCCGAGCACCGGCTGTCGCTGTCCGACACGGTCGAGCAGCACCTGCCGGGCCTGGTGCGCGGAGCGGGCAACGACGGGCGCGCGCTGACCCTGCGTTCCCTGCTCACCCAGACCAGCGGCCTGCACGACTTCGCCGCGGACACCAGGGGCTCCATCCCCGTGACCCCTCTTCAGGCCGTACGCCTCGCAATCACCCACCCTCCGGCCGACCGCGGCCGCTACTCCTACTCGAATACCAACTACGTCCTGCTCGGCCTGGTCATCGAACAGGTCACCGGCAACTCCTACGCCGTCGAGGCCGAGCGCCGCATCCTCGCTCCGCTGGGTCTGTCCGACACCTCCTTCCCCGGTTCCCGCACCTCACTGCCCGCCCCGCACGGCCACGACTACGCCTCCGACGGGACCGATGTCACCGACCTCGACCCGCGGGTGGCCGGTGCCGCGGGTGAGGTGGTGAGCACGCTCGCCGATCTCGACCGCTTCTACGCGGCCCTGCTGGGCGGTGCGCTGCTGCCCCCGCGCTGGCTGCGCGAGATGCTCGACACCCGTGCCGCACACGGCTCGTACGGCATGGGCCTGTTCCCCGTGAAGCTGCCGTGCGGCGTCACGGTGTGGGGGCACAACGGGCGCATCGCCGGCAGCTACGTGCGCACCGCGGCCACCGTCGACGGCCGTCATGTCCTCACCTTCCGGGTGAACACGACGGCGGTGGCAGATCCCGGTCTCGAACCCCGCCTGCTGGCCGCCGAGTTCTGCCCTCGCATGTCGTAGAACGGCCGGGATCCGAGCAGAGATCCCAGCTCGGGACACTCGTTCGGGTGACGTTGGGCCGACGGCCCGGGGCCGCGCTGCTGTCCCTGTACCCGGCGCTCCGCCGCTGCCCGTGGGCCCGGCGCTGCCCGTGCGCGGCCGACCCGGCGCCGCGCCACCGCCCGTCGGGTCCGGCCCGTGCCTCCGGAGTGCTACAGCGGCACGATGTCCGGCGCGCCCAGCCGCGCCGCGTCGGCCGTCAGGTCGTCAGGCTGCCGCTGCGACTCCCGCTCGGCCTCCACCCGCTTCTGGTAGTGCTCGACCTCACGCCCGATCTGGTGCTGGTCCCAGCCGAGCACCGGCGCCATCAGCTCGGCGGCCTCGCGGGCGCTGCGGGTGCCCCGGTCGAACGTCTCGATCGAGATGCGGGTGCGCCGGGTCAGCACGTCGTCCAGGTGCCGCGCCCCCTCGTGCGAGGCGGCGTACACGATCTCGGCGCGCAGATAGTCGTCGGCGGCCGGCATCGGCTCACCCAGCGAGGGGTCCGCGGCGATGAGGTCGAGCACCTCCTCCGTCAGCGCCCCGTAGCGGTTCAGCAGGTGTTCCACACGCACCACGTGCAGGCCGGTGCGCGCGGCGATCCGCGCCCGCGCGTTCCACAGCGCCCGGTACCCTTCGGCGCCCAGCAGCGGGACTTCCTCCGTGACGCACTCGGCGACCCGCATGTCGAGCCCGTGCACGGTCTCGTCCACCGCGTCCTTGGCCATCACCCGGTACGTCGTGTACTTGCCGCCCGCGACGACGACCAGCCCGGGCACCGGATGCGCCACGGTGTGCTCGCGCGACAGCTTGCTGGTGGCCTCCGACTCCCCGGCCAGCAGGGGCCTGAGGCCCGCGTACACGCCCTGGACGTCGTCCCGCGTCAGTGGCACCGCGAGCACCGAGTTCACGTGCTCCAGCAGGTAGTCGATGTCCGCGCTGGACGCGGCCGGGTGGGCCTTGTCGAGGTCCCAGTCGGTGTCCGTGGTCCCGATGATCCAGTGCCGGCCCCACGGGATGACGAACAGCACGGACTTCTCGGTGCGCAGGATCAGCCCGGTCGAGGAATGGATGCGGTCCCGCGGGACGACCAGGTGGATGCCCTTGGACGCCCGCACGTGGAACTGCCCGCGCTCCCCCACCAGGGCCTGCGTGTCGTCGGTCCACACACCGGTGGCGTTGACGACCTGCTTCGCGCGGATCTCGTACTCCCCGCCCGCCTCCACGTCCTGCACCCGCGCCCCGACGACCCGTTCGCCCTCGTGCAGGAAGCCGGTCACCCGCGCGCGGTTGGCGACATTCGCGCCGTACGCCGCCGCCGTGCGCACCAGCGTGGTCACATAGCGGGCGTCGTCCATCTGGGCGTCGTAGTACTGCAAAGCTCCGACCAGCGCGTCCTTCTTCAAGGCGGGGGCGACGCGCAGGGCGTGACCGCGGCTCAGATGGCGGTGCAGGGGCAGGCCGCGGCCGTGTCCCCTTGCCATCGACATCGCGTCGTACAGCGCGACGCCCGAACCGGCGTACAGGCGTTCCCATCCCTTGTGCTGGAGCGGATACAGGAACGGCACCGGCTTCACCAGGTGCGGAGCGAGCCGTTCCAGCAGCAGGCCGCGCTCCTTCAGCGCCTCCCGAACGAGGGCGAAGTCGAGCATCTCCAGATAACGCAGGCCGCCGTGGATCAGCTTGCTGGACCTGCTGGAGGTGCCCGATGCCCAGTCACGCGCCTCGACCAGGCCAGTGGACAGACCCCGGGTCACGGCGTCCAGAGCGGTGCCCGCGCCCACCACGCCTGCGCCGACGACCAGTACGTCCAACTCGCGCTCGGCCATCGCCGCGAGTGACTCAGCGCGCTGCGCCGGCCCGAGTGTCGCTGTCCTCACCGCTGCCTCCGCTCATCGGTAGCGCCGGCCGCACCCGTCGGGCGAAGCCCTGTTCCCCTCCCTCATGCCCAAATTCTGACCGGGTTGCCCGACTTCAGCCACCACTGGCCCCAGCCTGTGGACAACAGTCACGGGACCACCGGGAAACGCAGCCCACCAATCCCACATAACGGTCATATTTACTCCTAGTCTGACATTGCGCTCGCTCGTTCTGTCCACCGGGCTTGCGCACCTGTCCCGCTTCGGTTATTGGGAAGGACGGCCCACGCCATGCCCGCAGATCTCGCCGTCATCGGACTCGGCCCGTACGGCCTGCCCCTGGCCCGGGCCGCCGTCGACGCCGGCATCCCCACGCTCGGCTACCGGACCGGGCCCGAGTCCGGCTCCCTCAGCCCCGCCGAACTGCGCCGGATGCTCGCCACGGGCTTCCGTACCGCCGCCGGTCCGGCCGAACTCGGGCGTGTGCGCACGGCCGTCATCTGCCCGCCCACCCCGCGCGGCGCCGACGGCGGGCTCGACCTGAGCCAGGTGGAGAGCGCCGCCCGCACCCTGGCCGCACGGCTGCGCCCGCACACCACCGTGATCCTGGAGTCACCCGTGCACCCCGGGACGACCGAGGACTTCCTGCGCCCGCTCCTCGAAGAGGGCTCGGGCCTGCGCGCCGGCCGGGACTTCCACCTCGCCTACTCCCCCACCCGCGTCGACCCCGGCAACCGCGACCTCACCCCCGCAAGCACCCCGAAGGTCATCGGCGGCCTCACCCCCGCCTGCACCGAGTCGGCCGCCGCCTTCTACGGCCGCCTCACCGACAAGGTGGTACGCGCGCGTGGACCCCGTGAAGCGGAGACCGTGCAGCTGCTGGAGACCAACTACCGCCACGTCAACATCGCCCTCGTCAACGAGATGGCCGTCCTCTGCCACGACCTGGGCGTCGACCTGTGGGACGTCATCCGCTGCGCCGAGACCAAGCCGTTCGGCTTCCAGGCCTTCCGCCCCGGCCCCGGCGTCGGCGGCCACGCCGTCCCCCGTGACCTGACCGGCCAGGCGGGCCGCACCTTGCGCATGGTGGAACTGGCCCAGCAGGTCAACAGTCAGATGCCCCGGTACGTCGTCCAGCGCGCCGCCGCCCTGCTCAACGAACACGGCAAGTCAGCGCGCGGCGCGCGCGTGCTGCTCCTCGGCGTCACCTACAAGCCCGACCTCGCCGACCAGCAGGGCACCCCCGCGCAGGAGGTCGCCATCCGCCTGATGGAGCTCGGCGCCACAGTCAGCTACCACGACCCGCACGTCCCGTCCTGGAACGTCCTGGAGCGCCCGGTGCCGCGCGCGGACTCCCTGTACGAGGCAGCCGCCGACGCCGACCTGACGGTCCTGCTCCAGCAGCACCGGACGTATGACCTTCAGGGGCTCTCGGTGAAGGCGCAGCTGTTGCTGGACACGCGGGGGGCGACGCCTACGGGGGCGGCGCATCGGTTGTGAAAGGGGGCGCGTGGGGTGCGTGAGCCTCGGAGGCTGGTGGCGTGGGGCATTCTGCGCCGGTACCTTGGGGGCAGGTGGCGCCCACCGCAGGGTCTGCGCAGCGGGCTCCGAGCCGGTTCACGGGTGTCCGCCCCTAGTGTTTGTAGGGGCGGCCGCTCACCGGCCGTAGATCCACAAGACACACCTCCTCCGGAACTTCACCAGCGAAGCCGAATGCGGTCCCAGCGGGTGAGCTTGCGGTGACGGCCCATGGGCACGCCCCCTTCCACGATGCCGCCCATAAACCCGGTAGGCGGTCCGTTTGGAGTTCGGGCCGGGCCCCGAGGGCCGGGGTCCGGAACCATCTCCTTGGAAGGGGGCGCCCCAGAACACTGGGTCGCCGATCACGGACACTACCGCCTCACTTCGCCCGTTCAGCCCACATTCGCCCCAAATGCAACCGCACGCCCCCTCCCTGCACAACGCGCCCCCGCCCAGCCCTCGTTGGGCACGCAAATGGGCCGGTCACCCCACCCGGAGTGACCGGCCCTTCCCAGCCGTACGGCCTACGGTCAGTGCTGCGAGTCCGCCACCGTCACCTCGACCCGCTGGAACTCCTTCAGCTCGCTGTACCCGGTCGTGGCCATCGCCCGCCGCAGCGCCCCGAAGAAGTTCATCGAACCGTCCGGCGTGTGGGACGGGCCGGTGAGGATCTCCTCGATCGTGCCGACCGTGCCGAGGGCGACCTTCTGGCCGCGCGGCAGCTCCTCGTTGACGGCCTCCATGCCCCAGTGGTGGCCCTTGCCGGGACCGTCTGTCGCGCGCGCGAGCGGGGAGCCCATCATCACCGCGTCGGCGCCGCAGGCGATCGCCTTGGGCAGGTCGCCGGACCAGCCGACGCCGCCGTCCGCGATCACGTGCACGTACCGGCCGCCGGACTCGTCCATGTAGTCCCGGCGCGCGGCGGCCACGTCGGCGACCGCAGTGGCCATGGGGACCTGGATGCCGAGCACGCTGCGCGTGGTGTGCGCGGCGCCGCCACCGAAGCCCACCAGGACGCCCGCCGCGCCGGTGCGCATCAGGTGCAGGGCGGCGGTGTAGGTGGCGCAGCCGCCGACGATCACCGGGACGTCGAGCTCGTAGATGAACTGCTTCAGGTTCAGCGGCTCGTGCGAGTGGGACACGTGCTCCGCCGACACGGTCGTACCTCGGATGACGAAGATGTCCACGCCCGCGTCCACGACGGCCTTGGAGAACTGGGCCGTGCGCTGCGGGGAGAGCGCGGCGGCGGTGACCACGCCCGAGTCGCGCACCTCCTTGATGCGCGCGCCGATCAGCTCCTCCTTGATGGGGGCGGCGTAGATCTCCTGCAGGCGCCGGGTTGCGGCCTCGGCGGGCAGCTCGGCGACCTCGTCGAGCAGCGGCTGCGGGTCCTCGTGCCGCGTCCACAGGCCTTCGAGGTTCAGCACGCCCAGGCCGCCCAGCTCGCCGATGCGGATCGCGGTGGCCGGGGAGACGACCGAGTCCATGGGAGCTGCCAGGAACGGCAGCTCGAAGCGGTAGGCGTCGATCTGCCAGGCGATCGAGACCTCCTTCGGGTCCCGCGTACGGCGGCTGGGGACGACGGCGATGTCGTCGAAGGCGTACGCCCGGCGGCCGCGCTTGCCGCGCCCGATCTCGATCTCAGTCACGTCTGTGGCCTTTCCCTGATGCGTTCAGCGTCTTCCAGTATTGCTGACGGGTACGACAGCGGCCGCCCCGGACGGACGCGAGGGCGGCCCCGGAAGCCCGGGACCGCCCTCCTCGTACGTCAGGCCTGCTGCACGCGCGCGTGGGTCACCGCTTGGCGCTGTAGTTCGGCGCCTCGACCGTCATCTGGATGTCGTGCGGGTGGCTCTCCTTCAGGCCCGCCGAGGTGATCCGGACGAAGCGGCCCTTGGACTCCATCTCCTCGATGGTGGCGGCGCCCACGTAGCCCATGGTCTGGCGCAGACCGCCGACGAGCTGGTGCAGCACGTTGGCCAGCGGGCCGCGGTAGGGCACCTGGCCCTCGATGCCCTCCGGCACCAGCTTGTCGTCGGACGGCACGTCGGCCTGGAAGTAGCGGTCCTTCGAGTACGACCTGCCCTGTCCGCGGGACTGCATGGCGCCGAGCGAGCCCATGCCGCGGTACGACTTGAACTGCTTGCCGTTGATGAACAGCAGCTCGCCCGGGGACTCCTCACAGCCGGCGAGGAGGCTGCCCAGCATCACGGTGTCGGCGCCGGCGGCCAGCGCCTTGCCGATGTCGCCGGAGTACTGCAGTCCGCCGTCGCCGATCAGCGGGATGCCGGCGGGGCGGGCGGCGAGGGATGCCTCGTAGATGGCCGTGACCTGCGGGACACCGATGCCGGCGACGACGCGGGTGGTGCAGATCGAGCCCGGGCCCACGCCGACCTTGATGCCGTCGACACCGGCGTCGATGAGCGCTTGGGCGCCGTCGCGGGTGGCGATGTTGCCGCCGATCACGTCGACGCTCACGCTCGACTTGATCTTCGACATCCAGCTGAGGGCGTTGCTGTTGTGGCCGTGCGAGGTGTCGACGACCAGGAAGTCCACCCCGGCCTCGGCGAGCGCCTGGGCGCGCTCCAGCGCCTCGGGGCTGGCGCCGACCGCGGCACCGACGAGGAGGCGGCCCTCGGCGTCCTTCGCGGCATTGGGGTACTTCTCGGCCTTGACGAAGTCCTTGACCGTGATCAGGCCCTTGAGGACGCCGTTGTCGTCGACCAGCGGCAGCTTCTCGATCTTGTGGCGCCGCAGCAGCTCCATGGCGTCCGTGCCGGAGATGCCGACCTTGCCGGTGACCAGCGGCATGGGCGTCATGACCTCGCGCACCTGACGGGAGCGGTCCGTCTCGAAGGCCATGTCCCGGTTGGTGACGATGCCGAGCAGCTTGCCGGCCGGGTCGGTGACCGGGACGCCGCTGATGCGGAACTTGGCGCACAGGGCGTCCGCCTCGGCGAGCGTCGCCTCGGGGTGGACCGTGATCGGGTCGGTGACCATGCCGGACTCGGACCGCTTCACGAGGTCGACCTGGTTGACCTGGTCCTCGACGGAGAGGTTGCGGTGCAGCACGCCGACGCCGCCCAGCCGGGCCATCGCGATTGCCATGCGGGACTCGGTCACCTTGTCCATCGCCGCCGAGAGCAGGGGGATGTTCACCCGGACATTGCGGGAGATACGGGACGAGGTGTCGACCGCGTGGGGGAGCACCTCGGATGCACCCGGCAGCAGCAGCACGTCGTCGTAGGTCAGCCCGAGGGTTGCGAATTTGTCGGGCACTCCGTCGACGTTGGCAGTCATGACACCTTCCCCAAATGGCCTTGCTCGGTGCGGATGTCCATGCTAACGGGAAGCAGGGGTCACTCATTCCACGGTGCGCGGCGACTCCGGGCTTCGTATGTTCCTACGGAACTCGTGGGACGCCTGTTCATCCGTGGCCGGGGTGGGTTGCCGGGGCGGGCTGGTGTGAGCTCGGCACCGCCGATCGCGCCGTCGTGGCTGATCGCTGTGGCGGCGAGCAGAGGTTGTTGCACCGGCAACGAAAGCCCGCGGCGGTGATCGCGTGCACCGGCCGTCGAGATCCCTTACTGCTCGGCCAGCGCCCGCAGCCTGCTCAGTGCCCTGTGCTGCGCCACCCGGACCGCACCGGGTGACATTCCCAGCATCTGGCCCGTCTCCTCGGCCGTGAGACCCACCGCGATCCTCAGGAGCAGCAGCTCGCGCTGGTTCTCGGGGAGGTTGGCCAGCAGTTTCTTCGCCCATTCGGCGTCGCTGCTGAGCAGGGCGCGCTCCTCGGGGCCCAGCGAGTCGTCGGGGCGCTCGGGCATCTCGTCGCTGGGGACAGCCGTGGAGCCGGGGTGGCGCATCGCCGCGCGCTGGAGGTCGGCAACCTTGTGGGCGGCGATGGCGAAGACGAACGCCTCGAAGGGGCGGCCGGTGTCCTTGTAGCGCGGCAGCGCCAACAGGACGGCGACGCAGACCTCCTGGGCGAGGTCCTCCACGAAGTGGCGGGCGTCGCCCGGGAGCCGGGACAGGCGGGTGCGGCAGTAGCGCAGCGCCAGGGGGTGGACATGGGCGAGCAGATCGTGCGTGGCCTGCTCGTCACCGTCGACGGCGCGGTGGACGAGCGCACCGATAGCCCCTGGGGCAGTGACCGCCTCGTCCTCGCGCATCGGTCCATGGTGCCTTGCGGCCGTTCTGTCCGTGGCACCGCGTCCGGTGTTGTGCACCGAAGCGTTATGAGCAGGTGCGCCGGCACTCATCCCCTGCGCCCTCCCCTTCCGCTCGACCGACTCGTCCCCGAGAGACTCCACATCTCAAGGATGCGGCATCCGCGGCGAAACGAGCAGCGGGCGCCCGGCGGGCCCTCCTGCCGGGCCCGCTCACCTTGCGGCGGACGGGGATGTCCGAACCCCCGCCACGGCATACGCGGTCACCCCGAGGCCCCGTCTCCCGGATCGCCCCCGGGCCGCGGCACACGGCGCGCACGCTCCCGAAACACCCGGTCGCGCCCGAGCGCACCGGGTCCCTGACCGGCGCTGTCGTCGGCCGCCGACTCTCCCGACCGGACACGTCACGCGCGCGGGGGCACTGTCATGCCCCCGCTCACCCGTCCGTGTGCCGCACCGGGTCCGGAGTCGGCGCGCTCCGAAGGGACAGGCCTCAGCGCACCAGGCCCCACCGGAAGCCGAGCGCCACGGCGTGCGCCCGGTCCGAGGCGCCGAGCTTCTTGAACAGCCGGCGGGCGTGCGTCTTCACGGTGTCCTCGGAGAGGAACAGCTCGCGGCCGATCTCGGCGTTGGAGCGGCCGTGGCTCATGCCTTCGAGCACCTGGATCTCGCGCGCGGTGAGGGTGGGCGCGGCGCCCATCTCGGCGGAGCGCAGCCGGCGCGGGGCGAGCCGCCAGGTCGGGTCGGCGAGGGCCTGGGTCACCGTCGCGCGCAGCTCCGCGCGCGAGGCGTCCTTGTGCAGATAGCCGCGGGCACCGGCGGCCACCGCGAGCGCCACGCCGTCCAGATCCTCCGCGACGGTGAGCATGATGATGCGCGCACCGGGGTCGGCGGACAGCAGCCGCCGGACGGTCTCGACGCCGCCCAGACCGGGCATGCGTACGTCCATCAGAATCAGGTCGGAGCGGTCGGCACCCCAGCGGCGGAGGACTTCCTCGCCGTTGGCCGCCGTCGTCACGCGCTCGACGCCGGGCACGGTCGCAACCGCGCGGCGGAGCGCCTCTCGGGCAAGCGGGGAGTCGTCGCAGACGAGGACGGAAGTCATGACCGCCCTCCGCAGCTGATGCGCGTCACCTTGAGCCTCCAGGCTGGTACGAAATCGTCACCTGTGCGGTCGACCGTCTCGGACGCCCGCCCGAGCGCTTGTTCCTTCAACCGCCTCCGCACTCTCAACGACGGTCACTCGAAAGAGTTACGGGGCCGTCTGTCATCTTCGGCACTCTACGTGAGGGGACGGACACGGTGCAGATACGCGCAGCAGACCCTCAATCTTTCATCACAACCCATGCCCCATTCAGACCTATTTCTTCCCCTTCGCTGGTGTCTGAGGCTAGATTCGCAATGAGTCATATTTTCATCTCCTTAGATCGTAGTTGTACGGTCGTGGACACCGTATCCGCCCAGAACGGCTACAAGGGGTCACGCAATGGCAGATTTCTCCCGCCTTCCCGGACCGAACGCGGACCTGTGGGACTGGCAGCTGCTGGCTGCCTGCCGCGGGGTGGACAGCTCGCTCTTCTTTCATCCCGAGGGCGAGCGCGGTGCGGCTCGGAGCGCTCGCGAGAACTCGGCCAAGGAGGTCTGCATGAGGTGCCCGGTCCGCGCCCAGTGCGCGGCGCACGCGCTGGCGGTGCGCGAGCCGTACGGCGTGTGGGGCGGACTGACCGAGGACGAGCGCGAAGAACTGATGGGGCGGGCACGCAACCGGCTGGTGTCGGCCTCGACGACCAGCGGGAACACTCCCGCGAACAGCTGAAGGAACGTTTCTGCTACATGGGCACGCGCAAGCGTGCCCTAGTTTTTTCCCGGGTTCCTAGCGGGCGGCCGCCCGCGCCAGTTGGTCCAGGGTCGCCGCGACCGCCGGCACCTGGGCCAGATCGGGCAGCGTGAGCGCGACGATCTCCCGCCGCACCGCCGGTTCCAGCGTCACCGTGCGCGCCCCCCGGGGCCGTACGGACTCGACCGCCAGCTGGGGCAGGACGGCGACGCCGAGGCCGGCGCCGACCAGGCCGACGACCGCCGGGTAGTCGTCGGTCGCGAAGTCGATGCGGGGCGTGAAGCCCGCCGTCTCACACACCTGGACCAACTGGCCGCGGCAGCGCGGGCAGCCCGCGATCCACGGCTCCTCGGCGAGGTCGCCGATGGAGACAGACCCCGAATACCCAGCGCGCGCGAGGGGGTGCCGTTCGGGGACGAGCCCGACGAGCCGGTCCGACAGCAGCGGCCGTACGACGAGGTCGTCCCATTCCTCGGCGCCCGGCGCGCCCTCGTACCGGAAGGCGAGCGCCACGTCGCAGTCGCCCTCGCGCAGCATTCCGACGGACGCCGGCGGCTCCGCCTCCTCCAGGGAGACCCGGGTGCCGGGGTGTGCGTCGCGCAGGGCGGCGAGGGCGGTCGGGACGAGGGTGGAGCTGCCGCTGGGGAAGGAGACGAGCCGTACCCGGCCGGCGCGCAGTCCGGCGATGGCGGCGACCTCCTCCTCGGCCGCGGTGAGCCCGGCGAGGATCCCGGTGGCATGCCGCACCAGCGCCTCACCGGCCTGGGTCAGGCGCATTTCGCGTCCGCTGCGGATCAACAGGGGGGTGCCGACGGACGCCTCCAGGGCCTTCATCTGCTGGCTGACGGCGGGCTGGGTGCAGCCCAGCTCGCGCCCCGCCGCCGAGAAGGAGCCGGTGGTGGCGACGGCGCGCAGCACGCGGAGGTGACGGGCTTCGATCACCCCTCGAGGATAAGCGATCCTTTGATGCGGTGGGGAATATTGCGGCGCCGCTTTGGTCGCTCTCGTCTACCGTGCCGTCATGAAGCTTCTGTCAGTGAATCTGGGCCGCCCGAAGTCCGTGCCGTACACAGATCACCCTGAGGGTGTGACGGGCATCGACAAGCAGCCGGCCGACGGGCCCGTGCGGGTGGCGGCACCGGGGCCGAAGGGGGTCGGCGCGAGCGGGGTGGCCGGGGACAGTGTGTGCGACGGGCGGCATCACGGCGGTGACGACCAGGCTGTGTACGCGGTGGCGCGCGAGGACCTCGAAGACTGGGAGCGCGAGCTGGGCCGGCCGCTGGCCAACGGTGCGTTCGGCGAGAACCTCACGACCGAGGGGCTCGACGTGTCCGGTGCGCGGATCGGGGAGCGGTGGCGCATCGGGGGCGGGGTGGTGCTGGAGGTCACCTCCGGGCGGATTCCCTGTCGCACCTTCCAGGGCCATGTGGGTGAACAGGGGTGGGTGAAGCGGTTCACGCAGCGGGGTGCGCCGGGTGCGTACCTGCGGGTGATCGAGCCCGGTGAGGTACGGGCGGGCGACCCGATGGAGATCGTGCATCGACCGGACCATGACGTGACGGTCGCGCTGCAGTTCCGGGCGATGACGATCGAGCGGGGGCTGTTGCCCCGGGTGCTGGCGGCCGGGGAGGCGCTGCATCCGGAGGTGTTGGAGGCGGCGCGGAAGTACGTGGAGAAGCGCGGAGGCTGACGGACGTCGGGGCGGCGGCATGGCCCGGAAGCCCGCGGAAGTACAGGTGACAGCAGGGGGCCTGACGCGGCGTCGGGGCGTCGGGGGCTTCCTGGACGGCCGCGCGTTCTCGCTGGTCGCGACGGACGGCGGGTTGCTGGAGCGGCCCGCGTCCATGGACCGGGTGCAGCTGTCGCCGGGCGAGCGGGCCGAGATCGTGGTCCGGATGCGGCCGGGTGAGCGCGTGATGCTGCGCAGCTTCCCGCAGGACAACTACGCGGACGCGTGGCAGCGGCGGTTCGGCGGGGGCGACGACTCCTTCGACGTACTGGAGCTGCGAGTGGCCCAGCGGCTGCGGCCTTCTCCGGAACTGCCTCCCGAGCTGGCCGAGTTGGAGATACCCGGCGGCGAGGGCGCGGTGCGCGGGCGGCACTTCGATCTGAAACGGTCCGGGATCAACGGCCGGTCGATGGACATGGGGCGCGTCGACGAGACGGTCACGCGCGGGACGACGGAGGTGTGGACGGTCCGCAACGGCAACGGCATGCCGCACAACTTCCATGTGCACGACGTGCAGTTCAGGGTGCTGGAGGCGAACGGGTCGGCGCCGCCGCCCGCGCTGCGCGGGCCGAAGGACACGGTGTTCGTGCCGCACGGGACGACGATGAAGCTGGCGCTGCGCTTCACCGGTCCGGCGGATCCGGACACGCCGTACATGTACCACTGCCATCTGCTGTACCACGAGGACGAGGGGATGATGGGCCAGTTCGCGGTCGTGGAGAAGGGACAGCGGGCGGGTGCTCCGTCCGGGCACGCAGGACACGGAAGCTCACAGTCCGGGTAACTACCCTTGGGCCATGACAACGGCTCTGATTACGGGATCGACGGCGGGGATCGGTGCCGCGTTCGCGCGGCGGCTGGCGGCGGACGGGCACAACCTGGTGCTGGTGGCCCGGGACAGCGAGCGGCTCGGGCGGCAGGCGACCGAGTTGCACGACCGGCACGGCATCGAGGCGAATGTGCTGACGGCCGATCTGGCGGAGGACGACGGCATCGAAGCGGTGGCCGACCGCCTGGGCGACCGCAAGAACCCGGTCGACCTGCTGGTCAACAACGCAGGTTTCGGCAACAAGGGCCGCTATCTGGACGTGCCGATGGCCGACGAGCTGAGGATGCTCAAGGTGCACTGCGAGGCGGTGCTGCGGCTGACGTCGGCGGCGACGGAGGCGATGCGGGAGCGGGGCCGCGGGGGTGTCGTGAACGTCGCCTCGGTCGCGGCGTTCCTGCCGCGCGGGACGTACGGGGCGTCGAAGGCGTGGGTCGTGCAGTTCACGCAGGGTGCGGCGCGGGACCTGGCCGGCAGCGGCGTACGGCTGATGGCGCTGTGCCCGGGCTTCGTGCGCACCGAGTTCCATCAGCGGGCCGGGATGGGCACGGACAACATTCCCGGCTGGATGTGGCTCGACGCGGACAAGCTGGCCGCGACGGCGCTCAACGACCTGGCTCGCGGAAAGACCGTGTCCATCCCGGATCCCCGCTACAAGGCGCTGATGGGCGTGGCAAAGATGGTGCCGCGGGGGATGCTCGGGGGGATCAGCTCCCGGACGGGGCGCAAGTACGGGCCGCAGTGACGCGGGCGCCGTTGTGGCGGAGGTGACGTCGCTCTCCCGGTGAGAAAATGGGAGATATCGGAGTAAAAGGAATCACCGGACCAGAGGGCCGGGAGGCGGCGTCATGACGTTCATGCAGCTCATCGATTGCAGGACCAGCCGGTTCGACGAGATGAACCGGCTGATGGACCAGTGGGTCGAGCAGACCAGGGGGAAGCGGACGGCGACGCACGACGTGATCGGGAAGGACCGGTCGGACACCTCGCACTTCGTCGAGATCGTGGAGTTCCCGTCGTACGAGGAGGCGATGCGGAACTCGAACCTTCCGGAGACCAACCGGATCTTCCAGGAGATGGTGGCGCTCTGTGACAGGGAGCCCACGTTCACGGATCTGGACGTGGTGCGGGACGAGCAGCTGAACGCGGCCACGGCGCGGCAGTTCTTCGAGGCACTGGGGGCGGAGGAGGAGCTGGCGCCGCTCAACAGCCTGGTCATCGAGGACTACCACGATCACGATCCCGCCAACGAGCAGGACGTCATCGGGCTCGACGCCCTCCGGCGGGAGGTCGAGATGTGGCGCAGTGCGTTCGACTTCTCGTTCACCGTCGAGGACCAGATCGCCCAGGGTGACAAGGTGTGCACGCGCTGGACGTGGAACGGCAAGCACAAGGGCGACTTCCTCGGGATCGCGGCCACGGGGCGGAACGTCACGATGACCGGGATGACCGTCCACCGGTGCACGGCCGAAGGGAAGATCGCCGAGGGCTGGTGGCAGTACGACCGGCTGGGGCTGATGGCACAGCTCGGGGCGCTGGAAGGGCTGGAACGCTAGTCCCGTACGAGAGGAACCGAACCGCCAGAGAATCATCCCGCCGTACAGGCGAACGCCTCCGCCGTACAGCCGAACGCCTCCGCCGCACAAGCGAATGCGTCGCCGTGCAGGGGAAGGCCCCCGTTCCTCGGCGGGGAACGGGGGCTTTCCGTGAGCGTGTGGCTCAGTGGGCGTGGCCGTGGCCGTGGCCCGCGGCGGCCGGCTCTTCCTCTTCCTTCTTCTCGACGACCAGGGTCTCGGTCGTCAGGAGGAGGGAGGCGATGGAGGCGGCGTTCTCCAGGGCGGAGCGGGTGACCTTCACCGGGTCGATGACGCCGGCCTTGATCAGGTCGCCGTACTCACCGGTGGCGGCGTTGTAGCCGCTGCCCTGCTCCAGCTCCTTGACCTTGGAGACGATGACGTAGCCCTCGACGCCGGCGTTCTCCGCGATCCAGCGCAGCGGCTCGACGACGGCGTTGCGGACCACGGCGACGCCGGTGGCCTCGTCGCCGGTCTTGCCGAGGCTGCCCTCGAGGACCTTGGAGGCGTGGACCAGGGAGGAACCACCACCGGAGACGATGCCCTCCTCGACCGCGGCGCGGGTCGCGGAGATGGCGTCCTCCAGACGGTGCTTGCGCTCCTTGAGCTCGACCTCGGTGGCGGCACCCACGCGGATGACGCACACGCCGCCGGCCAGCTTCGCGAGGCGCTCCTGGAGCTTCTCGCGGTCCCAGTCGGAGTCGGTGGTCTCGATCTCGGCCTTGATCTGGGCGACGCGGCCCTCCACGTCGTCCTTCTTGCCGGCACCGTCGACGATGGTGGTGTCGTCCTTGGTGACGGTGATGCGGCGGGCGGTGCCGAGGACGTCAAGACCGGCCTGGTCGACCTTGAGGCCGACCTCCTCGGAGATGACGGTGGCGCCGGTGAGGACCGCCATGTCCTGCAGCATCGCCTTGCGGCGGTCGCCGAAGCCGGGGGCCTTGACGGCCACGGCGTTGAAGGTGCCGCGGATCTTGTTCACGACGAGGGTGGACAGGGCCTCGCCCTCGACGTCCTCGGCGATGATCAGCAGCGGCTTGGAGGAGTTCGCCTGGATGATCTTCTCCAGCAGCGGCAGCAGGTCCGCGATGGCGGAGATCTTGCCCTGGTGGATGAGGATGTACGGGTCCTCCAGGACTGCCTCCATGCGCTCCTGGTCCGTCACGAAGTACGGCGACAGGTAGCCCTTGTCGAAGGCCATGCCCTCGGTGAAGTCCAGCTCCAGGCCGAAGGTGTTGGACTCCTCGACGGTGATGACACCGTCCTTGCCGACCTTGTCCATCGCCTCGGCGATGAGCTCGCCGACCTGCTGGTCCTGGGCGGACAGCGCGGCGACGGCGGCGATGTCGGACTTCTCGTCGATCGGGCGGGCCGAGGAGAGCAGGTCCTCGGAGATGGCGGCGACGGCGGCGTCGATGCCCTTCTTCAGGGCGGCCGGGGAGGCGCCGGCGGCGACGTTCTTCAGGCCCTCGCGGACCAGGGCCTGGGCCAGCACGGTCGCGGTGGTCGTACCGTCACCCGCGATGTCGTTGGTCTTGGTCGCCACCTCCTTGACCAGCTGGGCGCCGAGGTTCTCGTACGGGTCCTCGACCTCGACCTCGCGGGCGATGGTGACGCCGTCGTTGGTGATGGTGGGGGCGCCGAACTTCTTGTCGATGACGACGTTGCGGCCCTTGGGGCCGATCGTCACCTTCACCGTGTCGGCAAGCTTGTTGACGCCGCGCTCGAGGGCGCGACGGGCGTCCTCGTCGAACTTCAGGATCTTCGCCATGGGAGCGTGAGCCCTCTCGGAAATCTGGGGTCAAATCACTGCGCCCCGGGCGCCCGGCTTCTTAACGCTCGCGGGGGCCAGGGGCGCAGTTCGGAAGCAGTAGGTGCTTCGGGGTGACTTACTTCTCGACGATCGCGAGCACGTCGCGGGCCGAGAGGACGAGGTACTCCTCGTTGTTGTACTTCACCTCGGTGCCGCCGTACTTGCTGTAGAGCACGACGTCACCGACCTTGACGTCGAGCTCGATGCGCTTGCCGTCCTCGAAGCGGCCCGGGCCCACGGCCAGGACGACGCCCTCCTGGGGCTTCTCCTTGGCGGTGTCCGGAATGACCAGGCCAGAGGCCGTGGTCTGCTCGGCGTCCAGCGGCTGGACCACGATGCGGTCCTCAAGCGGCTTGATGGCAACCTTGGAGCTGGCGGTCGTCACGATCCGACCTCCCCCTTCGGAGATCTCACGGGGTTAACTGTCTGAGGTGGCGACCAGGTCGATCCGTCGTCGCGGGTGCCGGACCTGCCCGTCGCTGTGTTGGCACTCTCCTCTGTCGAGTGCCAGAGCCGAGACTATGACTGCGATTAGCACTCGGTCAAGCGGAGTGCCAATTACCGTGCTGCGTCTTGGCCGGGGGTTTGCTGTCGGCGTACGTCTGCGCAGGTGCGCTGCGTTGCGGTGACCGTTCTGGGGGCTGCCGCCCCCAGAACCCCACTGTCGGCCTTCGGCCTCGTCCTCAGACGCCGGACAGGCCGAGATGTGGCTGATGCGCGGTCCGGGCGTCGAGGAGTTACAGGTAATCCTCCAGTCGGCCCACTCTCAGCCCCCGCTCCTCGATCTTCCGCAGGACCCGTTCCGTTCGTTTCTCGAGGGACAGGCCCGTCGGGTTGTCCGGGTCCACGGCGATGATGTCGCCGGGGCGCAGGCGGGGCCGGCCATGGGTGTAGGTCAGGTCGCCGCCGAGCGTCACGGATGCGCGCCACAGGACGACCGTTGCGATGCCGCAGTCGGCGGCGGCCCGCAGGGTCGTCGTGTCGTACCTGCCGTAGGGCGGGCGGAAGAGGGTGGGGCGGATGCCGAAGCGGGCCTTGAGCTTGTGCTGCTGGCCGCAGATCTCGGCGCGCTGGCCGGCGTAGGGCAGGCCGCGCAGGGCGCGATGGTCGAGTGTGTGGTTCTGCAGGCTCGCGCCGACCGAGCGCAGGCGCGCGAAGTGGCCGTACGCCGGTCCCACCACGCTGTCGGTGAGGAACATGGTGACCGGCAGCTTCCGCACACGGACCAGGTCGATGAAGCGGGGGTCCCGTTCGGCGCCGTCGTCGTAGGTGAGGAAGACGACCTTGTCGCGGGTCGGGATGTGGTCCACGACGGGCGGGAGGCCCGCGGTCCGCGCCCCCTCCGAACCCTGCGCGCGTCCGTCCTCGGCCCGCCTCGCCCTCTGCGCCACACCATCGGCACGCCCCTCCTCCTCGGCCGTGCCAACGGCTCGCCTCTCCTGCCCCGCCTCCTGCGACACCCGCTGCTCTGCCGCCGCCTCCCCGCCCGATTGCTCCAGCGGCCCCGCGGACCGGGCGGCGCAGCCGGTCAGCAGGAGTGCCGCCGCCACCGCTCCGGCGGTCGCCGCCCTCCGCAGGGTCACAGGTAGTCCTCCAGCCGGGCCACCGCGTACCCCTCGGCCGTGACCTTGTCCAGGAAGCGGCGGATCATGTCGGGCATCGTGCCCTTCCAGGCGTCCCGGCCCCGGAAGTGACTGAGGACGATGTCGCCGGGGCGCAGCTCGCGGTCCCACTCGCGGTACTCCCAGCGGTCGGCGAAGACCTCCTCGTTCCACAGGGGCGCGTACCGGATACCGCAGGACTTGGCGGCGATGAGGGTGTCCCGGTCGTAGTTGCCGAAGGGCGGCCGGAACAGCACCGGGCGCTTGCCGTAGCGCCGCTCGATGACGTTCTGCATGCCGCAGATCTCGCGCTTCTGGCGGGCGTACGACAGGGCGGGCAGGTAGGGGTGGTGGAGGGTGTGGTTGTTCAGGCCGGCTCCCCTGTCCTGCATCTTCTCGAAGTAGCCGTAGTCCTCCTTGATCAGGTAGTTGCTGAGGAAGGCCGTGTAGGGGATCTTCAGCTCGCTCATCATGCGCAGGAACGCCGGGTCCTTCTCGGCGCCGTCGTCGATGGTGAGGAAGACGACCTTGTCGCGGGTGGGGACGGTGGTGAAGACCGGCGGGAGGTTGCGTTCCCGGTGGCCGTCCACCTCGAAGCCCTTGCGGGTCTTGATCCGCGGTTTCCTGGCGGGCGGCGGCGGGGCCGTCAGCGGCACGCGCTTCAGGTCCCAGCGCTTGGCGGCGGCAACCCGTGCGGCGTGCGCCGCGCGCAGTCTCGCGGCGTACGCGTCGAGCGCGCGGGCAGCGGGCGCCTTGAGGTTCTGCTGACCGGCGGCCGGGCGTACGCCGGAGGCGTCGCCCTGGGCGCAGCCGGCGGCGAGGGCGGCGACGGCAAGACCGCCACAGAATCCCTTCACCCGAAGAGCCCGGCTTTTGTCATTTTGTCCCACGAATCCCATGGCGCCGGATCCTCGCAGGACACGGCCCCGCATCCGGTCCGACACCGCCACCCCAGGCGCGCCATCCACCGACTGGCCCACAATGACCCCGTGAACGACCTCGACCTCCTCCTCACCCCCGAAGGCCGCGCCCTGCTCGACGAGGTGCGCGGCACCGACCCCACGCGGGAACTCGCCGTCGCCACCCGGCTGCGCCGCGAGCACCCCGCCGAGGTGGTGTCGGCGGCCCTCGGCCAGGCGCGGCTGCGGCAGCGGGCGGCGGCCAAGTTCGGGGCGGCGGACGCGGAGCGGATGTTCTTCACGCCGAACGGCGTCGAGCAGTCGACGCGGGCGAGCGTCGCCGCCTACCGCGCGCGGCGGATGAGGGACCTCGGCGTCGCCTCCGTCGCCGACCTGTGCTGCGGCATCGGCGGGGACGCGATCGCGCTGGCGCGGGCCGGGATCCGGGTCCTCGCCGTGGACCGGGACCCGCAGACCGCCGCGGTGGCCTGCGCGAACGCCGACGCGCTGGATCTCGCCGGTCTGATCGAGGTGCGGGAGGCGGACGTCACCCAGATCGACACCGCCGGCTACGACGCCGTCTTCGTCGACCCGGCACGGCGCGGCGGGCGGGGCCGGATCTTCGACCCGGAGGCCTACTCGCCGCCCCTGTCCTGGGCGGTCGAGGCCGCTCGTACGGCACGCCGCGCCGCCGCCCTCAAGATCGCGCCCGGCATCCCGCACGAGACGGTGCCCGCTGACGCCGAGGCCGAGTGGATCTCGGACGGCGGGGATGTGAAGGAGGCGGTGCTGTGGTTCGGCACCGAGCCGGGCGCCGTCCGCGCGACCCTGCTGCCCGGCCCGCACACCCTGCTCTCCCGCCGCCTCCCCGACCCGCGGGTGCGCCCGCCCGGCCGCTACCTGTACGAGCCCGACGGCGCCGTCATCCGCGCCCATCTCGTCGCCGAGGTGGCCGAGCAGGTCGGCGGCGGGCTGCTCGACGCGACCATCGCGTACATCACGGGGGACGCGCTGCGGCCGACGCCGTACGCGACCGCGTACGAGATCACCGATCACCTCCCGTTCAACGTCAAGAAGCTGAAGGCGCTGCTGCGGGAGCGGGAGGTCGGCACCCTGACCGTGAAGAAGCGGGGCTCGGCGGTCGAGCCGGAAGAGCTGCGGCGGAAGGTCCTGCCCAAGCCGCACGGCAAGCCGCAGGGCCCTCACTCCGCGACGGTCTTCCTCACCCGAGTGGCGGGGGCACCGACGATGCTCATCGGGCACCCGGTCTGATGCACCCGGTCTGACGCACCCGGGTCGGCTCAGGTGGCTTCCGCCGCCCGGCGCAGCAGCAGCTCCCGCTCGCGTTCGTTCCGCGCGAGCGAGGCCGCGCGTTCGAACTCCGCCCGCGCCTGCGCCGTACGCCCCAGCCGGGCCAGCAGATCGCCCCGCACGCTGGGCAGCAGGTGGTAGTCGGCGAGAGCGGGCTCGGCGGCGAGGGCGTCGACGATCTCCAGGGCCGGTTCGGGTCCGTCCACCATGGAGACGGCCACCGCGCGGTTCAGCTCCACGACCGGCGAAGGGGCGCGGGCCGCGAGCAGGCCGTACAGCGTCGCGATCCGGCCCCAGTCGGTCTCGTCGTAGGAGTACGCGTGCGCGTGGCAGGCGGCGATCGCGGCCTGGAGGGTGTACGGGCCGGGAGCACCGCAGGCCGTGGCCTCGGCGCGGCCAAGGGCGGCGATGCCGCGGGCGATGAGCATGCGGTTCCAGCGGCCGCGGTTCTGGTCCCTGAGGAGGACCGGTTCGCCGTGCGGGCCCGTGCGGGCGACGGCGCGGGACGCCTGGAGTTCGAGAAGCGCGGTCAGGCCGTGCACCTCGGGCTCCTTCGGCATCAGGCCGGACAGCACGCGGGCCAGCCGCAGCGCGTCCTCGCACAGCGCCGGACGCAGCCAGTCGTCGCCTGTGGTGGCGGCGTATCCCTCGTTGAAGATCAGGTAGATGACGTCGAGAACCGACCCGAGGCGGGCCTCGCGGTCGGGTCCGTACGGCACCTCGAAGGCGACGTTCTTCGTCGCCAGCGTCCGTTTCGCCCGCACGATCCGCTGCGCGACCGTCGGTTCCGGCACCAGGAAGGCGCGGGCGATCTCGGCGGTGGTCAGACCGCCGAGCAGGCGCAGGGTGAGGGCGATGCGGGCCTCGGCGGACAGGACCGGGTGGCAGGCGGTGAAGACCAGGCGGAGCAGGTCGTCGTCGATGCCGTCGGGGTCGGCGGGCTCCTCCGGCTCCGCCACCGCAGACAGGTCCCGGCCGATCTCCTGGAGCTTGCGGGAGTAGTTCTCGCGGCGCCGGATCAGGTCGACGGCGCGGCGGCGGGCGGTGGCCATGAGCCAGGCGCCCGGGTTTCCGGGCACGCCGTCCCGCGGCCACTGCTCCAGCGCGGCGACCAGAGCGTCCTGCGCGAGTTCCTCGGCGATACCGACGTCACGGACGATGCGGGCGACGCCCGCGATGATCCGCGGGGCCTCCATGCGGAAGACGGTCTCGACAGCGGTACGCGGGTCGGGGCCTGCGGTGGGCTGCGGGGTCACAGCCCACCATCAGACACCCTCAGAGGGGACAGGCCAAGGAAACCGCTCAGCCCTCGGCGATCTCCCGCACCTCGGCCGTGATCGTCCAGTAGTCCTCGTGCAGCGACAGGAACCGCTTGGTCCACTCGATCGCCTCGGCCTTGTCCTTGCACTGCGAGATCGAGTAGCCGCCGATGACCTCCTTGGACTCGGTGAACGGCCCGTCGGTGACGGACAGCTTCCCGCCCTCCCAGTGCACCCGGCTGCCCTCCGCGGTCGGGTGCAGTCCGGCCGTGTCGAGCATGACCCCGGCCTTGGTGATCTCCTCCAGCAGCTTGCCCATGCGCTCCTGGAGCTCCGGGCTCGGGCCCTCGGCGGGGGCGTTCTTCTCGTCGATGCGGATCATGGTGAGAAAGCGCGGCATGGTGACTCCTGGGGATCGGTGACCGGGTGCTTCCCGGCCTCTCACCCCTGCGTCGATCGGGAGACCGCCGGATCGACATGCTCGCCGGAATTCTTCGAAGTTTTTCTCCGGTCGGTGTTTCCGCAGGTGAGGACCCCCGGGCGCCGGTCACCCACCGGCCCGGCGGCACGCAGCTCATCCGCGGGAACAGCCCGCCGTACGACCGCGAGTACCAGCATGACGCACGCCAGCCGACGCGAAAGTGGCGCCTGCCGCGCTTCGGGCGACGACGTCACTTTCGCAACAGGCCCTGGTTCTCAGCGGGTTGGATCAATTCTGACCCAGGCCGGGGCCCGATGTCACCAGCCTCCGGAATGATCTTTGTGTCCCGTATGCGGCCTAGGGTGATGGCCATGACCCACGACCCCCTCGAACCCCCAGCCCTGTCCGCCCTGTCCGCCGAACTCACCGCCATGGCCGAGGCCGATCACGCGGCGGCCGTGCGCCACGGCACCAGTGACGACCCGGCCGACCAGCTCGCCTGGCGGCGGCTGACCGCGCGGCACGGTGACCGGCTCGACGAGATCATGGACACGTACTGCTGGCCGGCCGCCGACCTGGTCGGCCCGGACGCCGCCCGCGCGGCCTGGCTGATCGCCCAGCACGCGGACCGCCAGCTCGGCGTGCAGCGACGTGCGCTGCGGCTGCTGGAACAGGCGGTGGCCGACGGCCGGGCGAGCGCACGCGACCTGGCCTTCCTGCGCGACCGCACGCTCGTCAACGAGGGCCGCGAGCAGATCTACGGCACGCAGATCGCCGGCGTGCGCGACGGACAGCCGGTGCCGTGGCCCTGCCGGGAGCCCGGCCGGGTGGACGAGCTGCGCGCCGAGGTCGGCATCGAGCCGTTCGCCGAGTACACGGCGAAGCACGCGCCGTCCTGACCGCCGTACCCACCACAACACCCCGCAGGCACCCCCTCACCACCTCACCGCAACGACTCCCACAACTCCCGCGCCTCCCCCTCCCGGACCACCACCCGGTTCCGATCCCACGGCGCCTGCGCCACCGGCATCGTCACCGTCCGCACCGCCTCCGCCGACAGCCCCCGCAGGCTCTGGCCGAGGCTCAGCTCGGGCAGGGAGTCCAGCCCGGTGTCGGTCGTGAGGCTGCCGGTCACCGCGTCCGCCACCCGGTACAGCCGGGCCGGGTCGGTGAGCAGGTCGGTCGCGGAGATCTGGGTCAGCAGTGCCTTCACCAGCTGCTGTTGCAGACCTATGCGGGCGAGATCGCTGCCGCCGCCGATGCCGTACCGGGTGCGGGCCAGGCCCAGTGCCTGCGTGCCGTTCAGATGGTGGGTGCCCGCCTCCAGGCGCAGATGGCTCTTGTCATCGTCGATGTCCTGCGCCGTGCTGACGGTGACCCCGCCGAGCGCGTCCACCAGCTTGGCGAAGCCGGAGAAGTCGATCTCCATGTAGTGGTCCATGCGGAGGCCGGTGAGTGTCTCGACCGTCTTCACCGCGCACACGGGCCCGCCCACCGCGTACGCGTTGTTGAACATCGCGTTGTACGCCACCCGCGTCGACCCCCCGGACGGCCGCGGGCAGGACGGGCGCGTGACCAGCGTGTCGCGCGGGATGCTGACCACGGTGGCGCGCTCCCGGCCGGGCTCCACGTGCACGACCATCGCCGTGTCGGACCGCGCACCGCTGCTGTCCCCGCCGCCCAGCTCCTGGTTCTCCGCGCCGCTGCGCGAGTCCGAGCCCAGGACCAGGATGTTCAGGGCGTCGGTCGGCTGCGCATCGGCGGCCGTGGGCGACGGCGCCGGCCGGGCCGGTCGGTTGTCGCCGAGCGCGCTGTTGATGTCGACGCTCTTGATGTTGCCGTTGAGCTGCCAGTAGGCCCAGCCGGCCGCCCCGGCACCCAGCACCAGTACGCACGCCAGGGTGAGGCCGGCGGCCGTCAGGAACCTCGGCCGCCGGCCCGCTCGTCTGCCCTCGTCCCCGGTCGCCTCGTGCCCGCCGTTCCCGTCGTGTCCCGTCACAAGACAGGAACGTAAGTCCGAATTGTTACGAGCGGCGACGTCAGGACAGTTTTCTTCGGGGATTCTCAGATTCCGCCGCCCCGGCTCACCCCAGAGTCACCGTGGGCACCGGATTGCTCCCGTTCCACCAGGCGTTGAAGCCGAACGTCACCGAACCGCCGTCCGGCACCGACCCGTTCCACGCCGCGTTCGTGCAACTCACCGTCGTCCCCGACTGCGTGCACGTCGCGTTCCACGCCTGCGTGATCCGCTGCCCCGCACCGAATGTCCAGTCCGCCTTCCAGGACGACAGCGAGGCCCCGGCGCAGGCGATCCGCACCTGCCCGGTTAAGCCGGTGTTCCACTGGCTGCCGACGCTGTACGTCGCCGTGCACCCCTCGGTGGGCTGACCGGTACCGCCACCGAGCGCCTGGGCGATCGCGTGGTAGGCCGGTTTCGGGTTGTAGTTCTCGTCGTACGGCGTCGCCGCGCCCTGCCCCGGGAAGGTGCCAGGGATCCAGGAATCGGAGTCGGTGAACCCCCAGACGGTGACGCCGGTGCAGCGGGACACGGCGAGGCAGGCGTTCATGACCGCCTTGTAGTCGGCGGCCTGCTGGGTCAGCTTGGCCTGGGTCGCCGGCAGCTGCATCCGGATGTCAAGCTCGGTGATCGCCACGTCGATGCCCAGGTCGGCGAAGCGCTGGATGTTCTGCTGCATGGTCGACGGGTACTGACCGACGATCAGGTGCGCCTGGAGACCGACGCCGTCGATGGGGACGCCGCGCTCCTTCAGGGACTTGACCAGGTTGTAGAGAGCCGTGCTCTTCGCGTTGACGCCCTCGACGTTGTAGTCGTTGATGTACAGCTCGGCGGCCGGGTCGGCGGCGCGGGCGGCGGTCAGGGCGCGGGCGATGTAGTCGGTGCCGAGGCCGTTGTACCAGAGGGTCTGGCGGTAGGTGCCGTCCTCGTTGAAGGGCTCGTTGACCACGTCCCAGGCGGCCACCCGGCCCTTGTAGCGGCCGACTTCGAGGGCGATGTGGTCGTCCATCAGCCGGCCCAGTTCGGCCGGCGTCCAGTTGCCGTTGTCCAGCCAGCCCGGGTTCTGGCTGTGCCAGACGAGGGTGTGGCCGCGCACCTCCTGGCCGTGCGCCTCGGCGAAGTCGACGATCTGGTCGGCCTCCGCCCAGTTGAAGCTGCCGCGGGCCGGCTCGACCGAGCCCCACTTCATCGCGTTGCCGGGGGTGAGCCAGTTGAACTCGCGGCCCGCGATCTCGCCGTAGGTGCCAGTGAGTTTGGATCCGGTGACCGCCGTGCCCATGACCTTGCCCTTGGCCTCGGCGAGGTCGCGCAGCGGCGGGCCGGCGGCGTGGGCGGTGGCCGTACCCGCGGCGAGCAGGGCGCCGAGGGTGGCGGCTCCGGCGAACAGGGCGGTGAGACGTGACCGTACAGAGGATCTGGAGGTTCTCATTGCGGGCTCCTCCGAAAGTTTCGGCCGTGCAACCGATTGACTTCGGTGGAGTGTGAAGGGGCCCGCCTCACCCGTCAACACGGCAACTTCCAGCCACGCAGAGCCACCTGGCACGCGGCCGACGCCACCACCCCTCAGGGCCTGGCCGGCGCCGCCGTACTGCTGCGCACCACCAGGCTGGTCGCCAGCTCCACCCGCGTGGCGGCCGGCGTAGCCTCCTCGCGCCCGAGGTCGAGCACCAGCTTGGCCGCGGCCTCGGCCATCTCCGTCAGCGGCTGCCGTACGGTCGTCAGCGGCGGCCCCACCCAGCGGGCCACCGGCAGGTCGTCGAAGCCGACCACGCTCACGTCCCCGGGGATGCGCAGCCCCACCTCGCGGGCGGCCTCGTAGCAGCCGAGCGCCTGGAGGTCGTTGCCGGCGAAGACCGCGGTGGGCCGCTCCTCGCGGCGCAGCAGGGCGAGGCCCTGCCGGTAGCCGGCCTCGTGGTGGAAGTCGCCGGTGCGGACCAGCTCGGGGTCGACCGGCAGCCCGGCGGTCTCCAGGGCGGCCCGGTAGCCGTCGATGCGCGCCCGGCTGCACATCATCTGCGACGGCCCCGTGATCGCACCGATCCTGCGGTGCCCCAGCTCGACCAGATGCCGGGTGGCTGCGAGACCGCCCTGCCAGTTGGTGGCGCCGATGGACGGCACGTCGGCACCCGGGTCGCCGGCCGGGTCCATCACCACGAACGGGATGGACCGGCTGGTCAGCAGCGCCCGCTGGGACTCGTCGAGCCCGGACAGCACGAGGATCACCCCGTGCGGCCGGCGCGCGGCGACCTGGTCGGCCCAGGTGCGCCCCGGCGTGAGCCGCCCCGCGCTCTCGGACAGCACGACGCTCAGGCCCGCGTCCCGGGCCACGTTCTCCACACCCCGGATGACCTCCATCGCCCAGGCGCTCTCCAGTTCGTGGAAGACCAGGTCGATCAGGGGGGAGCGGGTCGCCTCGGCGCGGCGGCGCCGGTAGCCGTGGGCGCGCAGCAGCTCCTCGACGCGGGCGCGGGTGGCCGGGGCGACGTCGGCCCGGCCGTTGAGGACCTTCGAAACAGTCGGTGCCGACACGCCGGCCTCTCGGGCGATCTCGGCAAGCGTCGCGGTCTGCGCAGTGCGCCCTTGCGTCCGGGTTTCAGCGGGCTGCGGGGATGTCATGCGGGCGATCGTATCCCTGCATACCCCCTTGACGAACCCCTTGCGGCACCATACGTTCCCGGAACATTCGAAGCGCAGCTCGAAACATTCGCCGCGCCTCCACCGACAGGAGTTACATGACCACCGCCCCGTGGCGCGACCCGTCCCTGCCCGCCTCCGCCCGCGTCGACGACCTGCTCTCCCGGATGACCCTGGAGGAGAAGACCGCCCAGCTCTACGGCGTGTGGGTGGGCGCCGAAACGGACGGCGGCGATGTCGCCCCGCACCAGCACGAAATGACCGCCGGCTCCACCGACGACGAATGGGCCGAGCTGATCGCCCAGGGTCTGGGCCAGCTCACCCGCCCCTTCGGCACCGCCCCCGTGGACCCGGCGCTCGGCGCGCAGGCACTGGCGCGCGCACAGCGCCGCATCAGCGAGGCCGGCCGCTTCGGCATCCCCGCGCTCGCCCACGAGGAGTGCCTGGCCGGCTTCACCGCCTGGCGGGCCACCGCTTACCCCGTCCCGCTGGCCTGGGGCGCGACCTTCGACCCGCCGCTGGTCGAGGAGATGGCCCGGCACATCGGCCGCGACCTGCGCTCGGTCGGCGTCCACCAGGGCCTCGCGCCCGTCCTGGACGTCGTACGGGATCCGCGCTGGGGCCGGGTGGAGGAGACGATCGGCGAGGACCCGTACCTGGTCGGCACGATCGGGGCCGCGTATGTGCGGGGCCTGGAGTCGGCCGGGGTCGTGGCCACGCTGAAGCACTTCGCCGGGTACTCCTCGTCGGCCGGCGCCCGAAACCTGGCGCCCGTGCGCGCCGGGATCCGCGAGTTCGCCGACGTGACCCTGCCGCCGTTCGAGCTGGCGCTGCGCGAGGGCGGGGCGCGGTCGGTGATGGCGGCGTACAACGACATCGACGGCGTCCCGGCCTCCGCGGACCCGTCCCTGCTGACCGGGCTGCTGCGCGAGCAGTGGGGCTTCACCGGCACGGTGGTGTCCGACTACTTCGGCATCGGCTTCCTGCAGACCCTGCACCGCGTCGCCGGCACCCCGGCCGAGGCCGCGCACGCGGCGCTCACCGCCGGCATCGACGTGGAGCTGCCCACCCGCAAGTGCTACGGCAGGCCGCTGCTGGAGGCGGTCCGGGCGGACGAGATCCCGGTGGACGTGGTGGACCGCGCGGCCCGCCGCGTGCTGCTCCAGAAGTGCGAGCTGGGCCTGCTCGACGAGGACTGGACGCCCGAGCCCGCAGGCCCGATCGACCTGGACTCGACGGCGAACCGCGCCCTGGCCCGCCGCCTGGCCGAGAAGTCGGTGGTCCTGCTGGACAACCCGGACGGCCTGCTCCCGCTGGCCCCCGACACCCGGGTCGCGGTCGTCGGACCGCGGGCGGCCGACGCGCTGGCCATGCTGGGCTGCTACTCCTTCCCGTCCCATGTCCTCCCCCACCACCCCGACGTGCCGGCGGGCCTCGAGATCCCGACGCTCCTGGAGGCGCTGCGCACCGAACTCCCCGATGCCAAGGTGACGTTCGCCGAGGGCTGCGACACCTCCGACCCGGACACCGCGGGCTTCGAGGAGGCCGTCGCCCGCACCGCCGAGGCGGACGTGTGCGTGGCCGTGCTCGGCGACCGCGCGGGCCTGTTCGGCCGCGGCACCTCCGGCGAGGGCTGCGACGCGACGGACCTGCGGCTGCCGGGCGTCCAGGGTGCGCTGCTGGACGCGCTGGTGGCGACGGGCGTCCCGGTGGTGCTGGTGCTGCTCACGGGTCGGCCGTACGCGCTGGGCCGCTGGCACGGGCGGCTGGCCGCGGTCGTCCAGGCGTTCTTCCCGGGGGAGGAGGGCGGCCCGGCGGTCGCGGGAGTGCTGTCGGGCCGCGTGAACCCCTCGGGCCGCCTCCCGGTGAGCGTCCCGCACGTCCCCGGCGGCCAGCCCTGGACCTACCTCCAGCCGCCCCTGGGCCTGGCGGGCGAGGTCAGCAACCTCGATCCCACGCCGCTGTACGCCTTCGGCCACGGCCGCTCGTACACGACGTTCGCCTGGGAGGACATCACCGGCGGTGAGCGCGCGGAGCTCGGCACGGACGGCTCGTACGACCTCTCGGTGACCGTCCGCAACACCGGCGGCCGCGAGGGCGCGGAGGTCGTCCAGCTGTACCTGCACGACCCGGTGGCCTCCGTCACCCGCCCCGACGTACGCCTGATCGGCTACCAGCGCGTGGAGCTGGCGCCGGGTCGGGCGAGCCGGGTGACGTTCCGCTTCCATGCGGATCTTTCGTCCTTCAGTGGCCGTTCCGGCCAAAAAGTGGTCGAACCGGGCGCACTGGAACTACGGTTGGGGGTGTCCAGCGCGGACGTACGGCACGCGGCCCGGCTGAACCTCACAGGACCGGTACGGGAGTTGGGCCCGGACCGCAGGGTGCGCTGCGAGACGGAGGTGTCGGACGTGGAGTGACCGGCGCCCGGGGGGCACGGGGGTGCCGATAAGCTGGTACGTCCATTTCGAGACTTCACGCCGGTCATCCGACGCCCACCGACTCGAACCTCCATCTATGAACCGCGCGTGTGACCAAATCACCGTCCGGCTCGGGTAGTTCGGGCAACTCGGCATCGTAAGGGGCGTCCCACCAGGTGATGACCAGCACCCGGTCCTGCGGGGCACGGAACGTCTCCCGGCGCAGGGGCTGCTCGGTCAGTTCGTGCGCCCGCGCCCGCGCCCAGGCCAGCAGCTCCTCGCCCCGGCCGGCCACCGCCCGTGCCTCCCACATCAGCGCGACCGTCACGAGTACAGGTTCTCCTTGCTGACCTCGTGGACGTGGTCGTGCGCCGGCACGTGCGGCTCCGTCACCGGCAGCGACGAGTCCGCCGACAGGTCCCAGCTCGACGCGGGCCGGTTCCGGGCGACCATCTCCGCGCCGAGGGCGGCCACCATCGCGCCGTTGTCGGTGCACAGCTTGGGACGCGGCACCCGCAGCCGGATCCCGGCGGCCTCGCAGCGGTCCTGGGCCAGCACCCGCAGCCGGGAGTTGGCGGCCACGCCGCCGCCGATCATCAGGTGGTCGACGCCCTCGTCCTTGCAGGCGCGCACCGCCTTGCGGGTCAGCACGTCCACGACCGCCTCCTGGAAGGAGGCCGCCACGTCCCGCACCGGCACCTCCTCCCCCGCCGCCCGCTTCGCCTCGATCCAGCGGGCCACGGCCGTCTTCAGACCGGAGAAGGAGAAGTCGTACGCCGGGTCGCGCGGCCCGGTCAGCCCGCGCGGGAACGTGATCGCGTCCGGGTCGCCCTCGCGCGCGTACCGGTCGATGACCGGGCCGCCGGGGAAGCCCAGGTTCAGCACGCGGGCGATCTTGTCGAAGGCCTCGCCGGCCGCGTCGTCGATGGTCGCGCCCATCGGCCGGACGTCCGAGGTGATGTCGGAGGACAGCAGCAACGAGGAGTGGCCGCCGGACACCAGCAGCGCCATCGTCGGCTCCGGCAGGCTGCCGTGCTCCAGCTGGTCCACGCAGATGTGCGAGGCGAGGTGGTTGACGCCGTACAGCGGCTTGCCGAGCGCGTAGGCGTACGACTTCGCCGCCGAGACCCCGACCAGCAGGGCGCCGGCGAGCCCGGGACCGGCGGTGACGGCGATGCCGTCGAGGTCCCGCACCGAGACGCCGGCCTCCTTGAGCGCGCGGTCGATGGTCGGCACCATCGCCTCCAGGTGGGCCCGCGAGGCGACCTCCGGCACGACCCCGCCGAAGCGGGCGTGCTCGTCGACGCTGGAGGCGACGGCGTCCGCCAGCAGGGTGGTGCCGCGGACGATGCCGACGCCGGTCTCGTCGCAGGAGGTCTCGATCCCCAGGACCAGGGGTTCGTCAGCCATGGATGTCGGTTCCTTGTACGGAGTTCTCGGGGGCGGTCTCAGGGGCGGTCTCGGGGGCGGTAAGGCGCATCACCAGGGCGTCCACGTTGCCCGGCTGGTAGTAGCCGCGCCGGAAGCCGATGGGCTCGAAGCCGAAGCGCTCGTACAGCTTCTGGGCGCGGATGTTGTCGATCCGGCACTCGAGCATGACCTCGGCGCACTCGAAGGCGGTCGCGGCCTTCAGCAGCTCGGTCAGCAGCCGCCCGCCGAGGCCGGTGCCCCAGTGGTCGCGGGCGACGGCGACGGTCTGGATGTCGGCGACCGCGGCGGAGCGGCTGTCGGATGCAGTGCCGGAGGCGGCGACTCCCGCGTACCCCACCACGCGGCTGCCCTGCTCGGCGACGAGGTAGCGGCGGGTCGCCGCCGGCCCGCGCGCATGGGCCAGCTCGGACCAGAACATCCCCCGCGACCAGGCGTCCTCGGGGAACAGGATCCGCTCCAGTTCCAGCACGGGATCGATGTCCCACCAGCGCATCTCACGCAGTACGACAGGCACGGAGTCGGTCACTTCGGGGTGACCACCTTGTAGTTCTTGGGGACCTGGGCGTCGGGCCGGCGCAGGTACAGCGGCCGGGGCGCGGGCAGTTCCTCGCCGGCTGCGAGCTTCTCGGCGGCCAGGCGGGCGAGGGCGGCGGCGGACACGTGCTCGGGCTCGTGCGCCTGCGGGAAGGCGTCCGGGTACAGCAGCGCGCCCGCGCCGACCGTGGGCAGGCCTCTGACCTGGCCGGCGACGGCGTCGGGGCGGTCGACGGCCGGGTCGGTGACGCGGGTGCGGGAGTCGGCGTAGCGGGCCCAGTAGACCTCCTTGCGCCGGGCGTCGGTCACCACGGCGAAGGGGCCCGGAAGGTCGGCCGCGTACGCCAGCCCGTCCAGCGTGCACACACCGTGCACGGGCACGCCGAGCGCGAGCCCGAAGGTCTCCGCGGTCATCAGGCCGACGCGCAGCCCGGTGTACGGGCCGGGACCGGTTCCGGCGACGACGCCGGTGACGGCGTCGAGCTTCAGCCCGGACTCGGCGAGGACCCGGTCCACGGCCGGGAGCAGCAGCTCGCCGTGCCGGCGCGCGTCCACCTGGCTCGACGAGGCGATGACGTCCCGGCCGTCGTACAGCGCGACGGTGACGGCGGGGGTGGCGGTATCCAGAGCGAGCAAGAGCACGCAAACAGCCTACGGCTCATCGGGGCCCGTGTCGGACCTCCCGGCCGGGAGGTCACCTGCTGCTACCGTCGCGGCAGACCAGGACGTACGACGCGGAGGTGGGCGACGGTGGCAGGCAGCAGCTCGGGATTCGTGGCCGGGCTCACCGTGGCGGCGCTCGCGACGGTCGGCTTCCTCGCCTACCAGGCCTCCGCGACCGTCCCGGCCGACCTGGGCAGCCCCCGTGCCGGCACCTCGCCGGAGGCCACCGCCAAGGCGCCCCGGAACCCCGCCGCCCTGCCCGCGAAGTCCGGCACCGGCGTACGGGTCGTGTACGCGCTGGACGCCGACCGCGTGTGGCTGGTCGACACCCGCGGCAAGGTCACGCGCACGTTCCGGGTCGCCCCCAGCGCGGTCGACCCGGCGCCGGGCACCTACGCGGTGACGTCCCGCTCGAACGCGGTCACCGGATCCGACGGCACGCCCGTCGAGCACGTCGTGCGGTTCACGAGCGTGGACGGCGTGTCCGTCGGGTTCAGCGCCGCCGTGGACGGTTCGATGCCGCAGGCCGACCCGGCGGTCAGGACGGGCGGCATCCGGGAGTCGCGTGCGGACGGCACCGCGATGTGGCGGTTCGCGACGATCGGGCGGAAGGTCGTCGTGGTCCGTTGAGCCACCGTGGCGTGCGGGCCGCCACTGTGGCGTGTCAGGCGGCCTTGGGGTGCTCCTCGACCGGGGGCTCGGAGGTCTCCGGTTCCGGTGCGCGCGGCGGGGTGGAGATCAGGGCCGCGGCGTCGCACGCCGCCAGCAGCTCGCGCATGGACACCCCGGACGCCACGCGCGGCGGTGACTCGTCTCGTTCTGTGGCCGGCATGGACGCCTCCTGAAAGCCGGGGGCGGACGTAGTTAGGTAGACCTAACTACGGACTGGGTACCATGTGACCACGCGCAGAGCGGCCAACGCAACAATGTGCCGACACGTTGTCGGAACCGTCATGAAAGTGACACTCAGGACGACAGCACGCTGAGATCCACCGCCGCCCAGCGCACCCCCAGCCCGGTGACGGTCACGTGCCGCACCTCGTCGGTCGTGTCACCCACGGCCCGGTGGATGAGGACCTGCAACCGCTCCTCGGTCAGCTCCTCGACCTTGCCCTCGCCCCACTCCACTACGACCACGGACTCCGGCAGCGAGACGTCGAGGTCGAGGTCCTCCATCTCGTCCAGGCCCCCGGACAGCCGGTAGGCGTCGACGTGGACGAGGGGCGGCCCGTCGCCCAGCGGCGGGTGCACGCGGGCGATCACGAAGGTCGGGGAGGTGACGGCCCCGCGCACCCCGAGCCCCTCGCCGAGCCCGCGGGTCAGTGTGGTCTTGCCGGCGCCCAGCTCCCCGGTGAGCATCACGAGGTCGCCGGCCCGCAGCAGCTTGGCGAGCCGTCGTCCGAGTTCCCGCATCTGCTCGGGGGAGGTGACGGTCAGCTTGGTCTCAGCCGGGTCGTGCGGTGCTGCTGGTGCTTCCATAACCACTTACCGTAGCCCCTGCCGGGACGGCACCCGCGCGGGTGAGCAGGTCGGCGAGGCGGTCGGTGACCACTTCCGGGTGTTCCAGCATCACCAGGTGCCCGGCGTCCGGCACCAGCACCAGCTCGGCGTCCGGCAGCACGTCGGCGATCGCCTCGCTGTGCTCGCTGGGCGTGACGAGGTCCTGCACTCCGGCCAGGACGAGGACGGGCAGGTCGGCGAAGTGGACGAGCGCCTCGGTCTTGTCGTGGTCGCCGAACGCCGGGTAGAACTCGGCGACCACGTCGATCGGCGTGCCCTCGATCAGCCGCTCGGCGAACCGGGCGACGGCCGGGTCGACGTCGCGGGACGCGAACGAGTACCGCTTGATGATCCCGGCGAACAGTTCGGCGGTGGCCCGGCGCCCCTTCTCCACCAGCTCGGCCCGCTGCCCCAGCACCTTCAGCACGCCCGGCAGCACCCGCCGCACCGCGTTGACGCCGGCCACCGGCAGCCCGTAGTTCACCTCGCCGAGCCGCCCCGACGACGTACCCACGAGGGCGACGGCGACGACCCGCTCGCGGATCAGCTCCGGGTACTGGTCGGCGAGCGCCATGACGGTCATCCCGCCCATGGAGTGGCCGACGAGCACGAGCGGCCCCTCGGGCGCGGCCGCGTCGATGACGGCCTTCAGATCGCGCCCCAGCTGCTCGATGTCCAGCGGCACGTCGCCCTGCACCTGGCCCACGCCGCGCGCGGAGCGCCCGTGGCTGCGCTGGTCCCAGTGCACGGTCCGGACGACGCCGCGCAGCGCCGCGCGCTGGAAGTGCCAGGAGTCCTGGTTGAGGCAGTAGCCGTGGCTGAAGACGACGGTGACGGGAGCCGGCGCCTTGCGCCCGAAGAGCCGCCGGCGGCGCGGGCTCAGCGGCGGCACCGCCTCCGGGTCCACGTCGTCGACCTCGTAGTACAGCTCGGTGCCGTCGTCGGCGTACGCCTTGCCCGGTGTGCCGCGCAGCGCGCCGTACGGCCCCGCGGAGTCGAGGGCGAGCCGCGCCTTCTGCCGCATGCCGCGGCCGACCGTCATCCGCTCTATGGCCACACCGGTGGCGGCGCCCGCGGCGATCACGCCTATCGCGATGCCCGCGATGCCGGTCGCCCGGCGCCAGCCTCCGGCCGCCCCCGTGGCGGAGGCGACGGCTGCGACGGCTTCCGCACTGCTCTCGCTCACGTACCGCTCCTCTGGCCGCTGGGGTTCGTCCGGGCTGGTGCCGCGATGACCGGTGTGACCGGTGCCGCTGCTCCCGGTGCTCTTGTTACCGGTGCTGCGCCTGGCACACCGGCTACGGGTCACCCACCCGGTTGCTCATTCACCTGACTCATTCAGATAGACGCGTGGAACACGTGTTCCGATCCGTGTGACGATCTCATACGCGATGGTGCCCGCGGCCTGCGCCCAGTCCTCGGCGGTCGGCTCGCCCCGGTCTCCGGGCCCGAACAGCACCGCCTCCGCACCTGCCGGGGGCTCGTCTCCGCCCAGGTCGACGACGAACTGGTCCATCGCGATCCGCCCCGCGACCGTACGCCACTTGCCCTCGACCAGCACCGGCCCGGTGGAGGAGGCGTGCCGCGGGATCCCGTCCGCGTACCCGAGCGGCACGAGGCCGAGGGTGGTCTCGCCCGGGGTCGTGTAGTGATGCCCGTAGCTCACGCCGTGCCCGCCCCGCACCCGCTTCACCAGCGCCAGCGAGGCCGCGAGCCGCATCACGGGCCGCAGCCCGAGGTCGGCCGGGGTGCCGATGGCCGGGTTGGGCGAGATCCCGTACATGGCGACGCCCGGCCGTACGAGGTCGAAGTGCGCCTCGGGCAGCGTGAGCGTGGCCGGCGAGTTGGCGATGTGCCGCACCTCGGGCCGCAGCCCGCGCCCCTCGGCGTACGCGACCATCTCCCGGAAGAGCCCGAGCTGACCGGCGATGGACGGATGCCGCGGCTCGTCGGCGCAGGCGAAGTGCGACCAGAGCCCGGTGACCTTCAGGGCCCCTTCCGCCTCCGCCCGCACGGCGGCGCCCACCAGCTCGGCCCAGTCCTCCCCGGGCTGGCACCCGTTGCGTCCGAGCCCCGTGTCGGCCTTGAGCTGCACCCGCGCGGGCCGCCCGGCCTGCCGGGCGGCATCGATGATCTCCTCCAGGGCCCAGGCCCCACTCACCGAGACATCGAGATCAGCGCGGACGGCCTCCCGCCAGGGCCCGCCCGGCGTCCACAGCCAGCACATGATCCGGATGTCGTCGGGCAACCCGGCCGCCCGCAGCTCGAGGGCCTCCTCAGGAGTGGCCGTACCCAGCCAGGTTGCCCCCGCGGTGACAGCCGCACGCGCACACGGCAGCGCCCCGTGCCCGTACCCGTCCGCCTTCACCACGGCCATGAAGGCGGCGCCCGGCGCCAGGGCACGCAGGGCGCGCACATTGGCCCGCAGGGCGGCCAGGTCGATCTCGGCGCGGGCGCGCAGGGGCGCGGTCCGCAGGGCTGCTGTCGTACTCATCGTCGCCCAGTGTCTCAGAGAGGTATGACAGCCTCCGTCACGTGCCGGGCCGACGCCCCCACTCTTAACCCGATCCGTCCGGCGTTGCCTGTTCCGCCCCGCGGGATGCGGTCAGCGAGGCTCGTCCAGGAGGCCGCTGATCTGTTCGTGCAGTTCGTGCGGCACGTGGATGCTCCAGCGGTCGGCTGCCTCGGCGGCCAGGTCCCGGCTCCAGCGCCAGCTGTTGCGCATGTCCTCCTCACGGGCGGCAGCCGTGGTGGCGGCGTAGCGGTCCCGGTCGGCGGCGGGCAGGTCCTGTTCCAGTGCGCGGCTGGGGGGGTGAGCCAGTGGGCCGTGCCGTCGAACAGGAGGCGGCAGAGCTGGAGTTGCTGGGGCGCGATGAGGATGCCCAGCAGGGCATGGGCGCGGGCGACTTCGCCGCGGGCCAGGACGTGGGCTCCGAAAGGCCGCACCGCCTCCTCCTCTCCCCCGGCTCACTCCCCGCGAACATCCCGCCAAGCCCGCACCACCGCCCCCGCCACATCCTGCGCCCCCACCGGCGCCCCGTCCGCCGCGAACCGCCCCGCCAACCCATGCACATACGCCCCCGCACTCCCCGCGTCCACGGCGGAAAGCCCCGCCGCCAGCAACGACCCCGTAAGCCCGGACAACACGTCCCCGCTCCCCGCCGTAGCCAGCCACCCCGTCCCCGTCGAATTCACCCGCACCGCCCCACCGCCCGAATCCGCCACCAACGTCGTCGACCCCTTCAGCAACACCGTCGCCCCGTACCGCCGGGCCAACTCCCGCACCGCCGCCAGCCGAGCCCCCTCGACCTCCCCCCGGTCAACCCCCAGCAACGCCGCGGCCTCCCCGGCGTGCGGCGTCATCAACGTCGGCGCCGTACGCCCCCGCACCGCCTCCACCTCCGCCAACCGCAGCCCGTCCGCATCGACCAGCACCGGCACCTCCGCCCGCAACACCTCCGCGACAGTCGCGGCGTCGTCACCGGCCCCAGGCCCGACCACCCACGCCTGCACCCGTCCCGCCCGCTTCGGCCCCTGATCCGACACCAGCGTCTCCGGGTACCGCGCGATCACCGCATCCCCGGCCGGCCCGACGTACCGCACCGCCCCGGCACCACCCCGCAACGCCCCCGCCACAGCCAGCACAGCCGCGCCGGGATACCGGCCCGACCCGGCGGCGATCCCCACAACTCCCCGCCGGTACTTGTCACTCTCCACCTGCGGCACCGGCAGCAGCCGAGCCACATCCACGTGCTGCAACGCCTCCAACTCGGCCTCGACGGGCAGTTCGAGCCCGATGTCCACCAGCCGCACCGACCCGGCGTACTCCCGCGCGGGGTCGATCAGCAACCCCGGCTTGTGCGTCCCGAACGTCACGGTCAGGTCGGCCCGCATGGCGACGCCGCGCACCTCGCCGGTGTCGACATCCACCCCGCTCGGCAGATCGACGGCCACGACAGCCGCCCGCGAGCGCTCGGCCGCAGCAGCCAAGGGCACCGCGCCCGCCCGCAACCCGCCCTTCCCGCCGATCCCGACAATCCCGTCCATGACGAGATCGGCCCGCTCGATCAGCCGTTCCGCCGCATCGGAACCCGCTACCGAACCCCCCGCTCGCCGCAGCGCCGCGAGCCCCCCGCCGTGCGCCCGCTCGGCCGAGAGCAACACGGCCGTGACTCCCGCCCCGCGCCGGGCGAGCCGCGCCCCGGCGTACAGGGCGTCACCCCCGTTGTCCCCGCTGCCGACCAGCAGTACGACCCGCCGCCCGTACACCCGCCCCAGCAGGTCCGCGCAGGCCGCGGCGAGCCCGGCGGCGGCGCGCTGCATCAACGCGCCCTCCGGAAGCCGCGCCATCAGTTCCCGTTCGGCCGCCCTTACCGTCTCCACGCTGTACGCAGTCCGCATGCGACCGAGTCTCCCGCACCACACCCTCCGCACGGCATCGCCCAGGAACGCGCGTCCCGCCCATTGACGCTTTGCCGCCCCTTTGCCAAACTCACCGCCCCCCACAGGATGAATCGATTCAGTCGAATCGATTCGACGAGAGGACGAACCCGCATGGGACGAGGACGAACCCGCATAGGACGAAGAGCCGCCTTCACCGCAGCGGCCGGCGCCGTCGCGCTCCTCACCGCCACGGGCACCCTGATGGCTCAGGCCACCGCGGCTCCCACGGCTCCCGCCGCCCCCGCGAAAGCCGCCGCCTGCGGGGACGGCTCGTACCAGGCCGAGGCCGTGCTCAACGGCAGCACCTGGACGGCCCGCCGCGGCAGCCGCACCGTCTACACCGGCAGTGACATGCGCGCCGCCGTCCAGGCGGCCGTGAACAGCCTGACGTCGGGCCGCACCGCCAAGGAACGGGTCGTGGTCCGCGGCTCGGGCTCGATGTCCGCGGGCTCGCGCATATCCCTCCCCAGCTACACCACGCTCGACGTCTGCGGCACGATCAACGTCACCGGCAGCGGTTCGGGCGACCAGGCCCCGATCTACTCCCGCGGCGCCCGGGACGTCGAGGTCCAGAACCTCAAGGTCACCGGCTCACCTCTGTACGGCATCTTCATGCGCAACGTGCAGAACGTGGTCCTCGGCCAGATCGACATGCGCCTGTCGCGGGGCCTCGGCATCCGGATCGACAACCGCGGCAACACCAGCCAGTGGACGCGCAACGTCCGCATCAACAACGTGTACGTCTCCGGCGCCAGCAGCCACGCGGTGGAGACGTACGGCGTCGACGGCATCACCATCGGTACGGTCACCGCCCGCAACGTGGGCGAGTCGGGCCTGCTGTTCAACCAGACCATCAACGCCACCGTGACGAAGGTCGACGCGGAGGGCGCCGGCACCGGCACGGGTTACGCCGCGTTCCGCATGGCCAACCGCAACGGCCGCGTCGGCAGCGGCTACCCGACGAACATCCGCGTCGGCGAGGTCATCGCGCGCGGCGGCGGCCGCGGCGTGTTCTGCGTGTCGGAGAGCGGCGGCGCGGTCATCGACCGGGTGAACATCTCCAACACCGGCAACAACTCGATCCTGATCGAGAACTGCTACAACGTGAACATCGCCGCCCAGAGCGGCAGCGTCTCGGGCGGCGGCGAAATCCGCCTCGCCGCACGCTCGGAGTTCCCGAACAACCGGGACATCACCATCCAGAACCTGACGGTGACCAACTCCGCCATCAGGGAAAGCCCCTGCGGTGAGAACACCACGTTCCGCAACAACCGCCTGGTGAACAGCCGCCAGTCGATCTGCTGACGCCGGGTCCGGGTGGGGCCGGTACGAGGGCCGGCCCCACTCCTCTGTGACCGGCGTCATCCCTCCGCGATCACCACAGCGGAGGCCACCCCGGCGTCATGACTGAGCGACACATGCCAGGACCGCACCCCGAGCTCCGCCGCCCGGGCCGCCACCGACCCGGTGACATAAAGCCGAGGCTGCCCACTGTCCTCCACATACACCTCGGCATCGGTCCAGAGCAGCCCCGCCGGCGCCCCCAACGCCTTCGCCAACGCCTCCTTGGCGGCAAACCGCACAGCCAACGAGGCCACCCCGCGCCGCTCCCCACTGGGCAGCAGCAACTCCCGCTCCACAAACAGCCGATCGACAAGCCCGGGCGTCCGCTTCAGCGACGCCTCGAACCGATCGATCTCGGCCACGTCGATCCCGACCCCGATGATGCTCACCCGGGCACTCTACGATCCGTGCGACGAGCTCGGCTCCCCAGCGACCAGGTCGGCCTCGTCGGTCGCGGTGACGGCCCGGTCGAGGAAGCGGGTGAGCCTGTCCGTGTCGGGGCACAGGTGGAGGCCCCGGTGGAGATGCTTGTCGAACTCGACGCCGCGCGTGTCCAGGACGCGCAGGATGGCTGCCGCCCAGGCCGAGCGGTACCCAGCGGCGAATCCTGAGGCCCGCTGCTCAAGGTGCTCCCGCGCCTCCTCCCCCGCCGTGCTGGCGCGAATCCGGGCCACCTCCTCAAGGGGAACCACCCCACGTTGCCTGAGGTCCTCCAGCCCGAACAGGAAGTCACCCGCCACCTTGGGCGCGGGGATGCCCAATGCGAGGCACGTCGTCGTGAACCGGTAGAGGTCGAACAACTCCGACGGCACGTCCTGCTGACTGTCTTGCTCCTCGGCCAACGCTCAGGCCCCTTCAGGGCTGTTCCGCGGAACCTCCGGGTCCCCGGCGAACAGATCCTCGGCCCGCTGGACCGTGCGGGACCGCTCCAGCCAGAGGTCCATGCGGTCGAGATCGGTGCAGCTGGTGATGCGCTCGCGCACACTGTCCGGTACGGGGATGCCACGCACCTCCAGCACGGCCAGGATCCCCTTGGCCTCGCCTGCGGCCTCGGCTTCGGCCTTGCCTGCAGCCTTGCCCTCCAGATAGGCCGTCTCGCGGACCGTTCCCCGTCCGGGGAAATAGCTGACGAACGACATGATTTCCCTCAGTTTCTGTCCGGCTGGGGTGTTCCCCAGGCTGATTTCCAGGAAGTCGAAGAAGTAGTCGGCGGTCCCGGGGTCTGTTTTCCGGATCTCCAGCAGGGCGGTTGTGATTGCCTTCGTTATGGCGTCGCAGTCGGCACTGCGGGCGTGCGCCAAGGCGGAGAGCGCGGCCAGTGCCAGGTTCTTCGCCGCCGTCCTGGCATCGGTGATCACCGGCAGGTTGTCCGGCCCGGCGACCAGCGGATACGTCCGCTGAGCCGTCCAGTCACGCGTGCCGCAGTCAAAGGGGCCGGCCGCCCACTTGGCCGTGTCTCTGTCCTGGCAGACCACGAGAAGCAGCACGGGCAGGCCGTACTTCGCCTGGAGGTAGGCGATGTAGTACGACCAACTCCACTCCTTGCCCGCGACCTTCCCGGACTGCGACTCGATGGCGAGCAGAAAGTCCTCGCCGTCGGACGGGCCGATGCGCAGCACGGTGTCCACGCGGCGTTCCAGCGGCCGGGTCTGCGTAACGTCCGTGGTGACGGCGTCCACGGTCGCCTTCGCGGCCAACGGGACGCCCAGCACCCCGAACACGGGAGCCAGGATCTCGGGCCGCTCCTGGAAGATCCGGTGCATGCCCTCGTGAGCTGATGTGACCATGCGCGCAACCTTGGCGGGCCCAGACAGAGAAAGACTGCGCGACCAGAACCAGTTCACCCATTCGAGCGTCGATGAAACGTTCACGCCCCCGCTCTCGCCCATTCACCGCACCAAAGACAGGCCGGTCGCCCCGAAATCCGCTTGTCTCCCAACCCCACTCGCTCTAAGGTCACATCACTCCGACGAGACGTTCCCCAGAAGCACGCCGCAGGGCGGGAGCGTCCCACCTCACCGAGGTGCCGGAGGGGCGGCAGCTGTCTTTGTCGACCCTTCCTTCCGGAGGTCTCCTTCATGAACGTCGGAATCGGCCTGCCCATCGGCGACCCCGCCACCCTGCTCATCTGGGCCCAGCACGCCGACGCCGGGCCCTTCAGCACGCTCGGCCTGCTCGACCGTCTCGTCTACGACAACCCCGAGCCCCTGGTCGCCCTCGCCGTCCTCGCCGGCGCCACCTCCCGCATCCGCGTCCAGACCGAGGTCCTGCTCGCCCCGCTACGCGACACCGCCCTCCTCGCCAAGCAGGCCGCCACCCTGGACCGGATGACCGGCGGCCGCCTGGTCCTCGGCCTGGGCGTAGGCGGCCGGGACGACGACCACCAGGTCTCCGGCATCGACATACGCACCCGGGGCCGCCGCCTGGACGAACAGATGGCTTTGATGTGCCGCCTGTGGTGGGGCGAGCCGTACGACGCCAACACCGGCCCGATCGGTCCCGCCCCCGCCCGCCCCGGCGGCCCGGAGATCCTCTTCGGCGGCTTCAAGCCCGCCGCTCTGGAACGCGTCGCCCGCTGGGGCGACGGCTTCCTGGCCGCCGCGCCCCCCTCCTGGGCAGGCGCCCTCTTCGACACCGTACGCACCTTCTGGAAGGAATACGGCCGCGACGGCGCCCCCCGCCTCGTCGCCCAGGTCAACGTCGCCCTCGGCCCACAGGACGTCCTCGACGACGCCCGCTCCCGCATGCACGCCTACTACGCCTTCACCGGCATGCCCGACCGCATGGTCGCCGCCCTGCTCACCACCCCCACCGAGATCCGCACCGCGATCACCGCCTTCACCGACCTCGGCGCCGACGAGGTCATGCTCTACTGCCACGCCCTCGACCCGAGCCAGCTACACCGCCTCGCCGACACCTTGTAACGCCGTACGGAACGAGGGTGAGGGTGGGATCGGCCGCGTTCGGCCAACACCGGACGGCGCCAGGCGGGTCCCGCCACCCCCATCTGGCGCTTTCCGACCACTCACCCCACCCACTCACCACAAACCGCCAAACCCACCCGGCGTGCATGCGAGCCGCGACCGCGGCCGCACCACCCACCGGCCGACCGCCGCTCAGCCCACCCGGCGTATCCCCAACTCCCCGACCTCGCCGCCAACCCCGCCCCACAACCCAACCAACCCGCACCGCCAACCCCCTGGACCACCCGCCGCTCCCCGGCCGCCCGCTCGCTCCTTCCCCGTGCTTCCGCGAGCCGAGTCAAGGGTGGCCCGAAGGGCCATCGGCGAAGCCGACGCGGAACGCAGCGCACCGGAGTGAAGCGCCCCTTACTCGGCTCGCGGAAGCACGACACTGACCAAGAAGCGGGCGGCCCAACGCCCACCTCCTCATCACGCGGCCAGCCGACCGGCAGTGATCTCACACCACACGTACTTCCCCCGGTTCCCGTGCCTCGTCAGCGGATTCCACCCCCACACATCAGCACACGCCCGCACCAACGCCAGCCCCCTCCCCTCCTCCACCTCACCGAGCTGTTCCAACACCCGCGGCGGCTCCGGCGGTTCCGGGTCGGCATCCCACGCACCGATCCTCAGCACTCCCGCCGACCAGCACACCCGCAACGCGGCCGGCCCCTTCGTATGGCGTACGGCATTGGAGACCAGCTCCGCGGTGTCCACGAGACCGATCAGTCCGTGCAGGGTGAGGATCAGGCGCAGGGTACGGCGACTGACCGTGACGGCGCGCAGGTCGTTCGGGATGTAAAGGGTGTACTCCCAGGGTTCGTTTTCAGGCATGCGTGGGCTCCGTTTCAGTGGTCGTGGAGAGATCGGGCCGGTGTCAGTGCCGCGTCCGTCATGGCAGGGCGGAGCGGTGCGCTTGCGGTGCCCCGGCGTTCCGCAGAGTGTACGTCGCGTCACTGACGGTAGGGCTAACCTGTCATCCCGAGCAAGCCGCTCGCGTAATCTGACCCCCGAACGAGTCGCACCGGCAGGCGTGTTGAACGAGGAGCAACCGATGGTTCTGAGGCGCGAACCCACAGCACGTCAGATGCGCCTGGCAGTCGAACTGCGCAGACTCCGCGACACGGCTGGACTCACCGCCCGCGAGGCGGCTGCGCTGCTCGGAGCAAGTCGCGTCCAGATCAGCCACATCGAATCCGGCCTCACGGGCGTGAGCGAGCAGCGACTGCGCCGCCTGGCCGCCCACTACTCGTGCACGGACGAAAAGTTCGTCGACGCTCTGGTGGCGATGGCAACGGACCGGACGCGCGGCTGGTGGGAGGAGTACCGAGGTCAGCTGCCCACACCGTTCCTCGACCTGTCCGAACTGGAGCACCACGCCACACACCGGTGGGACGTGGACTTCCTGCACATCCCCGGCCTTCTCCAGACGGAGGACTACGCCCGCGCACTCTTCTCCTGCCGTGTCCCGGAACCCCCCGAGGACGAGCTGGAGTTGCGCGTACGCCACCGCCTCCAACGGCGCGTCATCATCGAGGGTGCACAGCCGATCCCGTACCACGTAGTGGTCCACGAGGCGGCGTTGCGGATCAGGGTCGGCGGCCGAGCCGTCTCACGGGCTCAGCTCGCCCGCATCCTGGAGGCCTCGGAAGCCGAACACATCACCGTGCGGGTCATCCCCTTCGAACTGGACAGCTTCGCCGACGTCACAGCGGCCATGGTGTACGCCGGCGGCGCCGTACCGAAGTTGGACACCGTCGTACGCGACGGCCCGCACGGCTCGCTGTTCATCGACTCCGAGGCACAACTCGGCGTCTTCCGAACACTCTTCCGTAGAGTGGAGGCGGCGTCGCTCGACCACGAACGGTCGCGTGACCTCATCCACAGGCTGGCCCAGGAACTGTGAGGCGTCCGGTGATCACTCCCGACAACTGGCGGAAGTCTTCCTACTCCGGCAGCGGCGACGGCAACGCCTGCGTCGAGATCGCGCACAGCTCCACCCACACATCCATCCGCGACTCAAAGACCCCCACCCACCCCACCCTCACCTTCCCCCCGAAAGCCTTCGCCCTCTTCATAGAAACCGTCAGAAAGCCTTCTGGCCAGGGCAAGTGACCCTCCCACGCACTCACTGACCATGAAGTTCAAGTCGCTGGGGATCGCGGCCGCCGCCGTTGCCCTCGTCGGGCACGGCCCTCACCGGTGGTACCGCCGTCGCGGTGACGGCCAAGGCCGCCGCCCTGCCGAAGGACTGCAGCAGGGTCCTCAGCCCCATCAAGCCCAAGAAGCCCGACCCGTACAAGGCCAAGGGCGTCTACGGCGAGGTCTCGTCGACGCCGCGCTGCACGATCCGCCCCCACCGGCACCGGGCGTGACGCACCCCACCCGCCACCCCACCCAATCCGCGTTAACAATGGACTGTGATCTCTCCGGTCTCCTCGATACCCCGGAGCGCCCACCGGCAGCGGCCGGAGGCGACTCCCTACGTCGACCTCACCCGTGACGAGTGGAGCGCGTTGCGGGCCAAGACGCCGTTGCCGCTCAGCGCCGAGGAGGTCGAGCGGCTGCGCGGCCTCGGTGACGTCATCGACCTCGACGAGGTGCGGGACATCTACCTGCCGCTGTCCCGGCTGCTCAACCTCTACGTCAAGGCCACCGACGGGCTGAGGGGCGCCCTCAACACCTTCCTCGGCGAGCAGGGCTCCCAGTCCGGCACACCCTTCGTCATAGGGGTCGCCGGCTCCGTCGCCGTCGGCAAGTCCACCGTCGCCCGCCTCCTCCAGGCCCTCCTGCGCCGCTGGCCCGAGCACCCCCGCGTCGAGCTGGTCACCACCGACGGCTTCCTGCTGCCCACCCGGGAGCTGGAGGCCCGCGGCCTGATGTCCCGCAAGGGCTTCCCCGAGTCGTACGACCGCCGCGCCCTGACCCGCTTCGTCGCCGACGTCAAGGCCGGCAAGGACGAGGTCACCGCCCCCGTCTACTCCCACCTGATCTACGACATCGTCCTGGGCGAGCAACTCACCGTCCGCCGCCCCGACATCCTCATCGTCGAGGGGCTCAACGTCCTCCAGCCCGCCCTGCCCGGCCAGGACGGCCGCACCCGCGTCGGCCTCGCCGACTACTTCGACTTCAGCGTGTACGTCGACGCCCGCACCGAGGACATCGAGCGCTGGTACCTGAGCCGCTTCCGCAAGTTGCGCGCCACGGCCTTCCAGGACCCGTCCTCGTACTTCCGCAAGTACACCCAGGTGTCCGAGGAGGAGGCCCTCGACTACGCCCGCACGATGTGGCGCACGATCAACAAGCCGAACCTCCTCGAGAACATCGCCCCCACCCGGGGCCGCGCCACCCTCGTCCTGCGCAAGGGCCCCGACCACAAGGTGCAGCGGCTCAGCCTGCGCAAGCTGTGACAGCGACCGTCACAGCGGCCTGCCAGAGAGCATCACCTTGGCGAAGAGGAGCGCCCCGTAAGGGGCGCATTGAACTGCGCGGGCCAGCCACGACGATCCCGCAGCCCGCGCCGCACAGAACCCCCACCCCCTACCCGGAACGGCCCCCTAACCCAGCGCCGACTTCACCGCATCGGCCAACCGCCCGGCAACCGACCGAGCCTGCTCAATATCCGCGGCCTCCACCATCACCCGAACCAACGGCTCAGTCCCCGACGGCCGCAGCAACACCCTCCCGGTCGCCCCCAACTCCCTCTCCGCGTCGGCAACGGCAGCACACAACTCGGCCGAGTCCGCGACACGCGACCTGTCCACGTCCGGCACATTGATCAGCACCTGCGGCAACCGCTCCATCACCCCCGCAAGATCCCGCAACGTACGACCACTCCCGGCAACACGCGCGGCCAGCATCAGCCCCGTCAGCGTCCCGTCCCCCGTCGTCGCATGATCAAGAATGATCACGTGCCCGGACTGCTCGCCCCCGAGCGCGTACCCCTTCTCCTTCATCTCCTCCAGCACGTACCGGTCACCGACCGCCGTCTGCACGAGCGTGATCCCCTCGCGCTCCATGGCGAGCTTGAACCCCAGGTTCGACATCACGGTCGCCACCACGGCCCCGGCCCGCAGCGCCCCCCGCTCCCGCATGGCCAGCGCGATCACGGCCAGAATCTGGTCGCCGTCCACCTCCGCGCCGGTGTGGTCCACGGCCAGACACCGGTCGGCGTCCCCGTCGTGTGCGATACCGAGATCGGCCCCGTGCTCCACGACGGCGGCCTTCAACTGCTCCAGGTGCGTCGACCCGCACCCGTCGTTGATGTTCAGCCCGTCCGGCTCGGCCCCGATCGTGACGACCTCGGCACCGGCCCGCGCGAACGCCTCCGGCGAGACCCGCGCGGCCGCGCCATGCGCCTCGTCCAGGACGATCTTCAGGCCGTCCAGCCGGTTCGGCAGCACGCCGAGCAGGTGCGCGACGTACTTGTCGAACCCCTCGCCGTACTCCCGTACGCGCCCGACCCCCGCGCCTGTGGGCCGCTCCCACGGCTCACCGCGCCGGTGCTCCTCGTACACGGCCTCGATCCGGTCCTCCAGCTCGTCGGCGAGCTTGTGCCCGCCGCGGGCGAAGAACTTGACGCCGTTGTCCGGCATGGCGTTGTGGCTCGCGGAGAGCATCACGCCGAGGTCGGCGCCCAGCTCGCCGGTGAGGTACGCCACCGCCGGCGTCGGCAGCACGCCGACCCGCAGCACGTCCACGCCGGCACTGGCGAGGCCCGCGACCACGGCGGCCTCCAGGAACTCCCCGGACGCGCGCGGGTCACGCCCGACCACCGCGGTCGGCCGGTGTCCTTCGAACGTGCCCGCCTCGGCCAGTACGTGCGCCGCGGCGACGGAGAGGCCGAGTGCCATCTCGGCCGTCAGGTCCGCGTTGGCGACGCCGCGCACGCCGTCTGTGCCGAAGAGTCGTCCCACTGTGGTGTCCTCCGAAAGTGCTGAGAGAGTGCGGCTCTCACCGAGTGTCCAGTCACGCCCTGGGCGAAGTACATCCCCTGAGACCGTCCGACGTGTCCCGAGGTTGTAAGCCTGCGCTATACAACATTCCCCGTGAACGGCATGCCCCGTAACGACATCCCCCGTAAACGAACCGCCCCGGTCGGCACGGAATGTGCCGCCGGGGCGATCGTCGCGAACAGCGAAACTGCGAACGCGATACAGCGGACGCGATTAGCGCTTGCTGTACTGCGGAGCCTTGCGGGCCTTCTTCAGACCGGCCTTCTTGCGCTCGACCGCACGGTCGTCGCGGCGCAGGAAGCCGGCCTTCTTCAGCGCGCCGCGGTTGTTGTCGACGTCGGCCTCGTTCAGCGCACGGGCGACACCGAGACGGAGCGCACCGGCCTGACCGGAGACGCCGCCACCGGCGATGCGGGCGACGACGTCGTAGCGGCCCTCGAGCTCCAGCACCTTGAAGGGCTCGTTGACCTCCTGCTGGTGCACCTTGTTCGGGAAGTAGTCCTCGAGGGCGCGACCGTTGATCTTCCACTTGCCGGTGCCCGGGACGATCCGGACGCGGGCGATGGCGTTCTTACGGCGGCCCAGGCCGGCGGCCGGCTGGGGCTCGCCGAAGCGGGAGCCGAGGGACTCCGAGGTGTACTCACCCTCGACGGGGGTCTCGGACTCGGTGGTGTAGCTGTCGATGTCAAGCTCTTCGAGCGGCTGCTCGGCAGTGGTCTCGGCCACGATTCTCCTCAGATTCTCTTCAGTCTTAGGGGGTGGCCGGACTTACTGCGCGACCTGGGTGATCTCGTACGGCTGCGGCTGCTGCGCGCCGTGCGGGTGCTGGTCACCCTTGTAGACCTTCAGCTTCGAGAGCATCTGACGGCCCAGGGAGTTCTTGGGGAGCATGCCCTTGACGGCCTTCTCGACGGCCTTCTCGGGGTTCTTCTCCAGCAGCTCGTCGTAGCGGACGGAGCGCAGACCGCCCGGGTAGCCGGAGTGGCGGTACGCCATCTTCTGCGTCCGCTTGTTGCCGGACAGGTGCACCTTGTCGGCGTTGATGATGATGACGAAGTCACCAGCGTCGACGTGCGGTGCGTAGATCGGCTTGTGCTTGCCCCGGAGAAGGGTCGCTGCGGTGGTGGCGAGACGACCCAGGACAACGTCCTGAGCGTCAATGACGTGCCACTGGCGCGTCACATCGCCGGGCTTGGGGCTGTACGTACGCACGGTTCGTAGCCTTCGCTTCGAGTGAATGGTCCTAGACAAGGTCACCGAAACGATCACGACAGCCTTGACCCACGGCGGCGACGCAAACCGCGTGCGTGGGGTCGCTGGTCATCGGCCCGGTGGACCGGTGTAAGGGCCCGTCCCGTGAGAATGAGCAAGCCAATACACAACGAACAGGCAGAATACCTGGGCGCACCCGAGGGGGTCAAAACGAGGGCACACCGCCGTCTCCGCCGTCTGCCGCCGCGTGGTCTGCCACTGCGCACAACCCCGTCACGAGACCTGCCCACCGGTGCCGGTTCGCCGGTCGTACCAAGCACCCGGAGATGTCGTTTTTGCCGCCCGCGGTGAAGGGACGCCGACGGCCCCAGTCCCCCCTGAGGCGGACCAGCACGCCACTCACCCCGTCTAAGATGCGCCCCATGAGTTATGGGCAGGGGGGTCCTCAGTCTCAGTGGGACCCCTGGAAACCGCATTCTCAGCAGCAGCCGTGGAACAGCGGCGGTACCGGGACTCCGGACTGGGCCGCGCTCGCTGAGGCGTCAGAGGCCCGCAACAAGCGGCGCCGGCTGCTGTTCATCGGCGGCGGCGCGCTCGCCACCGTGGCGATCGGGGCCGCCGTCGCCGTGGCCGTCGTGTCCGCGAACGGCGACAGCGAGGCGTCCAACCGGCCGGCCTCCCAGCTGCCCGCGACCGCCGACATCCCGGCCGAGAGCCCCGCCGCGCCGTCCTTCGCGCCGACCAGCGCGCCGCCCCCGCTGGACCCGAAGGACTTCGTCGCCAGCGCGAAGAAGGACAAGGCGCCGCTGAGCCCGCAGACGCTGTTCCCCGGCACGCAGCTGACCATGGGCGAGACCGTGTACAAGAAGGGCCCGACGGCCGACACCAGGAACTGCACCTCGGCCGTGCAGGGCACCCTGTCGAAGATCCTCGACGCGAACGACTGCACCCGTCTGATCCGGGTCACCTACACCAAGGACAACATGGCGGTGACGGTCGGCGTGGCCGTCTTCGACACCGAGGCGCGGGCGACCAAGGCCAAGACGCAGGCCGACGACAAGAGCTTCGTCAGGGCGCTGACCGGCGGCGGGGTCAAGTCCTTCTGCGACGGTGCGTTCTGCCGGTCCACGACCAACTCCTACGGCCGGTACGCCTACTTCACGATCACGGGCTTCACCAACGGCAAGGACGTGACGGAGAAGGACACGGCGGCCTTCTCCACGGGGGATGACCTGGCCGAGTTCACGTTCCGGCAGATCCGGCGGCGCGGGGAGGCGCAGGCCTCGGCGGCCGCGAACGAGTAGGGCGCCGGCTGAGTAGGGCGCCCTGCGCAGGTGTGGCCGTCTGGGGGCTGCCGCCCAGGCCCCGCTGTCCGCCGGTACTCAGCAGCAGCCCGCGCCCGGCAGTGACCGCTTGTTGCGCGCCTCCCTGTTGCGCGCGGCCAGCTGGTCGTCCGCCGGGTAGCCGACCTCCTCCAGGGTCAGGCCGTGCGGGCGTACGACGTGGACGGCCGAGTCGCGTACGCCGGCCGCGAGGACCTTGCCCGGCCAGTCGGGCGGACGGTGGCCGTCGCCGACGAACAGCAGGGCGCCGATCAGCGAGCGCACCATGTTGTGGCAGAACGCGTCGGCGCGGACCGCGGCCGTGATGATCCCGTCGGCTCCGCGCGCGAGGCTCAGCTCCTGGAGCGTGCGGATGGTCGTCGCACCCGCACGCTTCTTGCAGTACGCCGCGAAGTCGTGCTCCCCCAGCAGCCCCCGCGCCGCCTCGTTCATGGCGTCCACGTCGAGCGGCCAGTCGTGCCACAGGACGTGAGCCCGCAGCAGCGGATCGACGCCGCCGGGGTTGTCGGTCACCCGGTACGCGTAGCGTCGCCAGATCGCCGAGAAACGGGCGTTGAAGCCGCTCGGCGCCTCCCTGAGGGCCCACACCCGTACGTCCCGGGGCAGGCGCCCGGCGAGCCGCTTCAGCAGCTTCGTTCCGTGCTCCGCCCACACCTCCCGGGGCAGATCGACATGCGCGACCTGGCCCCGCGCATGCACCCCGGCGTCGGTCCGCCCGGCCACGGTCAACTCATACGTCTCCCTCGACCGCGTCACCGTCCGCAGGGCGTCCTCGATCTCTCCCTGCACGGTCCGCCGTCCCCCGGCCTGCTTGGCCCACCCGGAGAACTCTCTCCCGTCGTAGGACAGGTCGAGGCGCAGACGTACGTATCCGGGCTGTACTTCATCGCTCACGTACGCATCTTCTCAGGTATGCGAAAGCGGGCCCGTCCCCAGAGGGAACGGGCCCGCTCACAGCGAGGTTTGGCCTCAGGCGTCCTTGGACTCCTCAGCGGCGTCCTCGGCCTTGGTCACGTCGACCTTGGCGTCCTCGACGGCCTCCTCGGACTTGGCCTCGGGGGCCTCCTCCTTCTTGAGGGCGTCTTCCTTGACGGCACGCTGGGTGGCCGCCTCGGCCTCGCCGACCGCCGCCTGCTGCACCGTCAGCGCCTCGACCAGCTCGATGACGGCCATGGGCGCGTTGTCGCCACGGCGGTTACCGATCTTGGTGATGCGGGTGTAGCCACCGGGACGGTTCTCGTAGCGCGGGCCGATCTCGGTGAAGAGCGTGTGGACGACGCTCTTGTCCGTGATGACCTGAAGCACCTGGCGGCGGTTGTGAAGGTCGCCCTTCTTCGCCTTGGTGACCAGACGCTCGGCGTACGGGCGCAGGCGGCGGGCCTTCGCCTCGGTGGTGGTGATCCGGCCGTGCTCGAACAGCGACTTCGCAAGGTTCGCGAGCAGCAGCTTCTCGTGCGCGGCGCTGCCGCCCAGACGGGCACCCTTGGTGGGCTTCGGCATGGTGATTCTCCTGTGTGTCTGCCCCGGCCGTATCAGGTACCGGGGTCAGTATCCGAGCAGGCGGTCGCCTGTCGGAGATCCGGGTAAGCCCCGCGGGGGCGAACCCGGAAGGGCGCGGGGCTGTGTTGCATTTGCGGCTCCGCCGCGTGGGCGCGACCAGCAACAGTCCACCCGCACCCGACGAACCGTCGAGTCCGAGCTCTCAGTACTGCTCGGTCTCCACGAACCCGGCATCCGCGTCGTCGTCCGCCCCGAAGGCGTCCGCAGCCGCGGTCGGGTCGAATCCAGGCGGGCTGTCCTTGAGCGCGAGACCCATCCCGGCCAGCTTCGCCTTGACCTCGTCGATGGACTTCGCACCGAAGTTACGGATGTCCAGCAGGTCAGCCTCGGAGCGCGCAACGAGCTCACCCACGGAGTGGATGCCCTCACGCTTGAGGCAGTTGTACGACCGAACGGTGAGCTCCAGCTCCTCGATCGGCAGCGCCAGATCGGCAGCCAGCGCAGCATCCGTCGGGGACGGACCCATGTCGATGCCCTCGGCGTCGATGTTGAGCTCACGGGCCAGCCCGAACAGCTCGACCAGGGTCTTACCGGCGGAGGCCATCGCGTCGCGCGGACGCATCGCCTGCTTCGTCTCGACGTCGACGATCAGCTTGTCGAAGTCGGTGCGCTGCTCGACACGCGTGGCCTCGACCTTGTACGTGACCTTGAGCACCGGCGAGTAGATCGAGTCGACCGGAATACGCCCGATCTCCTGACCGACCTGCTTGTTCTGCACGGCGGAGACGTAACCGCGGCCACGCTCGACCGTCAGCTCCATCTCCAGCTTGCCCTTGCCGTTGAGCGTGGCGAGGACCAGGTCGGGGTTGTGCACCTCGACACCGGCCGGCGGCGCGATGTCGGCGGCGGTGACCAGACCCGGGCCCTGCTTGCGCAGGTACATCACGACCGGCTCGTCGTGCTCCGA
>NZ_JACTVI010000139.1:11263-16318 GCF_014495685.1 Streptomyces sp. TRM68367 | reverse complement strand
TCAGGTGGACTGGCAGTTCACCACCCACGATGCACGCATCAAACTGCGTCACCTTTATCCCAAATATTAGCCGCGACAGTCTACTAGAACTGCGGCGCCGCTTGGCGTGCCCTGCTGTCGGTGCAGGCCAGACGGATGTTCAGCGGCATGTTTAGGTCACGGGAGACAAGGAAATGATTCGGTGATACCGAGAGCAGGCAGACTTTTGGCGTGCCTGGTGGTGGCCGCGGTGACGAGTACCGCGCTGCCCCAGCTCGCCTATGCGGCACCCGCATCCCATGACGGTGACGGAAAGGGAATTGTCGACACCGTCAAGAGCTGGTTCGACGATAGCAAAGAAAGTAAAAAGCCGCCATCGCATGATGAACTGAGTGTGGCGGATCGTCAGAAGCTGCCGCAGGGCAGGAAGGAGCCGAAGGCCAGGCGGGTCAAGGAGCTGACGGGGCGCCGTACCCCCGAGGCGCGTTTCTGGCAGTTGTCGGACGGCCGGGTACAGGCGGAGCTGTCCGCGCTCCCGAGCTCCTACCGGGATGCCAAGTCCAGGTCGTGGAAGACGATCGACACGACGGTGCGGGCGGCGTCGAAGGCGGCGGCAGGGAAGGGTTTCGAGTTCGCCAACACGACCAATGACGGGCGGAGTTGGTTCGGTTCGGACACCCGTCGGCTGGTGCGGTTCCAGTCGCCGGACGGCCGCTCGGTCACCCTGGGCCTTGAGGGCGCCGGCAAGAAGCTGGAGCCGAAGGCGAAGGGTTCGACGGTCACGTACCAGGACCGGGCGCACGGCGCGAGTCTGGCCTACGGTGTGGGTCCGGGCCGAGTGAAGGAGAACATCACTCTCGCCAAGCGTCCGACCGGTCCGCTGAAGTTCACGTTCACGCTGGACACGGCCGGGCTCGTGCCGAAGGCGCGCAAGGACGGATCGATCGCGCTGTACGGGGAGTTGCCGCACACGCCGGTGATGGTGATTCCGGCGCCGTTCATGACGGACGCGAAGAAGGCGGACGACTCCGTCTTCGGGCAGACCTACAGCACGAAGGTCACGCAGAAGCTGACCCGGGTCGGCAAGTCCTGGAAGATCACCGTCGCGCCGGACGCCAAGTGGCTTGCGTCCAAGGACCGCCAGTACCCGGTGGTGATCGACCCGACGATCACGATCGCGCCGAGTCCGGCCGACTCCCAGGATGTCATGGTCCTGTCGGATCAGTCGGCGACGAACTTCAACTCGAGCTGGAAGCTGTCGGTCGGCAAGACGGACACCGGTATCGCTCGTTCGCTGATCAAGTTCCCGCTGTCGGAGATCCCGTCGGGCACGAAGATCGACGCGGCGCGTCTGGAGATGTACTACGACCAGGCGCACACCACGAACGCCAACGATGTCACCATCGGCGCCTACCGGGCGACCGGAGCGTGGGATGAGTCGACGGCGACGTGGTCCAACACCAGTTCGCTGGTGGGTGAGCAGTCCGGGACCAGCGTTCAGGTGGACGACGGGGATGCGGGCACGACGGCGGCCACCGGTTCCTGGCCGGCGTCCGGCTCGACGCTGACGCAGTACGCGATCGGGTCCGACTACCACTACAACAAGGACTCGGTGGCGGGGGACACCTACGCCTGGCAGCCGAAGCTGCCGGAGTCGGATTCCTACCGGGTGGATGTGCACTACGTGCCGGCCTCGGACCGGGCGACGAACGCCCCGTTCACGGTGACGGGCAGCGGCGGTTCCACGACGTACACGGTGGACGAGTCCTCCGGCACGGGCGGTGTGTGGACGTCCCTGAACGGCGGCAAGAAGATCGCCTTCGGCAAGGGTACGGCCGGCAAGGTCGTCCTCGGCGACGGTCCCGCCTCGACGTCGACGGCGGTGATCGCGGACGCGGTGCGCTGGGTGAACCCGGCGACCATCGTGAAGCACACCGGCCAGTACAACCTGTGGCACCGGTTCCCGGTGACCGACACCGTCCAGAAGTGGGTCAACGGCACCGACCCGAACGACGGGTTCGTGCTGAAGGGCACGGACGAGTCATCCACCGCCCCGCTGGGCGGCCCGCGCTACGAGTCGGGGGATGGCTCCTACGGCGGTGAGACATCCACGATCCCCAGGTTGACGGTCACCTACGGTGCGGTCGGGACCGCGCTGGACTCGCCGACGGTCATCCACTCCACCGGTCCGGAGCTGCACTGGCCCGCGTACAAGAACACCAGCGGCGACCCGGGCCTGGACATCGCCGGGTACGAGCTGTACCGGTCCACGCAGCAGGCGTTCAACCCGTCCCCGGCCACGCTGGTCGCGCCGATCGGCGCGTCCGCGACGTCGTACACGGACACCACCGCGACGCCGACTCCGGACTCCTCCAGTGTGGAGATCGGGCGGTCGTACTACTACCAGATCGCGGTGCGGACGAAGAACGGCCAGCTGCTCGGCTCGCCGACCCGGATCGTGGGCGTGCCGAAGGCGGGCCGCACGATGCGGCTGATCCAGGGCACTTCTGGGGTCACGGACACCACGCTGTCCTCCGGTCAGCCGACCACCAACCAGGACGCCATCCAGTCCTACGGGATCGGGCAGAAGTGGCTGGAGGTGGGCAACAACTCTCCCACCTACGGCAAGACCCGTGCGGCGTTGAAGTTCGACACGTCCAGCATTCCGACCACGGCGACGGTGCTGGAGTCCCGCCTGTTCATGTGGGGGGCGGAGACCACCACCGGCACCGACGGCGCGATCTACGAACTGCACGGTCTTACCCGCGACTTCGGTGAGACGACGGCGACCTGGAACAACGCGGACTCCACCACGGCATGGAGTACGGCGGGCGGTGACTACTCGGGCACGGTCTCGGACACGGTCGCCTCGGTGTCGGACGTCGGCCGGCACGAGTGGGACGCCACGTCGCTGACCCAGGGCTGGACCAGGACGCCATCGTCCAACCACGGGGCCATGGTCAAGCTGAAGGACGAGTCCACCACCGGGCCGCAGGAGCGCACGTTGTTCCTGTCCTCGGAGGCCTCCGACTACCAGCTCGGCCCGCTGCTGCGCGTCATCTACGTCGACTCGACGACCTCGGACACCTACTACGCGCCGACCACCCCGTCGCGGATGACCCCGAACTCCACCTACACGGTGGACTTCACGATCACCAACACGACCAGCGCGGCGTGGGCGGCCGGTGAGCGGGAGCTGTCGTACACCTGGAAGCTGCCGGACGGCACGGATGTCACCACCGGCGGCAACCAGCTGTCCACGGCGATACCCGCGCTCAGCCCCGGCGAGTCGGCGACGATCCAGGCCCAGGTCGCCACGCCGATCAACTCCGACTCAGGCAACAAGCGCACCAACTACGTGCTCGGCTGGGACATCCGCAAGGTCTCCGACGGCTCCTGGCTGTCCGCCACGAACACCTCGATCCAGCCGCTGAAACAGAACGTGGCGGTGGAGGACCCCACCTCCAACACGCTCGGCCTGGAGAAGTTCTACTCCTACACCGGCAAGAACACCGGCGCCGGCTCGACGGTGATGAACAACCTGGCCTCGGGCAACACGGTGTGGTCGTACAACGCGTTCTCCAACCCCGGCCGCGGCCTGACGACGTTCGCGCGTTTCGCCTACAACTCGCTCGACACCTCCGACACGGTGTCGGGTGCGGGCTGGTCGATGCAGCTGGCGGGGCCGATCCGGCTGGGCGCGCCGCTGGACTTCCACCCCAACCCCAACCCGACCGAGATACGTCTCCCGGACGGCGACGGCACCACCCACGTCTTCACCAAGCAGGCGGACGGCAGCTGGAAGGCCCCGGCGGGCGTCCACTACCAGATCACGATGAAGGCGAACCTGGACTGCACCCCGAACAAGGACCCGGTCCCCGACGCCTGGACCCTGCTGCGCCCGGACGGCACCCGCTTCCTCTTCGGCTGCGACGGCTACCTGACCTCGGTGGTCGACAAGAACGGCAACACGCAGACGTACACGTACGCCGAGCGCAAGTCCAACAACAAGCCGACCAAGTTCCTGCAGTACATCACCGACCCCGCCGGCCGCCAGTCCCTCAGGGTCGACTACTACGGGAAGGGCGACGCGTCGTACGAGTACATCGACGACACCGGCGCCAAGGTCACCGGCACCAACCTGACCAACTCCAAGATCTACGACCACGTCAAGTCCATCACGGACATCTCGGGCCGCAAGGTCTCCTTCTACTACACCACCAAGGGCCTGCTCGGTCAGTTCACCGACGGTGACGGCTCCGCCCAGCCGAAGGTGTTCAAGTTCACCTACGACGCCACCCAGGGCAACAAGAACGTCAAGCTGGTCACCGCGACCGACCCGCGCGGCCACGACACGAAGCTGGCCTACTACGCCCCGCAGACCGGCGACAACCCCGCCTACCACTGGTGGACCAAGACCATCACCGACCGCCTGAACGGCACCACCGACTTCGCGTACGCGGCGGACACGTCGAACACGAAGTTCACCGACACGACGGTCACGGACGCCGAATCGCACGCCACGAGATACGTGACGGACGACTTCGCCCGCCCGGTCCAGACCACAAACGCCAAGTCCGAGACCATGAAGTTGTCGTGGGACGCGGACAACAACGTCACCTACCTGGAGGATGCCAACGGGGCGAAGACCGCATACTGCTACGCCCCCAAGACGGGCTACCCGCTGCGCCACTGGGACGCGGAGACGACCAAGTCGTGGACCTCGTTCAACCCGACCGACTACTGCAACGCATCCAGCTACCCGTCGGGCGGCTCGGCGTACGCGTACCAGACGCGTGCGGACGGCTACTCGGCCGACCTGTACACCAAGACCTCCCCGGAGGGCCGCACCTGGCAGTTCGGTTATGACACCTTCGGCAACCTGACCTCGGTCACCGACCCGGACGGTGTCGCCACCGCGACGGCAGGTGACTACACCACGAAGTACGCCTACGACTCCTACGGCGAGCTGACCACCGCGACGGACGCCGACAACAACCCGACGACGTACAGCGACTTCGGTCCGACCGGCTACCCGGCGACCATCACGGACGCGCTGAACAAGTCGACGTCGTT
>NZ_JACTVI010000139.1:0-11253 GCF_014495685.1 Streptomyces sp. TRM68367 | reverse complement strand
GTCACCGACGCCAGCCAGAAGGTGACTACGCAGACGTACGACACGTTCGGGCGTCCGCTGGTCAAGACGGTGCCCAAGGACCAGGCGGCGGGCGTGTACGTCACGACCCCGGCGCCGGTGTACGACGTCAACGACAACGTCACGACGTCGACGGCGCCCAACGGCGCGGTCTCCACTGCGGTGTACGACGCGGCGGACGAGATCACCTCGGCCACGGCCCCGAAGAACACCTCCACCTCGGACGACCGTACGTCGACCTACACGTACGACAAGGTCGGCAACCTCAAGACGACGACGGAGCCCAAGGGCACGCTGACGACGTCGGATGCGACGGACTACGTCACGACCAACAACTACGACGCGATCAACCAGCTCAAGTCGGTCGTGAACGCCGCGAACGACACGATCAGCTATGAGTACGACAACGTCGGCAATGTCGTCACGGTCATCGACCCGATCAAGAACGCGACGACGGACACGACCGACTACACGTCCAAGACTGCCTACGACCTGGACCACCGGGTCACAGCGGTGACGGACGCGGCCGGCAAGACGACGAAGAAGTCCTACGACAAGGACGGCCTGGTCGTCTCCACGACGGACGCGGAGAACAACACCACGCTCATCACCTACGACGAGCGCGGCAAGCCCACGCAGGTGCAGGTCCCGCACGAGGGCACCTCGCCGATCACGTACCGCACGACGAAGTACGAGTACGACCAGGTCGGCAACGTCACCAAGGTCCTCACGCCGCGGTCCGTGGCGGCGGGCTCGACGGACGCGTTCACCCAGCGCACGGACTACGACGCGCTGAACCGCCCGGTCAAGCAGTACCAGCCCTACGACCCGGCGGACGCCCGCTACAACGACCCGAACGTCTACACGCAGACCAGTTATGACGCGGTCGGCCGGGTGGCGTCGACGTCGCTGCCGCCGTCCGAAGGCGAGACGGTCCGTAACACCACCAACTACAGCTACTTCGACAACGGCTGGGTGAAGTCGTCCACGGACCCGTGGGACATCGACACCACCTACGACTACAACGACCTGGGCCAGCAGACGGCCAGGACGCTGACGTCGGCGGGCGGCTCCTCCAACCGCACCATGAACTGGTCCTACTACCCCGATGGCAAGCTCAAGACCCGCTCCGACGACGGGGTACCGGTCGGCAAGGACGTGACCCTGGTCGACAACTCCGACACCCAGAACACCTCCTCCACCGGCACCTGGACGACGGGGGACAACACCGGCCAGCAGGGCTACAACCACGCCACCCACGCGGCAGGCACGGGCACGGACTCCTTCACCTGGACGCTGAACATCCCGACAGACGGCACGTACGAGGCATTCGTCAAGTTCCCGGCCGCCACGGGCGCGGCGACGACGGCGAAGTACACGATCTCGCACAAGTCGCTGCTCGGTCTGGACACCACGACCGACAAAACGGTCGACCAGACGCAGAACACCGGCACCTGGGTCTCGCTGGGGTCGTACTCCTTCACGCAGGGCAACGACGCCAAGCTGCAGCTGTTCGAGAACAGCGGCGGCACGGTCGTCGCCGACGGCGTGAAGCTGGTCCGCGACAACTCCGCCGACACCGACAACGAGCAGAAGACGTTCTCCTACTCCTATGACGCGAACGGCAACCTGACGTCGATCGACGACAATTCGTCCGGCGCGCAGATCGACAACTACGGCATCACCTACACGGGCCTCAACCAGGTCCAGAAGGTGACCGAGTCCGCCGGAGGCGTGGCAAAGAAGGCCACGTCGTACATGTACGACGCGGACGGCCAGCCGGCGACGGTCGACCACCCCGACCAGTACTCGAAGTACACGTACGACCTGCGTGAACTGGTCAAGACGGTCTCGGTCGGCACCTCGTCGACGGACACCAACCCGAAGGTCACGTCGTACACGTACACCGACCGCGGCCAGCAGCTCCGGGAAACGAAGGGCAACGGCAACACCGTTGACTACACGTACTACCTGGACGGCCCGGTCAAGTCCACGACGGAGAAGAAGCCCAGCGGCACGCTCGTCGACTCGCACACCTACGCCTACGACCCCAACGGGAACAAGGCGCAGGACGTCGCGAAGAAGATGAACGCCGACAACCACACGGCCTACCTCTCCTCAACCACGGACTACACCTACGACCCGGCCGACCGTCTCGCGAAGGCGGTGAAGACCGGCAACGGCGCGGACACCGAGACCTACGTCCACGACGACAACGCCAACGTCATCAGCCAGGCCGTCGGCGGCACCACTACCACCTACAACTACGACCGCAACCGCCTGCTGTCCGCCACCGCGGGTGGTAACACGGCGGACCACAACTACGACCCGTTCGGCCGCCAGGAATCAGTCACCTCGGGTGGCCAGGTGATCAGCCGGAGCGTGTACGACGGCTTCGACCACGTCATCGAGTCCCAGAAGATGGACTCGGTGGGTGCGATGAAGTCCACCACATACACCTTCGACCCCCTCGACCGCACCACCTCGGAAACCGCCAACGGCAAGACAACCGACTACGACTACCTCGGCCTGTCCAGCCAGGTCCTGGACGAGAAGGTCGCCGGCACCCTCACCAAGTCCTACCAGTACAGCCCCTGGGGCGAACGCCTGTCGCAGATCACCCACAACAGCGACGGCACCACCTCGGACGGCTACTACGGCTACAACAGCCACACCGACGTCGAAACCCTCACCGACGCAGGCGGCGACACCAAGGCCACCTACGGCTACACCGCCTACGGCTCCGACGACACCTCCGAGTTCACCGGCATCGACAAGCCCGACGCCGCCGACCCCACCAAAGAGGCCTACAACCCCTACCGCTACAACGCCAAGCGCTGGGACGCCCAGTCCGGCACCTACGACATGGGCTTCCGCAACTACGACCCGGGCCTGAACCGCTTCACCACCCGGGATATGTACAACGGCGCCCTCGCCGACATGGGCCTTGGCTCTGATCCTTTCACCGGGAACCGCTACGCCTTCACAGGCGGAAATCCCATTTCGGGGATTGAAGTCGATGGTCACACGTCGGTTGATGCCTTGTGTGGGGGCATTAGTGGCTGCAATGCCGTCACGATCGGCCGGAATGCACTTCCCGGAAAGACAGGGAACAAGACCAGTCGGCACAATACGGCCCAGGCCCGTGCAATCCAGGAAATCAAGGCGCAAGCCGCGAGCATCGGGGCGACTGATTTCTCTGTGCTGCCTGCGGACCAAAGCGCCATTCCCGGGGCGAACAAGGAGTGCATGTCCCCCCGCAACGGCAATCGAGGGACGCCGCGGAGGAACCGAGGACTCGCGGTTCCCGACTGCAGTTTCGGCACGCCCGACATACTCGGCTACGACGCCAAGGCCAACGTCTACTATGTCTGGGAGGTCAAGTCGGCCGGGGAGGCGAGCAAGGCGGTACCTGAGGCCCAGTGGTATGTGAACCGTCTCAAGGCCCAGGGGGAAAACGCAGTCCTCGGTTGGATGATCGGCGGGCCCTATGAGGTCGGAAACGGCGACAAGGTCATGGGACCGGAGGAAGGTGCGGTCATTTACGGAAGGGGCACCAACAAGAAGTTCAAGCAGATCTACAACAACAGCTCCATGGCAGCGGCGCGACAAACTGCCGCCAGTCAGACGCCGAATCCATCGGCGGGCCCCGGTCGTGGTGAATACCCGGGTACGGCTTATCAGGAGGGAGTTGGAACGAGGCCGCTGTCCAACAACGGCGGGTGGGACCCCTTGGTCATTCCGCTGTTCACGCTAGCCGGCGTGGCAGTGGTCGCGGGCGCGACCATGATGGGCCCGGAGGCAGTCGCAGGCGCAGGTGCGGCCGCTCTCACCAGGTATGGGCTGGCCGCTTGATGTTCGGAACCCCCGCGAATAGTATATTCGCGGGGGTTCCCGCATAATCGAAATAGCTGGTGGTGGCCGTGAAGGAACTGTCCGACTTTTTGAAAGAGTTTGTAACGCCCAAGCTGAAGCCTCTTGGCTTCAGAAAGAAGGGGCAGTTGTACAGACTCGACGGTGACTCCGGAGATGTTGCGTTCATAAGCTTCGCGCCCATGCGCATCGATCCCTGTGCAGTAGTTTTTCATGTCTCGTGCCTGTTCGTTCCTGAGCCTTATTGGCAGTTCTTGAACCGGCAGTACATGGTTGCCGGAGTTCCCGAGGTGAACCAGTCGGGAGCCCTGGCGTCCTACTCTTTGATGCCGCCGGATTCGGCGGCTCATGACCCTGCTTCGTGGGGTGTCGACCGTACGAGATGGGCCTTTGGCGACAGGAACCGCGCCGAGGTGGGGAAGGTACTTGGCGAAGCGTTGGTGGCCGAGGTTCCGAGGATCCGCCAACTGCTCGTCCGGGAGAACCTTCTCGCGGCGATCCAGTCGCCGGAAACGCCGTCGATTCGTCGTCGCGGGGCACTCCAGTCGGAGTTGCTGCTCATGGTTGACGACTACCCTCGGGAGAAACTTCAGGATCTGCTCTCCAGGATCGACGAAGACCATCCGTTCATTGAACTCTTCACCCGGTGGGCCGATATGAGACGCGGTCTCCTGCCCTGAAGGAGTCGATGACGGTGCAGGTGGACGCCTGTTCTGCCCCCAGGCCTCCCGAAGAAGGATCCTTTCGCGCAGAGTATGGCCGACTGGCACCGGTTCGACGTGTCCACTGCGGAGTTGATCTGCCGGGTGTTCGCCGACCGGGAGTTCGGCCCGGTCTCTGTCGCGGCGAAGGTGGAATGCCCGTTCCTCCATGCCTGCTGACGCGGGACGCCAGGTGAGCAGCCGCCAGCATCCAGTGCGATGCGTGCTCGGATCTTGGGCCGTCGGGTGCGCACGCCATCCTGCTAACCCGCGCGCGCCGCACCTCGTCATGCATTCCTTGGCGGCGCTGCTTGGCTTGGTCGCCTGCTCCATGCTGGGCGCCGGGCCTCGGTGCACGGCGTGATCCGCTGGGCGAGGGGGCAGAGAGCCGGCGGCTCGCGGTTGGCGGGGCCGCCAGGTGGTGTGTCTGGGCGTCGCTGAGGATGCAGCATCCGTCGGGATGGCTGCGTGGCTCGGTGCGCGACTGGTTGGGTTCTCGTTCCATGTGGAGGGCGTTACGAACGCTCCAGTCCCGCACCCGGCGGCTTCAGTGCCGTGATGAACGCATCGAATGCCGAGGCGGGGAAGGTGAGGGTGGCTCGGGTGGGGGTCTTGGAGTCGCGGATGGCTATGTGGGGATGGCGGACCGAGACTTCGACGCAGGCGTCGCCCTGGCCACCGCCCGAGTAGGAGGACTTGCGCCAGGTGTCGGGCGTGGTCATGTCCTTACAGCTCCTTGGTCAGCTTGTGGATGAAGTCACGTGAGCGCTCGGGGGCGAGTGACACAGCCTCTACCCTACGGAAGAGTGTTCGATAGCGCCTGAGTTGGGCTTCGGCGCCGATGAACACCGGGCCGTTCGGCCCGTCGCGGACCACGGTGTCCAATGGGGGGACGGGGCCGCCCGCGTACACCATGGCGCTGCCGGCTCCGCCGAAGCCGTTCATGTCGAAGGGGATGACCCGCACGGTGACGTTGTCGGCCTCGGAGAGTTCCAGGACGCGGTTGAGTTGCGTCCGTGCCTCGGACTGGTCGCCGACCCTGATGCGCAAGGCCGCTTCGTGGATCACGGTCTCGTACGGGATCAGGGCGGTGCCCTCGATGATGACCTTGCGCTGCATGCGGTGTTCCACCCACCGCTCCACGTCGTCCTCAGGGAACTCCGGGTTGACGTAGGAGAAGAGCGCCCGGGCGTAGTCCTCGGTCTGCAGCAGGCCCGGGATGTGCAGGAATTCCACGTCCCACCGGTAGTGGGCGTGATGCTCCAGCTCGGGCAGATCCAGGAACGGCGTCGGCAGTGCGCCTCGGTACTCCTCCCACCAGCCTCTGGGTCGGTTGGTCGCCATGGCTACCAGGGCGTCGATCAACTTGCCGTCCGGACAGGCGTAATTGGCGGCAAGGCGGCGCAGGCGCTTCTCGCTCACGCCGGAGAGGCCGGACTCGATCTGGTTGATCTGTGTGGAACTCACCCCGAGCGCTGCCGCTGCCTCGCGGCCCGTGAGGCCTGCCGCGTCACGCATCTTGCGCAGTTCGACACCAAGGCGCACTTGGCGTGCTGTTGGTTCACGCCTCAATCCGGCCATGCGCTGCTCCTCGGCTCAATGCCCTTGTAGGTGTGACTCGTTCGATGTCAGATTACGCGGTCGGCTTGCTTGACCTTTAAATCCAGGTCTACTGTCGGTGGCGCGCAGCACACCCTGCGGAATCACTGGGATCCCGGAAGCGCACCGCTCCGTCCTGCCATGACGGCTGCGGCAATGACACCGCCCGGCCTCCCGCATCAGTTCTCCGAAACCCCACCATCGAACCGGAGTTGACGCATGCACAAAGCCAAGAGCACCGACTCCTGGGAGTACTCGCTTTACATCCCGAACGACGTCCGCGCAGTCACCGTCAGCCGCCGTACTCTCCGCCTGATCCTCACCCTGCACGGCTTGATCCACCTGGTCGATGTCGCCGAGATCCTCGCCGCCGAGCTGGTCTCCAACGCCGTACGGCACACGGACGGGCCCGCCGCCCTGCGTGTCCGGTGGGTGGATGGCGTGCTGCGGATCGGGGCGTGGGATGCCGATCCCGAACCGCCTGAGTTTCCGGGAGAGTGCGCCGACCTGACGCGCGAGGAGGACGGGCGGGGGCTGGGGATCGTGCGGGCCTGTTCTGCCGTATGGGGATGGCAGCCGCTCTCCAGGTTTGGGAATCGGGGGAAGTACGTGTGGTGTGAGCTTCCTGCCGTAGTCGGTCTGTGACCGGTGACACATGTGTGAAGTATGTGACGGACGACTTCGGCCGCCCGGTCCAGACGACGAACGTCAAGTCCCAGACACGAAGAGGAGCTGGGACGCGGACAACAACGTCACGTACCTGGAGGATGCCAACGGGGCGAAGACCGCGTACTGCTACGACCAGAAGACCAGCTACCCGCTCTGGCAGCGCGACGCGGAGAACAACAAGACAGGCGTGCCTAATGGGAGCTGCCGGTCAGAGAGACTCGGTGCCGTAGCCGCCAGCAGGTGAGCACTTTGCTTGCCTGAAGCACGTGACTTCTGAGGTCAGACCGTGCCCCTGCTGGTCGGCCGGAAGGCCAGACCGCTGATGGGGTGGCGTGCCCGCCGAGTAGGGCGTGAGCACTACCTACGCCTACAACTCCTACGGCGAGCCGACCACCGCCACCGACGCCGACGGCAACCCGACGACGTACAGCGGCTTCGGTCAGACCGGCTACCCGGCGACCATCACGGACGCGCTGAACAAGTCGACGTCGTACGTGTACGACGAGCGCGGCCAGGTCACCCAGGTCACCGACGCCAGCCAGAAGGTGACTACGCAGACGTACGACACGTTCGGGCGTCCGCTGGTCAAGACGGTGCCCAAGGACCAGGCGGACGGGCGTGTACGTCACGACCCCGGCGCCGGTGTACGACGCCAACGACAACGTCACGACGTCGACGGCGCCGAACGGTGCGGTGTCGACGGCGGTGTACGACGCGGCGGACGAGATCACCTCGGCCACGGCCCCGAAGGACACCTCCACCTCCGACGACCGTACGTCGACCTACACGTACGACAAGGTCGGCAACCTCAAGACGACGACGGAGCCCAAGGGCACCCTGACCACGTCGGACACCACCGACTACGTCACCACCAACAACTACGACCCGATCAACCAGCTCACCTCCGTGGTCAACGCGAACGGTGACACGATCAGTTACGCGTACGACAACGTCGGCAACGTCGTCACGGTCATCGACCCGATCAAGAACGCGACGACGGACACCACCGACTACACGACCAAGACGGCCTACGACCTGGACCACCGGGTCACGCAGGTGACGGACGCGGCCGGCAAGACGACGAAGAAGTCCTACGACAAGGACGGCCTGGTCGTCTCCACGACGGACGCGGAGAACAACACCACGCTCATCACCTACGACGAGCGCGGCAAGACCACCAAGGTGCAGGTCCCGCACGAGGGCACCTCGCCGATCACGTACCGGACGACGAAGTACGAGTACGACCAGGTCGGCAACGTCACCAAGGTGCTCACGCCCCGGTCGGTGGCGGCGGGCTCGACGGACGCGTTCACCCAGCGCACGGACTACGACGCGCTGAACCGCCCGGTCAAGAAGTACCAGCCCTACGACCCGAACGACGCCCGCTACAACGACCCCAACGTCTACACCCAGACCAGCTACGACGCGGTCGGCCGGGTGAAGTCGACATCGCTGCCGCCCTCCGACGGCCAGACGGTCCGCAACACCACCAACTACAGCTACTTCGACAACGGCTGGGTGCAGTCGTCCACGGACCCGTGGTCCATCACCACCACCTACGACTACAACGACCTGGGCAAGCAGACGGCCCGGACGCTGACGTCGGCGGGCGGATCCTCCAACCGCACGATGAACTGGTCCTACTACCCCGACGGCAAGCTCAAGTCCCGCTCCGACGACGGTGTGCCGGTCGGCAAGGACGTGGTCCTGGTCGACAACTCCGACACCCAGAACGTGTCCAAGACGGGCACCTGGACGTCCGGTGACGCCAGCGACCAGGAAGGCTACGACCACCTCACGCACGCGGCGGGCACGGGCACGGACGCGTTCACGTGGACGCTGAACATCCCCTCCGACGGCACGTACGAGGCGTTCGTGAAGTTCCCGACCGTGTCGGGCGCGGCCACGAACGCGAAGTACACCCTCACCGACTCCGCCGGCACGGTCGACAAGACCGTCGACCAGACGCAGGGCACGGGCACCTGGGTCTCGCTCGGCTCCTACGCCTTCAAGCAGGGCAACGCCGCCAAGCTGCAGCTGTTCGAGAACAGCAGTGGCACGGTCGTCGCCGACGGCGTGAAACTGGTCCGCGACAACTCCGCCGACACCGACACCGAGCAGAAGTCGTTCACGTACACCTATGACACGAACGGCAACCTGAAGACGATCGGTGACACCTCGTCCACGGCATCCATCGACACCTACGACATCACCTACACGGGCCTCAACCAGGTCCAGAAGGTGTCGGAACTGGCCGGCGGGGTGACCAAGACGTCCACCTCGTACACCTACAACGCGGACGGCCAGCCCAAGACCGTCGACCACCCCGGCCAGTACTCCGCCTACACCTACGACTTGCGCAACCTGGTCAAGACCGTCTCGGTCGGCACCTCGTCCACGGACACGTCACCGAAGGTGACCTCGTACACGTACACCGCCCGCGGCCAGAAACTGAAGGAGACCAAGGCCAACGGCAACACCGTCGACTCCACCTACTACCTCGACGGCCCCATCAAGTCCACCACGGAGAACAAGTCCGACGGCACCACCCTCGTTGCCTCGCACACCTACGCCTACGACCCCAACGGGAACAAGGCGCAGGACGTGGCGAAGAAGATGAACGCCGACGACCACACCGCGTATCTCTCCTCCACCACCGACTACACCTACGACCCGGCCGACCGCCTGGCCAAGACGGTGAAGACGGGTAACGGCGCGACCAGCAACACCTACGTCCACGACGACAACGCCAACGTCACTAGCCAGACCGTCGACAGCACCACCAGCACCTTCACCTACGACCGCAACTGCCTGCTGACCGCCACAGCCGGTGGCGTGACTGCGGACTACAACTACGACCCGTTCGGCCGCCAGGAGTCGGTCACCTCCAGCGGGCAGATCATCTCCCGCACGACGTACGACGGCTTCGACAACGTCACCGAGTCCCAGAAGACGGACTCGACGGGCACGATGCAGTCCACGACATACGCGTACGACCCGCTGAACCGCACCGTCTCCAAGACGGCGAACAGCAAGACAACGGACTACGACTACCTCGGCCTGTCCAACCAGGTCCTGGACGAGAAGGTCGCCGGCGCCGTCACCAAGTCCTACCAGTACAGCCCGTGGGGCGAACGCCTGTCACAGGTCACCCACAACAGCGACGGCACGACCTCTGACGGCTACTACGGCTACAACAGCCACACCGACGTCGAAACCCTCACGGACAAGAACGGCGACACGAAGGCGACGTACGGCTACACGGCGTACGGATCCGACGACACGTCCGAGTTCACCGGCATCGACAAGCCGAGCAGCACGGACCCGACGAAGGAGGCCTACAACCCCTACCGCTACAACGCCAAGCGCTGGGACGCCCAGTCCGGCACCTACGACATGGGCTTCCGCAACTACAATCCGGGCCTCAACCGCTTCACCACCCGGGACATGTACAACGGCGCCCTCGCCGACATGAACCTCGGCGCCGACCCCTACACCGGTAACCGGTACGCGTTCGGCGGCGGAAACCCCAGTTCTGAAATCGAACTCGACGGTCATACGTCGGTCGATGCCATGTGTGAAGGCATCAGTGGTTGCAATGCCGTCACGGTCGGCCGGAATTCCGGCTCGACATCGAAGACCGGTACCAGCAGCGGTGGGTGCGGTACCCCCGGTTTCATTGGCCCGTGCCCAGTCACCTCACAGCCTGCCGCCGCGGCCGCCGCTGGCGGCAGCTGGAGCACCCAGCACTTCATGGCCCAGCTGATCATGTGGGACTGGCTGGAGGCTCAGGCGACCGCCAAGTACGGGGCGTCGGGTGGATGGCGTGTTCAGATGGAAGCGCCCATCGCCGGCGGGTCCAAGGAAGGCACCGGTAACGAAGGTGCGGCCGATATGACCTATCAGGACGGAAACACGCTCTATGTCTGGGAGCTCAAGCACAAGGCTGAAATGCCCTGGACCGGTGGCCGTCCGCCTGCCGAGGCCTACGGGAAGTTCGATGTCCAGTGGTACATCAACGCGATGAAGAAGGACCCGCGGTACAAGGGTCTTGACATCAAGCCCGGGTTCCCGCTGCCACACCCGCTGATCGGCCCAGGGGCGAAACGCGGACAGTTCCTGGAGCTCGACAACTCCGATTTCTTCGAGGGAAGCGGTCCGGGAGTCGTCACGTACCAGGCGTTCTACATGAGGACCACACACCCGGATCCGGCGCCGGTCACGGTCCCGGAACCGGTCAAGGTCGGAGCGGGCGTTGCCGCGCTCGGAACGACCGCGTGGTGGCTCGGTAAGCTGTTCTCGCCGGCTTGCGGACCGGCCGCGCCCGCCTGCGCGGTCGTGTTTTAGCCCAACCACACCCCCGGCCGGGCGCGTCCGCTGCGGACGCGCCCGG
>NZ_JACTVI010000138.1:11280-16689 GCF_014495685.1 Streptomyces sp. TRM68367 | reverse complement strand
TCCACATCATCGCCGTCCGCACCACACCCGGCGCGGCCTACCGGTGGAACCTCACCGTCCAGCAGCTCCACACGTACTATGTGCTGGCAGGGGCCACGCCGATCTTGGTGCACAACACCAATTCGCCGATTGGCTGTGGGCCGGGTGGTGAGCCGATTTACGACATCCCGGCGGGTTCGAGTGGTGGCTTCGGTGCGGGGAAGAAAATTCCGCCGAGCCTTCTAAAGGATTATGACGTCGGGAAGAATGCAGAGCCAGGGTCGATCACTCCCCTTTGCTCGTATTGTCGGACCAATCCGGCGGCGGCAATCGATCACGTTGAACCCAGGATCGGTGGCGGAGACCTCACTGATGCAAATACGACGCCCGCCTGCACCTTTTGCAATAGTTCGAAACGTGACCGGCTGGCTCCATTGAATCCGCCGCCAAGTTACACCGGCGCCTGGCCGCCGCCATGGTGGCCTTCGAGGATGACGCCTCCATAGGAGACGCAAGGGGCATAGACGGCCTGCGATAGCTGGTATTTCTTCCAGCCATCGCAGGCCATCGCGTTGGCCGCGGTCATCGTCGTGGCTCCGCCGGATCGCCTAGACTGCATGCGACTACAGTCCCCCCGTCCAGCCCTGACCTGGAGCGCCGCATGAAGTTCATCGTCCACGAGAGCCCAGTTCGACGGGGCGACAGCAACTATCTTGCGCGGGCTGACCTTGCGCCGTTTGGTCTGGAAGGCGAGATGGAGCAGCTCTGGCTCCAGCGACTCGAAGGTGATCTTCTTGAGTTGTGTTGCATCCCCTTCCGAACCTATGGCCTGGCGCTCGGTGATGTTGTTTCACTTTCGCCAGATGGGACCACAGTGGTGCGACTGGTTCGCAAGTCTGGGCGGCGGGTCTTGAGGGTTCTTCTGATGCCCGCCCCTAATGCGTCAGGCATGGCGGGTCAGATCGCCATTGAAGTCTCGAGGTGTGGTCTGATGAGTGAATGGAGTGGCGACAGGCACATTGCAATCGATGTGCCGACTGATGCAGATGTCACCGGGCTGATCAGGATCGTCGAGCGAGAAGAGGCGGCGTCTCGGGCTTATTGGGAATGGGCTGATGTCACCCCATTCTCTCCGGAGAAAGCGTAAATTCGTGGCCCAGGGAGCAAATTTGAGGCCCCACCGGAATGATTCCGGTGGGGCCTCTGGGGTCTCTGACGGCAGTAGTTGACGGCAACGTCAGCGGACGGGTGCTACACGAAGCGGTGGATAGTCGCCGTCGTCGGGCTCGGTCGTGGTCTCGGCGAGGTTACTGAGGGCGTGGCCGAGCAGGTCGATGGCCTGGCGCTGGAGGCGGAGTCGGACGTGCGCGTAGACCGTGGCGGTCACGCCGATGTGGGCGTGGCCCAGGAGTTCCTTGATGACGACGAGTTCGACGCCCTGCTCCAGGAGCAGGGTCGCGGTCGAGTGGCGGAGGTCGTGGAACCGGATCGGCCGCAGGTACGCCTCTCGCAGCAGGGCGTTGAAGTAACGGGTGAGTGTGGCAGGCTCGATCGGGTGCCCGTCGGGTCGCGTGAAGACGTGCTCACTGCCCTGCCACTCCGAGCCCGCCCGATCTTGCTCCCCGGCCTGCCGCTCGCGGTGTGCGCGCAGCGAGGTGATGCAGGACGCCGGCAGGGCGATGCGTCGCTCGGAGCTGATGGTCTTGGTCGGCAGGGTGGCCAGGCCCCGGCTGGTGGTGCGCTGGAGGGTGCGGCGGATGGTGGCGGTGCCGCTGTTGAGGTCGAGGTCTTCCCAGCGCAGGCCGAGGAGTTCGCCCTTGCGCAGGCCGGTGCGCAGGGCGAGTTCGAACAGGGCGGCGTGCCGGTGGCCTTGGGCGGCGGTGAGGAAGCGTCGGGCTTCGTCGGTGGTGAGGGGATTGAAGCGGCGGGGGCGGGGTGTGCCAATGCGGACGTTCCGGGCGACGTTGCGGGGGATCTCCTCCTCTCGCACCGCGTGCTCCAGAGCGGACTTGAGTACGGAGTGGATGTACGCGAGCGTCAGCGGCGAGAGCCGCTTGTGGCAGCACCGGCCGAGCGCGCAACAGCGCGGGCGGCGACTGGCCTGGGCCTGGGGGTTGCGTCCGGCGTCAATGCCGCGCGCGCAGCACTGGCAGACGGTCCGCAGCTCGTTGAGCCAGGTCCGGACATTCTTCGCCGTGAGCTTCGCGAGCTTCTTCCGGCCCAGGCCCGGTATCAGGTACTGGTGCACGACGGCGGTGTACCGGGTGTGGGTGGTCTCGCGGAGCTGGTGGACGGCAACGTTCTCCAGCCAGTACGTCAGGTAGGTGGCGAGGCTGCCCTGCGCGGTGACGACGGGGACGCCGCGGTTGCTGGCCGCGATCTTCTCGGTCAGTTTGGTGAGTGCCTCCGCCCGCGTTGTGCCGTAGACGCTGACGCGTTTGCGGGTGCTGCCGGGGGCCAGGACGTACCCGGCGGCTTCCCAGCGGCCGTCTTTGCGCTGGTAGACGGTGCCGTCTCCGTTGGCGCGGAGTCGCCGGGAGGTGGGGTTGGGCGTGGTCATCAGGCAGCTTCCTGTTCGAGGCGGGTGGTGATGAGGCGGTCAAGGGCGTGGGCGGGGATGCGGCGGGCTCGGCCGAGGGTGAGGGAGGTGAGCTGGCGGGTGCGGAGGAGGTCGTAGACAGCAGTGCGGCCGAGTTGGAGGCGTTCCATGACCGGGCGACGCGAAGTCCTCCACAGACTGCGTGGGGGCTGGACGGCAGTACTCGGGTGCGATCGGCGGCGTCGGCCTGTGTCAGGTGGCGGTGCACCTGGCGGCGGTCACGGCGACAGTGAAGGTGATCATCGACCGGGTCTTGTATCTCCCGGCGGACTGGGCCGCGGACGAGGAACGCCGCGAGGTGACCGGGGTGCCGGAGGAGATCGCCTTCGCGACGAAACCGCAGCAGGCGTCGGCCATGGTCGCCGACGCGCTCGCCACGGGGATCGAAGCCCGCTGGTTCGCAGGTGACGAGGTGTACTGCGGACGCGAACTACGCCGGGGTATCCGGTCGTTGGGGATCGGCTACACGGTTGGCATCGCCGCTTCCTACCAGGTCACCGACGGAGCAGGCCGCCGGTGGGAGGCCCGCGAACTGATCAACAAGGTGCGGCCCGGACAGTGGATGCGCCGGCAGACCGGACACGGCACCAAGGGCACCCGTGAGTACGACTGGGCCTGGCTCGATGTCCGTCCCGACGATGCTCCCGACGAGAACGAGAACGGAGCAGGGACGAGCGTTCTGGTCGCACGCCGGCACCGCTACACCGGCGAGGTGTCCTACTTCCGCTGCTGGGCTCCCGGCGACGTCTCGCTCGGCACGCTCGTGGAAGTGATCTCCCGCAGGTGGCGGATCGAGGAAACCTTCCAACTGGCCAAGGGCTTCACCGGACTCGACCAGGGCCAAGTGACCTGCTGGAACTCCTGGATGCGGTGGTCACTGTTCTCCCTGATAGCCGCCGCTGTCCTCGCTCTCACGGCCGCCGCCGTCCACGAGGCCACCGAGGAGCGGCCTGAGCTCGTCCCGCTGACCTGCCCCGAACTCATCCGTCTCCTGCGGGCCCTCTCGCTGCCCCCACCGGCCCGCGACCGCGACCACGTCCTGCACTGGACCGCCTGGCGCCGCCGCCATCAAGCCATCGCGACAGCCTGCCACCAGCAACGACACGGCCGTCACGACCAGCCGTGATCAAGAACTACAGCTGCCGTGCCGGACGGCCACCCGGCACACCACGCTGCCCGCACCCCGAAAGATCACCCCGAAACCGCCCGAGACCGCAGATCAGAATTCACGCGGTGGATCCAGGCTCAGGCTGAGTCCGAGGCAGAGAAGCTCTCCTATGTGACGTACACGAAGACCAACCCCGAGACGGGCGAGGTCTACACAGGGCGCTCTCGCGGTGTGGGTACGCCTGAGGAAATCGTCGCGGGCCGCGACTCCGGTCACCATATGAACGACAAGGGGTTCGGCCCGGCTGTCCTGGACAAGTTCGCAGAAGCTACGAAGAGTGTTGCCGAGCGTCACAGCGATCCCGCGTACCAGGCAATTCGCGGCCGCGAGCAACAGCTCATCGACTTCTTCGGCGGGGCCAAGAGTGATGGCGGTATATCTGGAAATGCCATTCGGGGAGTCGCCGCCGACAACCCCCTACTGGGCACCTTCCTCAATGCGGCAACAAAGATGTTCGGTGCACCGTAGTGGACGGATGCTACGCTCGCCGGGATCGAGAGGAGTGTGACGGATGACTGTGCGGTTCTTGGCCGGCAACGTCCTCAAGGTGTCCGTCGCCGCTGGTAGTAGCGCCTACGCGCTAATGCTGGAGAAGCGGCCGTACATCGCCTTCTATGCCGGGGGCGAGGGTGCGGGCGGGGACCTGCCGGACTTGGCGAAGCCCCCTGCGTTCATCGTGGCCGTTGCCAAGTCGGCTTACTCCGGCGGGCGTTGGGGCGATGTACTCGGGCGCGTCTCCAAGGACTCGCTGCCGGCCATCCCCCAGTTCTTCAGGCAGAACGTGATGGATCCGTCCGACTGCGAAATCGTCGAGGCCGACGGGCAGACCCGGAAGGCTTCACCTGCGGACTGTGTGGATCTGGAACGCAGCGCCGTTTGGTCCGCGGAGCACATCGAAAAGCGGCTTGGTGATTATTTCGCGGGCCGCCCGAACGCCTTCGTGGAGTCGATGAGAGTCAAGTTGTGAGATCGCTACCGGGATCCGGAGACTGATCGCTGAATCTCTGCCCAGCCTGAACGCGACCGGCGCACCGCCGGTCGCGTTCAGGCATCCGAGGTGCCATTGGTAAGGCAGCTCATGAAAGGCAGCGCATATGCTGGATCAATTTCTGGTGGATTTCCCGATCACCGGCCGAGAGGCGGGCGACGGTGATCTGTCGCGGACTTCTGTGGCGCTGCGTGAAATCTTCATCGAATTTGGCCGGAGTGACACTTGAAGCAATTCCGGCCCGGACGACGCCTGGCGCGCCTCCAGGGCCTGCAGCGCCCGCAACATGACAGCCTCGGGTGGTGAGTTCGTAGCAACGTCACGTCCTCCACGGTCGGCGGTCAGACCTCCACGTCGAACTTCGACCGCAACCGGCTGGCGACCACCGTCGTGGCGGGGGTGTCCTCGGGCTACCACTACGACCCCTACGGCCGGCTGGACAACGTCACCACCGCCGGCAGCGTGGTCGAGCGCTACACCTACGACGGCTTCGACCACATCGCCTCCGAGCAGAAGAAGAACGGCACCGGCTACGACACCACCAACTACACCTACGACCCGTTCGACCGGACGGTGTCGCAGACGGTGAACGCGGGCGCCACGGGTGAGAAGACCACCGTCTTCGACTACCTGGCGATGTCCAACGCGGTGGTCTCCGAGACCGTGAACGGGACA
>NZ_JACTVI010000138.1:0-11270 GCF_014495685.1 Streptomyces sp. TRM68367 | reverse complement strand
AGACCTACCAGTACTCGCCGTGGGGCGAGCGCCTGTCCCAGGTGAAGATCAAGTCGGACGGGACGAAGGAGCCGACGTACTACACCTACGACGCGCACTCCAATGTCCAGGCGGTCACCGACCAGTCCGGTGACACCAAGTCGACGTACGGCTACACCGCCTACGGTTCGGACGACTCCAGCCAGGACACCGGCGCGGACAAGCCCGGCTCGACGACGAACTCGCCGAGCGACCCGTACAACGCCTACCGCTTCAACGCCGACCGGGTGGACGGTTCCACGGGCACGTACAACATGGGCTTCCGCACCTACGACCCGGGCCTGAACCGGTTCCTGTCGCGGGACATGTACAACGGTGCCCTGTCCGACATGGGCCTGATCTCCGACCCGCTGACCGGCAACCGGTACGCCTTCGGCGGCGGCAACCCCATCTCCAACATCGAGCTCGACGGGCACGGCTGGCTGTCCGACCTGGGCCACACGGCCCTGGACGCGGCCGGCATGATCCCGGTCGTCGGCGCGGTCGCGGATGTCGCCAACGCCGGCTGGTACGCCGCCGAGGGCGACTACCTGGATGCGGGCATCTCCTTCGCTGGGGCGATCCCGGTGATCGGTGATGCGGCCCTGGGTGCCCGGATGGCGGTCAAGGGCGCCAAGTACGCGGCGGAAGGCGCCGAAGCCCTGCAAGGGGCGAAGAACGCCGCGCACGTGGCCGAGGACGTCAAGGCGGGCGTGCACGGCGCGGAGGACGCCGCGGACGCCGGCAAGGCAGCCGACCACGCTACGGCGGACGCCAAGGCAGCCGAGCAGGAAGCCGCAGCCGCAAAGGCCGCGGCGGAGAAGGCGGCGGCTGAACAGGCGGCCGAACGGCAGGCGCAGGCCGATGCGAGCGCCGAGTCGACGGGTGATCAGGTGGCCAAGGGGGCGACGTGCAGCTTCGCGCCCAGCACGCCGGTCCTCATGGGCAACGGTGCGACCAAGCCGATCGGGAAGATCCAGGTCGGCGACCAGGTCCAGTCCGCGGACGCCAAGACGGGCAAGGACAAGGGCGCGCGCACCGTCCTGCACACCTGGGTCAACCACGACCACGACCTGGTCGACGTCACGATCCGGACCGCGGACGGCCGCACCGCCACCCTGCACACGACCGCCAACCACCCGTTCTACAACGAGACCACCCACAAGTGGACCCCGGCCGCCAAGCTCAGTCGTGGCCATGACCTGCAGAGCCCGAACGGCCACGGCCTGGTCCGGGTCAAGCAGGTCGCTCACGCCGAGGGGGCGGCGGACCGCAACAACCTCACCGTCGAGCAACTCCACACGTACTATGTGCTGGCGGGGGCCACGCCGGTCCTGGTCCACAATACGTGCGGCGAAGAGGGTGACTATCTCTATCGCGGGCTTCCTAAGGGAATTTCGGGTGAGCATCCCGCATATCAGGACGCCCTCCAGGGTCGTGCGGTGCCCAAGGGGGGTCATTCTGACCCGGCACTTCATGCGGGAGGGAATACCGACAGTGAATTCACCTCATGGACTCATGATTACGAAGGCGTAGCGCTGGATGCTGCCGAAGAATTTGGTGTCGAGCACGGGCTCGTCATGAGGATTCCGCGTGCGAGTATTCCTGAAGATATAGACTTCCAGATCCATGATACTGATCGTGAGACGTATGAGGAGATGGAGCACTCACTACTCGGGACAGTAGAAGGTGCTGAAATCAGCATTGGAAGAGGGCCCTGGACCCGCCCTGGCGGGTAGTTCCTAACGTGCTTAACAGTCTTGCCGGGGTCAGGGCTAGACTTTGGCCCCGGCGAGGATTGACCTGGAGGTGGGTGTTATGAACAGACAGGAGCTTGCTGATCTCCTTGTAGGTAGTAGTCAGGCATTTACGTTGTGCCGATCTGCCTTGATCGGTGGTGCAGAGTTCAAGGTGTGGAGTGAGGCCACGTCGACTCCGAGCCTAGTTTCTATCTACTCTCGTCGAATGAGAACTATTGGTAGAACTGGGCAGCCGTCGATTGGGCTAGAGGATGCTGTAGTCGATTTGAGGGCACGCGTGGAGTCGGAACTTTGTCTCGGGTATGTAGATAATCGACCTGGGGGCGGTTACTACTTCCAGCTTTTCCTGACTACTGACCTGACACAGGTTGTTGCGTGTCTAGGTGTGCGGTCCTCTAAAGGTGAATCCCAGGTAATCGATTCTGTTTGATGCGTCCTGAATCGCGACTCCATGACATTTCTCATTTGAGGCGAACATATAAACCCAGGGGCCCTACCGGATTGGGTTCCGGTGGGGCCCCTGGGGAGTTTGACGGCAGTAGTTGACGGCAACGTCAGCGGACGGGTGCTGCACAAAGTGGAGGGTCGTCGCCGTCGTCGAGCCCGGCGGTGGCCTCTGAGGGGTTGTGTAGGGCGCGGCCAAGGATGTCGATGGCGTCATGTTGGAGGCGGAGCCGGACATGGGCGTACACGGTGGCGGTGACGCCGATGTGGGCGTGTCCCAGGAGCTCCTTGATGACGACGAGTTCGACGCCTTGCTCCAGCAGGAGGGTCGCGGTGGAGTGGCGGAGGTCGTGGAACCGGATCGGCCGTAGGTGGGCGTTGCGGAGCAGGGCGTTGAAGTGGCGTGTGAGGGTGGCGGGTTCGATCAGGTGCCCGCCGGGCCGCGTGAAGACGTGGTCGCTGCCCTGCCAGTCCGCGCCCGCCTTCTCCTTCTCCTGTGCCTGATGCTTGCGGTGCGCACGAAGTGAGGCGATGCAGGAGACCGGCAGTGCGATGCGCCGTTCGGAGCTGATGGTCTTGGTCGGCAAGGTGGTCAGACCGCCGGTACGGGTGCGCTGGAGGGTGCGTCGGATGGTGGCGGTGCCGGCATCGAGGTTGAGATCTTCCCAGCGCAGGCCGAGGAGTTCGCCCTTGCGCAGTCCGGTGCGCAGGGCGAGTTCGAACAGGGCGGCGTGCCGGTGGCCTTGGGCGGCGGTGAGGAAGCGTCGGGCTTCGTCGGCGGTGAGGGGGTTGAAGCGGCGGGGGCGGGGTGTGCCGGTGCGGACATTGCGGGCGATGTTGCGGGGTATCTCCTCCTCACGGACGGCGTGTTCCAGGGCGGATTTGAGTACGGAGTGGATGTAGGCGAGCGTGACCGGGGAGAGGCGCTTGCGGCAGCACTGGCCGATCGCGCAGCAGCGCGGGCGGCGGCCCGTCTGGGCGTCGGGCTTGCGGCGGGCGTCGGTGCCGCGTGCGCAGCACTGGCAGACGGTCCGCAGGCCGTTCAGCCAGGTCCGGACGTCCTTGGCGGTGAGCTTGGCGAGCTTCTTCCGGCCCAGGCCCGGTATGAGGTACTGCTCGACGACGGTGGTGTAGCGGGTGTGGGTGGTCTCGCGGAGGTGGTGGACGGCGACGTTCTCCAGCCAGTACGTCAGGTACACCGCGAGGCTGCCCTGGGCAGTGACGGCGGGGACGCCGCGGTTGCTGGCGGCGATCTTCTCGGTCAGCTTGGCCAGCGCCTCCGGGCGCGAGCTGCCGTAGACGCGGACGCATTTGCGGGTGTCGCCGGGGGCGAGGACGTATCCGGCGGCTTCCCAGCGGCCGTCCTTGCGCTGGTAGACGGTTCCGTCGCCGTTGGCGCGGGTCTTCTTGCGCTTGGGCGCGGTCATCGGGTGGCCTCTTCCAGGTGACGCTGAACGTAGTCAGCGAGGGCGTGGGCGGGGATGCGGCGGGCGCGGCCGATGCTTAGCGAGGCCAGGCGGCGGGTGCGCAGGAGGTCGTAGAGCGCCGAGCGGCCGATCGTGAGACGGGCCATCGCCTCGGGGACGGTGAGGAGTTCGTCGTCACGCACCGACTGTCACCGCCTGTTCGCGCGCCGGGCCGCCGCCGATGAGTGCAGCAAGGCGTTCGAGGTCGGGAGTGAGTCCGGTGCCGTCGTAGGCCCAGTGGGCGAGGACGAGGGTGGTCGGTTCGGGGTCGGGGGTGTGACGGCTCTGCCAGGCGGCGCGGGCGGCCCCGAGCGCTCTGAGGGTGGTGGAGTAGGCGCGGGTCTTGGTGGAGAAGTGGCCGCGGAAGCCGAGCATGTGGGCCCAGGCCCGCAGTTTCAGGTGGGCGAGGTCGCGGCGGGCGCCGAGGGCCCAGGCGGTGCGGATCATGCGGGCGGCGTGCTCGGGAATGGTCTCCCGGCCGAGTTCGGCGATCAGCTTCAGTCGGCGGTCGAGGGTGCCGGCCGCGCTTTCGGCGCCCTTGGTGGCGTACTTCGCCACGTACCCGGCGACCTTGCACTCCGTGATCGTGGTCCCGGCCTGGAAGGCGGTGGACTGGATGACCTTGACATCCAGCTCCCTGCCGAAGCCGAAGGAGTAGGTCCGACCGTCGATCTCCGGCCCGTCGACATGGGCGCGGGCGGCGGCAGCGTGGACGCCATCGGCCAACATCTCGGACGTGGCCCATGGGGGTGGTGGGGTGTAGCTGCCTGCGGGGCCGTCGAGGCGGATCACGGCGTGGAAGTGGATCAGTCCGCGCCGCTGGTACTCGGCGACCTTGGCGTACGAGACGCGGGCGACCTTGTGGAGCAGGCGCTGGGGGATTCCGGCTGCGGCGGCGATGGTGCGGCGCAGGTGGAGCATGAAGCGCGCCCACAGGGCGGGGGCGTGGGCGTTCCACAGCACCGCGCCCGCGTAGTCGTAACGCTCGGGGTCGAGCGGGGTGCCGAGGAGCGGGTCGCCCTTGGTGTGGGTGCGTCCGCAGCGGCAGCGGGCGGAGCCGTTGACGCGTCGGCCGTGGACCGGCCCGTACGACGGGGCGGTGAGGGTGGCGAAGACGAGGGGGTGGGCGGCGACCTGGTCGGGGATGTTCTTGCCGCCGCGCAGGCCGGCGGCGATGAGGTGGTAGGTGTCCTGGCGGTAGAGCTCGGCGCAGGAGGGGCAGCGGGTGGTGCGGCGGTTGCCGCAGCGGACCAGCAGGTGCCCGGCGGGCAGTTCCTTGGACTTCAGTTCGCGCAGGATCTCGCCGGTGAAGGCGTCGATTTCGGTGCGATGGCCTTCGAGCCGGATCGGCTGGGCACAGCCGCCGAGTGAGGACAGTTGCCGGACGAGACCCGGCAGGTCCCGGTACCCGGTGAATGACGGCTGTACGGCCGTGGCCGGTTTGGGGCGGGGGATGGTGGCGGTGAGGTTGTGCGGTGGCATGCTGGCGGGACCTCTCTGCGCTGCGGCACACGCGTGTGCCGTGGATGGATGGGGAGGGAGGCCCCGGCAGGGGCGAGGGTTTGGCGACTACACGCCCTTGCCGGGGATCACTGCGTTACGGACTCGGTCGGGAGCGGGGCGGGCTCGCTCGGGCGGCTGGCCGGTGCTGGTCACGCGGCTTTGTCCAGGTCGACGTGGGCGGGCAGCTCGCGGACCTTCAGCCCTTCGGTGCACATGAGGTCGTTGATCTGCCAGCAGGCTTCGGTGGGCAGGTAGACCGAGCGCAGGCGGACGGGGGTGCGCATGTCGCCGACGGAGGCGATGGAGACGCCCTGGGGCATGGTGCGGTCGGCGGCGGTGATGTCCAGGTCCCGGCCGTCGGGGAAGAGGTGCAGGAAGTCCTCGACGGTGTCGACGCGGTGGCAGATCCGGGCGGACAGGTTGGTGCGTACGGCGGTGGTGAGCACGTCGGCGGAGGGCTTCTGGGTGAGCAGCCACAGCCGGACGCCGAACTTGGCGCCCTGGCTGGCGATGGCCAGCAGTTCGGCCTCGAAGCGTTCACGCGCCTTGCGGTCGGGGTGGCGGGTGTAGTTCGCCACCTCGTCGATCACCACGAGCAGCAGCGGCAGTTCGGGGCTGAAGTCGGTGATGCGGTCGGTGCGGCCGGACCAGAACAGCCGCTCCCTGCGCTGCATCTCCTCGCGTACCCAGCGCAGGATCTCGGTCGGTTCGTCGGGGTGGATGGCGCCGGAGACCTTGTGGGCGGTACGCCACCAGGGGGCGACCGCGCCGAGGTTGGGGTCGATCACGATCAGGCGCACGTCCCGCATGAGCGAGGCGTAGGCGAGGAGCGTGTTGACGGTGATCGACTTGCCGGAGCGGGTGACGCCAGCGATGAGGGCGTGGGCGGAGTAGGCGAGGTTGAGCACGACGGGGGTGCCGTCTTCGTCCCAGCCGAGCAGCACGTCATCGGTGGAGACGAACTGACCAGGTCGGCAGGCCGGGGAGCCGTCGGGATCGAGTAGTGGTGAGCGGATCACCGCATCCAGCGGCTCATGCCGGAAGCCGCGCGCGACGATCACTCCGGGCTTGGGCTGGCTGATCCGGATGCGGCGCATGCCCCAGGCGTCGCACAGAGGTCAGACGGTTGGCCACCAGCGCCTCGATCACCTGCCCGTGGGTCAGATGCGCGCTCGCACCACCCGGACACAACTCGTCGACGATCCCGGCGACATCCAGCCGACGCAGAAACTCGGCAACGACAGGCAGAGCGCCCAGACGCTTCTCCACCACGGACGTCACCACCACATCAAGGCGCTGACGGACAGACCGTGGCCGCGGGGACCGGGAAGTCATCGACACACCCTGCCCAACGCCACAACACCGGCCCAGGACACCCCAGACCGGTCACACCATACGAATCAACGACCCGCGAAGTACGGGACTAGATGGGACCAGGGAGCCGCGAGGCACGGTCAGCGGCAGACGACCGGGTACGAACTCTCCTGCCCGTTTTCCTCGTCCCCCAGGTCGCCCAAGGTGTCGAGATCGTCGTCGGCAGGTGCGGGCAGGCGTGCGCCGCGACTCACCGCGATGCGGTGCACGTTGCCGAGCCCTTCAGCCAACTGGACCGCCAGCAGGTGAAGTTCGCCCGGAGTCCACTGCCGCTTGTCCAGGATCTGCGTGGCCTCATAGAAGAGTTCCCCGGCCAGGCCGAGCTGGGTCGACTCCACGTTGTCGGCGAGCCGGGACAGGTATCCGGCCCCGTCGCCTGCGAGATAGCACGGCTTGCCCTCGGGCCCGGCCCACGGCAGCAGGCGCAGCTGTCCGGTCCCGCTCGTCATGCCGTGACCTCCACTCCGTCGAACAGCCGGGGACTGATGTCGATGCCGCGCACTGCCAGCCGGAGCGTGCGACGCCGAGTCTGCTGCTTCTGCGCCTCCCGCCGCTCGTGCGCGACCAGGTACGGGCGGACCAGCCCGAGTTCCTCGCCATGCAGTACCCGGGCGGCCGGTACGCGAGCCGGACAGGCGGTCGACGCCTCTACAGCAAGGCCGGCGGATGAGTGATCAGGTCTGCGATGGCGGCCCGGCGCGGGCCACAGCAGCCGCAGCAGCGGCTCGAAGATGTGGGCGATACAGTGCGGCATGTCGACGCTCCTTGTCAGCGTTGGCCATGCCCCCGGACCGTTCGCGCGGCGGCGGGGGTCCTGACGAGACGTCATCCTGCCGACCGGCGATGCACGGCGGTTGCACCAAGAAGTGCAATCGCACTTGCCCGGGATCTGCTATATCCCGACCCACTCCGCGTACTGCGCCAGCGAATTGCTGCGCGTCCGCTCCTGCCGCTTCAGCGCCAGCACGGTCTCTCGCACGGTCGGGTGGTAGCGCGTCTGCTGCGGGGCGATACGCCGGGCCTGGTGCAGGCAGTCCAGCGCCTGCTCCGGGTGGCCTGACCAGGCATGAGCCCGGCCGAGGTCCATCCAGTGGTGCCCGGCCCGGGAACGGGTCCAGCCGCGCGGGATACGTACGTCCTCTGCAAGTTCGATCGCACGCCCGAAGTCGTCCATTTCGGAGGCGATGGCCACCGCGTGCACACCGACATTGGTCGGCCCCCAGGTGACGCCGAAGTCGGGCAGTTCACCCGTGGTCCGTGCGAGAGTACGGGCTTCGTCCAGGCGGGCGTCTGCATGCTCCCGGTCCTTCATCCGGCCCGCGATCACCGCAGCCCGCAACTGCATTACGCCCCGCATCGCCTCAACGCCTGCCGGGCGGCGCGTGTCCTGCCCGTCGAGATCGCGCAGGGCCCGGTCGATCACCCGGATGCCCACGTCATAGCGGCCGGACGACATCGTGGTCTGCGCGCGCAGGTAGGCGTGCATGGCGGCCAGCCCCGGCTCGTCGGCGCGTGGTGCCGTCCACGCCAGGCGGTCCAGCGCGACGGTGGCCAGGTCGATATAGCCGAAGTTCCACGCCACGGTGAACACACACCGGAACGTCCCCGACAGACACTCGTAGGCCAGCCGCTGCTCCTCCCCGCTGCTGGTGTGCACCGCCTGCACCGACTCATCGATCAACCCGGGCAGGTCGCGCACCATGTCCGTGTACTGAGCCTGACGGCGCTGCACAAGGGCCCGCTGGACATCAGCTCGGATCAACGCCGCCGGACGCGGAGCCGTCTCCCAGTCGAGAGCGACGTCCCAGTTCTCCAGCCCCTCACGGATCGGCTGGATCAAGGCGTCCATGCGGTCCCGGCGCAACTCCTCGGCGTACGGCTGTCCCAGTAGATCGGAAGTCGAGACGCCCAGCGCACGGGCACAGGCAGCAACGAGAGCCGGGGAAGCAGCCTTCTGCCCACACTCCACCTTCGACAACAGCGACTTGGACACGTGGGCGCGCATCGCCAGCCCCTGCTGCGTCAGGCCGCGCTGCTTCCGGATACGGGCGATCCGAGCGCCGGTGTGCTCCTCGATGCTCTGCGACACGGCGAACTCCGTTCTGCGGCAACACTCAGACGGTACCCCTGCAACACCGCCCCGGACCGGCCGAACAACGATCACCACTGGCTGCTTGCAGAACCACACCCGCCAGTCCGATGCTTCGGACCACACTCCAGCCGAACGACCAGCCGACGGTCAGGGCACAGCACCAAGGCGGGATGCGTCCAAACTTTCTCTACGTCTTCAAGGCGACCCGCTGACGCGGGTCGCGCGCGGCACTGCCGCCCACCCGGCCCGCTCTCGGCTCCGCCACCGCGGGCCGGCCAGCGACCAGGCCGCGCAGAAGCGCGTAGCAAACGACCGGAAACGCGGAGAGAGCCGGACGCGCCCGCACGGCGAGGGCCAGGCCGACGGCGAGGCGGTGGCGGGGAGTTGGCCGGTGCGCAGGCCTGTCGGTGGGGCCGGTCGGCTCCGTGTGCTTTACCCACCTCCCCGGGCCGGGGCCCGCGTCGGGCAAGGTCAGGGGGCCACTCGTTCAAATTGCGGGCAGGGGCAAAACCTGCCCGAGTTGCCGGGCCAGCGTACGGCCCCCTGACCATGCCCGACCCCAACCCGGGCAGGACACCGGCCAAAGCCCACTCCACCGCCCTCACGCACGTAGCCGTCTGACGGCAACGCCGACGGCAACACGAGCGCACAGCACGGCACTTCCGCGCACACCCACGGACCGGCAAGAATTCGCTGACCAGCGAAAATGCAGGTGACGACCGCCCGGCGAGCACACGTACTATGTGGAAGCTGGCGGAACACCGGTGCTGGTCCACAACTGCAACAAGAATCAAGGCATCTACGTATTCAATGACCTGACAAAGCCGGGTCATGTCTACGTCGGCAAGACAAACGATTTCAATGTGCGCCTAGCCAAGCACATTCAACTCGGAAGGCTTGCGGACAAGGCTGATGCCATCTGTGTCCATGTATGCGGGGATGACACAGAGCTGCGCATAACGGAGCACATATTCAAGGATCAATTCCAGAAAATGGGGATCAAGCTCAGTAGCGGCATAGAGGGCTATGGGAGAAATCTCTATAATGCTCGGAAGTATGCCGTCCAGTTGGAGCTTCCTTTCGAGAAATAGAAACTGAAGGCCTCCTTCGGTCCGATTAGGTCGCCCCGGATGTACCGCGGTCCATCCGGGGCGACCTCGGGGGCGCGGTTTAGTTGACTCTCGATACGCAAATTATGGAGCTATCTGATGGGTAGATGGGGTCATCATCCCCTCGATAATGATACGGCTGCCGATTTTTCTGGAGATCTCGATGCGGCGCCGGAGTCATCGCGCATTGAGATGCTGCGGGCGGCCTTGTCTTCAGTGGCCCGGAGCGGTGGTGCCTACATCGACGGCGGTCGGGCCGAGGTCGCAATCGCCGCAGCGGCTATTGCGGCAAGTAATCTTGTCGGTGGCGAAGAATTTCAGTCGGAAGTATGGGGGCCGGAATGTGATATGCCGCGGGTTCCACGAGATGTCGTCCTGCTCGCGGCAGAGGTGATCGATCTACTGCTTAACGGGGATAACGATGTTAAGGATGATTGGAGCGGAGATCCTGGTGGGGCAGAGTGGTTCGCGATGATGCGGCGATTGCACAGAGTTCTCGCTGGCGGAGACTCGGCCACTCCGGCGGGCCAATTGTGGTAGCAGACCTCTGCAGCAATCGACTCGAGCGCCTTCTTTATTGATGGGAGTCGTGAATTCTGGATGCGACCGGTAGTGCCTGACATTGCCGGTTGAGCGCCCCCGTCACTCCTGACGGGGGCGGCCCCCCGGGGACCCTGGTCCGGCGAAGCTGCCCGACCGACGAGGACCCTTCCCACTCGGGCCGGCCCTGCTGTGGGCCCGGCCTCGCGCCACCCGGCCGACCACGTGACGACCCACCGCGCAGGGCAAGCGATCGCTTCGGAGCGGGTATCTGCCGGATAGCCCCCGGTTGACACGCCCTTCCGGCGTACCGCGGTTGACACGCCCTTCCGGCGTACCGCGGCGCTGGAGGTGATGAGCGGATGGCTACGGAACTGGCTGACAACGTCCGCAAGTACCAGCGACGGGCCGGGATGAGTCAGGAGAACTGGCACACGCCGCAGGCATGTCGCCGGGCACCGTGCGCAAGGTGGAGCAGGGCGGAACGGTCCGCATGGAGACGCTGCACACCCTCGCCCGCGCACTGTAGGTGACCACGGAAACGCTGCTGGCCCCAGACGCTCCGCCGACGGCCAGACCAGGACCTCGACGGACCCGTGGGACATCACCACCACCTACGACCACGACGAGCTGGGTGACCAGACCTCCCGCACCATCACCTCCGCGGGCGGCTCGCAGTCGCGGACGATGAACTGGACGTACTACCCGGACGGGATGATCCACACCCGGACCGACAACGGCGTGCCGGTGGGTCTGCAGGTCGACCTGGCCGACAACTCCGACATCCAGTCCACCTCGGCGACCGGCTCCTGGCCGACGGCGTCCAACGGCACCGACCACCAGGGCTACGACTACGCCACGCACGCGGCGGGCACGGGCACCGACTCCTTCACCTGGAACCTGTCGATCCCCGAGGACGGCACCTACCAGGTGTACGTGAAGTACCCGCAGGTGACGGGGGCGG
>NZ_JACTVI010000137.1 GCF_014495685.1 Streptomyces sp. TRM68367 | reverse complement strand
CACCTCCTCGAACTCCTCGGCATCGAAGTCACACGAACCCGCTGGCCACAGACCTGAATCAGTGACCCGCGAAGTACGGGGCTAGTGCGTCGCCGCCCTCGACGAGTTCGCCGGCGAACATGACCATCGTGGTGTCCGCGAGGTAGCGGGCGGAGCCCAGGTCGTGGGTGATGTAGAGCATGGCGATGTCCCGTTCGTCGCGCAGGCGCCGCATCAGGTTGAGCACGCCGACGCGCACGGAGACGTCCAGCATCGACGTCGGTTCGTCGGCCAGGATGAGGCGCGGCTCCACCGCCAGCGCACGGGCGATGGCGACGCGCTGGCGCTGGCCGCCGGAGAGTTCGTGCGGGTAGGACTGGAGCATGTCCTCGGTCAGACCGACCGTTTTTATCAGCTCGCGCAGTGCCTCTGGTGTGGCGGAGTGGCCGTGCAGGACGAGGGCGCGGGTGAGGAAGTGCTCGATGCGGTGGACGGGGTTGAGTGAGCCGAAGGGGTCCTGGAAGACCATCTGGACCTTGCGGCGGTACGCCCGTGACGCCCGGCGCCGCTCGGTGCGCAGGACGTCCTCGCCGTTCAGCAGCAACTGCCCGGCCGACGGCTGTTCGAGGCGGGCGAGGCAGCGGGCGATGGTGGACTTGCCGCTGCCGGACTCGCCGACCAGGGCGGTGATCCGGCCGGCCGGCAGGTCGAAGGACACGTCGTTGACGGCACGGACGCGGCGCCGGGAGAAGACGGTGCCGACCTGGAAGTCCTTCGTCAGACCGCAGACGGACAGCAGGGGTTCGGTCATCGGGCACCTCCTTCGGACCTGCGGGCCACCCAGCGGCCGGGCGCGACCTCACGCAGATCGGGGATGTTCATGGAGCAGTCCGAGCGGTCCTCGGGGCAGCGGACGTGGAAGCCGCAGCTGTCGGCGGTGCGCGGGGCGTCGAAGAGGCCGGTGAGCTCCCGGCGCGGGCCGGTCAGCGGCGGGAAGGCGTTCATCAGCGCCTCGGTGTACGGGTGGAGCGGCTCCGCGAACAGGTCCTTGGCGTCGGCGAGTTCGACGATTCGTCCGCCGTACATCACGCCCATGCGGTCCGACAGCTCGATCATCAGGGACATGTCGTGGGTGATGAAGAGGATGGAGAAGCCCAGTTCCCGCTGGAGGTCGCGGATCTGCGCCATGATCTCCTGCTGCACGACGACGTCGAGCGCGGTGGTCGGCTCGTCCATGATCAGCAGCCGGGGGCGGAGCGCGACGGCCATGGCGATGACGACGCGCTGGCGCATACCGCCGGACAGCTGGTGCGGGTACGCCTTCAGCCGGCCCGGGTCGATGCCCACCAGCTCCAGCAGCTCGCCCGCCTGCTCCCGCGCGGCCCGCTTCTTCATCTTCTCGTGGGTGGTGAAGATGTCGACGATCTGCTCGCCGATGGTGAGGACGGGGTTGAGGGAGTTCATCGCCGACTGGAAGACCATGGCGACCTGCCGCCACCGGAAGGCGCGCAGCTCCCGTGCGTCCAGGGAGAGGACGTCCCCGCCCTGGAAGCGGATGCTTCCGGCCGTGCTCTCCGCCGGGGGCTTCAGCAGCCGCATCACGGCGTTGGCGATGGTCGACTTGCCGCAGCCCGACTCCCCGGCGAGGCCGAAGACCTCTCCGGCGCCGATGGAGAAGGAGACGTCGTCGGCGCCCACCACGGTGCGTCCGTCGCCGCGGTATTCGACGCGCAGGCCGTTCACCTCAAGTACGGGTTCCATGGCTCAGCCCCTCCTCTCACGGCGGGCACGGCGGTTGCGCAGCCTCGGGTTCGTGATCTCGTCGACCGCGTAGTTGACCAGCGCGAGCGCGAAGGCGACGAGGGCGATGCACAGTCCGGAGGGGACGAAGGCCCACCACGTGCCGGTCATCAACGCGCCGTCGTTGCTCGCCCAGTACAGGTTGGTGCCCCAGCTGACGACGCTGCTGTCCCCGAGTCCGAGGAACTCCAGCGCCGCCTGGGACGTGATGCCGAAGACCACACAGCCCAGCAGCGTGGTCATCACCACGGACGCCATGTTGGGAAGGATCTCCCGGAACATGATCCGCAGCGGGCGCTCCCCGGTGACGACGGCGGCGGCCACGAAGTCCTTGCCGCGGATCGACTTGGCCTGCGCCCGCAGCACCCGGGCCGAGCCCGCCCAGCCGGTGACGACGAGGACCAGGATCACTGTGGAGGTTCCGGGCGGCAGGAACGCGGCCAGGATGATGAGCAGCGGCAGGCCGGGCAGCAGCAGGAAGACGTTGGTGACCAGCGTCAGGGCGTCGTCCACGATGCGGCCGAAGTATGCGGCCGCGAGGCCGACGACGATGGCGACCGCGGTCGCCACGATCCCCACGGTGAATCCGACGAGGAGGGAGCTGCGTGCCCCCCACAGCGTGAGGGCGAGCTCGTCCTGCCCCTTGGCGGTCGTGCCGAGCCAGTGCGCGGCCGAAGGCGCCTGGCTGCCCGTGGAGTTGATCAGGGACGGGTTGCCCGGCGCGAGGACGGGCGCGAGCAGGGCGAGCAGCGCGAAGAGGGCGAGCAGGAACAGCCCGGTCAGCGCCTTCCTGCTGCTGAGGAGCTGGCGCAGCAGTCCGCGCCGCCGGGACGTGTGCGCGGTGGCGGTCGGCGTGGTAGCCGTGGCGATCTCGATGGCGGTCATGTCGGCAACCTCCTCAGCGGACGCGGACGCGCGGGTCGAGGCGGACGTAGACGAGGTCGACGAGGAAGTTCGCGAGCAGCACCGCCGCCGTGATCGTCAGGAAGATGCCCTGCATCAGCGGGTAGTCCAGGCCCTGGACGGCCATCAGCAGCTGGTAACCGATGCCGGGATAGGCGAACACGACCTCGGTGAGCAGGGCGCCGCCGACGACGAAGCCGAGGCCCATGCCGAAGTTGGTGACGGAGGGAAGCAGCGCGTTGCGGGCGGCGTAGCGGAACATGATCCGCGAGGGGCTGAGCCCCTTCGCCTCGGCCATCGTGATGTAGTCCTCGGCCGCCGTGGCGATCATGGTGTTGCGCATGCCGAGCATCCAGCTGCCGACGGTGACGGCCACCACGGTGAACGCCGGGAGCACCAGGTGGGTGGCGACGTTGGCGAGGAACTCGCCGTTGAAGCCTGGGGTCAGGCCGACGTCGTAGGCGTGCCGCAGCGGGAACCAGCCCAGGCTCACCCCGAACAGGTACAGCGCGCCCATCGCCAGCCAGAAGTACGGGAAGGAGCCGACGAAGATCAGCAGGGGCGGGAAGGCGGAGTCGAGGACGCCGCCGCGCCGCCAGGCGGCGACGATGCCGAGCAGGTTGCCGACGACGGCCGCGATGACAAGGGCGGTACCGCCGAGCAGCAGGGTCCAGCCGATCTGTGAGCCGATCACGTCGGAGACCGGAGTGGGGAAGCGGGTGATGGAGACGCCGAGGTCGCCGGTGAAGACGCTCTTGACGTAGGTGAGGTACTGCTCCCAGAGGGGGCGGTGGTCGAGGCCGAAGAGTTTCCGCAGCTGGGCTATCTGGTCGGGCTGCATCGTGCCCTGGGCCCGCGCGAACATCCGGGAGACCGGGTCGCCCGGCATGAAGCGCGGGAGAACGAAGTTCAGGGTGATGGAGGCCCAGAAGGCGAGCAGATAGAACCCCAGGTTGCGCAGGATCAGACGCACGGGTCGTGCTCCCTGTCAGTGGGGGATGAACGGTGATACGGCGAGCGGGGGGCGGCCGTCCGGGGAGGAGGACGGCCGCCGGTCCGCAGGCGGCGTCAGCCCTTGACGGGCTTCAGCGAGGTGAGCACGAGGATCGTGCTGCCGTTGCGGTTGCCGAGGGTGGCGTACGGGTTCTTCTCGGAGGGCCAGCCGGTGAAGCGGGTGTCCGTGTACGCGCCCCACTCGGGGCCGGTGAACAGCGGGACGACGGGCGCGTCCTTGTTGTACAGCTCCTGCAGGGCGTTCATCTCCTTGCGCTGCGTCTTCTCGTCCGTGGCGGCGGCGAAGGCGTCGATGAGCTGGTCGGCCTTCTTGTCGCCGAAGCGGTGGTAGTCCTCGGTGGCCTGCTTGCCGACCGGCTTGAGCATCTTGGTCGACATCACGCCGCGGTAGTACTCGTACGGCGTGGCGCCGTTGTTGCTCCACACGATGCCCGTGTCGAACGTGCCTGTGTTGTACGACACCTGGACGGCCGACCAGTCGGGCGTCTTCACGGTGGCGGTGATGCCGACCTTCGCGAGGTCCTGCTTGATGATGTTGGCGACCGAGATCCAGTCGGAGGAAGCGGAGCCGACGGAGATGTCGAGCGTGAACGGCTTGCCGTTCTTCAGCAGCCGCTTGCCGCCGCTCTCCTTGTAGCCGGCCGCGTCCAGGGCCTTGGCCGCCGCGTCGGTGTTGTACTTCGTCCAGGTGCAGGAGGCGGCCAGCGACGTGTCGCGCCACTTGTCGTACGTGCGGGCCAGGCCCGTGCAGTCGGCCGGTTCGGCGTAGCCGTTCATCGCGACCTTGGTGATCTGGTCGCGGTCTACCGCCATGCTGAGCGCCTTGCGGACGGGGGGGTCGTTGAAGGGGGCCTTGGTGGTGTTCAGCTGCCAGTTGATCATGGCGCCGGTGGCCGGGAACCAGTAGTGGTTGTGCTTCTTGTCCTTGGCGACGAAGGACTTCTCGATGTCGGGGATGAACGACTGCGTCCAGTCGACCTCACCACTGGTGAAGGCGAGGTTGGCGCTGTCGTTGCCGGAGAAGGCGAGCATCTGGATGCCGGCGATCCGCTGCTTGGCGGGCTGCCAGTAGTCGGGGTTCTTGAGCAGCTCGTACGACTGGCTCTGGAACTTGGCGATCTTGGTGTACGGGCCGGTGCCGACCGGGTTCGGGTTGGTGAACTTCGCCGGGTTCTTCACCTTGGACCAGATGTGCTTCGGCACGATCCAGTGGCCGCTGATCTCGAAGAAGGCGGGCGAATAGGGCTTGTTGAAGGAGAACTTCACCGTGTGGGCGTCGACCGCGGTGACCTTGTCGAGGTAGTCGAAGCCGCCCAGCACCTTCTTCTGGAGCTGGAAGGTGTAGACGACGTCGTCGGCGGTGAACGGCTTGCCGTCCGACCACTTGACGCCCTGGCGCAGCGTGAACGTGATCGAGCGGGCGTCCTTGGCCTGCACCCACTTGGTCGCGAGCCACGGCGTGTCCTTGGCGTCCGACATGCTGTGCACGACCAGCGGCTCGTAGATCGCCTGCGTGGTCATCGGGGCGGGCTGCGGGGCGAGCGGGTTGAAGTTGCGCGTGAAGGTCGCCAGGTCTTCGCGCGGGATGGTGAGCAGCTGGTTGCCGGAGGTGTCACCGGCGCCGGAGGCGCCCGAGCCACCCGTGCAGGCGGACAGGACCAGGGCTGCGGCAGCGGTCGCGGTGACCGCTCTCAGGGCGGCTCGCAGCCGCCGTGAGGCTATGGAGGGTGCCATAATGGAGACTCTTTCCTCTCTTCAACACACAGGGCGAAGACGGGATGGGATTCCCTCGGCGGGCTGATTAGCGGTCAGACCGACGAGCGTTCGAGCAGCGGGCAGTCGATCGTCACCCGGTGGGTGTCGAGCGGCTGCCCCGCTGCGAGAGCGGCGAGCATGTCGACGCCCTTGGTGCCCATGGCTTCGAAGGGCAGGGCGAGCGTCGTCAGCTTCGGCCGCAGATAGGCGGCGATGAGTTCCTGGTTGTCGAACCCCACCACGGCCACGTCGTGCGGGATGCGCAGCCCACGTTCCTTGATCGCGTCGTACGCGCCCATCGCCATCCGGTCGTTTCCGCAGAACAGCGCGGTCGGCCGATCGCCCGCCGGGCGGTCCAGCAGTTCGCAGGCGGCGGTGTAGGCGCCGTCGGCGGTGGCCCAGCCGGGGATGACGAGGGCAGGGTCGGGGGTGATCCCGGCCTCGCGCAGGGCACGCTCGTACCCCTCGCGTCTGCCGATGGCGGCCGGGATCGCCGGGTCGAGGTTGATGAATCCGACCCGGGTGTGACCGGCGTCGAGGAGTCGGCGGGTCGCCTTGTATCCGCCCGACTCCTCGTCGGGCAGGATGCACGGCAGCTCCCCTTCCGCGTCGTAGCAGTTGACCAGCACGGTCGGCACCTCGCGGGCGGCCTTGGGGAGCCTGACGGCCCGGTGCCAGGTCGTGGCGTACAGCAGCCCCTCCACCCGGTGTTCCAGCATCTGGTCGAGCGCGGCGGCCTCCTGGGTGGGGTCGCCTTCGCTCGCGGCGATCAGCAGGAACCTCCGGTCGCCCCAGGCGCGGCTCTGCGCGCCAGTGATCACCTCCGCGGCGAAGGGGCCGGTCACGATCTCGGTGATCAGACCGAACCACCCGCTGCGGTTGGCGGCAAGCGCCCGCGCCCCGGCGTTGGGCCGGTAGCCCAGCTCGTCGATCGCCTCCAGGATCCGCCGACGGGTCTCGTCGGGGATGGCCGCGCCGGGCTTGTCGTTGAGCACGAAGGAGACCGTGGTCCGCGAGACACCCGCGCGCCGAGCCACATCGCTCATGGTCACGCGCTGCGTCTTGTTCGTGGCCACTTTCATCCCCTTCGGTCGGTGGAGGCGCGCCGCGGCCCCTCCGGTTTCGCGCTTTAATAACGCGCGTTACTTACATTGCTGGGAAGTTACGGCCGCCTTATGCGGCGTGTCAATACATCGCCGGGTAACGAAGAGGGATGGAAATGAGACGCCTCCTCGGTGCGCGGTCTCTGAAGGGCGGGCGACGCCCCGAGAGGCCGGCCCGGGGGACACGGCACGGCTGCGGAGTCACTGCCGAGCCCCCGATGGCTGCGGCTCACGGCCGCTCGGCGAACACGTCGATGCGCTCGGGGTCCCGCTCGGCGACCGGATCGAGGATCTCGTCCACGCGCCTGACCAACTCGTCGTCCAGCGTGATGTCCGCCGCCTTGGCGTTCTCGACGATCTGCTCCGGCCGGGACGCTCCGACGATGGCTGCGGAGACATTCGTGTTGCGCAGCACCCACGCCAGGCTCAGCGTCGCAAGGGACATGCCTGCTTCGGCAGCAAGACGAACCAGCTCCTGGACCCGGGCCAGGACCTCGTCGCGCATCCATCCCGCCACCGCGTCGCTGCCACCGTTCGTGTCGGTGGCGCGGGAACCGGACGGCGGTTGCTGCCCCGGCTTGTACTTGCCCGTCAGTACCCCCTGGGCGAGCGGGGACCACACGATCTGTCCGATGCCCAGCTCCTGGCAGACCGGGACGATCTCCGGACCAGCGACTCGATGGTCGGCGGCCGGTTGCGGGCGGACGCGACGGTCCTGGCGTTTCTCGACGGCCGCCGCCCGCATCAACCGGTAGGACTCGACGTGCGGCTGACCGTACGGGTCTCCACCGGCCCGGCGCCGGGCACGGTAGGTCCAGACTCTCGTTCGGCCACCCGGCTCCAGGTGACGCGCAATGAAGAGGACTCTGTTCGGGCGGCAAGTCCGGCTTCAGGCCCCGGCTGCTGTAACCACGGCATCCGTGACGAAGCCCAGGACGACACCGAGCAGCACGCACCACGTCGTCAGCGTCTTGACATCTGCCTTCCGGGCGACGGCGAGCAGCTCGATGACCACATACAGGATCGAGCCCGCCGCCAGAGCTAGAAAGGCGATGGAAACGGTGTCGTTCACCAGGCGCTGGCCGACGACAGTCCCCAGGAACGTGGGGCCTCCGCCGAGCAGTCCCAGCAGGAACAGCGTCTTCCAGGACGGGCGCTCGCCGGCAGCTGCCAGCGGGGCGACGATCCCGAAACCCTCAGTGGCGTTGTGCAGGCCGAATCCGACGATCAGCAGCACAGCGAGCGACAACTCACCCCGCGCAGCCGAGTTTCCGATCGCGAGTCCCTCGGCGAAGTTGTGCAGGCCGATGCCCGTGGCGATCATCAACGCCAGCGACCCGGCCTGCGTGCGGGGCCTGTATGTGACATCGGCCGCCACAGCGGCGCCAGGACCGGCAGGCCGCCCGGGGGCCCGGCGACAGGCCGTCCAGGAGTCGTAGGAGACCAGTCCCACCAGCCCCACCGCAAGCCCCGCCATCAGAACCAGACCACCGGACAGGGCAGTCGCCCATTCATGCTTGCCCAGCGCCTCGTCAGTCGGCTCCCACGCCGCCGTCAGCACATCCCAGACGAGGAAAATGAGAATGCCGATGGCCACGGCATTCAGGCCCGCCGCCAGGCGGGGCGCCGGTCTGCGCAGCCGGCCGAAAGGAAGCCCCAGGTAGATCGTGAAACCGGCGATGGCACCGAGCAGGGCGATATTGGCGCTGGACATGAGGGGCGACTCCAGTGATCAACGGTACTGTGGGGCGCCCGAGACCGTAGGTCAGGTCAGGCTCACCTAACAAGCAAAGAACGCCAACTTTATTGAACTTTGAAAGAGCCTTGCCTTGCGGCTGGACACGGGTACGGCTGGGAGCCGAAGCCCAGCACGACCGGGACCAGCACCCCAGGTCGGCCCACCCCGGCAGCATGTGCGTAGCACTGGCCGACGGTCTCAGGAGACGCTCATGAGTCGTGGATGATCGGGCAGATACTGGCTGGCTCCGCGCAGGGTGATCACCTGCCGTTTGACGGGTGTCGGTGAGGGTCTGACGCAGGGCCAGGAGATGGTGGCGTCGATCTCGGCGATGCGTGCGTCGAGGAGGTTGCGGACGGCGCCGCAAGGCGGTGTGCCAACGCGGCCGATCTCCAGCACTTCCCGGACATCGTCCAGGTGGAGGCCGAGGGCGCGTGCCTGGCCGGATGAAGGTCAGCGCGGCGGTTCAGCCTGCCGTGTCCCGGGCGTGCGGCCCGGTCACTGCCGGAGCGTCGGCGGTGCTGGCCCGCCCGACCAGCTCAACCTCCAATGGGCGCTGCCTGGCCGGTCGTTGGCCATAGATACGCGGCGGCGCCAGCCTACGGTGAGCCGGACGTGCTGTACGCGGCACTCGTCGCTGCCGAGGCTCAGGGGCAGCTCGCCGCCGGCGCTGATCCCGGCGCTTCCGCCGACTTGCTGTCGCTGCTCGCCTATGGGGTTTCCCGCACGATCGGGCACGGATGGGGCTGGCCGACTTGTGATCCGTGGCGCCAGGCAGAACGGCCCGCAGCGGAAGGCCAGTCGGCTGGGCCGACTCCATGCCAGGATGAGGGCATGCAGCCCGTAGACGTGCACAGCAATCTGCGCTTCCTGCTCAACGAGTGGGATCCGGTTGGCGTCGCTGATACGGTCCAGGATGAGTACGACTGCCTCATCGATCCTCTCCTCACCCGTCTGCGCGCTGGAGCCGGGCGGGCAGCGATTGGCGAGTTCCTTGGGTCTGAGCTGGAAGATCACTTTGCTCTCGACCCTCAGCCTCAAGAAGTTGACCAGCTGGCGGACAGGCTTGTGGCCTGGTGGTCCACCATCGGCGCTGCTTGAAGACAGGTCGGTGGAGCGGCTTTGGGCTGGAGTTTCAATGACCGAGTCAAGGCCATGGGGCGCCCTCCACCAGCGAGGTACGTCGTCTCGGAGACCGGTTGCATCCCGGCACCGCGCTCCGGGCCTACTCAGCGTTTCCAAGGTCATTTGCCTTGGCGCCACCAGAGGGGCCGCGGCAGGCCGTGGGCTTCGAGGTACTGCTGGAACGCTGTGGGGCTGCCGGGGTCGGTAGGCGGAGTCAGCGGGCTCTTGGTCGCTGAGGCGTTCGATGTTGACGGCGATCGCGGTCAGAAGTGCTGGACGTGAGTCTTGGCCAGGCCGTGGTAGCGGCACCGGCGCATCCGGTGGCCGTTGGCGAGCTCGTTCACAGTGCGTCCCACAAAGTTTCCACAAGATCCGCGGCTACGGTGCGCGCGACCGCGTCCGAACAGGGGGCTCCGCGCCTCCTCGACGAGAGTTGACTCCATGATGAAATCAATGCCGCGCAATCGAAGGGCCATGGTGACCGGGGTGATTCTGGCCGGCGTACTGTCCGCCGGCGGGGCCACCGCCTACGCCTCGTCGACATCCTCGCCGGGCGCCAGTCCGTCTTCGGCCGCCTCCGCAAGCTCGGCCCACGCCAAGCAGCACCACAAGAAGCACGGCAAGCACCACCGCAAGCACCACCGCTCGCTGCCCGGCGTGCACGGCCAGGCCACCGTAAAGAACCGCAAGACCGGCCAGTTCGTGGTCCGTGAGTGGCAGCGTGGCAGCATCACCGGCGTGTCCGGTGCCACGCTCACCGTGAAGAGCGCCGACGGGGTCAGCTGGACCTGGACGGTGGAGAACAACGCCCCCATCACCCGGGACGGCGAGAAGGCCGCAGGGTCGGTGCTCAAGACGGGCGACACCGTGCTGGTGGTGGGGCGGCAGGCCGGCAGCGCCAACGACGCTCTGCGGATCTCCGTGCCGACCCCGGCGCAGCTCGCCAAGCAGCACGCGAAGAAGTAGCGCCCGGGCTGGCGGCGCCTGGCTCACCGTCCGCTTCCGGCCCGGCGCTGGGCGGTCGGACCGGAAGCGGGCCCCGGTGCCGTCCAGCGTGTCATGGGAGAAGCGATGGAACTGAGGCAGTTGGAAGTTCTCGGTGGCCGTTACGAGTTGGGGGACCTGCTGGGCCGGCATGGCGGAGGTCCGGCTCGGCCACGACCTGCGGCTGGGCAGGACAGTGGCGGTGAAGACACTGCGGCCCGGCATGGCGCGCGACCCGTCGTTCCTGGAGCGGTTCCGTCGCGAGGCGCGGGCCGCCGCATCCCTCAACCATCCCTCGGTGGTGGCCGTCTACGACAACGGGGAGCACCAGGCAACCGACGGACAGTGCATGCCGTACATCGTGATGGAGCACGTGCAGGGCACCACTCTCGCCGAAATGCTCCGCTGCGGGGCAAGCCCGACGCCGCAGCGCGCGCGGGAACTGGCCGACGGGGTACTCGTGGCCCTGGAGCACGCCCACGCCAAGGGCATCGTCCACCGGGACATCAAACCGGCCAACGTCATGCTGACGCGGGACGGCACCGTAAAGGTGATGGATTTCGGTATCGCGCACGCCCTGGCAGCCCAGGAGACCGCACTTACCCGCACCGGCGTGCTGATCGGCACCGCCGAGGACCTGTCCCCGGAGCAGGCCACGGGACGGCCCGCCAACGCGCGCAGCGACCTGTACTCCACCGGCTGCCTGCTGTACGAGCTGCTGACCGGCCGCCCGCCAGATTTTCGCGCCGAAATCGCTCGCGCGCTCACCGCCAGTACGACCGCCACCCAACCACAAGCACACCCGCAGGCGCCACCCAGCAGGTCGGAAACGGGCTCCCGGCCACTGCCCGCTACACACCCGATCGGGACCCCGGTTCGACGGATATTCCTCAAGATCGGAAAGACAACAGCAACTCAATCATCCGCTTCTCAGTCATCTGTCATCCCACAGTCTTCGAACGCCGCGAAACTGGAGCAGGGGCGACGGCGCCCGGACAGTGCTCGACAGAGCGGGAATTGAGCGTGGGCGCATGATGACCGGCCGGACACGACACCATCCCAAGCACCGCGCGGCGCGATCCCGAGCCTGGATGGTAACGATCCTCATGGCGTCCACACTGCTGTGCATAGGCGGTGCCGCGACGGCCCAGAGCGTCCTGGAGTCCCCGGCCCGTGGCGTCGTCGCGTCAACCAGTGCACCACAGCAGGCTGCCGGGACGCGGCAGCAACCAGTGACGCCGTCCCCGTCCCCCACCGTGTCTGCGTCCCCGTCCCCGTCCCCGTCCCTCACCGCGTCTGTGTCCGCGTTTCCCTTCCCGTCCACCACGCCCGGCGTTTCCCACTCGCTGCCCGCATCCCAGGTGCCCCCACAGGTGGGTGCGGTCTTCGGCAGCAGTGGCCTGGGCGGGTCGCACTTCTGCACGGCCAGCGTGGTCGACAGCGCCCGGGGCGACCTGATCCTGAGCGCCGCTCACTGCATGAACTCCACGTCAGATGTATTCGTTCCGGCATATCACGACGGAATCGCCCCCTACGGAGTGTGGCACCTCGACCGCATCGTTGTGGATCAACAGTGGTCTGCCGACTCCGATCCGGACCACGACGTGGCGTTCGGCATAGTGGCACCCGCGGACGGCCGCACCATCCAGTCCGTCGTCGGGGGCGACGAACTGGGCATTGACCAGGGCACGAGCAAACCTGTCACCATCGTCGGCTACCCGCAGACATCGCAGGCGCCGCTGACCTGTACCAACCGCATCTCCTCCTTCAGCAGCACCCAGTTGGAGATCGGCTGCACCGGATTCACCGGCGGCACCAGCGGCAGCCCCTGGGTCACCGGAGGCATTCCTGGCACGGTCATCGGAGTCCTCGGCGGCTACGAGACGGGCGGGGACACTCCCGACATCTCCTACAGCGTGGCCTTCGGCCCAAGCGTTGAGAACCTCTATCAAGAGGCTGCGTCGGATCGGACTGCTGTTGGAACAGCGTGAGCTGAGCGTGACCTTCGGGGGCAACCAGGCGACGCCGTAAACAGGTCAGCAGTCTGTGGGCGGGAAGGGGAGCCGGGCCGTGGTTCCCCTTCCCGTGCAGCCTCAGCGCCGTACGAGTTCGATCCGGTACGTCCGTGTCCGCGACCTGTCCTCACTGGTCGGGGGGTTTCCTCGGCCATGCAGTTGAACGGGACGGCTTCGGCGCGATGTCAGGGCCGAGAACAGCTGAGGAGCACTCGCTCTCAGGCGACGCCCAGGGGTGTGTCGTCGAAGGCCCTGACCTGACGTGCGGTCAGGTCGCCGACAGCCTTGAGGCGAACCAGCACCTCGGCGCGGCGCTGCCTGGCCAGGTCGGGGTTGTGGAGGGGATCGTAGGCGGAGGGCGCCTGGACGAGACCGGCAAGGAGGGCGGCCTGGGGCCAGTCCAGGTGAGCGGGACTCGTCTTGAAGTACCCGTGTGCGGCCGCGTCCAGACCGTAGTATCCATGCCCGAAATAGGCGGTGGACAGATACATCTGCAGGATCCGGCCCTTGGGGTAGTCATGCGCGAGCTTGACCGCCAGAGCGACCTGTTCCACTTGGTCGGGACGGGTACGTTGCCCGTTGGTGTAGAGCATCTTGGCAAGTTGCTGCTCGATGGTGGCGCCCCCGCCATCGCCTCCGCCGCCGCGCAGCCAGACCAGCAGCGCGCGGGCGTCGCCGGCAGGGTCGATGCCGGGGTTGTGCCAAAAACGGGCGTCCTCGGTGGCCACCAGTGCCGCGGCGACCTTGGGGGGCGTGGACAGATCCGTGGCAGTCACCCCATGGGCGGCAGCCTGCGCACTCACCCGGGACTGGGCGTCGCCCACCCCCGGAGTGACTGCCAGCAGCACACCCCCGGCCGCCGCGAGCACCACGGCCATGCCGAGACCGACGACGCACGCACGGGCGACGAGACGGCGCAGCCACCGCGGCAGCAGTCCCCGGCGGAGGAGGCCACCGAGGGCGAGGACGGCAACGGTGCCTGCCGTGAAGGCGGAGAGGGTCACAGGAACGTTGAAACCGTAGCCGAAGACGGAACGGGCGATACCGAAGAGCGTCGCGGCTATGGCCCCGCCGAGAGCGCCGGCGGCAAGGAACGTGCCGCGTGGCCCGGCGCTCGGGCGCGGAGACGGGTTCCGGCGGCGAGCCGCAGAGCCACGTACGGCAGCTGTGACGGTCGCATCCTCCCCGGCCGCTCCGGCACGGAGGTCTGGTGTCGGCCCATCGGCCCGGTCAGTACTCGTCTGTGACATGTCCACCGCCAGTTCCTCGTTGCCGGCTCTCGGCCGGCCCACGTCTCCCTCATGGCGTTCCGGCGCCAGGGCCTCGCATCCATAGACGGTGACGAGGGAAAGATGGTTGCTAAATCCAGCCCATCAGAATACGACCGCTGCCTGCCGGCCACACGCACCTGTGAAATCTTGGAAGGCCGCTTCTCCCTGCCGATCGCCGTATCCGCGTGAATCTGAGATAAGAACTCGGTAGGGAATTCATGAAGGGTTCTTCAGGGATGTCCCGCACGAGGGCCAAGCTTCAGAAAGCTCCTTCTGCGGGCGTGCAATTGATGCCTATTGTGGGCGCATCAAACATTGAAGAACCTTGTTCGTGCATGAGGGGGCTCCCGTTTCATGGTGACGTACGGCCGAGGCGGACACCCGGTCGGCCGCCTTCGCCCCCGGACATGGCGCCGCAGGGCAACCTGGGGCGTGATGACGCTCGCCCTCGCGGTGCTCGCGGCCTCCGTCGGGACATACGCCTGGGCCGACGAGAAGCTGGACCGTACGGTGAACCTCGGCGCCCTGCCGGACCAACCCCCGCCGGGCAAGGGCACCACCTATCTCATCGCCGGCTCGGACGACCGCCAGAATCTGACCCCGCAGCAGCAGAAGGAACTGCACACCGGCAGCGACGACGAGGGTCCGTACGGCAACAGCGACTCGATGATGCTGCTGCACATCGGCAGCGACGGCGACACCCTGGTGAGTCTGCCGCGCGACAGTTACGTGACCATACCGGCGTTCAGCGGTGCGGACGGTGTGCGGCATCCGGCAACGACGAACAAGTTGAACGCGGCCTTCTCGCTCGGCGGCGGGCAACTGCTGGCCGAGACGGTCGAGTACAACACCGGCATCCACGTCGACCACTACGCGGAGATCGGCTTCGGTGGCTTCGTCGGCCTGGTGGACGCACTCGGCGGCGTCACCCTGTGCCTGGACCGGCCGATCGTGGACCAGGCCTCGGGAGCCGACTTCAAGGCGGGCTGCCAGAAACTGGACGGCCGGCAGTCCCTCGAACTGGTCCGGGAACGCCACCAGGAGGCGGGCCAGGACCTGAGCCGCATGGCGAACCAGCAGAAATTCCTTGCCGCGATCGCCCACCAGGCGGAGACCCCGTCCACTCTTCTCAACCCGATCAGGCTCTACTCGGCACTCGACGCGGGCATCGGAACGCTGAGGGTGGACAAGAACACGACCCCGTACGACCTGGCGCGGATGTTCCTCGGCCTGAAGGGGATTTCCAGCGGAGGAGGACATGAGTTGACGGTCCCGATCGCAGACGCGAACTACTCCACTCCGAACGCCGGTGACGCGGTGCTGTGGAACATGACACGCGCCAAGGCCCTCTTCCGCGAGCTGCAGAACGACCAGCCGATCACCATCGGCAACAACGACGCCAACTCTGACCTGTCCGGTGGTTAGCGTCAATTCCCCGGCGTGCGTACTTCGTTGGCGTCGCCATCAATGTCCCGAACGTGTCCACCGCCGGCAGACGATGTCTTCCCTACCGGCCGAGGAGGAGGCCCTGTGAAAACGATGAGTCAGGTGCCGGAAAAGCGTCGGCGCATGAAGGAGATGGCCTACCTCGCCGCGCTCACGGTGGTCTCCGCGCTCACGCTGGCCGGGTGTGGTCTCAGCGCGGCCTCGTCGGCGTCGCCCCGGCCGAGCGACATCACGATAAGGCCGGTGACGGACGCCTCCGGCCGAGCCGAGCCGGACCGGCCCATTCACTGCACTGCCACCCACGCACACCTGACCAAGGTCTCCGTCACCCGCTCGAACGGTTCCGTCGTCAGCGGCTCCCTCGACCCGTCGGCCGGTACATGGACGCCGTCTCAACCGCTGAGCCTCAACGCCCGTTACACGGTCGTCGCCACGGCCGCCGATACATCCGGAAAGTCGGTCAGCAAGCGCCTGAACATCGAGACGATCAGTCCGGCCGACACCGTCACCGCCCAGTCCATCACCCCCGCCACGGGGTCCGACGTCGGCAACGCCCAGCCAGTAGTCGTCGTGTTCACGAAGGCCGTGACCGATGAGGTCGCCGTCCAGAAAGCACTGTCCGTGACCGACACGGACCACGTCACCGGAGCCTGGCGATGGGTGACCAACCGCCGTGTCGACTACCGTCCCCGAACGTACTGGCCCCTGGGCGACAAGATCACCGTGAAAGGCGACCTGGAAGGAGTGAACGCAGGAGGGAACCTCTGGGCGACCGGCGACTACACACACACCTTCACGGTCGACTCCGACGTGCACGCGGTAGTCAATCCCAAGGCCCGGACCATGGCGGTCTATCGGGGAAGCAAGCTGATCCGGACACTCCCGATATCGACCGGCGGGGTCGGCTACCAGACCTGGGGCGGCAACCTGGTCGTGCTCGACAAGGAGGCCAAGATCCGGATGACATCGTGCAGCGTCGGCCTCAGCTGCACTCCCGGTAGTCCCACCTACTACAACCTGCCGGTCTACTGGGACGTCCACCTGACGTGGAGTGGTACGTACATCCACGACGCGTCATGGGACAACGCGACCATCGGCAGGGTGGACAACTCCCACGGATGCGTCCACCTGAACGCATCCGACGGGAAGTGGTTCTTCAACACCGTGGAACCGGGAGACCTCGTCCGAGTCATCAACCCGTCCAAGCCGGTGAGGCTGGACAACGGGGACGGCGACTGGAACCTGTCCTGGTCCCGATGGAGCACACCCAACGCCACGCGGTGAGGGGGGGTCTGTACGCTCACCGGTGTAATTGATGATCATGGAAGGGACATCAAGTGACTGACACCGTGACCGAGTCCGTGGCCGCCGATGACCTGGCGGAACCGTCGCTGGAGACCGCGGCGGTCGAGCAGTAGCTCATCGACCAGCTCGTCGAGCAGGCCCGGAGCAAGGGGCTGCAGCTGACCGGCGAGGGAGGGTTGCTGCAGCAGCTGACAGTGATGATGTATCCGAGGATGCGGCCACGACACGGTTCCTGTAATTCGCCGAGACCTGGGGCAAGAAGTACCCGGCGATCGTCCGCCTCTGGGAGTCCAGCTGGGCCGAGTTCACGCCTTTCCTGCAGTT
>NZ_JACTVI010000136.1 GCF_014495685.1 Streptomyces sp. TRM68367 | reverse complement strand
GGTCTCCCCATACCACAACAACGAGGACCAAGGCCCGAAGCCACGGCTTGTTTCCCGGCAAGCCCTAACTACACGGCATTGGGCCTAGTCCACCCACCCACGCACCACCCCTCCACAGTCAACGACAGCGGCCACGGGCGTGCCTGCCCACGGCACCCGAGCCGCTTGCCGCCCACAAGGCCACACCCACAAGGCTGAGGGCAGCACACGCCCCGTGACGCCCACCGGCATCCAGGCGCCAACGGACACCCGCAAGCCACGTGTGGCGCTGCCCCCACTAAAGGCGCGCACCACACGCCGGCACCAAGTGACACACGCACCGCGACCCCACCACCCACCCGCAACCCAGACGCCCACGGCGTCCGGGCGGCAAGTCGTCAGCGCCGGGCCGCGTGACCCGCCCCCGGGCCACATCAACCAGTGGTCACCCGGACCAACGCCGGAGAATTCACCGGCGTAGCAGGCCTTCGGCGTTGCGTGCGGAAGCTCGAACGAAAGGGCGGGGCCCCGGATCCAAGTGATCCGGGGCCCCGCCCTGTGAACGCTGCCGACGTCTACGCCGTACTACATCCCGTCAGTTGTCGTCCTCGTCAATGAGGAACCCGCGCATCGGGGAGGGAGCCTGCCCCATCGGCGAGGGCCCCTGCGGCCGGACCGGAGCCATCGGCTGGGTCATCGCCGGGGACATCTGCTGCTGACCGCCGTAGGACGGCGCGGACGGAGCCGGGGACCCGCCGCCCATCGACTGGTTGCCGCCGTACGACGGGGCACTCGCGCCGGCCGGAGCCATGGAAGGCGCCGGGGACGGCGGGAGGGACGCCGCCGCGGGCGTGCGCGGCGGGGCGAGGGAGTCGTCGGCCTGGGTCTCCAGCTGGCGGAGCTGGCTCTCCAGGTAGGACTTCAGCCGCGTACGGTACTCGCGCTCGAAGCCGCGCAGGTCCTCGACCTTGCGCTCCAGCGTGGCGCGAGCGGACTCCAGCGAGCCCATCGCGACGCGGTGCTTCTCCTGCGCGTCCCGCTCCAGGGCGTCGGCCTTGGCACGGGCGTCCCGCTCCAGACCCTCGGCCCGCGAACGCGCCTCGCCGACGATCTTGTTGGCCTCGGAGCGCGCCTCGGCGATCGCCTGGTCGGCGGTCTGCTGGGCGAGCGACAGCACACGGGCGGCGCTGTCGCCACCGGGGCCGCCCTGACCGGGCAGACCGGGGCCGCCGGGGCCACCCGGGCCGCCCGGGCCGCCCATCGGACCGCCCATGGGGCCACCCATCTGCTGCTGCATCGGGGGCTGGCCCATCGGCCCGGGACCCTGGCCCATCGGGCCGGGGCCCTGCGGGCCACCCTGCTGACCGCCGGGGCCGGCGGGCAGCTGCGGAGCACCGCTCGGCAGCTGGGGCGGACCACCCATGGGGCCGCCCATCTGCTGCTGCGGCGGGCCCGATATACCGGCGGGCACCGGTCCACCCGGACCTCGCATGCCCTGCTGCTGCGGCGGCATCCCCTGCTGCTGTTGCTGCTGCTGATCCTGCGGCTGCTCCGGAGGCTTGCGCATGTTCTGCTGATTCTGGGCAGCAGCACGCGTGGCAGCGGCCAGCTTGGCGCGCAGGTCCTCGTTCTCCCGGAGCAGACGGGTCAGTTCGGCTTCGACCTCGTCGAGGAAGGCATCGACCTCGTCCTCGTCATAGCCTTCTCGGAGGCGGACGGTCGTGAACTGCTTGTTCCGCACGTCCTCGGGGGTCAACGGCATCTCTTCACCTCAACGTAGTCGTCGGCATTCGGCAAGACGGTAGGTCACATCGCTCACAGCCGGCTCACGATCGAGATCAGGATGTAGACGATGATCATCAGTACGAAGAAGGACAGGTCGAGCGCCACGCCCCCGAGACGCAGCGGCGGGATCACCCGCCGCAGAAGCTTGAGCGGTGGATCAGTGACAGTGTAGGTGGCCTCCAGAACGACCACCATCGCCTTGCCGGGTTGCCACGAGCGGGCGAACTGGAAGACGTAGTCCATGACCAACCGGAAGATCAGCACGATGAGAAAGCACATCAGCGCGATGTAGACGACATCCAGGACCACGCTCATGATCTGTGCTTCCCTCTCCCCTGCCTACGTACCAACTGTCTTACTGTCGTACTTCTACCGGTCGTGCGTCTCAGCTCTGGTTGAAGAACCCGCCCTCTGCGATACGGGCCTTGTCCTCCGCCGTGACATCGACGTTAGCAGGCGACAACAGGAACACCTTCTGCGTCACCCGCTCGATGCTGCCGTGAAGACCAAACACCAAACCGGCCGCAAAGTCGACAAGTCGCTTGGCGTCTGTGTCATCCATCTCAGTCAGATTCATGATCACCGGGGTGCCTTCACGGAAGTGTTCCCCGATGGTACGGGCCTCGTTGTAGGTTCGAGGGTGGAGTGTGGTGATCCGGTAAGGCTCTCGTTCCGACACGACCTTGGGCATGATCACCGGTGCGTTCTTCTCCAGGCTTGCGCGTTCTTGTGTGATGGATGCCACGGGCGCGATGCGCGCCGGTCGTCCGGATTCCGCGGATAGCGAAGCGGAGCGGGCGACCGGTTCACGGGGCGCGGGCGGCTGTGCGACTCGTACCTCTTCGTCCCTTTGAGGCTGGTGTGAGCCGTGCGGCTGATGGGACGGCTCGTGCCGTCGGTGGTCCCGTTCGGGCTCCGGGTCCAGTTCGGGTTCGAAGTCGTCGTCGGGATCGAATCCCCGGCCGTCGTACCCATCGTCCTCCACGAGGCCGAGGTAGACCGCCATCTTGCGCATCGCGCCGGCCATTCTCTGAGTCCTCCGCTCTGTGGTGGATCGGCTGACGACTGCCAAGTGCCCGCGATCCACGAGGTCTTACGTCCGCCTTTCGACGGCAATGACCATATTTTCTGCTGTGGTCCGACTTCCTGGCGACGTTACCCGAGCCCGAGGCGGACTCCGAGTACCGCGGTGCCGACGCGCACATGTGTCGCTCCGGCGGCCACGGCCTGCTCGAGGTCCGCACTCATCCCTGCCGAGACCATGGTTGCAGCAGGATGGGCTCGGCGCAGGCCAGTCGACAAAACCATCAACCGCTCGAACGCCGCCTGTTGGCGCCCCGCGTACTCCCCGGCGAGCGGAGCGACGGTCATGAGCCCGTCGAGCCTCAACCCGGGAGCCCGCGCGACGAGGTCGGCCAACTCTTCGATTCCGCCGGGCGCCACCCCGCCCCGCTCCCCCCGCGCGCCGTCGCCCGCGTCGAGCGCGACCTGGATCAGGCACCCCAGCTCCCGCCCGGCCCGCACGGCCTCCTTCGAGAGAACCGTGACGAGCTTGGGACGATCGACAGACTGCACGATATCCGCATAACCGACCACGGATCGGACTTTATTGGTCTGGAGTTGACCAACAAAATGCCATGTCAGGGGCAGATCCGAACATTCGGCGGCCTTGGGTGCCGCGTCCTGGTCACGGTTCTCGGCGAGGTGGCGAACACCGAGTTCCGACAGGATCCGCACATCGCTCGCCGGATAGGTCTTGGTGACGACGATCAGCGTCACCTCCTCGCGCGGGCGCCCCGCGGCCGCGCAGGCGGCGGCGATGCGCTCCTCCACCTTCGCCAGGTTTTCGGCGAGTTCGTCCTTGCGATCCGTCATGCGCATTACACCCGTGATGTCCATCAGTCCAGCCAGACATAGCCTGCGAGCCGCCCGGTGGTGCGGTCGCGGCGGTACGAGAAGTGATCGCCCGACTCCAGGGTGCACACCGGCGACTGCCGCCGGTCGCGCACTCCGAGCCGCCGGAGCTGGGCGTGCACTCCGGCGGTCACGTCGACCGCCGGCGTACCCCAACTCGTCTCGGCGTGCGCCGCCGGCTCCACGGCGGCCACCTCGGCGCGCATCGCATCCGGCACCTCGTAGCACCGGCCGCACACGGCGGGTCCGGTGCGGGCGACGATCCGGGACGGCTCGGCGCCCAGGTCCATCATCGCGCGTAGCGCGGCCGGCACGACCCCGGCGATCATGCCGGGCCGGCCCGCGTGGGCCGCGCCGGCGATCCCGGCGACGGGATCGGCGAGCAGAACGGGTGTGCAGTCGGCGGTCAGGACGGCGAGGGCGAGCCCGCGCCGGGCGGTGACGATCGCGTCGACCGACGGGATCGCAGCGGCCGGGTCCCAGGGCTCGTCGACGACGGCCACGTCGGCCCCGTGCACCTGGTTCATCCAGACCACCTGCGCCGGGTCGAGGCCCAGCGACTTGGCGGCCAGTTCCCGGTTGGTGCGTACGGCGCCGGGGTCGTCGCCGACCGCGCCGCCGAGGTTGAGCTCCTCATACGGAGCGGCGCTCACCCCGCCCCACCGGTCGGTGAAGCCGAAGTGCGCGCCGCTCACGTTCTCGCGCTGTCCTATCACGTCAGAAGCATCACTTCAGGAAGTCCGGCACGTCCAGTTCCTCGGCCGCGCTGTCCGAGTAGGACCGCGACGGCGGGACCGGCGGGGCGACCGGGAGGTCCTGCACCGGCTCCGGCTTGGGCTCCGGCTCCTCCTTGGGCGTGACACTGCCGAGCGAGCCGAAGGTCGGACGGCTCTCGGTCTGCCGTACCGGGGCCGGCTCCTCGCGCTGGGCCGAGGACGAGCCGAGGACGTTGTCCCGCTTGGACGGGGGCTGGCCGCCGTCGAAGCCGGCCGCGATCACGGTGACGCGGACCTCGTCGCCGAGGGCGTCGTCGATCACCGCGCCGAAGATGATGTTGGCCTCGGGGTGGGCGGCCTCGCTGACCAGCTGGGCGGCCTCGTTGATCTCGAACAGGCCGAGGTCGGAACCGCCGGAGATGGACAACAGCACACCGCGGGCGCCGTCGATGGAGGCTTCCAGCAGCGGCGAGGAGATCGCCATCTCGGCCGCGGCCACCGCGCGGTCGTCGCCGCGGGCCGAGCCGATACCCATGAGGGCTGAACCGGCCTCGGACATGACCGACTTCACGTCGGCGAAGTCGAGGTTGATGAGACCGGGGGTGGTGATGAGGTCGGTGATGCCCTGGACACCGGAGAGCAGGACCTGGTCCGCCGACTTGAAGGCGTCGAGGACGGAGACCTGGCGGTCCGAGATGGACAGCAGCCGGTCGTTCGGGATGACGATGAGGGTGTCGACCTCTTCTCGGAGTTCGGCGATGCCGTCCTCGGCCTGGTTCGCGCGGCGCCGTCCCTCGAAGGTGAACGGGCGCGTGACCACGCCGATGGTGAGGGCGCCGAGCGAGCGCGCGATGTTGGCCACGACGGGCGCGCCGCCGGTGCCGGTGCCGCCGCCTTCACCGGCTGTCACGAAGACCATGTCGGCCCCCTTGAGGACCTCCTCGATCTCCTCGCGGTGGTCCTCGGCGGCCTTGCGGCCCACGGCCGGGTTGGCTCCGGCGCCGAGTCCGCGGGTGAGTTCGCGGCCGACGTCCAACTTGACGTCGGCGTCGCTCATCAACAGAGCTTGCGCGTCGGTGTTGATGGCGATGAACTCGACGCCCTTGAGACCGACCTCGATCATCCGGTTGATGGCATTGACACCACCGCCGCCGACACCGATGACCTTGATGACTGCGAGGTAGTTCTGCGGTGCTGCCACGTCGAAGGCCTCTCGCCTCGAATTACGTGTCGCCGAATCACCAGGACGCTGCTGCGCCTCGCGACCCGACGACTGATGCCGAATGGGACGGTCCGTATCGCCGACCCGAACCCTAACGCTGAAGTTTAGGGTTACCAGTGTGCCTGTTTCCTTGACTCTTCCGAACAGGACACTAAGTCGACAAGTGGCGCACGTTCAACGAACACGCCGAACCTCCCGTTTTTCTTTTCACCCTATGTGATCAGCCGTAGCGCTGCCCAACCAGGGTGCTGGCCTGCGCAGATGTGCGTCAATTCCCTGATGACGCAGGCGCGGTGGGAACGCTGACGTCGAAGTGCCGCGCGTCCGGCGCCGCTTTCAGCAGGGCCGTGAGCGCGCGGGCCTTCGCCGCGCCCTGCTCGCCACTGCCCCAGTCGACAGTGCGTCCGTCGCCCAGCTCCAGCGAGATGTCGTCGTAAGAACGGACCTTGACGCTCCGGGTCGCGCGCGCGACGGCGGCCGGGATGCTGCGTGCGACCCGCGCCGCCTCGCGCACCAGTCGGCCCTCGCCGAAGCGGCGTAGGCTCGCCGCGGCCGAGCCTGGCTGAGACACCATCAATTTCAGTACCGGCACGCGTTTCGGGGCCTCGGAAACCGTGGCGAAACGGACGCCCTCGTCATCCACTTCCACGAACTTCCCGGCTTTTTGGACAATCAGTACCGGCGTCCGCTCGGTCAGTTTCAGCCCGATTCCGTGGGGCCAGTCGCGCTCCACGCCGACCGTGTCAATTCGGGTCAGTTTCCGGCGCAGTCGCGCCTCGATCGCGTCGGTGTCGACGGACGCGAGCGGTTCGCCGACCGGTACGTCGGCCGCCTCGCGCACCTGCGCTGGCGTCAGGACCCGGGTCCCGGAGACGGACACGCGCTCGACGCGCAGCCAGTCGGAGCCGTACAACAGCCAGACGGATCCGGTGCCGAGGACGACCAGGGCGACGGCCAGGATGACGATCGTACGAAGGCGGGGCGGTTTCAGGCGCCGCATGCGGGGCGGCGGGCCGGACGGCTGCTGCTGGCGTGCACCGCACTCGGCGGTGGTCGATCCGGCCACGCTCCCCTGCCTTCCGTCACACGTTCTCCAGCGGTGGGCTAACGAGGTGCACGGTGCGCGGCGATCGCCTCGTACACCATGCCGACGAGCAGGTCGTCGGCATCCCGGCGGCCGAACTCGGCGGCGGCGCGGGACATCTCGTACAGCCGGTGCGGGTCGGCGAGCACGGGCAGGACGTTCTGCTGCACCCACTGGGGGGTGAGTTCCGCGTCGTCGACCAGCAGTCCGCCGCCGGCCTTGACCACCGGCTGAGCGTTCAGCCGCTGTTCGCCGTTGCCGATGGGCAGCGGGACGTAGGCGGCCGGGAGTCCGACGGCGGAGAGTTCGGCGACGGTCATCGCGCCCGCGCGGCAGAGCATCATGTCGGCCGCGGCGTACGCGAGGTCCATCCGATCCAGGTAACTTACCGGGATGTACGGGGGCATTCCCGGCATCTGCTGCACCTGCGGCAGTTCGTTCTTCGGGCCGACCGCGTGCAGGATCTGGATCCCGGCCTGCTGGAGCCAGGGTGCCACCTGCTGGACGACCTCGTTGAGGCGGCGGGCGCCCTGCGAACCGCCGGAGACCAGCAGCGTGGGCAGGTTGGGGTCGAGCCCGAACGCGACGCGGGCCTGGGGGCGCATCGCGGCCCGGTCGAGGGTGGCGATGGAGTGGCGCAGCGGGATGCCGATGTAGCGGGAGTTGCGGAGCTTGCTGTCCGGGGTGGCGACGGCGACCTGGGCGGCGTACCGCGAACCGATCTTGTTCGCCAGGCCCGGGCGGGCGTTGGCCTCGTGGACGACGATCGGCACGCCGAGCCGCTTGGCCGCGAGGTAGCCGGGCAGCGCGACATAGCCGCCGAAGCCGACCACGGCGTCTGCCTTGGTGCGCTCCAGGATCTGCTCGGTCGCCTTGATGGTGCCGCGCAGCCGGCCCGGGACGGTGATCAGCTCGGGGGTGGGCTTGCGCGGCAGGGGTACGGCGGGGATGAGCGCAAGCTCGTACCCGCGCTCGGGTACGAGACGAGTCTCCAGACCGCGCTCCGTGCCCAGGGCCGTGATCCCCACGGTCGGGTCCTGCCTGCGCAGGGCGTCCGCGAGGGCGAGCGCGGGCTCGATGTGGCCCGCGGTTCCTCCGCCGGCGAGTACGACATGCACCGAAATTCACCGCTCTCCGGACGAGCGCACCGCCGAGGCACGCCGTCGCATCGTGTTCCATCTCCGAGGAGCTCCGGTCCGTCCTCGGACAGGCCCTGGGGCTCCCGCCCGCTTTCTACCAAAGCGGGGTTGCCGCATCGCAAGCGCTGCCCGCGCAGCGGGCTCGTCTCGCGCGAAGGCGATCAGCAGCCCGATGGCGAACATGGTCGGCAGCAGGGCGGATCCCCCGTAGGAGAACAGCGGGAGCGGGACGCCGGCGATCGGCAGCAGGCCGAGCACCGCACCGATGTTGATCACGGCCTGGGCCGTGATCCAGGTGGTCACACCTCCCGCGGCGTACCTCACGAAGGGGTCCTCCGTGCGTCCGGCCACGCGGATACCCGCATAGCCTAGAGCCGCGAAGAGGGCGAGCACCGACAGCGTCCCCGCCAGGCCCAGTTCCTCACCGGTGACGGCGAAGATGAAGTCGGTGTGGGCTTCGGGGAGTTGACCCCATTTCTCCACACTCGCACCGAGACCGGAGCCGAAGAGTCCGCCGGAGGCGAGGGCGTAGATCCCGTGCACGGCCTGCCAGCAGGTGTCGTTCGGGCCGGGGTCGGTGGCGCCGATGCAGGCGAGGCGGGCCATACGGTTCGAGTTGGACGCGATGAGCAGCGCCCCGAGCAGGCCGGCGACCGCCAGCACACCGGCGAACAGCCGGGTCGGCGCGCCCGCCAGCCAGAGCAGGCCGAACAGGATGGCCGTCACGATGATCGCCGTGCCCATGTCGCCGCCGAGCATGATCAGGCCGAGCAGCATGAAGGCGGCGGGCACGAGCGGGACCAGCATGTGCTTCCACTGCGTGAGCAGCTTCTTGTCCTGCTTGCGGGCGAGCAGGTCGGCGCCCCACAGCACGAGCGCGAGCTTGCCGAACTCGCTGGGCTGGATCTGGAAGGAACCGCCGAGGGAGATCCAGTTCTGGTTGCCGTTGACCGCCATCCCTATCCCCGGCACCTGCACCAGCGCCATGAGGAAGACGGCGCCCGCGAGGATCGGGTAGGCCAGTGCCCGGTGCAGCTTGACCGGCATCCGGGAGGCCGCGTACAGCAGCCCGGCGCCGATCACGGCGGCCAGCAGCTGCTTGCGGAAGAAGTACGACCCCGGCAGGGACATCTGCAGGGCCGTGATCTGGGAGGCCGAGTACACCATCACCAGACCGAGCACGGTGATCAGCAGGCTGCCGCCGAGGATCAGGTAGTACGCGGTGAGCGGCCGGTCCCAGGCCCTGCGCGCGCGCGTGTAGAGGCGCAGGAGGGGGTTCTCGTGCGAGGGCCCGGGTGCGGCGGGCCTGCGCAGGGCCCGCTGCGCGGGCGCCCGGCCGGTACGGCTACCGGGCATCGGCGCTCACCGCCCTGCTGTGCCGAGAGCCCAGCCACATCCGAGTCACGCGTCCCTCCAAGGGGTCCCGAGGCACTCGCCGTGGCCGAGACCCGCCGTCAGGCGCCCGCGCCGAGTTCGCGGACCGCCTCCGCGAACGCGTCACCGCGCTTGTTGTAGTTGGCGAACATGTCCATGGAGGCGCAGGCCGGGGCCAGCAGCACCGTGTCGCCGGGCTGTGCGAGCCGCTGTGCCTCCTGGACAGCCTGGAGCATCGCCCCAGTGTCGGTCCGGTCGAGGTCGACGACAGGTACTTCCGGGGCGTGTCGCGCGAGGGCTTCGCGGATCAGGGCGCGATCGGCGCCGATGAGGACGGCCCCGCGAAGTCGCTTTGCCGACTTGGCGACCAGCTCGTCGAAGGTCGCGCCCTTGGCGAGCCCGCCCGCGATCCACACGATCGACTCGTACGCCGCCAAGGACGCTTCCGCCGCGTGCGTGTTGGTGGCCTTGGAGTCGTCGACGTACGCGACCTGGGCCACGTCGGCGATATGGGCGATGCGGTGGGCGTCCGGCGTGAAGGCGCGCAGCCCGTCCCGTACGGCCCGGGCGGGCACGCCGTACGCGCGCGCGAGGGCCGCGGCGGCAAGGGCGTTGGCGATGTTGTGGGGGGCCGGCGGCTTGACGTCGGAGACCTCGGCGAGCTCCTGGGCGTTCTTCTCCTGGTCCTCGACGAAGGCGCGGTCGACCAGGATGCCGTCCACGACGCCGAGTTGGGAGGGGGCCGGGGTGCCGAGGGTGAAGCCGACGGCCCGGCAGCCCTCCTCGACGTCGGCCTCGCGCACCAGGTCCTCGGTGGCCTTGTCGGCCGCGTTGTAGACGCAGGCGACGCGGTTGCCCTCGTAGACACGGCCCTTGTCGCGCGCGTACGCCTCCATGGAGCCGTGCCAGTCGAGGTGGTCGGGCGCGAGGTTCAGCACGGCGGCCGAGTGGGCGCGCAGGGAGGGCGCCCAGTGGAGCTGGTAGCTGGACAACTCCACGGCCAGGACGTCGTACTGCTCGTCGCCGAGCACCGCGTCCAGGAGGGAGACGCCGATGTTGCCGACGGCGGCAGTGCGCAGGCCCGCCGCCTGCAGGATGGTGGCGAGCATCTGGACGGTGGTGGTCTTGCCGTTGGTGCCGGTGACGGCGAGCCAGGGTGCGGCGTCCGGTCCGCGGAGCCGCCAGGCGAGTTCGACGTCGCCCCAGACCGGGACGCCGGCCTTCTCGGCGGCGGCGAACAGCGGCTTGTCGGGCTTCCAGCCGGGTGCGGTGACGATCAGCTCGGTGCCGTCTGGCAGGGTGGCGCCGTCGCCCAGGCGCACGGTGATGCCGAGCGCCTCCAGCTCCGCGGCCTGCTCACGCGCGCGCGTGTCGTCGCCGTCGTTGACGACGGTGACCTGCGCGCCGAGGCCGTGCAGCACCTTGGCCGCCGGGATTCCGGAGACGCCGAGCCCGGCAACCGTGACACGCTTTCCCTGCCAGTTGGTCACTTGTCCGCCGCCCATCCCGCATAGAAGAGGCCAAGTCCGACAATTACACAGATGCCCTGAATGATCCAGAAGCGGACCACCACCAGGACTTCGGACCAGCCCTTGAGTTCGAAGTGGTGCTGGAGTGGCGCCATCCGGAAGACGCGCTTACCGGTGAGGCGGAAGGAGCCGACCTGGATGACCACCGACATGGTGATCAGTACGAACAGGCCGCCGAGGATGGCGAGCAGCAGCTCGGTGCGGGAGCAGATCGCCAGGCCCGCGAGGACGCCGCCGAGCGCGAGCGAGCCGGTGTCGCCCATGAAAATCTTGGCCGGTGAGGTGTTCCACCACAGGAAGCCGAGGCAGGCGCCCATCAGTGCGGAGGCGACCACCGCGAGGTCGAGGGGGTCTCGCACCTCGTAGCAGGCGCCGGGGTTGGTCAACGTCCGCGCGTTGGCGCAGGACTCCTGGAACTGCCAGACCCCGATGAAGGTGTAGGCGCCGAAGACGAGGACGGAGGCGCCCGTGGCCAGACCGTCGAGACCGTCGGTGAGGTTCACGCCGTTCGACATCGCGAGGATCATGAACAGCGCCCAGACGACGAACAGCACGGGACCGATCGTCCAGCCGAAGTCCGTGATGAAGGACAGCTTCGTGGAGGCCGGCGTCTGGCCCTGGCTGTCCGCGAACTGCAGCGAGAGCACCGCGAAGGTGATACCGACGATCAGCTGGCCGGCCATCTTCGCCTTGGCCCGCAGGCCCAGCGAACGCCGCTTGACGATCTTGATGTAGTCGTCGAGGAAGCCGACCAGCCCCATGCCCGTCATCAGGCCCAGCACCAGCAGGCCGGAGAAGGTGGGCGAGGCGTCCACGTCTTCGGTGGTCCAGCTCGTGATCACCTTGGACAGGAAGTACGCCGCGATCGTCGCCAGGATGAAGGCGATGCCGCCCATCGTCGGCGTACCGCGCTTGCTGGCGTGCTCGCGCGGGCCGTCGTCGCGGATGTACTGGCCGTAGCCCTTGCGGGCGAGGAGCTTGATCAGCAGCGGGGTGCCGACCAGCGTCAGGAAGAGACCAATGACTCCTGCGAACAGGATCTGCTTCATCATCGGGCGGCAACCTCACCCTCGGCACCGGTCTCCAGGAGCGCCTGGGCGACGCCCTCCAGACCGACCGAACGGGACGCCTTCACAAGTACGACGTCCCCCGGGCGCAACTCGCTGCGCAACAGGTCGACCGCCGCCTGTGCGTCGGACACGTGCACCGACTCCTCACCCCACGAACCCTCGTTATATGCGCCCAGTTGCAGCCAGGCGGCTTCCCTGCCGCCGACCGCGACGAGCTTGCTGACGTTGAGCCGGACGGCGAGCCGTCCGACCGCGTCGTGCTCGGCGAGCGCCTCGTCCCCGAGCTCGGCCATCTTGCCGAGCACCGCCCACGTCCGCCCCCCTTCTGCCCGTGCGGCTTCGCCCATGGCCGCCAGAGCGCGCAGAGCGGCCCGCATGGACTCGGGGTTCGCGTTGTAGGCGTCGTTGACGACCGTCACGCCGTCCGGGCGCTCGGTGACCTCCATCCGCCAGCGGGAGAGGGAGCCCGCCTCGGAGAGCGCGACGGCGATCTCGTCTGCGGACATGCCCAACTCGTGGGCGACGGCGGCCGCGGCGAGCGCGTTCGACACGTGGTGCTCACCGTACAGGCGCATGGTCACATCACTTGCACCGGAGGGTGTGTGAAGCCTGAACGAGGGCTGTCCGGTGTCCGTGAGTCGCACGTTCTCGGCGCGTACGTCCGCTTCGCCGGACTCTCCGAAGAGGATCACCTTCGCCTTCGTACGGGAGGCCATGGCCCGTACCAAGGGGTCGTCCGCGTTGAGGATCGCCGCGCCTCCCTCCTCCGCCGGAGGGAGCGCTTCCACGAGTTCGCCCTTGGCCTGCGCGATCTGCTCCCGGCCGCCGAACTCGCCGATGTGGGCGGTGCCGACGTTGAGCACCAGGCCGATCTTCGGCGGCGTCAGCTCGGTGAGGTAGCGGATGTGGCCGATGCCGCGCGCGCCCATCTCCAGGACGAGGAACCTGGTCTCCTCGGTGGCGCTGAGCGCGGTCAGCGGCAGTCCGATCTCGTTGTTGAACGAGCCGGGCGTGAACACCGTCGGCGCCTTGCGCTGGAGCACCTGCGCGACGAGGTCCTTGGTGCTGGTCTTGCCCGCCGAGCCGGTGAGAGCGACGAGGGTGGCGCCGAGGCGTCGTACGACGTGCCGGGCGAGGGCGCCGAGGGCGGCCTGCACGTCGTCCACGACGATCGCGGGCGTCCCGACCGGTCGGGACGCCAGGACGGCGACGGCGCCCCGGCCGACGACCGCCGGTGCGAAGTCGTGGCCGTCGACGTGCTCGCCGACGAAGGCGACGAAGAGGCTGCCGGGCTCCACCTCTCTGGAGTCCCGGACGACCGGTCCGGTCACCTGGACGGACGGATCCGGTATGTCGTGCGTCTGCCCGCCGACGACTGCTGCGATCTCGGCGAGAGAGAGGGCGATCACAAGTTCATCCCTGGGTCTTCTGGATAGCTTCGCGAAGCACCTGGCGGTCGTCGAAGGGACGCACCACCCCGGCGATGTCCTGGCCCTGCTCGTGGCCCTTGCCCGCGACGAGCACGGTGTCGCCGGGCCGGGCACGGGCGACGGCGGCGGCGATCGCGGCGGCCCGGTCCTCGAAGACCTGGACCTCGCCACGCTCGTGTGCTGGTACGGACGCCGCGCCCTGAAGCATGGTTGCGAGGATCGCGAGGGGGTCTTCGGAGCGGGGGTTGTCCGATGTCAGTACGGCGGTGTCGGCGAGCCGGGCCGCGGCGGCGCCCATCGGTTCGCGCTTGGTCTGGTCCCGGTCGCCGCCGCAGCCGAGGACGATGTGCAGGCTGCCCTCGGTGACCTTGCGGAGGGCCTTGAGGACCGACTCGACGGCGTCGGTCTTGTGGGCGTAGTCGACGACCGCGAGATAGGGCTGCCCGGCGTCCACGCGCTCCAGGCGGCCCGGCACGCCCGGTACGGCGGCCACCCCGTCGGCGGCGGCCTGCGGATCGAGGCCGGCGGCGGCGAGGGCGACGACGGCGGCGAGGGTGTTCGCCACGTTGAAGGGGCCCGCGAGCGGGGAGGTCGCGGCGATCCGCTCGTCCTTGGGGCCGATGACCGTGAAGGTGGAGTCCAGCGGGCCGACGTGGACATCCCCGGCGCGCCAGTCGGCGTCGGGGTGGCCCTCGGCGGAGTAGGTGACGACCGGGACGATGGCCTCCTTGGCGAGCCGGCGGCCGTACTCGTCGTCGAGGTTGACCACGCCGAGTTTGCTGCGTTTCGGTGTGAACAGCTGTGCCTTGGCCCGGAAGTAGTCCTCCATGCCGGAGTGGAACTCCATGTGTTCCGGGCTGAGGTTGGTGAACACGGCCACGTCGAAGACGCAGCCGTCGACCCGGCCGAGCACCAGGGCGTGGCTGGAGACCTCCATGGCGACCGCCTCGACGCCGCGTTCGCGCATGACGGCGAACAGGGCCTGCAGGTCGGTGGCTTCGGGGGTGGTGCGCTCGGACTTGATGCGCTCGTCGCCGATGCGCATCTCCACCGTGCCGATCAGGCCGGTCGACTTCGCCGTCCTCAGCCCGCCCTCGATGAGGTAGGCGGTGGTGGTCTTGCCGGAGGTGCCGGTGATGCCGATCTGGAGCAGGCCGCGGCCGGGGCAGCCGTAGATCGTGGCGGCCAGCTCGCCCATCCGCGCGCGCGGGTCGTCGACGACCAGCACCGGCAGGCCGGTGGCGGCGGCGCGTTCGGCGCCCGTCGGGTCGGTGAGCACGGCGGCGGCGCCGAGGCCGACGGCCTGGGTGACGAAGTCGGCGCCGTGCAGGCGGGCGCCCGGGAGGGCGGCGTACAGGTCACCGGGGCGCACGGCGCGCGAGTCGTGGGTGATGCCCGTGACCTCGGCGGCGCGTTCCGGCTGTTCGGCACCCAGCTGACCGGCGAGTTCCGCCAGGGGTGTGGCGGAGACCCGCGCCGGCCTGGGCGGTCCCGGGTATGTCACGGGATGACCCTTCTGGGTGATTTGGGACTGATCGGCGTGTGGCACGGCGGTGAGCGTACCGGGCGCACCCTCCTCGGAGCGAAGCGAGGGCCTGGGGACGCTGTGGTTCCCGGGATCGGGGGTGATCGTTGTCACGGAGGCGGTTCCTGGTGGCTCGGTGCTGATGGTGGTGCTGCCGGCACTGCCCGTGCTGCCGCTGATCAGGGCTGGAAGGTGACGGGCAGCCGGGCGGCCTTGGCTCCGGTGGGCGGGACCTGGAGGGTCTTCAGGGCGAACTCCATGACCTGCTTGTAGATGGGTCCGCAGATCTGGCCGCCGAAGTAGCTGCCCTTGGTCGCGTTCTGGATGGCGCAGTAGACGGTGACGCGCGGGTTGTCGGAGGGCGCGAACCCGGCGAACGACGACGTGTAGCCGTGGTAGCGGCCGGTGGCCGGATCCACGCGGTTCGCCGTACCCGTCTTGCCCGCCACGCGGTAGCCGGGGATGCGCGCCTTGGTGCCGGTGCCCTCCTCGTCGTCCACCACCGACTCCAGCATCTGGGCGAGGGTCTTCGCCGTCTTCTCGCTGATGACCCGCGTCTTCTTGGGCTTCGGGGCGGGTGTGAAGCGCCCGTCGGGACCCTCGGTGCCGCGCACGAGCGTCGGTTCGACACGGACGCCGCCGTTGGCGATCGTCGAGTAGACGGACGCCGCCTGCATCGCGTTGAGGGACACGCCCTGGCCGAAAGGAATCGTGTACTGCTGCGAGGTGGACCACTTGTCGGGCGGCGCGAGGATGCCCCTCGTCTCGCCGGGGAAGCCGAGCCCCGTGTAGCTGCCGAGACCGAACTTGCGCAGGTAGTCGTAGAGGACCTTGTTGGCCTTCGCCTGGGTCTTGCCGAGTTCGCCGGTGGCCAGGATGGTGCCGATGTTGCTGGACTTGGCGAGCACGCCGTTGAGCGTCAGGTACCAGGTCGGGTGGTCGACGTCGTCCTTGAAGAGCCGGTCGCCGCGGTGCAGCCGGTTGGGCACCACGACGTGGGTCATCGGGGTGGCGACGTTCTCCTCCAGCACGGCGGCCATCGACATGACCTTGGCGGTGGAGCCGGGCTCGTAGGCGTCCTCGACGGCCCCGTTGTGCAGCGCCGCCGGGTTCGCGTCGGACACGTCGTTGGGGTCAAAGCCGGGCGAGTTGGCCATGGCGAGGATCTCGCCGGTCCGGCTGTCCTGGACGATCACATAGCCGCTGTCCGCCTTGGACTTCTTCACCTGCTCGCTGATGGCGTTGTGCGCGGCCCACTGGATGTCGCGGTCGATGGTCAGCTCGACGTCGCTGCCGGGCACGGCGGGCGTCTCGTTGGAGCCCGCGGTCGGCACCTGGCGGCCGCCGGACTGGGCGTAGCGGATCTTGCCCTCCTTGCCGGCCAGCAGCGGGTTCAGCTTCCGCTCGATGCCGCCGCCGCCCTTGCCGTCGGCGTTGACCCAGCCCAGTATCCCGGCGGCGAGGTCGCCGCCCGGGTACACGCGCTTGCTGCTGGGCTCGGCGAAGACGCCGGCGAGGGCGTTGACCGTGCTCTTGTCGTTCTCCGACTTCTTGGCGAGCGCCGACTTCAGGTCCTTGATCTGGTTCCAGACCTGCGGGGTCTGGCGGCCGGCGAGCTTGACGTACCTCAGGTCCTTGTTCTTCGGCCGCAGCTTCTGTACGAGCGCGTCCTGCTCCTGGCCGAGGATCGGTGCGAGGAGGGCCGCCGCCTGTTCCGGCCCGTCGCCGACCTTGAGCTGCTTGGGGGTGAACATGGTCGGGTCGGCCGTGATGTCGTACGCGTCCTCGCTGGTCGCCAGGGCCACGCCGGTGCGGTCGGTGATCTCGCCGCGCTCGGCGGCCAGGGTGTGCACCACGTACCGGTTCTGCTCGGCCTTGGCGGCGTAGGTGCTCGCGTCGACGGCCTGCACCTGGAGGAGTCGTACGACGAAGGCGAGCAGGAGCAGGGTCAGCCCAAGGCTCACCAGGCGCAGCCGGGGACGCGGGCTGCCCAGCCGGATGATGCGCGGCGCGGGCCCCTGGCGGAGCGGGGCCGGGCGGCGGGC
>NZ_JACTVI010000135.1 GCF_014495685.1 Streptomyces sp. TRM68367 | reverse complement strand
ACCCCCGGCAACCCCGCCAGAGCCGACTCCACCTCACCCAACTCGATACGGAAACCCCGCACCTTCACCTGATCATCGGCCCGCCCCAGGAAGTCGAGTTCGCCCCGCGGGGTCCACCGGGCCAGATCGCCCGTGCGGTACATACGGGAGCCCGCCGGACCGAACGGATCGGCCACGAACCGTCCGGCGGTCAGGCCCGGACGCCCCAGATACCCGCGCGCGAGGCCGGGGCCGGCCAGGTACAGCTCGCCGGGGACGCCCGGGGGCACCGGCTGCAGTGCGCCGTCGAGGACGTAGGCCCGCATGTTGCGGATGGGACGTCCTATGGGGACGGATCCGGTGGGCGGCTCCTCGTCGGGTCCGATGAAGGACACCACGCACCCGACGGTCGCCTCGGTGGGGCCGTACTCGTTGATCACGGTGGCCCGGGGGCTGCGCTCGCGCCAGGCCCGGACCGTCTCCCCGGTGAGTGCCTCGCCGCCCACGACCAGGTCGGCGGTCGGCGACAGCGAGTCGGGCAGGGCGGTGAGCAGCGGCAGGTGGCTGGGCGTGGCCTTCAGGAAGGCCGGACGGCCGCCGCTCGCCGCCTTCGCCTCCAGGTCCGCGGGGCGTATCGAGCCACCGGCGACGAGCGGGCCGAGCAGTGCCGTCACGGTCAGGTCGAACGCGATCGGCGAGTGCAGCAGCACGCGGTCGGCGAGGCCCGGATAGGCATCGCGGGCCCAGGTCAGGTACGCGTGCACGGACGCGTGCTCGACGACGACGCCCTTGGGACGGCCGGTGGAGCCGGAGGTGTAGATGACGTAGGCCGGGTGGGACGGCGTCAGCGGTGCGTTCCGGTCGGCATCCGTCACGGGTGTGTCGTCCTGCGTAACGGACGCGGCGGCCTCGGCGAGCAGTTCCTCCACCAGCAGGCCCGGCACCGCGGACACGGGCAGCCGGTCCGCGGTCTCGGCGGAGTACAGCAGCAGGGCCGGCTCGGCGTCGGCCAGCAGGTAGGCGATGCGCTCGTCCGGGTAGTCCGGGTCGACGGGCAGGTAGGCCGCGCCGGACTTCAGGACGGCCAGGACCGCCACGACGAGGTCGGCCGAGCGCGGCAGGGCGAGTGCGACGAAGCGCTCCGGCCCGGCGCCGCGGGCGATCAGCAGGCGGGCCACCCGGTCGGAGAGCCGGTCGAGCTCGGCGTACGACAGCACGGCGGCGTCGGTTTCGACGGCCGCAGCGGCGGGGTCGCGCCGCACCTGTTCGGCGAAGCGGTCGAGTACGGTCCCGGAGGGCGCGGGTTCGACGGAGCCGTGCCAGTCGGTCAGCAGGTGGCGCCGCTCGGTGTCCTGAAGTATGTCGAACTCGCCGATGCGCCACGAGGGTTGCGTGGCGACCGCGCCGAGGAAGCGGACCAGGCGCTCGGCCATCGTGTGCGCAGCGCCGTGGTCGAAGAGGTCCGTGCTGTACAGCAGTGCGCCGCGCAGTCCGGCCGGCGAGCCGTCGGCGGTGAAACGCTCGCCGAATCCGAACAGCAGGTCGGTCCGGGAGACGCCGGTCTCGGTGGTGCCCGGGGTGACGGAGACGCCGAGCAGTTCGGCCACCTCGTCCGTGGCGGACTGCTGATCGGTGCTGTCGACCGTCAGTACGACCTGGAAGAGGGGGTGGCGGGCCAGCGCGCGCTCCGGGTTGAGCACCTCGACGAGGCGCTCGAAGGGCACGTCCTGGTGCGCGTAGGCGGCGAGGTCGGTCTCGCGGACCCGGTCGACGAGTTCGGTGAAGGCCGGGTTGCCGGAGGTGTCGGTGCGCAGCACGAGCGTGTTGATGAACAGGCCGACGAGGGCGTCGAGGGCCTCGTCCGTGCGTCCCGCCACCGGCGACCCGATGGGGATGTCGGTCCCGCCGCCGATCCGGGTCAGGAGTGCGGCGACGGCGGCCTGCACGACCATGAACAGACTGGCCCTGCGCTGTCTGGCCAGCCGGGTGAGCGCCTGGTGGACCTCCTCGGGGATCTCGAAGGCGATGCGCCCGCCCTCGTACGAGGGCACGGCCGGCCGGGGACGGTCGGTCGGCAGGGGCAGTTCGGCCGGCAGATCGGCGAGTCGGGCGGTCCAGTGGGCGAGCTGGCGGGCCACGGGGCCGTTGTCGTCCTCCAGCATGGCGCGCTGCCAGAGGGTGTAGTCGGCATAGTCGACCGGCAGCGGCTCCCACACGGGTGCCCGGCCGCCGTGGCGTGCGGCGTAGGCGGTGGCCATATCGCGTACGAGGACCGGCATGGACCAGCCGTCGGCGGCGATGTGGTGCAGCAGGAGCAGCAGCATCTGGTCGTCGTCGCCCAGGGTGAACAACCAGGCACGTACGGGGGGTTCGGCGGCCAGGTCGAAGACGTGACCTGCCGCCTCGTCGCGCCGGGCGTCCAGTTCCTGCTCGGTGACCGGCACCACCGTCAGTTCGGGGCGTACCTCCGCGGCGTCCAGGATCCGCTGGTAGGGGCCCTGCTCGTCCTCGGCGAAGACGGTGCGCAGCGGCTCGTGGCGGGCGACGACGTCCGCGGTCGCCTCGGTGAGGGCCGTCCGGTCGAGCTTCCCGGTGAGCCGCAGGGAGAGCGGGACGTTGTAGGTGGCGCGGGTGCCCTCGACCCGGTTCATGAACCACAGGCGCTGCTGGACGTAGGAGACCGGTACGCGTTCGGGGCGCGGGTCGACGCGGCGGACGCCCGCCCGGGCGGCGGACACACGCTCCAAGACGGCGCCGAGGCTCGCCACGGTCGGTGCCTCGAACAGTTCCCGGACGGAGAGTTCGACCTCGAGCGCGGTACGGATCCGGGAGGCCAGCCGGGTGGCCAGCAGGGAATGACCGCCCAGGGCGAAGAAGTCGTCGTCGATCCCGACCCGCTCGACGCCGAGCACCTCCGCGAACAGCGTGCACAGCAGCTCTTCGCGTTCGGTGCGCGGGGCCCGGGAGCCGGCCGCGCTCTCGTGCACCGGGGCGGGAAGGGCCCCGCGGTCCAGCTTGCCGTTGGGGGTGAGCGGCAGCGCGTCGAGGGTCACGAACGCCGACGGCACCATGTACTCCGGCAGCGTCTGCGTCAGGTGGGTGCGCAGCTCCTCGCTGTGGGCCGGGTCGCCGTGCGCCACGACGTAGCCGACGAGCCGCTGGTCGCCCGGGCGGTCCTCGCGTACGACGACCAGGCAGGCGGAGACCGCCGGGTGGGCGGCGAGGCGGGCCTCGACCTCGCCGGGTTCGATGCGGAATCCGCGCACTTTCACCTGGTGGTCGGCCCGGCCCACGAACTCCAGCTGCCCGGCGCTGTTCCACCGCACCACGTCACCCGTGCGGTACATACGGCTGCCGGCCGGGCCGAACGGGTCGGCCACGAAGCGTTCGGCGGTCAGCCCGGCGCGACCGGCGTAGCCGCGTACCACGCCGTCTCCGGCGATGCACAGCTCACCCCGGACACCGGGCGGCACGGGCCGCAGGAACTCGTCCAGGACGTGGACGCGGGTGTTGTCGAGGGGGCGGCCGATCGCCGGTTCCGAGACGTCGTCGGGCACCGGCCAGGCCGTCGACCAGATGGTGGTCTCCGTGGGGCCGTAGAGATTGGTCAGCTCCCGTACCCGGCCGCGCAGCTGCGCGGCGAGTGCCGCGGGCAGCGCCTCCGCGCCCACGAAGGCGCGCAGTCCGCCGAGCACCCCGGTGTCGTCCTCGGCGAGGAGGGCGTGCCACAGGCTGGGGGTGGCCTGGAGCACGGTGATGCCCTCCCGGGCGAGGAGAGCCAGCAGAGCGGCGGGGTCCCGGACGGTGTCCTGATCGGGCAGGACGACCGCGGCGCCGCACAGCAGGGGCAGGAACAGCTCGGGTCCGGCCATGTCGAACCCGACGGGGGCGACGGCGAGCTGACGGTCGCCGGGGCCCATCGCGAACCGTGTCCGCAGGGCCGTCATCACGTTCAGCAGGCCCGCGCGCGGGACCACCACGCCCTTCGGACGGCCGGTGGAGCCGGAGGTGTACACGAGGTAGGCGGGGTGCGCGGGCAGGACCGGCGCGCGCCGTTCGGCCTCGTCCGGGTCGTGTGCCGCAAGCAGGTCCAGTGCGCGTCGCACACCGGGGTCGTCGAGGACGATGTGCCGTCCCGCGGACGGGGGCAGCACGCCGGCCGCGGACGTGTGGGTGAGCACGAGGTCGGGCCGGGCGTCGTCGACGATGTACGCGATGCGCTCCGCCGGATAGGACAGGTCGAGCGGCAGGTAGCCGGCTCCCGTCTTCAGCACACCGAAGACGGCCGCCCACAGGTCGGGGGTGCGGGGCAGGGCCAGTGCGACGTACCGCTCCGGCCCTATTTCCCGGGCGAGCAGGTGGCGGGCGATGCGGTTGGCCCGCTCGTTCAGTTCCCGGTAGGTCAGCGCTGTGCCCTGGTGCACGACCGCGGGCGCGTCCGGTGTCAGGGCCGCCTGGCTTTCGAAGTGTTCGACCAGGCTTCCGGCGGGTGACAGGCTGGTGTTCCGGCCGGCTTCCTGAAGCAGCTGCCGCTCGGCGGCAAGCAGCAGATCGACGCGGTGCAGCGGCAGGGTCGGCCGCTCGGCGACGGTCCGCAGCAGCTGGAGCAGACGCTCGCCGAGCCGTTCGATCGTGGACCGGTCGAAGAGGTCCGTGCTGAAGTCCAGGGCGAGGTGCAGCCCGGCCGGCTCGTCCTCGGGCCCGAAGCGTTCCTCGAAGGTCAGCTGCAGGTCGTAGCGGCAGGTGCCCGTGGTCACGTCGAGGGCGCTCGCGACCGGGCCCGGCGGGTGGTCGCCCGGGGTGCCGAAAGCGTCGGCGAGCGTGCGCCGGGCCTGGGCGAGGTGTACCTGGAACAGGGGGTGGCGGGCGAGGGAGCGCGCCGGGTCGAGTCGCTCCACGAGACGGTCGAACGGGACGGTTGCCCGCGCGGCCGCGGCCCGGGCCGTGTCCGCGACGCGGGCGATGAGTCCGGCGAAGTCCAGGGCGGCACCGGAGGTGTCGGTGCGCAGCACGAGGGTGTCCGCCAACGGGGCGGGAACACCGGGGAGTTCGGCGGCGAGGTCGGCCGCCGGGATCCCCAGCGGGAGGTTCCTGCCCGCGCCGAGGCCGGTGAGCAGGGCGGCGAGAGCGGCGTGCAGCACCGTCCGCAGGCCGGCTCCGTGAGTCTCGGCCAGGCCGCCGAGCGCCGCGTGCAGGGTCTGGTCGGCCGCGCACTCCACCCGGCCGCCGCTGTATCCGGCGACGGCCGGCCGCTGCCGGTCGACGGGCAGTTCCAGCTCTTCCGGCAGGCCGGTCAGCTGCTCCAGCCAGTACGGCAGGTCGTCGTCTGCAGCGTCCGGTACGGGGCGCTCGGCGGGGGCCGGAGCGGTCCAGCGCGGCGGCCGGCCCTCACGGCGGGCGGTGTAGGCGGCGGCAAGGTCCTCGGACGGCCCGGGTGCCGTCCAGACGTCGCCCGCGATGCGGTGGGTCACCAGCAGCAGGACGGCGTCCTCGTCGGAGATCCGCAGCAGCAGGGCGCGGAAGGCGGGGCCGGCGGTCAGGTCGAAGGGGCGGCGCGCCGCCTCTTCCAGCCGCTCGACGAGAGCCTCCTCGGTGGTGTCCGCCGTGTCGAGCACGGGCGCGCCGTCGACGGTGACGCGGTACGGGCCCCGGTGGTCCTCCGCGAACACGGTGCGCAGCGCCTCGTGCCGCTCCACCACGTCGGACAGGGCCCGGCGCAGGGCCTCCCGGTCCAGGGGGCCGGACAGGCGCACCGCGACCGGGACGTTGTACAGGGCGCTGTCGCCCTGCAGCTGGTGCAGGAACCACAGGCGCCGCTGCGCCGGGCTGAGCGCAGCCGCGGCGACCGGGCGGCCGTCCACCTCGGGGTGGGTACGCTCCAGTACCGCGGAGATCCCGGCGACAGTCGGTGCCTCGAACAGCTCACGGAGGGTCAGTTCCATGCCGAGCGCGGCGCGGACGCGTCCGGCGAGCCGGGCGGCGAGCAGGGAGTGCCCGCCCAGCTCGAAGAAGTCGTCGTCGATGCCCACCCGCTCCAGGCCGAGGATCTCGGCGAAGAGGTCGCACAGGAGCGCCTCGCGGCGGCTGCGCGGCTCCCGGCTGCCGTCCGCGGTGCCGAACTCGGGCTCGGGCAGCGCCTTGCGGTCGATCTTGCCGTTGGGCGTGAGCGGCAGCGCGTCGAGCCGTACGAAGGCCGAGGGCACCATGTATGGCGGCAGCAGCCGGGCCAGGTGGTCGCGGAGCTCTCCCGCGGCGGGCGGCTGTTCCGCGACGACATACGCCACCAGCCGGGTGCTGCCCGCACCGTCCGCCCGCGCTGTGACGACGGCCCGGTCGACCCGGGGGTGGGCGGCCAGGGCGGCCTCCACCTCGCCGGGTTCGATGCGGAAACCACGCACCTTGACCTGCTGGTCTGCGCGGCCGAGGAACTCCAGCTCGCCCGCGGCGCGCCAGCGCACCACGTCGCCGGTGCGGTACATGCGCTCGCCGGGGGCGCCGAACGGGCAGGCGACGAAGCGCTCGGCCGAGAGGGCCGGACGGCCCAGGTAGCCGCGCGCGAGGCCGTCGCCCGCGATGAACAGTTCGCCGGGTACCCCGGCCGGCACCGGCCGGAGCCGGTCGTCCAGCACGTAGACCCGGGTGTTGCCGATGGGCCGCCCGATGGAGGGGGCGCCGTCGGAGGGGGTGAGCTCGGCCGCCGTGGACCAGATCGTCGTCTCGGTGGGCCCGTAGAGGTTGGTGACCATCTGTCCGCGGCCCAGGAGGGTGTCGGCCAGGTCCGCGGGCAGCGCCTCGCCGCCGACGAGGACCCGGACGCCGGCGAGGTGTTCACCGCCCTGTTCAACCAGCGCACGCCACAGGCCGGGGGTGGCCTGCAGCACGGTGGTGCCGGTCCGTTCGGCCTCCGCGCACAGGGCGCGGGGATCGCGGACCTCGTCGGGTCCGGCGAGCACGACGGCCGCGCCCGCGGTGAGCGGGAGGTAGAGCTCCAGGCCGGCGATGTCGAAGCCGACCGTGGTGACGGCGAGCAGCCGGTCGTCGGCGCCGAGCCGGAACCGTTCCTGCATGGACGCAAGGAAGTTGTCCAGCGCGGCGCGGGGCACCACCACGCCCTTGGGGCGGCCGGTCGACCCGGAGGTGTAGATGACGTACGCGGCGTGGGCGCCGTCCACCGTGGGCAGGGCGTTCTCCGGGGGTGCGGCGAGCGCCGCGCGGGTCTCCTCCGTGTCCAGTTCGATGCGGGTGGCGGCGGTGGCGGGCAGCTGGGCGCCCGTCACGCGGGTGGTGACGACCAGCGCGGGCGCGGCGTCCCGCAGGACCCAGCTGATGCGCTCGGCCGGGTAGTCGGGGTCGACCGGCACATAGGCGGAACCGGACCTGAGGACGGCGAGGAGCGCCACGACGAGATCCGGGGTGCGGGGCAGGGCCACGGCGACGAGCCGGTCGGGGCCCGCGCCGTGTGCGCGCAGCAGCCGGGCCAGCCGGTCCACCCGCTCGTCCAGCTGGGCGTACGAGAGTTCCTGGTCACCGCTGACGAGGGCGACGGCGTCCGGCGTCTCGCGCACCCGGCGGGCGCACAGGTCCATCAGGGCGGCCGGCGACGGCCGCTCGGTGTCGTTCCATTCGGTCAGTACGCGCCGCCGCTCCCCGGAGCCGAGGATCTCGGCGTCGGCGACGTGCCGCCGGGGATCGGCGGTGAGGGCGTCGAGCAGGCGCACCATCCGGTCCGCCATCGCCTCGGCGGTGCCCCGGTCGAACAGGTCGGTGTCGAACAACAGGGAGCCGCGCATCCCGTCGGGCGTCCCGTCGTCCGCACGGTGCTCCGCGAAACCGAAGAGCAGGTCGAACTTGGCCGTGCCCGCCTCCGCGGCCACGGGCGACACGCGGGCACCGAGGAGTTCTCCGACCGCCTCGGGCGCGCGCTGGTGGTCCGCGGTGTCCGCGGTGAGCAGGACCTGGAAGAGCGGATGACGGGCGAGCGAGCGCTGTGGGTTGAGGTCTTCCACCAGCAGCTCGAAGGGCACGTCCTGGTGTGCGTACGCGGCCAGGTCGGTCTCGCGGACCTGGGCGAGGAGTTCGGCGAACGTCGGGTTGCCGGACAGGTCGGTGCGCAGCACGAGGTTGTTGACGAAGAAGCCGACGAGTTCCTCCACGGCCTCGTCGGTGCGTCCGGCGATCGGTGTTCCGATGGGGATGTCCTGGCCGGCGCCGAGGCGGGACAGCAACACGGCGAGGGCGGCCTGGACGACCATGAACACGCTGGCGTTGTGGGAGCGCGCGGTGTCCGCGACGCGCTGGTGCAGTTCGGCGGGTACGTCGAACTCGGTGCGCTCACCGCGGTGCGCCGTGCCGGACGCGCGCGGCCGGTCGAAGGGAAGCGCGAGTTCCTCGGGCAGTTCCGCCAGGGCGGTGCGCCAGTAGTCCAGCTGGCGGCCGAGAAGGCTGTGCGGATCGTCCTGCTCGCCCAGTTCGCGGCGCTGCCACAGGGCGAAGTCGGCGTACTGCACCGGCAGTGGCGGCCGGCCGGGCGCCCGGCCGGCGCGGCGGGCGGCGTAGGCGGTGGCCAGGTCGTGGACGAGCACCGGCAGTGACCAGCCGTCGGCGGCGATGTGGTGCACGACGAGGACGAGCGTGTGGTGCTCCGGGGCGTGGCTGAACAGGGCGACGCGCAGCGGGAGATCGCTGGAGACGTCGAAGCCGCGTGCGGTCCATCCGGCGACGAGCGCCGCCGACTCCTCCTCCGGGGCCTCGGTGTGGCGGAACTCCGGTAAGGCGTCGGCCGCGTCGAGGACGGTCTGGCACGGTCCCTCGTCGTCCTCGCCGAAGACGGTGCGCAGGGGCTCGTGCCGGGCCACGAGGTCGTCGACCGCGGCGCGCAGCGTGGCCGGGTCGACGTGGCCGTCCAGGCGCAGCACGACCGGGATGTTGTAGGTGGCGCCCTGCCCCTCGAAGCGGTTGAGGAACCACAGCCGCTGCTGGCCGAAGGAGAGCGGCAGCCGCTCGGGCCGCCGGCCGGCGGTGACCCTGCCCCGGGCTGCTCCTGTCCCGGATTCCAGTACGACGGCGAGCGAGGCGACCGTGGGCGCGTCGAACAGCTGCTGCACCGAGACCTGGACGTCGAGCACGGCGCGGATGCGGCTGGCGAGGCGGGTGGCGAGCAGGGAGTGCCCGCCGATGTCGAAGAAGTTCTCGTCGACGCCGACCGTGGAGCGGCCCAGTACCTCGGCGAAGAGACCGCACAGGATCTCCTCGCGCGGGGTGCGCGGGGCGCGGCCGGGGGCCGGGACAAAGGTCTCCGGCGCGGGCATGGCGCGGCGGTCCAGCTTGCCGTTGGCGGTCAGCGGCAGAGCGTCCAGCGTGACGAACGCGGACGGCACCATGTGGTCGGGCAGCTCGGCGGCGGCGTGCGAGCGCAGTTCGGCGGCCGCTGCCGGCGTGCCGGCGGGCACGGTGTACGCCACGATCCGCCGGTCGCCGGTGCGGTCCTCGCGCACGAGTACGGCGCACTGGGCGATGGCCGGGTGGGCGGCCAGGACCGCTTCGATCTCGCCGAGTTCGATGCGGAAGCCGCGGATCTTGACCTGGTCGTCGGCGCGGCCGAGGTACTCCAGTTCGCCGTCGGCGTTCCAGCGGGCCAGGTCACCGGTGCGGTACAGCCGGCTGCCCGCCGGGCCGTAGGGGTCGGCCACGAACCGCTGTGCGGTCAGGCCCGGCCCGTTCAGGTAGCCGCGGGCGAGGCCGGCGCCGGCGACGTACAGCTCACCGGTGACGCCCTCGGGCGCGGGGCGCAGGGAGCTGTCGAGCACCCGGACCCGCAGATCGGGGATGGCGGTGCCGACGAGACTGGCGGAGCGTCCGGTCGCCGTGCGGTCCAGGGCGACCTGCGTGACGTGCACGGTCGTCTCGGTGATGCCGTACATGTTGACGAGGACCGGCGCGTCGTCGGCGTGCCGCTCGTACCACTCCCGCAGCCGGCCCAGTTCCAGGGCCTCGCCACCGAACACGACGTGCCGCAGGGCGAGCCGGCGGCCGAGCTCCGGGTGCTCGGCGTCCGCCTGCATCAGCTGGTAGAAGGCGGAGGGCGTCTGGTTGAGGACGGTCACGCGTTCGTCGACGAGCAGGCGCAGGAACTGTTCCGGGTTCCGGCTCACATCGTGGGGTACGACGACGAGGCGGCCGCCGTGCAGCAGCGGACCCCACAGTTCCCAGACGGAGAAGTCGAAGCCGTAGGAGTGGAACAGCGTCCAGACGTCCTCGGGCCCGAAGCCGAACCAGTGCCGGGTCGCCGAGAACAGCCGCACCACGTTGTGGTGGGGCACCACGACACCCTTGGGGCGGCCCGTTGAGCCGGAGGTGTAGATCACGTACGCGGGGTGCTCCGGCTCCAGTCCGGCCGCCGGCCGTGCCCGGGGGGCGCTGGGGTCGGTGACCTCGGGCGGCAGGGTGTCGAGCACCAGGGCGGGCCGGGCGTCCTGCAGCATGTAGGCCACACGGTCGCGCGGGTAGTCCGGGTCGATGGGCACATAAGCGGCACCGGACTTCAGGACGCCCAGGACGGCGACGACCAGGTCCGCGCCGCGCGGCAGGGCGAGCGCGACGAACGTCTCCGGGCCGGCACCCCGCGCCGCCAGCCAGTGCGCCAGGCGGTCGGCGCGGGCGTCGAGCTCTTCGTAGGTCAGGCTCTCGTCACCGCTGGTGACGGCGACGGAGCCCGGGGTGCGCCGGGCCTGTTCCGCGAAGAGGGCCGGCAGGGTGGCGCGCCGGGCCTCGGGTTCCTCGGCGGTGCCGAGGGCCAGCAGCCGCCGGCGCTCCTGGGACCCCAGAAGGTCCAGGCGGGCGACCGGTAGCGCGGCGTGGCCGGGGATGGCGGCCAGCAGCCGCCTGAACGCCTGGGCGAGGGCCTCGGCCCGCGGGCGCGGCACGGCGTTGGGCCGGTGGTCGAGGTGGAAGCGCAGGGTCCGGCCGGGACCGACGACCAGGGTCAGCGGGTAGTGCGCGGCGTCCTGCGTGCGCACCGATGCGATCCGCAGGGTGGTGCCGAGGGCGTCGCGGCCGGCGCCGCTGGAGGGGTAGTTCTGGAACGCGTAGAGGCTGTCGAACATCTCGCCCCCGGGGATCGCGGTGTGCGACCGGATCTCGGCGAGCCCGAGGTGCTGGTGGGGCAGCAGGCGGGTCTGCTCGTCCTGGATCCGGGCCAGCAGGTCGCCGAGTGCCTCCGCGGGGCGCAGACGCACCCGCAGCGGCACGGTGTTGATCATCATGCCGACCATCGACTCGACGCCGTCCACCTCGGGCGGGCGTCCGGAGACCGTGTTGCCGGTGACGATGTCGTCCTTGCCCGTCAACTGGGCCAGCAGCAGCGCCCAGGCGCCCTGCACGACGGTGTTGAGGGTGAGTCCGGCGCCGCGGGCCCAGGCCGTGAGGCGTTCGGTGTCCGCCTCGGACAGCTCCGCGTGCACTCGTTCCGGGAAGACCGGGCTGCGGGACGCGCCGGGCGCAACCAGCGTGGGTTCCTCGAGATCCGCGAGCGCCTCGCGCCAGGCGCCGGCCGCGGCGGCCCGGTCCTGTGCCGCGAGCCAGAGCGTGTAGTCGCGGTACGGGCGGACGGCGGGCAGCCCGGAGGCCTCGCCGCCGGCGGCGTACAGGGCGATCAGCTCCCGCACGAGCACGGGCAGGGACCAGCCGTCGACCAGGGTGTGGTGGAACGTCAAGGCGAGACGGTGGCGGCCCTCGCCCAGGGTGAGCAGGGTCAGCCGCCACAGCGGCGGGTTCGCCGGGTCGAACCGCTTGACGCGGTCGGCCGTGAGGATCCGTTCCGCGGCCTCCTCCCGGCTCGCCGGGTCCAGGCCGGCGAGGTCCTCCTGGTGCCAGGCGAGCGGAACGTTGCGCAGGACCAGTTGGGCCCACTCCCCCGTTCTGCGCTGCCGGAAGCAGGTGCGCAGGGTCGTGTGCCGCTCCAGCAGGGCCGTGCAGGCCGCACGCAGCGCCCCGACGTCCAGCGGGTCCTCCAGATCGAAGACCACCTGGCCGGTGTAGACGTCGGTGCCGTCCGCGTCGTAGGCGTTGTGGAAGAGCAGTCCCTCCTGTAGCGGGGTGAGCGGCAGGATGTCCTCGATGGTCGTCTGCGGTCGGCTCACAGGGTCCCCCACTCCTCTTGCAGTTCCCGTTCGAACTCGTCGATCTCGCTCTGGCCGATCGAGGACAGCGCCACGTCGGAGGGGCTCAGTCCGCCCGCGTCGGGGCGTTCGGCATGGGCAGCTAGGGCTTCCAGTGCGCGGACCCAGGCCCCGGCCAACTCGCGCACGTCGTCGGGCGCGAGGAGATGGCCGGCGAAGGTCCAGGTGGCAACCAGTTCGGCGCCTTCGGAGGCGTCCTTGGTGGCCGCGTTGAGCTCCAGGACGTGCGGCAGCGGCATGTCCGGGTCGTGTTCGGGACCGGTGTCGACTCCCGCCTCGATGGTCCAGTCGGCCTCCTGCGGACCGCCGACCGTGTACCGGCCGAGGTAGTTGAAGCCGATCTCGGGACGGGACAGCCCGCCCAGCACATCCGCGGCGGCCGGGTTCAGGTGGCGCAGCATGCCGTAGCCCATCCCCCGGTCGGGGTAGCCGCGCAACTGCTCCTTGACGCTCTTGAGGAGCTGTCCGGCGGCCGGTCCGCCGGCCCAGGCGTCCGCCCGGTCCAGGGCGCCCGCCTCGAGGCGCACGGGATAGGCGTTGGTGAACCAGCCGACTGTGCGGGACAGGTCGGCGGCGCCGCCGATCGCGTCCTCCTCGCGCCCGTGTCCCTCGAGCTCCACGAGGACGTCGAAGCCGTGCGACCGTTCGGTGAGGGCGAGCGTGAACGCCGCCAGCAGGACGTCGTCCACCCCGGCCTGGTACACGGCGGGGACCCGGGCGAGGACCGCCTGCGTCACCGCGGCGGGCACCGTCACGGTGACCCGGCCGGCCGTGGCATAGGTGTCCCGCCCGGGGTCGAGCGGGCGCTTCCCGAGCGGCACCGCCGCGCGGCCCAGGGTGTCGGCCCACAGCGGCAGTTCGGCCTCTCTTTCCGGTGCCGCGGCGCTGCGGCGCAGACCGAGCGCCCAGCCGCGCAGCGAGGTGCCCACCGGCTGCAGGGCGGGTGTGCGGTCCTCGGACACGGCATGCCAGGCCTCGGCCAGGTCGGGCAGCAGGATGCGCCAGGAGACTCCGTCGACGACGAGGTGATGGGCGACGAGCAGCAGTCTGCCGGGGCGGGACGGGCCGCGGTCGAACCAGACGGCCCGCAGCATCTGCCCCTCCCGCGGCGCCAGCGTGCGGCGGGCCGCGGTGCCCTCGGCGACCAGGAGCTCGGCGTACGCCTCGTGCGTCGCGTCGGAGACGTCGACATGGTGCAGGCAGTGCTCGGCGGACACGGTGCCCGGGGCCGGGATGTCCAGCTCCCATTCGGGCCCCTCGGTGCCCAACCGGGCGCGCAGCGCGTCATGGTGGTCGAGCACGGCCTGCAGCGCCCCGACGAGATGGTGCCGCCGCACGCCCGGCGGCACGCGCAGCACATGCGACTGGCTGAAGTGGTCCACGGGCCCGCCGCGCTCGGCGAACGACCGCATCACAGGCGTGAGCGGCACGGCGCCGAGTCCCTCGTCCGCGTCCGGCCGCGGCAGCGCCCCGGCGTCGGCCGCGACCCGGGCCAGGGCGGCCGGCGTGCGGTGGGTGAAGACGTCCCGTACGGACAGCACCAGACCGGCGCGGCGCACCCGGCTCACGAGCTGGATGGACATGATGCTGTCGCCGCCCAGGGCGAAGAACTCGTCGTCGGCACCGACCTGTTCGAGGCCGAGCACTTCGGCGAAGACTCCGCACAGCAGCTCTTCGACGGAGGTGCGCGGGGCCCGGCCGGAGGACTCTGCCGCGTAGTCGGGAGCGGGCAGGGCGGCCTTGTCGAGCTTGCCGTTGCGGTTGAGCGGCAGGGCGGCCAGTGGCACGAAGGCGGCGGGTATCAGGTGGTCCGGCAGCCGCGCGGCGAGTTCGGAGCGCAGGGCGGCGGGCTCGGGCGCGGACTCGCGCCCCACGACGTACGCCACCAGGCGCCGGTCTCCGGGCCGGTCCTCGCGCACCACGACCCGGGCCTGCGCGACCTGCGGCAGCCGGGTGAGGGCGGCCTCGATCTCGCCGGGCTCGATCCTGAATCCACGCAGTTTGACCTGATCGTCGGTGCGCCCCAGGAACTCCAGGTCGCCGTCGGCCCGCCGGCGCACCAGGTCGCCGGTGCGGTACATCCGCTCGCCGGGCGCCCCGAACGGGCAGGCGACGAAGCGTTCGGCGGTCAGATCGGGCCGCCCGAGGTAGCCGCGGGCCAGCCCCGGTCCCGTGAGGTGCAGTTCGCCGGGTGTGCCGACCGGAACGGGGGTGAGGTCGGGGGCCAGCACGTAGGCGCGCACGTTGGCGAGCGGCCTGCCGATCGGCGGTGTGCCAGCGCCCGAGAGGGGCGCGCTGACCACGGAGTTCACGGTGTACTCGGTGGGCCCGTAGGCGTTGACGACCGTACGGCCGCGGGCGTGGCGGCGCACGGTCTCGGCGGTGGACTGCTCGCCGCCGACCACCAGGGTGTTCAGACCGGCGGGCAGTTCCGTCTCCGGGGGCAGTGCGGCGACCACGGATGCGGGCAGCTTGGCGAAGTCGATGCTCCGCTCCGCGAGGAACTCGGTGAGCGGCGCGCCGGGGGTGCGGCTCTCGTCCGGGGCCAGCACGAGGGTGGCGCCGGTGAACAGTGCGGTCCACATCTCCAGCACGGACACGTCGAAGCCGAATGAGGCGAAGTGCAGGACCCGGTGGCCGGGGCCGACGCCGAGCGCGGGGGCGAGCGTGGCGAGGCTCGCAGCGCCGGCGTGCGTGGTGACGACGGCCTTGGGAATGCCGGTCGAGCCGGAGGTGTGGATCACGTACGCCGGGTGGTCCAGGCGCAGCGGCCGTCGCCGGTCCGCGTCGCACGGGTCGGCGGCGTACCGCTCGTCCGCGAACATCCCGTCGTCGGCAGGGAGCCCTTCGAGGAAGAGCGCCGGGCGGGTGTCGGCGAGCAGGGCGGTGACGCGGGCCGCGGGCAGCCCCGGGTCGAGCGGGACGTATGCGGCACCCGCCTTCTGAACGGCGAGAACGGCGATGACGATGTCGCACGAGCGGGGAGTCCGCAGCGCCACGAGGTCCTCGGGGCCGATGCCGTCCGCGATGAGGTGGTGGGCGAGGCGGTTCGCCCGGGTGTTGAGCTCCCGGTAGGTGAGCGCCAGGCCGCCGTCCTCCAGTGCGACGGCGTCGGGGGTGCGGGCGGCCTGCTCCTCGAAGAGTGCGGGGATCGTCACCGCGGGGACGGCGCGCCGCGTGTCGTTCCACTCCACCAGCACGCGGTGGCGTTCGGCCTCGCTCATGACGGCCGGTGCGCCGATCCGCTGGCCGGGCCGGGCCGCGAAGGCACCGAGCAGGCGCACGAGGCGTTCGGCCAGCGACTGGGCGGTGGAGTGGTCGAACAGGTCGGTGCGGTAGGCGAGTGTCGCGCGTATGCCGGCGGGCGCGCCCGTGGCGCCGCGCTGCTCGAGGAAGGCGAAGGACAGGTCGAACTTCGCCGTGCCGCTGCCGACACGGTGCTGTGCGAGGTCGAGCCCGGGCATCCCGCTGAGGGTGTCCAGGGCGGCCTGCTGGTCGGCCGCGTCGAAGGAGAGAGCGACCTGGAAGAGCGGGTGGCGCGACAGGGAGCGTTCGGGGGTGAGGACCTCGACGAGGCGCTCGAAGGGCAGGTCCTGGTGGGCGTAGGCCGCCAGGTCCGTCTCCCGTACCCGGGCCACGAGGTCGGTGAAGGCCGGGTCACCCGAGGTGTCCGTGCGCAGCACCAGCGTGTTGACGAAGAAGCCGACCAGGTCGTCCAGCGCGTCGTCGGTGCGGCCCGCGACCGGCGTGCCCACGGGGATGTCGGTGCCCGCGCCCAGCCGGGTCAGCAGCACCGCGAGCGCCGCCTGCACGACCATGAACAGGCTCGCGCGCTGCTCGCGGGCGACGGCCGTGAGCGCTTCGTGCAGCGGGGCCGGTATCTCGTAGGCCACCTCGCCGCCGTGGTAGGTGGCGACGGCGGGCCGGGGCCGGTCGGCCGGCAGCTCCAGCTCCTCCGGCAGGTCGCGCAACTGCTCGCTCCAGTACTCCAGTTGACGCGAGGCCACGCTGTCCGGGTCGTCCTCCGCGCCCAGCACCTCACGCTGCCACAGCGCGAAATCGGCGTACTGCACCGGCAGCGGCGCCCACACCGGCGCCTGACCCGCACACCGCGCGGCATACGCCCGGCCCAGATCGCGGGCGAGCACCGGCATCGACCAGCCGTCGGCCGCGATGTGATGCATCACCAGCAACAACACGTGCTCGTCCGGGCCTAGGACGAACAGCCTTGCCCGCCAGGGTAGTTCCGTGGCCAGGTCGAACGGCTGTCGTGCGGCCTCACGCAGCTGCCGGTCGAGGAGGTCCTCCGCGGACGGTACGGAGGTGAGGTCCGGCGCGGCCGCGGCTCCGTCGAGCACGACCTGGTACGGGCCGCTGTCGTCCTCGGCGAACACCGTGCGCAGCACCTCGTGTCGATTCGCCACGTCGGCCAGGGCGGCTCGCAGTGCGGCGACGTCGAGGGCTCCGATGAGCCGCAGCCCGGCCGGGATGTTGTAGGCGGGGCCGGCTCCGTGGAGCCGGTCGAGGAACCACAGCCGCTGCTGGGCGTGGGACAGCGGGACGCGTTCCGGGCGGGTCCGTGCGCGGTGCAGCCTGGCCCGGGCGGGACGTCCCGCCCGGTCGAGTGCGTCCGCGACTCCCTCGACGGTGGGGCTCTCGAAGAGTTGGCGTACGGACAGTTCGGCGTCGAGGCTGCTGCGGATGCGGCTGACCAGACGGGTCGCCAGCAACGAGTGGCCGCCGAGCGCGAAGAAGTCGTCATCGATCCCGACCCGCTCCACACCCAGCACCT
>NZ_JACTVI010000134.1 GCF_014495685.1 Streptomyces sp. TRM68367 | reverse complement strand
GTGCCAAGTCGCATGCCCGGTTCGGGAAGCGGCTCCGGGGAAACGGGCCGGTCGGAAGACCGGAACCGCGCCCCGGGCCGACTTCACCGATCGCCAAGCCGGCCCTGTTCTCCCGAAGCTACGGCGAAGTGACAAGTAGCTCTCTGTAATCAGAGTGACGCTCGGTCAGGGAGAGCGAGGCGGGGTCCGGGGATTTCGCCGACCTGGAGGGCGGCGAAGTCGGCGTGGGCCTGTTCGACGGCTTCGGGGTACGCCTCGCGCTTGGCGTGCTCGGCGAGCGCCCGGTAAATGCTGGCGACGGAGGGGTTCTGCCCCCTTGCGCTTGCCGGTGGGGATGATCAGGTCGGGCTGGATCTGCTCGACGGACTCGCCGCCCGCGCGGCGCCGGAGCACGGTGTGGAGCATGTCGTCGGTGATGACCGGGGGCCGGCCGCCGTGCTTGCCCTTGCGGGCTGCCGTGTCGAGCCCCTCCAGCGTGGACTCACGGATGTTCTCCCGCTCGGTCTCCGCCATAGCCGCGAAGAACGCGAACAGCAGCTTGCCCGGACCGGTGGGATCGTAGATGCCGGGCAGGGGCCCGGCGAGCATCTCCAGGACCAGGCCGTGGGCGGTGAGGTGGTCGGCGAGGGCGGTGAGTTCGGCGGCGTCCCGGCCGAGGCGCTTCATCTCGTACACGGTGAAGATCACCCGGCAGTGCGGGGCGTGCGCCTTGACCTCCCGCGCCGTACGGAGGGCCTCCTCGAACCGGAGTCGGACCCGGACCCGGGTGCTGATCTTCTCGCTGAAGATCTTGTCTCGCGCGCGGCCGTGGAACGCGTCGTCCTGTGCGACCCGTTGGTTGCCCCGTTGGCTATGCCAGGGGGCCGAGGTCTCCTTCAAGGACGGTCTGGATGATCTGGGGCCGGTCCCAGAGGGCCAGGATTTCGTTGGCGATGTCCACAATGGGCAGGGGGTCTTGGTTGCCGTGTACCACGATGGCGGCGGCCGACAGGCTGCGTGGGACGGCTCCGGCGTCGAGGAGGACGCGCCACTCTTCCGGGCCAAGCTCCAGGAACTCCAGCCCGGTGAGCTTGATGATCTCCAGGGGGTCGGCCAGCGTGCCGGGGTAGGCGGTAAGGGTGCGTAGGCGGGTCAGCCCGGTGACGGGGGCAAGGCTGAATGGCGCACCGTCCCACACGCCGATGGACAGGACTTCCAAGCCGGGGTGCGCGGCGGCCTGGATGCTCTTCAGGCTTGCGATGTTGACCCTGGCCACGACTGGTGGCTGCTGCTCGTGCGGACTGCTGGGCTCTGCGCCGGGCCGGCCCAGCACCAGGTCGGTGAGGGAGTCGGCAACGAGCGCGGCGCCGGCGTTCTCCTCGTGGGAGAGCATGATGACCTGTCCCATGTGCCCGCGGGGGCCGGGTGTCAGATCGACGGCCAGGCGGTCTCCGCCGCCATTGTCGCCGAAGGCGATCCAGCCAGGTGAGCCGACGAGGCCCTGCACCATGGCGTGGGGCGGGGTGACAACCGCCTCCATCGCCGCGAACTCCCAGCGACAGTGGCGGGACGACGCGTCGGCGACGTACAGGCCGTCAAGATCGAAAAGCTCGCAGCCGACCGCTGCGCATTCGCGCTCCGCCGCTTCGTAATCGTCGCCCAAGTCCTCCCACCGTGCCCGTGTCACACGGTAGAGCACCTTGAGCTCGTCGGGCAGCGTGACGCCGAGGCGCGCTTCGGCGGCGGCGATCTCCTCCTCCGTCGCGCCGATGGCGTGCGGCAGCCGCTCGCGCAGCGTCCGCTCCAGCAACTCCAGGTCCGCCGAAGGGGCCGGAACTGCCCCGGGCACCGGATCAGGGAGACGACGCCAGGGCTCGGGAACGGAGCCGTCGACCAGGATGAGCGCCCCCGGGTGCGGGGTGCCGATGCCGGGTTCCACGGCCGGGCTGGGCCCGAGCAGGCGGAGCGCGGTCTTCCCGGTCGGTCGGATCTCCGCCGTGAACGAGATGTCGTCGACTCCAGCGTCCGCGAGCGCGCCCTGCACCCGCTCCACCGCGTCGAACTCCTCCTGCATGTCCTCCACCTGCGCGGCTCGGCCCGGCGGCGGCATCCGTCGCTTCAGGGCCAGACTCCAGCCATGCCGGCCGATACGTCCCGCCACACGGACAGACCGGGCAGCAGGCCTCTGCGGGTGGTCGGACAGCAGGAGCCGCAGCACGGGCTCCCAGGTCGCGAAGTCGAGTATCGATGCCACGGGGGGCCTCTGATCAACCATGCGCAGACCGTACGTGGAACCACTGACATCCGAAGCCTCCGAGCCCACGCTGTCAGGGCCCAACAACGCCACTCAGCGTGGCCAACCAAACGCTCACAGGCCAGCTGGAACGCTCAGTCACAGTCGGGGAAGTCTGCTGAGGGTCCGTCATGGGCCCGGATTTTCGTACAATGCAAGTATCGGAAGGGTCCGTCCCACTTTTGAGTGAGAACGGGTTCTGCGAACGAATCCGGGTTCGGCGGGGGCCTGGTGGCCGTTTGTTGATCTTGTTCGCGCAAAGGAACGTTTATGAGAGTTCGGGCCTCGTCGCTTCGGCCGGCGAGCTTCGGCGACTGAGGTGCTTGGTGTTCACCGAGGTGGTGTTGCCACGCCGATTTCATAGGCGGCGATGACAAGTTGGACCCGGTCGCGGGCTTCGAGTTTGGTGAGTAGCCGCGCTACGTGTGCCTTTGCCGTGGCCACGCTGATGTAGAGGTGGGCGGCGATCTCGCTGTTGGACATGCCGCGTCCGACGAGGGTCAGTACCTCACGTTCCCGCTCGGTGATGTTCCCGACTGGTCGTGGATGCGGGGCTGGTTCGGGGCGGGCGGCGAACTCTGCGATCAGGCGGCGCGTGACGCTCGGGGCGATCAGGGCGTCTCCGGCGGCGACCACGCGGATCGCCCCGAGGATGTCGTCCAGTGCCATGTCCTTGACGAGGAATCCGCTCGCACCCGCTCGGAGAGCGCCGTAGATGTACTCGTCATCGTCGAACGTAGTGAGGATAAGGACGCGCGTCGCTCCAGCGGCTGCCGTGATCAGCCCGGTGGCCTCGATGCCGTCCATGCCTGGCATGCGGATGTCCATCACTGCCACGTCGGGCTCGGTATCCCGGACCAACTGGACCGCTTCGGCGCCGGTTCCGGCCTCTCCCACGACGTCGATGTCGGGGGCGTCGGCCATCAGGACGCGCAGGCCGTTGCGGACCAGTGGCTGGTCGTCGGCAAGCACGACGCGGACCGTCATGAGATGTGCACTCCTTCGGAGAGGGGGAGCCGGGCTGCCATGCGAAAGCCGCCCTCGGGGCGAGGCCCGGCGGTGAACTGGCCGCGTAGCAGGGTGACGCGTTCCCGCATTCCGGTGATGCCGTATCCGGTGCTGGAGGTGGGGCCGCCGCGGCCGTCGTCGGCGACCTCGATGGTCAGTTCGCCGTCTTGGTATCCGATGGTGACGCGGCAGTCGGGGGTGTCCGCGTGGCGTACGACGTTGGTGAGGGCCTCCTGGACGATCCGGAAGGCGGCCAGGTCGATATCGGGGGGCAGGGGCCGTCGTTCTCCGAGCCATCGCACGTCGGCATGGACGCCCGCGTCCTTCGTCGACGCGGTCAACCGGTCGAGGTCGGCCAGCCCCGGGGCAGGCTCGCGCGGCGCGGCCTCCGCCCCAGGGCCCGGTTCGGTGCGGCGCAGTGCTCCCAGGGTGCGCCGCAGCCCGGCGAGGGTTTCCCTGCTGGTGTCTTCGATGGTGGCCAGCGCGTTGCGGGCTTCGTCCGGCTGTGTGTCGATGACCCGGCGGCCCACGCCTGCCTGAATGGCGATGACGCCGATGCTGTGCGCGATCATGTCGTGCAGCTCACGGGCGATCCGGAGCCGTTCGGCAGCGACGGCCTGGGCGGCGCTCTGTGAGCGCAGTGCCGCAGCGTGCTCTCGGCGTTCGCGAACCGAATGGCCGGTCATCCAGGCGGCACCAAGCGCGAGGACGAGGACCACGACCGTGCGGGCGAAGCCGTCCGTTCCGGTCCCGAGGCGTGCGGCGAAGGCGACCTGTATGCCGAGCGTCATGACGGCAGCGGTGACCGCGATGCGGCGAGGCCGGGTGGCCACGATGTATCCGATGGCGAGGTCGTTTGCCAGAACCAGCAGATACACGACCTGCCAGAACGGAGTCGTCGTCGCCGTGACGTACGTACCCAGGAGCATCAGTGCCAGGGCCGGCAGTGGGCGGCGGCGCAGCAGTCCGAGAGGCAGGACCGTGACCGCGGCTGCCGAGACAAAGGGCAAACCGGGGGAGTCGAAAGGCCTGCCGCGTGCCGCGAAAAACAGCGCGAACGGGTAGGCGATCGCCCCGCACCAGGCCAGAGCCGCCCGCGCGGCCGGCCGCAGGTGCCAGGACAGCAGGGAACGCGGCTTGGCGGACATGAGGCGATCGTAATCGCCTGACCAGCGGCGGAACATTGGCCCGTGGGCGTACGCCCACGGTATACAAGCCCTTCCGCCAGTGCAGCCGACGGGCCGATGCCGTACGGCCACCCTCCCCGGCACCGTTGGCCGGGTGATCGAAGTCAACGAACTGACCAAGCGATACGGCAAGACCACTGCCGTCAACGGCCTGACCTTCACCGTGCGCCCTGGGCACGTCACCGGATTCCTCGGACCCAACGGCGCCGGAAAGAGCACCACACTGCGGATGCTCCTCGGCCTGACCGAACCCAGCAGCGGCACCGCCACCATCGACGGTCACTTGTTCCGGGACCACCCGCGCGGCCTGCGTCACGCCGGTGCCCTGCTCGACGCCCATGACGTCCACGGCGGACGCAGCGCAGCGGCCTACCTGTCCGCCCTGGCCCGCAGCAACGGCATCCCGCGGCGCCGGGTGGACGAGGTCCTTGAGGAGGTAGGACTGGCTCCCGCGGCCCGGCGCCGCATCGGCGGGTTCTCCCTGGGCATGAAGCAGCGGCTCGGCATCGCCACGGCCCTGCTCGGCGACCCCCCGGTGCTGCTGTTCGACGAGCCGGTCAACGGCCTGGACCCGGAGGGCGTGCGGTGGGTACGCGGCCTGTTCAGGCGACTGGCCGCCGAGGGACGCACCGTGTTCGTCTCCAGCCACCTGATGAGCGAGATGCAGAACACCGCCGAGCACCTGATCGTCATCGGCCGGGGCGAGTTGATCGCCGACGAGAGCGTGACGGAGTTCGCGGCCCGCGGCACCCGCCAGAGCGTGACCGTGCGGACACCCGACACCACCGCGCTGGCAGCTGTGCTCGAAGCCGAGGGCGCTTCGGTACAGCCGGACGACTCGGTCGCCGACGCAGAGGAGTGGCTCACCGTGACCGGCCTGAGCGCGGCCCGCATCGGGGAACTCGCCTCCCACCACCGCATCGTGCTCCTTGAGCTGGCCACCCGCGCCTCCTCACTGGAAGAGGCATTTATGGAACTCACCGCCGACAGCGTCGAATACCTCGCAGGAGAATCCCGATGACCTCGACCACCACACAGCAGACGGCCGTCTCGACCGCCGTGCGCGTCGCCGAGCCCGGCGCCCCTTTCCGGGACCTCCTCGCCGCCGAGTGGATCAAGCTCTGGTCGCTGCGGTCTATTTCCTGGGCGTTCGGGGCCGGCGCGCTGCTCATCATCGCCATCAACATCAGCGCGGCCGTCGCGGACTACAACAACTGGCCGACCTACAACGAAGGGATCCGAGCCCTCTTCGTTCCGATCTGGGCCATGCGGGACGCCTTCACCATCGGCGCCTGCATGGTCCTGGTACTCGCCACCGGCAGCATCGGCGCCCTCACGATCGTCGGCGAGTACAGCACCGGACAGATCCGCACGACCTTCGCGGCAGTGCCGGCCCGCCGATCGGTCGTAGCGGCCAAGATGGCCGTCGTAACGGCAGTCATGCTCGTCTACGGCACGGTCGGCGCGGGAACCTCGTTCGGCGTGACACAGGCCATCCTGTCCGGTCGGGGCATCGGCCTGTCCCTCGGCTACCCCGGCGCGCTCCGCGCTGTCGCTGCATCCGCGCTGCTCGCTCCGGTGTGCGCGCTCGTCGGGATGGGCCTTGGCACCCTCATCCGGCACACCGCAACCACCCTCGTGACGTTCACCGGCATCCTTCTGCTGCTGCCGTTCCTCCTCAACGACCGCCACCGCTGGTCGTCCGCCATCCTTCACGCGCTGCCCCGCAGTGCGTGGGAACGACTGGTGCAGATGGGCGACCCTTTCGGATCGGCCCCCTACCCGGCGACCATCAGCGGGTCGTGGATCGTGTACGCGGCTTGGCCCCTCGCCGCAGCAGGCGTCGCTGTGGCCGCCGTCCGCCGACACGATCTGTGAGTCCGCAGGGCCTGGCTGCCAAAGATGTACACCGGGCCGTTGCAGCAGGCTCTTGGTCCGTACTCGCCGGGTGCCAGGCGGGAGTGTGACGGCTCCGCCCCGCGCTCAGGCTTCCGGCCTGGTCGTGCCACGCGGTGCCGGTTGAGGGTTCTCCTGCCACGACCAGGAGGCTAGGTAATGACGACGCATTCCGACCTGCAGAAACGACCGAAAGGCAGCTCGCGCGGCCGGACGCCATCGTGATGCGCTACCAGGCGTGGAGGGGATTATTGCTGGCGCCATAGCCGTGGTGGGCACCTTGCTGGGCTCTGTCATAGCGCACCACTACCAGGAGAAGTCCGCCCGCCGAGCCGAGGCCCGCGCCCACTCTCACCAGCAACAACAGCGCCTGTTCGACAGCTGTGCTGCCTTCATTGCCCTCGCCGAAGACTATCGCCGCGCGCAGTACGACCGATGGTCACGCTGGGATGCCGATCCGATGGGTGAAGAAGCTGCGGCTGCACGGGCCGAGTCCTACCGGCTCTACGTGGAGACACGCAGCAGTGCCTCTCGCCTCAAGCTCATAAGCAGCCAGGGAGACGTTCAACAGCTTGCTGATCAGGCCAACACAGTGCTGGAGCTCACCAGCGCGATCGTCCGGACTGACGACAAAGCAGAGATGCTTCAGCGTGGCAGCGCAGCTCAAGCAGCGTGCGACGCATTCGTCGCCAGGGCCAACGCCGTGCTACACGGATCAGCACCTCCTGAAGTGTCCAGATAAGGGTTCACGTGGGTCCAGAACAGCGGGGACACGGCCCGTCGGTCGCCGTCGGTGAGCCGCTTCTGCCACTTCTCCTCGCTCAGGATGTCCTGAAGCAGCAGGGTGTTGACGTGCAGCAACGCGGACTGGAGCGCTCATCCACTACCGCCTTGCGCCACTCCTCGCGCACCACCCCGCCCAGCGGGATCTTTCTCCGCCTCGTCGAAGAACGCGCCTCGTATGGCCCTGGGCGGCCGATACCTGGCCACCGGCGACGCCCGACTCCGCGCCGGCCCCGGCGGACCGGCTGCGCGACCGAGTTCGTTCGTCGAGGAGTTCAAAACGCGACACGCGGGGCCGCGCCCTCATCGGCGCGGCCCCGCGTGGTCAGCGGCCCCGTTCCTGACCGCGCCCGCTCCTCACAGTCCTCCGGTGTACTCGAAGATGTACAGCCCGTGGTCGCGGTCGGATGCGGCGACGTACTCCCTGCCGCCGGACTCGAAGACCTGGGCGCCCCAGAAGTTGTTGCCGCCTTCGTCGATGTAGTGGCCCACCTCGACGATCTCGTCGTCGACGATCTTCGCGACGCGCAGTCCGGCCGCGTAGTACGAGAAGTAGAGCAGCTCGGCCCGCTTCTCGGAGACGGCCACCTCGTGGATGGACAGGTCGCCGGAGCCCGTCGCGTGTGCCGGGTCGTGCGCCTCGGGAACGGCGTAGGTGTCCAGCTCGGTGAGCTTGCCGCTCTCGTTGCGGTACAGGTGCGCGTAGCCCCAGCCGTCGAAATACGACGAGAAGGCCAGCCGGTCGCCCTTGGTGCCGAGCGGCACCGGCAGTTGCGCGGGGCCCGTTCCGGCCTGGCAGGCCGCGTCGTCGTAGGGCTGGCCGAAGATGGCGAAGCCCTGGCCGCGCGGTGCGACGCCGAAGGTCGGGATGTCGCCCTCGACGCTCATGCCGAGGGTCTGGTCGCAGGCGTCCGTTCCGGTGCGGTTGAAGACGAGTACGGCGTCGTAGCCGCCGGCCGCGATGACGTTCGCGACCTTCTCGCTGAAGGTGCACACTCCGCGCTCGACGACGGCGACGTCCACGGCGTTCGGATCTCCGGCAGGGACCGCCGGGTCGCCGATGCAGGCCTGGCCCACGAAGACGGAGTCGCCGGTGATGGTCTGGCCCTCTTCCAGCCGCGTGGTGTTGCTGCCCTGGCTGGCCGTGATGTCGGTGCCGTCGGTGAGGTTGCGGGCGGTGAGCGCGTACGGCCCGAAGTCCTCGTCGGCGCCGATGACGTACTTGTTGTCGACGGTGAACTCGGCCTGGTGGGCGTTGCCTTCGGGCGCCACCTGGAAGCCGCTCTCCAGTGCCTCGGGGTCGAGTGCGGCAAAGTCGGTGTCGCCGAGGTAGGCGACCTTCCTCGGGTCGGTCACGTCCAAGGTGACGTAGCCGCCGTCCCAGTAGGAGGCGAGCATGATCTGCCGACCGTCGATCTCCTTGACGACCATGTCGTGCAGGAAGATCTCGGTGAGGTTGGCCGGGGCGTCCTGGACGATCTGCGGGAACGCCTCGTCGAGGTCGTACTCCGCGATGACCTTGGCCTTCTTCGGGTTGGTGATGTCGACGATGTCGACGTCAGGGCCCTCTTCGTTGTCGACGATGACCGCGTACGCCTTGTCGCCCGCGTCCCAGGCGAAGACGCTGTGGATGTCGTTGGCGTCCTTCTTGCCCTGGCCCGTGACCGTGTGGTCGCCGACGCCCTCGGCGAGCGGGGTCGGACGGGTCGGGTCGCTGACGTCGTAGATGTTCATGCCGCCGAAGCCGGCGGTCTCCTTGCACTTCTCGTTGTTGCTGACCAGCACGTCCCCGTTGAAGTACGGGGTGTCGATGTGCAGGGTCTGGATGCCCTCGCCCGGTGCGCTGCCCTCCTTTGCCCGGATGAAGGCGACCTCCTTGGGCACGGCGGGCTTTCGGATGTCCACCACGTGCACGCCGTTGTACTTGCAGGTCGCGCCGCCCCAGGCGGCGAGGTAGGCGTACCCGTTGAAGACACCGACGTCGGCGATCTTCTCGGGCTCGACGTTCTTCAGTCCGAGTTTGCTGACGAGCCGGACGTTCTCACTTCCGGCGGGGAGATGGCCCTCGTCACCACCGTGCTGGTGGCTGTGGTGATCGTGTGTGGCCCCGGCGTTGTCGATACCGCCGTCGTCGGCGGAGACACCGTCATGTGCTCGGGCGACACCGGCGAAGCCGCCGGCGACGAGGCCCACCGCGGCGAGACAACTCGCGGCGCGTACGCGGACTCTCGCTCTGCCCATGGCTCTTCCCATGGCTCTCCTTGGTGTGAGAGTGAAGAAGGCGCGGGGGGGCGGCGAAGGGAACGTACTCTGTGTGCGGCCTGTGAGGAAAGGGTTGCGGAGCCGCGTTAACGTGATCGCAAAGGCCCAGGTCTCTGACTTGGGGCTTAGTCATGGAGCGGGTGACGAGAATCGAACTCGCGCTCTCAGCTTGGGAAGCGAGGGCGCTTGCGGGGCCCCCGATTGCCGTCCTGCATGGATTCCCGGCGTCGGTGTCGGCGGGAGGGCCTGTTCGCACCGCTGTTGACCGTGTTGCCCGCTCTCACGGGCACGCTGTGGGCACGGCTTCGAAGCGCGGTGGGCGGAAGCGATTGTGAGCGGGCTCTGTGCTTGGCCGACTGGTTCGGACGTCCAAGTCGGGCGTGCTTGTGAGTGCACAACCCTGCCGGTGTCGCAATCGCCGATCAGACACCACAGCGCCTTCCTGGCCCATGCCGGACAGGATCTCGACGCCAGGCTGACCGGCAGTGCCAAGGCGACGCGAGCAAGGTCGATGTGAATCGCCTGCTGCACACGGCACCCCGTCGCACGTTTGACGCTCATCCCCTTCGACGTCGCGAACCGTCCGACCGCAAGTTCCTATCAAGCCGTAGGGAAATCCCCACAGTTCACGGCAGTCGACCTGTGAGCGTGAACTCTCAAGTAACGTCTCCGGGCACTCCGCTCCAACGGCCTCCCCACCCCCCATTTCGACGGAGACCACCCCATGTCCGCTGTGACGAACGCATCCGGGTCCGGTTCGCCGGACGCCCGATGCAGCTCGGCCGGCTGTTCAGCAACCGGTCGTACCATCCCCCCTCCTCCCACCGTCCTGATGGACGGCGAGGCACTCGCGGACTTCCTCGCCGTGGCTGCCGCTGAGTACCAACTCATCACCCCTGAGGCCCCGTTGCCCTGCTTCGCGCTCTTGCTCGGCAGCGCGGAGGCGACGACGTACCACGTGCGGCGTGTCGCCTTCGGCCGTAATGCCCGCACCAGTGATCCGGCGGCTCTACGGGAGTTCCGCGAGACGATCGTGCCGAAGTTCGGGCCGGCCTACGAAAACGAGCACCGCGGCTGGTGGATGGACTCCCACGACCTCCTCCGGGCATCCCGAGAGGCCGAGGCCCTGGGGATGGACCTGCTCGGCTCCATCCACATGCACCCGGACTGGCACCGCCTGGGCCCGCCGTCGGAACGGGGCCAGACGCTCAGCGAGCGCCCGACTCCCATGGACCGTCATCTCTTCGGCCGGACCGGCTGGCCCCTCAACATCATCTGCTACCTGGAGCGCCGGGACGGCGAGTTCTACCACGCCCTGGGCGCCTGGGCCCCGCCTCCCCAGCATCCCGCCGAAGGTTCCCAGGGCGCCGAGTGCCCCGAGGTCGACCTGCGTATCCGTACGAGTTCACTGATGAAGGCGTGAGAACAATGCAGCAGCCCGAAGGAACGAACGCACCCGCCCAGGACGGCACCGAGGACGGCACCCGTGACGACGCCCGGACGATCCGCGCCCTGTGGGCCGAGATGGCCCGCGGCTGGGCGGCGGGTGACGCCGCGCTCTTCGCCGCGAGCTTCGCGGAGGACTGCGACTTCACGACCGTACGCGGCGACAAGCCACCCGGCCGGACCGGCATCGCGGCCGGGCACGACGCCCTCTTCCACGGGCCGTACGCGGGAACCGTCCTCGACACACGCGTCGTGGCCGTCCGATTCCTCCGCCCCGACCTCGCCACGGTGGAGGCCGAATCGACCATCACCGCCCCGGATGGGCAGCCGCTGACCACCACGCACGCGTTGGCCGTCGTGGAACGGACAGCGGAGGGCCACTGGTTGATCAGCGCCTTCCACAACATGATCCCCGCGCCCCGCCCGGCGCAGCAGGACCCCGACTCGAAGGATTCCACCGTGGACGAACCCACCGCCGCGCGGCCGAGGCTCCGCCACCTGGCCATTGTGGCCCGCGACCCGGAGAAGCTGGCCGAGTTCTACTCCTCGGTCTTCGCGATGGAACTATTCCACCGCGATCCGGACGGCAGTTGCTTCCTCTCCGACGGCTATCTCTCCCTTGCCCTGATCAAGCATCAGCTCGACGGTGAGACCCCGGTCGGCTTCAACCACTTCGGGTTCCACATCGAGGACACGGCCGCCACCACCGAGGCCCTGGTGGCGGCCGGCACTCCGAAACCGGCCGAACGCTTCACCAACCGCCCCTTCGCCGAGTACCGGGCCATGGATCCGGAGGGCAACTGGTTCGACCTCTCGGAACACGGCTTCGGCGGCCCGCGCCCGCCGTCCGACTCCACCGGGGCCTGAACTCCGACCAGACGCTCCGCAGGGCCGCGCGACAACGCGACAGCTGTAGCAGCGGACCGAGGCGGACGCGCTACGCGTGCCACCGGTGATCGCCCCGACCCTGGTGAACGATCAGCGATCCAATCCGGTGTCTCCCGGTTCCCTCGGCCGACAACGAAACGGCCGCCCGCGCGGTCGACACCGCACTCGCACCCTGGCCGCCGGACGCGTGACGACGGCAACCATGCCAGGCGGCCCGCCGCTGCCACGGCCCCGGCCGGCAGCGGCGGAGCCGGGCTGGGGCGAGGGCGTCGTGTTCCCGGGCATCGGACACCGGCCAGGTTTCCCCGCCGGCGTCCCGCGCAGCTGGAGCACCTCACCGTCTGGCCCGGATGGGCGTGATCACCGTTCGCGCCCGGACGCACCTCCCTGTGCAGCGGCTGTGCAGCCGCCCCTATCGTTCCCGGACCATGCCGCACTCCCACGCCCAGGCGGCGATCTCGACCCGGTTGCGGGCGTCGATCTTCTGCTGGATGTTGGCCAGGTGCGTCTTGACGGTGGACAGCGACACCACCAGCTGGTCGCAGATCTCCTGGTTGGTCCGGCCCACCGCGACGAGCCGGGCCACGTCCAGTTCCCGTTCGGTCAGCGGGCAGTCGGCATCCGGCTCGGGCCGCGTGGAGGACAGTTCCTTCAGCAATCGGACGGTGACGGCGGGGGAGACCAGCGCGTCGCCGCGGGCGGCGGCCCGCACCGCCTCGATCAGCAGGCTGGGCGGGGCGTCCTTGAGCAGGAAGCCGCAGGCCCCGTTGCGCAGCGCGGTGTGCACGTAGTCGTCCTGGTCGAACGTGGTGATCACGACGACCCTCATCGGGGTGTGGACTCCGGGGCCCGCCAGCGCCCGGGTGACGTCCAGGCCGTCCAGTTTCGGCATCCGGATGTCGACCAGGCACACGTCCGGCCGCAGTCGGCGGGCGAGTTCCACGCAGGCGGCGCCGTCGGCGGCCTCACCGACCACCTCGATGCCGGGCTGGGCGCCGAGGATCAGCCGGAAGCCCATGCGGACGAGCTCCTGGTCGTCCGCGATCAGGACCCGGATCGCCGCATCGTTCACGCCGGTGATCCTGCCACAGCGGCCAGCACCGGGAATGCGGCGGTCACCCGCCAGCCGCCGTCGTCGGTGGGGGCGGCGGTCAGCGTGCCCTCCACCGCTTCGACGCGTTCACGCAGGCCGACCAGCCCGAAGCCGCCGCGTCCGCCGACGGGGACGGGGTGACGCGCGGCCGGCGCCGTGTTGTGCACCTCGACCCGCAGCCGGTGCCCGTCCACGTCGACCCGTACCGCGACCACGGCGCCGGACGCGTGCCGGCGCACGTTGGTCAATGCCTCCTGCACCACGCGGTGCACGGAGGTTTCCACCTCGGGGGCGAGCCGTACCTCGCGGGCCGCCGCGGCGACGTGCAGCTGGGCGTCCGCTTCCTCTCCGGAGAATGCGGAGACCAGGCGGGCGAGTTCTGCCCACACCTCGCCGGGCCGCACGCCTGCGTGGTCGTCCTCGCGCAGGACCCGCACCAGACGGCGCATCGAGTCCAGTGCCTCCGATCCGGACCGGGTGATGTTCTCCAGCAGCGGCCCGACCTGTTCCGGTGCGGTATGCCGGAGGGTCAGTGCGGCATTGGCCTGGACGATGATGCCGGTGACGTGGTGGGCGACGAAGTCGTGCAGGTCGTGGGCGAGTTCCAGGCGCTGGCGCTGGCGCACGGCGGCGATGTCGCGGGCCCGATGCTCCTCCAGCAGCCGCGCGCGCAGACCCCAGGCGAGAGCCGTCCCGGCGGCGAGCGTCATCAGCAGGGACCCGGTGACGGCGGTCTGGCTGTCGTACTGGATGTCCCTCGGCAGCCAGCGCAGCGGGATCACGATGACCGCCACGGTCAGTGCGGCCGACACGGCCGCCGCAGTCCTCGGGTTCGGCACCGCCCACACCGCACGGGACAACAGCACCAGCAGCGCGACGCTCTCCAGCAGCCCCCAGGTACCGGCACCGTCCGGGCCCGCGAACGCGCCGATCCCGACCGTGAGGACCAGCGAGCCGCCGGCGACGAGCGCGGCACGTACCTCCACGCTCGGCCGACGGCCGGGCGCCAGCAGCGCCGCGCAGGCCAGAAGGCCGGACACGATCGGCAGCCAGCTCGTCCAGCGGGGGTCCGTCGCCCGGCCGGCGGCCAGGTCCACCAACCACACCAGGCCGAGGAAGATCCAGCCGGCGGCCAACAGCGCCCGGCGGAGCAGAGGAGTCTCGGAGTACACGCCGGGCAGCATACGGAAGCGGCGATTCCCTGCGGACTCGGCCGAATGGCCGATGGACGGCCACCACAACCGGCCGTCCGGCCGAGCCGGCCGGAAACCGTGCGCCCCGATCGTGGACGGCATGCACCTGATGATCACCGTCCTCTCCGGGGAGACCGCCCGATGAACACCCCCTCTGCCGTCCTGACCGGCACCGGCCTGTTCAAGTCCTACGGCATGACCCGCGCCCTGGTCGGCGTCGACATCGACGTGACGGCCGGTGAGTCACTGGCCGTCACGGGCCCATCCGGCTCCGGCAAATCCACCCTGCTGCACTGCCTGGCCGGGATCGAACGGCCCGACTCCGGTGAAGTCCTGCTGGACGGCACGCGGATCGACCAGCTCCGCGAACCGGCCCGCAGCGAGCTGCGCCGCACCGCGTTCGGCTTCGTCTTCCAGTCCGGCCAGCTGCTGCCGGAACTGCCCGCCGACGAGAACGTGGCCCTGCCGCTGATGCTCAGCGGCACGGTGCGCCGGGAGGCCGTCGAGCAGGCCCGGCAGTGGTTCGGGCCGCTGGGCCTGCAGGGCCTGGAGGACCGGCGCCCGGGGCAGCTGTCCGGGGGCCAGGCGCAGCGGGTGGCCATCGCCCGGGCCCTGGTCGGCCGCCCGAAGGTGATCTTCGCGGACGAGCCGACCGGCGCGCTGGACCAGGCCACCGGCCTGGAGGTGATCCGCCTGCTGGTGGAGGTCAGCCGCAGCCAGGGCGCCGCATTGGTCGTCGTCACCCACGACGCGAACGTGGCCCGCTGGTGCGACCGCACGGTGCAGGTCCGCGACGGCCTGCTGACCGGAGCCCAGACCGAGACGGAGACCGGCGCCGAGGTGAAGGCGGGGTACCGGCGATGAGGGCACTGGACCGCACCACCTGGGCGCTGACCTGGCGGCTCGCCCGGGCCGGCGGCCGCACCGGCCTGCTCGCCACTGGGCTCGCGGTCGCGGCGGCGGCCGTGTCCACCACACTGCTGCTGCTGTGCGTCGCGATGAACCTGGGCTTCCAGCACCGCGCGGACCGCACCGACTGGCGCAACCCGGTGGAGTCCTCCCGTCCGGTGGCCGTCGAGGCGGTCGGGACGACGTTCACCCGGGGAGTGCCCGTCACCGTCGTGGACGTCGCCCGGCTGCCCGGACGCACCGCTCCCGCCCCGCCCGGCCTCGACCGCTTCCCCGCCCCGGGCGAACTGTGGGTCTCCCCGGCGCTCGGCGCCCTGCTCGACCGGCTGCCCGCCGACCGCCACCCGGTCCCCGGCACACCCACCGGAACGCTGGGCCGCGCGGCGCTGGCGCACCCCGGCGAACTCGTCGCGGTCGTCGGACACCGCTCCACCGACCCGGCGGTCACCGCCCCCCGCGCGCCCGATCCGCGCCGCGTCGGCGACATCGCCTCCCCCACCCGCGTCGCATCCTTCACCGGCGCGCAGCTCGCGGACGGCACGGGCAGGATGTACGAGTTCCTGGCCCGGCTCGCCACCGTCCTCGTCATCGTTCCGCTGCTGGTGCTGGGGGCCTCCGCCGCCCGGCTGTCGGTCTCCCGCCGAGACCAGCGGCTCGCCGCACTACGCCTGATCGGCGCCACGCCGGGCCGTATCGCCGGGCTGACGGCCGCCGAGGCGCTGCTGACCGGGACGGCCGGGGCGCTGCTCGGTGCCGTGGGGTACGCGGTGCTGCTTCCGGTGGCAGCGAGTCTGCCGCTCGCGGGCGGCGGCTGGTACACAGCCGACCTGTGGATCGGCGCACCGCCACTGCTGGCGGTGACGGCCGGGGTGGTCGCGCTGGTCGTGGTCAGCGCGCTCGCCGGGCTCCGTCAGGTCGTCGTCGGCCCGCTGGGCGTGGCACGCCGGTCGCGCAGCCGGGGAGCGAGCGCCGTGCGGGCTGTGGTCTTCGTGGCCGTCGTCGCCGGATACGGCTGGATCACCAAGAAGTACGGCAGCGACGACTCCATGGCGCTGTACGCGTTCGCCGCGGTCTTCCTGGCGCTGGCCGTGATCGGGCCCTGGGTGGTCCGGCTGCTCGGCAGGACCGTCACTGCCCTGGCCAAGCGGCCGGCTACGCTGCTGGCCGGGCGCCGGCTGCTCGACGATCCGAAGGCCGCCTGGCGGATCGTCTCCGGGCTCACCCTGGCCGGTTTCGTAGCCGGGTTCTTCGCCCTGCTCACCCTGGACGCCGCTCCCCCGTGGGGAGGACGGCCCGACCAGCTCGCCATCGCCGCCCCGGACAACAAGGTGGCGCAGGTACGGACGCTGGCCGAACAACGCCTGCGCGCCGCCGGGGTGACCGCGGTGATCGGCGTGGACGACGGCTTCGTGGCCGAGGCCCCCTACGACAGCCGCCAGGTCACCGCCACCGTGTCCGGCGGCCCGGCCGAGCTGGACCGCGCCCGTACCGCGCTGACCGGCCTGACACCCGATCAGTACCCGGTCACCGGCACCGATGTGAACTGGTCCGAGGCACGGTTCACCCGGGACTTCACCACCATCACCCGGGTGGTGCTCGTGGTGACGTTCACGGTCGCCATCACCTCGGCCGGGATCACCGCGGCCGCCGCCGTCCTGGACCGCCGCCGCACCTACGGCCTGCTGTACCTGGCCGGGACCCCGTTGCGGGTCCTGGACGCCGCCCGGAACCGCGAGACGCTGATCCCGGTCACGGTGCTGGCGGGCGGGGCTGTCGCGACGGGGCTGCTGTGCGGGGGATCGCTGACGCTGGCCGGCGGCGACTCGTCGTTCGACGCAGGCGGCCTGATCGTTCTCGCGGTGTGCTGCGCCGCCGGGTTCGCCGGAATCCTGACGGCCGCCGGGCTGAGCCGTCCTCTGCTGCGGACGGTAACCCGGCAGGCGGGGGCACGGGGAGAGTGAGCGCTGCGGGGCTGAGCCCGACGGCCGGGCCCAGCCCCTGCGGCACACGGAGCCGGCGGACGGCCGCGTCAGGCATCCGGGCTTGGCGCGCCTACCTCGACTTTCTCGACGCATCTGAGCGACTACCCCAACCGGCAGCTCAGGCGCGACTTTGGCCTGACTCGCTACCGGGATTCATTCGCAGTTCATCGGCCTTCAGGCCGGTGGTGAAGCGAATCTGATGGTGGCGACGCGGAGCGTCGCCGTATCCGGTCCGGCGGAGCCGGGCATCGCGNCATCGGCCTTCAGGCCGGTGGTGAAGCGAATCTGATGGTGGCGACGCGGAGCGTCGCCGTATCCGGTCCGGCGGAGCCGGGCATCGCGTGTCCACCACCAGCGGCGCGGAGCGCCGTGACGGCTTGGTCCCGGCGGAGCCGGGCAGGGCTCACAGTGGCCGGTTCTGCTGCTCGATGTACTGCTTGACGACGGAGAGCGGGGCACCGCCGACGGTGCCGGCGAAGTAGGAGCCGGACCATAGTTTGTTGGCCCGCCAGTAGTGACGGACCAGGTCGGGGAACTCCTGGCGCAGGCGTCGGGAGGAGACGCCCTTGAGGGAGTTCACCAGCTTGGTGACGGCGACTTTGGGCGGAAAGTTCACCAGGAGGTGGACGTGGTTGGTCTCGCCGTTGAACTCCACCAGCGTGCACTCGAAGTCCGCACACACCGATCGCATGATCTCCTCCATGCGCACCAGATGTGCATCGCTGAACACCTTGTGCCGGAACTTGGTCACGAAAACCAAGTGAACATGCATCACGAAAGCACAGTGCCTGCCAGTTCTGATCTTCTCCATCTCGGCCATAACCCAATTATGTATCGTGGCCGTCATGCAGCTCCGGTACAGCTTTCGCCTGTACCCGGATGCCGGTCAGCGGATCGCGCTGGCGAAGGCGTTCGGGTGCGCCCGCGTGGTGTTCAATGACTGCGTGCGCGCCCGGGAGGACGCCCGGACGGCGGGCAGGCCGTTCCCGAAGGCCGGTGAGCTGTCGAAAAAGCTGATCACCCAGGCGAAGCAGACGGCGGAACGGGCCTGGCTGGGCGAGGTCTCCGCGGTTGTCCTGCAGCAGTCCCTGCGCGACGCCGAGACCGCCTATAAGAACTTCTTCGCCTCCCTGAAGGGCACCCGCAAAGGCCCCAAGGCCGGCTCCCCGCGCTTCAAGTCCCGCAAGGATGCCCGGCAGTCGATCCGGTTCACCGCCAACGCCCGCTGGAAGATCACCGACGGCGGGCGGTTGGAGCTGCCGAAGGTCGGTGCGGTGAAGGTGAAGTGGTCGCGTGCCCTGCCCGCCATCCCGACCTCGGTCACCGTGGTCAAGGACGCCGCGGGCAGGTTTTTCGCGTCCTTCGTCGTCGACACCGACCCCGCCGCCGATGCGGGCCGGATGCCCGAGTCGGACCGGAGCATCGGCATCGACCTCGGACTGACCCACTTCGCCGTGCTGTCCACCGGCGAGAAGATCGATTCCCCGAGGTTCCTGCGCCGCGCGGAGAAGAAGCTGAAGAAGGCCCAGAAGAACCTGTCCCGCAAACAGAAAGGATCGAGGAACCGCGAGAAGGCCCGGCTGAGGGTCGCCCGCGCCCACGCCAAGGTCACCGACGCCCGCAAGGAGTTCCACCACCAGCTCTCCACCCGGCTGATCTCCGAGAACCAAGGGATCGCCGTGGAGAGCCTGTCGGTGACGGGACTGGCGCGCACGAAGCTGGCCAAGTCCGTTCACGACGCGGGCTGGTCACAGTTCGTGAACATGCTGGAGTACAAAGCCGCGCGGTACGGGCGCACCCTGATCAGGATCGGCCGGTTCGAGCCGACCAGCCAGACCTGCTCCACCTGCGGAGCCGTGGACGGGCCCAAACCCCTCGACGTCCGGGAGTGGACCTGTACCGCCTGCGGCACCGTCCACGACCGCGACCACAACGCCGCGATCAATGTCAGAACGGCCGCCGGACTGGCGGCAACGGCCTGCGGAGCGCCGGTAAGACCAGAACCCGTTCTGGCACAGCGCGAAGAAACAGGAAGTCACGGATTCCCGACCGAAGCCCGTGCCGCGTAGCGGCACCGCAACGATCGAGAAGGCCAGAATCCTCGGGCTTCAGCCCGAGGTACAAGTCAA
>NZ_JACTVI010000133.1 GCF_014495685.1 Streptomyces sp. TRM68367 | reverse complement strand
CCCAAACAGGACAGTCGAGACGTCAGTCAGGCGAGGGGTCAGACCCACCAGCGGCGTCACCACGTCACATCCTCACTGTCAGGCGAGGCTCGGCGGCCTACACGACGTCCTGGGCGGTCGCCAGCGGGGAGGACGCCGGGTCGATGTTCTGGTTGTGCCGGAACACGTTGTCCGGGTCGTAGACCTCTTTGATCCGCACCAGTTGCCGGTACGTCCCCTCACCGTAGGCCGCAAGGACGCGGGCTTGGCCCTCGTTCCCCAGGAAGTTCACGTACACGCCGAGCTGGTGGGGCGCGACCGCGTGGAAGAAGTCGCGCACCCATGCCGTCTCCCGGTCGGCCGCCGGTTCCCCGGGCAGCCACGCGCCGTTGATGTTGATCGCGTGGCCTGCGCTGCGGTGCGGGTAGGCGGTGGCGTCCTCGGGCACCCGGGTGATCGCTCCGCCGAGCTGGAAGACCAGCGTGTACGAGCGAGGTGAGGCGACCCGGGCGGTGTGCTCGACCAGCACGTCGATCAGGTCGTCTGGCAACGCCGCCACCTCGCTGGACTTCCAGTAGTAGTGCCAGCCGTGCGGCACCGTCGGATCCTGCAGCGCCTGGTGCTCCGGATAGGGCCGCAGCCTGGTCAGGTCGGCCAGCGGACGCCGGTAGGAGCGCAGCGGTGCCAGCACAGCGGCTCCGGCCTCCGGCGGGCCGCACCAGCAGGAGGTGATCGCGCACACCAGTCGGCCGTGCACAGCCTCGGGCAGGGCGGGCAGGGGCGGGGCCTTGCGGAGACTGATGATCGTGGTCAGTTCGTCGGGTGCCTCGGCGATCCAGTCCCGGTAGTGGCGCAGCAGGCCGGGGGCGTCGTCCAGGGGCCACAGCACCGGCCCGCCGAGCACTTCGGTGACCGGATGCAGCCGGTACCGGAACCGGGTCACCACGCCGAAGTTGCCGCCTCCGCCGCGCAGGGCCCACAGCAGTTCGGGGCGGGCATCGGTGGTGATCCGCTCTCCGTCGGCGGTCACCAGCTCGGCGTGGAGCAGGTTGTCCGCGGTCAGCCCGTGGGCGCGCATCAGCCAGCCGATGCCGCCGCCCAGCGTCAGGCCGGCGATGCCGGTGTGGGTGACGATCCCGCCCGTGGTCGCCAGGCCGAACCGATGGGTGGCCGGGTCCAGGTCGCCCCACAGCACCCCGCCCGCCGCGGTCACCGTCTCGGTGCGCGGATCGACGTGGACGGTGCGCATCCGGCTCAGGTCGGCGACGAGCCCGCCGTCGCACACCGCGGTGCCGCCGACGCCGTGCCCGCCGCCGCGCACCGACAGCGGCAGGCCGCGCTCACGGGCGTAGCGGACCACCACCTGGACGTCGGCCGCGCCGCCGCACCGGGCGATCGCCGCCGGCCGCCGGTCGATCGCGCCGTTCCACAGCGCCCGGGCGCTGTCGTACTCCGTGGCGCGGGGGGTGATGAGCTGCCCCGCGAAGCCCGGGATCTCCCGCATCATCGTCGGCCTCCGCCCAGTCCGTGTCGGCCCCCACAGATCCACCCTCTCCCGCCGACCGAGCCCGGCGGAAGTCCAGGATCTGGACCACTCGGCGGGGTGAGCGCACACTGGACTGCGTGCGCGGCTATGGCCAGTACTGCCCGATCGCTCGCGCGTCCGAGGTGTTCGCCGAGCGCTGGACACCGCTGATCGTGCGGAACATGGCACTGGGCTGCGAGACGTTCAGCGACATCCTGCGCGGCGCGCCGGGCCTGTCCCGCACACTGCTCGCCGCCCGGCTGCGTGAGCTTCAGCGACACGGCCTGCTGAGCCGCGACCAAGGACCGGGACACTCCGTCCGCTACCACCTGACCGAGGCCGGCACGGACCTGTGGCAGGTGTGCCTGGCGCTCGGCGCGTGGGGCGTCCGCTGGCTGGAGCTGGCACCCGAGCACCTCGACCCGTACCCGGTGCTGTGGGCGATGTGCCGCTCCGCCGACCCTGCCGCGCTCCCCGACCGCCGCGTGGTGGTGCGCCTGGACTTCCCGGCACTCAGGCCCCCGACCCGGTTCTGGCTGCTGTACGAGCACGGCGACGCCGAGGTATGCGTGCACAGCCCAGGCGAGGAGGACCTGGTCGTGGTCGCCGACCCGGCAGCGTTCACCCGCTGGCACATGGGCTGGACAACCTGGGCCCAGGCGGTGCGGGCCGGCCACATCGCGGTGACCGGCCCTTGCGACCTGGTCCACGCCTTCCCCACCTGGAACCCGCACAGCCGCTTCGCCGATGTACGACCAGAGCCCCACGTGCTCGCAGCCGTGCCGGCCTCCGAGCCAGTCCGCCGACCAGCCGACACCGCGGGGCCAAAAACAGCTTAAGTCGCTGATCATCAGTAGATGCACTGATATGGGGCTTTGCTGCGCTATAGGTGCACGACGACCAGGGCGATGTCGTCGCGGGAGCCGCTGGCCACGCCGAGGCGGGCCAGTAGTGCATCGGAGAGGCGGTCAGGGCCCATGCCGGCGTAGCGGGCCAGGGCGTCGGTCAACCGGTGCAGGCCGGCATCGATGTCCTCGCCGCGGCGCTCGATCAGGCCGTCGGTGTACAACACGAGGGTGTCGTCGGCGGCGTAGGGCAGAGCGGCCTGCGGGCGGGTGACGTGCTTGGGGCGGGCGCCCAGGGGCGGGTCGGTCGCTTCATCGAGCAGGTCGCAGCCTCCGTCGGGATGCAGCAGGACGGGCGGGGGATGGCCGGCGCTGCTGTACGTGATCCGGTGATGGCGGGTGTCGACCACGACCTTGACAGCAGTGGTGGCTACCGCCCCCTCCACCGAGCGGGCGTACAGGCCGAGGACTTCCAGCGACTTCGCGGGCTCGTGCAGGGCACGGACTGCGGCGCTCAGTGCGCTGCGGAGCATGCCCATGACGGCGGCGGCCTCCAGGCCGTGGCCGACGACGTCGCCGACGGCTACGCTGAAGCAGCCATTTGGCAGGTCGACCACGTCGTACCAGTCGCCGCACACGTTCAGCGACCCGACTGCGGGCAGGTAGCGAACCGCGACATTGGGGTGCCGGGCCAGGTCGGGCGCGTGCAGCATGGCCTCCTGCAGAGCGACGGCGACCTGGCGTTCCCGTGCGTGCGCCTGGCGCAACTCTTCGTTCAGGTGCTGCAGCTCCCGCGCTCGCGCGTACAGCTCGGCCTCCATCGCCTCGCGCTCGCTCAGCGTCCCGCTTTGTGGGCGGGCCGGGCGGGACAGGACGAAGGCGGTCACGTCCTCCACCCGGTGGATGATCCATGCCACTTGCCCGTCCGGCCCCAGGACGGGGGTGTTGATCGGGGACCACCACCGCTCCTCGAACGTCCCGGGCCGGGATGTGACGGGGATGTCGTACTTCTGCACCGCCATCGTGTCCGGCTCTCTCGACCGCAGGACCCGGTGCAGCGAGGCGTCAAGGTTGCGCACCCCGTCCGCGTCCGGGTCCGCGGGATTGTCCGGGAAGGCGTCGAACAGGTACTGCCCCACCAGCTCCGGCCTGCTCCGCCCGGTCGCCCTCAGGTACGCCTCGTTGACGTCGACGATCACCAGGTCGGGCCCGAGTACCAGATAGGGACTGGGTGTGGACGCGAACAACGCCGAGTAGTCGATCTGCGGTCCCACAGGTCTAGCGCCAGTCCTTTCCGCTGCTTAAAGGGTGCTTCTTGCCAATCTAGGCAGTGCGCAGCACTCGCGCTCGCCGTCCTGCCGCCATCCGCGTCGCATGGGACGAGGGCGCAGCGGTCGTGGGATCTCCACAGGCCGCTCGTCCACTCCCGCCAGCCGCACGCGGACTGCAACATGCCCACGGGTGACCGGGTTCCGGCGGGAGCGGAGACGGAGACGGTGACGGTGGTGCGGCCATCCTGCTGCGCGTCAGCCGTGGCTACTCACCACTGCGACTTCCCAGTGAGGAGGCGCCTCCCCTGTGGGGGTCTCATGGTTGCGGGTCAATCCACAACCCATTGCTCCCAGGCGGACTCCAGCGGCAGTGCAGGGTAAAGCGCGGGGCTGTGCCGACGCAGTCGCGGATCTCGGCGCGAGCCCCGACGAGATGGAAGCGCACTGCAGCCCCGAGGACGAAGAGAGCTCACATCCCAGCGCCGACTCGTGGCTGCTTGTTCCACCCAGCGACGGTGATGCTGGGGGCAAGCCCGGCCGCGGTACTCGAAGTACCAGCGCAGCGGATGGGACCTCGCACCGTCCAGCCACGTTCGAAGGACGGGAAGATCGCCACTGCTGTTCTTCGCGTTCACGCTCCGGTGCTGGAAACGACAGACGCGCTACGGCCACAGCGTTTCTGAAGAGACTCCTGGTACGCGCTGGAATCGAAACGGAAGCGACCCACCAAGCCGTGCGCATGGATCCTGAGCTGTCCGACGAGCTGGCGAACCTGCTGGTGGTTCCCGGGGTGCCGCCGAGGCAGCCCAAAAGGGCCCTCCATTTGCATCCCGGGCGTCCGGAGCGGATCGCACAGTAATCGGCATCGACCCCGTGATCGGGAAACCGCGTCCCTTGATCACCACAAGATTCCCTCAAGGCACGGCAAATCTTCGAAACGGGTAGGTTCCTTGACCAGGCTTTGAGTAATTGGAGATCGGTTCGTAGCCACCGGCATATGGAGCATACATACGATCAGGCATGTGAACAGAGCTGGGAAGATCGGCCTTGCCAGTACCTGCGCAGCCCTGGTCGTCGTCGGCGGAATCGGCGCCTACAACTTCGTGCATGCCCTGACCTCCGGTCCCGCGGGTGACGCCCAGGCCAAGGCGGCGCGCACGTTCGACCCGTCGGCTGTGTCGAGTACGCCGCCGACGGATGCCGAAGCCGTCAAACTGACCCGCGCGTTCCTGGACAACTGGTCCAAGCAGCACTTCGGCGAGGCGGCGGGCGACACCGACCTGCCGGACACGGCCGCACAGGCACTGCGGGGATACGCGGACGGCCTGCACCTCAAGACGCTGTCGTTCGCACACATTCGCTCGGCGGGGCCCTCGACGGTCACGCCCGGCGCCACCAAGGTCACCTTCGACGTCACCGCCCAGGTCGCGGATGGCACCTGGAACTACCCGAGCGCGGTGGCGGTGCGGAAGAGCACGGACGACGTGGTGGCGGTCCACTGGAACAACTCGGTGCTCTACCCCGGCCTGGGCGACGACCAGTCGCTGACCGCGGGCAGGCTGCCGGCCGACACCACCACGGTGAGGGTGGTCGCCGGCGACGGAAGGACAGACCTGTCCACCTTCGCGTCCCTGCGGGACATCACGGCGACGATCCGCAAGAACGCCAAGCCCACCGGCGGAACCCCCGGCACGGGCGTGGCCGTGGTCGACGGCACCGGCGTGGGCGTCAAGGCGCTGAAGGTCTTCTCCAAGGGCCGGGCTGCCGTCGTCAAGACCACGATCGACGCCCGTCTTCAGTCGGTGGCCGAAACCGCGGTGACGGACGCTCATCTACAGGGAAAGCCCGCCGGGACGGTGGCGCTCGACTGGCGAACCGGCCACATCCTCGCGATCGCGCACACTGGTGCGGACGGCGACATCGCCATCAACGGCATCAAGTCGCCGGGCTCCACCATGAAGATCGTCACCTCGGCGGCCCTGTTCGACCAGGCGGGTCTCACCCCGAGCAGTCCCGCGCCCTGTACGGACTCGCTCATGGCCAACAGCCAGCTGTTCCACAACGACCCGGGAGTGAGGGCCAACCCCGGCTCCACGATCGCCCAGGCGTTCGCCGTGTCGTGCAACACCTCTTTCATCAAGGACGGCTTCCACTACCTCGTGCAGGACGGCGATGCCTCTGCCCTGCACGAGGAGGCGGTGAACGTCTTCGGCATGGGCAGCTGGTCCATCGGCGGGGGCGTCGCCACCACGGACCCGAGCATCCCGGCGGACGTGCAGGGCGGCGACCAGGCGGCCCAGTTCATCGGCCAGGGCCAGGTCACGGCCACACCGCTGTTCATGGCCTCGGTGGCGGCGACCGTACGCAGCGCGGGCTTCGAGCAGCCCGTCATCCTGCCCGGCCAGCACCAGGACACCGCGCCTCGGCCCATCTCCGCCCGCACGGCCGGCTACCTGCAGTCGATGATGCGCGGCGTGGCCACCAGCGGTACCGCCGCACCCCGGCTCGGCGGACTGGTGGGCGTCGGCGCCAAGACCGGCACCGCGGAGGAAGGCGACCACACCAACGGCTGGCTCGCCGCCTACAACTCCCATATCGCCGTCGCCGCCCTGGTCGAAGGCGGCAGCTCCGGCGTGGACTCCGCCGGGTATGTCGTCCGGCACCTGCTCATCGGGAGCTGATGCTTCGTCAGCAACGACAGCCGTGGCCGCGGCACTGTCCATGGGGGCTGTGCGCGGTGCTTTTGGGCGCTGTCGCAATGCTGTGGGCGGTCGGTGGTTTCACTGCCCTGCCTGCGGCAATGGCAGAAGAGCGGGGATTTCTCTCCGCGGCCCCGTGCGCCGAGGCCGGAACTGGTGTCAGCCGGGCGGACTGCCTGCACACCGTACGAGCCACCGTGACGGGAACGCTGATCCAGCACTCTGGGAAAGAGGGAGTGCCTGCCCGGTGATCGTGCGCGAGAGGTCGGCGCCGGAGCGTGATGCTCCCGCATACTCGGTCCGCGATCGAGACCGACAGAGTTGTTCCGCTGCCCCGCGCCTCCATGTCCGACGGCGTGTCCGACTGGACGGCATGGGACGCGAGCCAGTGGGCGGCGCTGTATCGACCCCGCTGGGCCCGCCGGATCAGGCCGCGGTGTTGCAGTGGCGCTGGCCGCCTTCTGTCTGCTGTGGACAAGGGCGGCGTTTCTCTTTTCTGAGGTCGAGATGAATCCAGTTGCCTCAGATGGCGGCCGTAAGCGACGAATTCGGCCAGTCCTGCCAACACGGCTGTGTACGGAGCGATGCGTATCCCGGAGTGACACACCAGCCCTTCGGGAGATTCACCTTGCCGGGCTCGAAGGTTCCGATTACGGCCCCGCTGAAGCCCTCACAGCGGCGAGCAGTTGGATGGTGACAGCGAAGCGTACAGCGGCACGGGGCATCCCCAGGTTCATCGAGTGCCTCGTTCGGTCTCCGCTAACGCTGGGACCCGTTCCAGCGACTGATCAGGAGCGCGTTCACCACGACTGCGGGCGCCACCGCGACCATTAGATAGCCGGGCGGCAGCAGGGCCACGGCCACCCACGCCACACGCACGTCGAAGATGATCAGCGTTGCGAGCTGGCCGCGGCCGTTTTGAAATAGGCGTTGACGAGCTGCCATGCAGTCACTTTGTAGATCCCATCGGACATGATTCATCTGGGCCGAGGGGGCCCTCAGAGTAACGCGCCGCCTCGACTCACCGGGCAGGAGAGCACTCACGCGGCAGGGTCGGGTGTCCGGCTCGCCGACACCGACTGGAGCTGGTCGGTGGTATGCCGCTGCCCTGTCGCCGCCGCGGCACGGGCGGCGACAGGGCAGCGGACGTTGAGGAGGGTCTTCTCGATCAGAGCCACTCCTGCGTGTCCCCGTGTGACGGCTGCCGTTTCAGGTGGATCCAGTCGTCCCGGACCGCCACTGCCAGAAAGAAGAGAGTCAGTCCCGCCAGCATGGTGACGAATGGAGCGATTCGCAGCCACAGTGACATGCGGGCGTCTCTCGTCCTGCGGACCAGCAGGGCTCCGGCGCACCCGCTGTGGACGACCCACCCCCCGAGCGTCTGGATGATCATGGTGAAGGTGTAGAGCGACACAGTGCATCAAAAGTCCCAGAGAAGCCCCAGAGGTGCCGTCGCACCCCTTACTGGCCCTCATTCGTGCTGGTCAAGCGGGGCGCGGCGGAATCCGCATCTCAGATGTCCCGGAAGATCTCGATCTGCGCGCCGATCGAGTTCAGCCGCTCCGCCAGATCCTCGTAGCCGCGGTTGATGACGTACACGTTGCGCAGCACGGACGTACCGTCGGCCGCCATCATCGCCAGCAGGACGACCACGGCGGGGCGCAGGGCGGGCGGACACATCATCTCGGCGGCGCGCCAGCGGGTCGGGCCCTCGACGAGGACCCGGTGGGGGTCCAGCAACTGCAGCCGTCCGCCGAGGCGGTTGAGGTCCGTCAGGTAGATCGCGCGGTTGTCGTAGACCCAGTCGTGGATGAGGGTCTTGCCCTGCGCCACGGCCGCGATCGCCGCGAAGAACGGGACGTTGTCGATGTTCAGCCCCGGGAACGGCATCGGGTGGATCTTGTCGATCGGCGCCTCCAGCTTGGAGGGCCGGACGGTCAGGTCCACCAGCCGCGTACGGCCGTTGTCCGCGAAGTACTCGGGCGTGCGGTCCTGGTCGAGGCCCATCTCCTCCAGGACCGCCAGCTCGATCTCCAGGAACTCGATCGGCACCCGACGCACCGTCAGCTCCGACTCGGTGACCACGGCGGCGGCCAGCAGGCTCATCGCCTCGACCGGGTCCTCGGAGGGGGAGTAGTCCACGTCGGCGTCGATGACCGGCACGCCGTGCACGGTGAGCGTGGTGGTGCCGATGCCCTCGACCCGCACGCCCAGCGCCTCCAGGAAGAAACACAGGTCCTGGACCATGTAGTTGGAGGAGGCGTTGCGGATGACGGTGACGCCGTCGTGCCGCGCCGCGGCCAGCAGCGCGTTCTCGGTCACCGTGTCGCCGCGCTCGGTCAGCACGATCGGGCGGTCCGGGCGTACGGAACGGTCGACCACGGCGTGGTACTGACCCTCCGTCGCCGCGATGTCCAGCCCGAACCGGCGCAGCGCGATCATGTGCGGCTCGATGGTCCGCGTCCCGAGGTCGCAGCCGCCGGCGTACGGCAGCTTGAAGTGGTCCATGCGGTGCAGCAGCGGGCCGAAGAACATGATGATGGACCGCGTCCGTACGGCGGCCTCCGCGTCGATGGCCGCCATGTCCAGCTCGGCCGGCGGCACGATCTCCAGGTCGACCCCGTCGTTGATCCAGCGGGTGCGCACGCCGATGGAGTTCAGCACCTCCAGCAGGCGGTAGACCTCCTCGATGCGGGCGACCCGGCGCAGCACCGTACGCCCCTTGTTGAGGAGCGAGGCGCACAGCAGGGCCACGCACGCGTTCTTGCTCGTCTTCACGTCGATGGCGCCGGACAGCCGGCGGCCGCCGACCACGCGCAGGTGCATCGGCCCGGCGTAGCCCAGCGAGACGATCTCGCTCTCCAGGGCCTCACCGATCCGCGCGATCATCTCAAGGCTGATGTTCTGGTTGCCGCGCTCGATGCGGTTGACGGCGCTCTGGCTGGTGCCGAGCGCCTCCGCAAGCTGCGCCTGTGTCCAGCCTCGGTGTTGCCGGGCGTCACGGATGAGCTTGCCGATGCGTACGAGGTAGTCGTCTGCCATGGGTTTGAGGCTATCTCAGATATGAGATGGCACATCCCGGGGGGTCCGTTCGGGTGACAGACAGTCAACATCGCCTGGTCGTACGCGTACGACGCCACCCGAAAGGTCCAGGCAAATCAACTGATGTCGTATGACGTCCCGTGCTGCTCCTGCGTGGGCGTCCAGCAGTTCGAGCGGGCATGCCCGGCTCGGTCCCGGACGTGACAGGGGGCGAATGCGATGCGCGACACGGTCCGGTAGGTCAATGAATTGTGCGGGCCGAGGTGTGTCCCGCGAGGCCGCGGCCCCTTCCTTCCTCGATTGGAGGACAGGGGTAACCGGGTGTCCTTTGACAGCGAAGTTAGTCGCTCGGCTCGCGCTGACCTGCGTCGACTGAGTTGGATGGCAAGCGATCATGGTGGGTCATCGTGAGTATCTTCACCAGTTCCTGCTGCCAGGTGCCGACCGCGAGCAGGTCATGGCAGGACGTCCACCGCAACGTGCTGCCCGGTTGGCAGGGAGAAGGCCCCGGGTCGCTGAGGTGACTTCGGTTGGTCAGCTTGCTGTCGGGCTCTGCGGGACCTTCGCCCGCATGAACCCGTGGCTGCGCTCCACTTTCGCCACGTGCAGCGTGTAGTTCTGGTACCACTCGGCTCGCCCGCGCTCCTGCGCCGCGCGGTGCTCGGCGTTGCTCCGCCACTCCGTGAGGGCGTCGGCGTCGCGGAAGTAGCTGACGGTGATGCCCAGCCCGCCAGGAGTTTGTGCGTGGTCCATCCCCAGGTAGCCGGGGATGTCCTTCACGAGGTCTTCCATGCGTGCGTTGGTCTCGCTGTAGCCGCTCTGGTCCTGAGTTCGCACCGTAGTGAAGACAGCCACGTAGTAGGGGGGTTCATAGGCCTCGACGGGCGTGACAGGCGCTTCGGAGTGATTGCTCATGGCGCCACTGTACGGACGTGGCAGGTGCGGAAATAGATGTTGATCGAGGAGTAGGACACAGAGATGTCGTGGTCGTCCATGAGCCGGGTCCAGACCTCTCTGAGGTCGAGGTGCTCGGCGAGTATGGCGTCGATCAGGGCTCGGGTGGAGTCGTTGATCGCGGCGGCGGGCCGTCTGGTTGGCCGTCCCTTGCGGGGGCCGCTCCTGGGCTGGTAGGTGCTCGGTGCCGGCATGTCCAGGATGGTGCGTATGGTCCGGGGCGGGAGCTTGTGGCGTCGGGACAGGTCACGGATGGTCGCGTTTCCGGACTGGGCGGCCTCGCGGATGCGGAGTGCCAGTTCAGGGCGGTCGGCCAGGGGGATGGCCCGGGGGTAGCGGACGTTCGGCTTGGTGCGTCGTCGTGGCGACGCGACGTCGGCCAGGGCTCGTTGCAGTGCGCGTTCTGGATGGCCGGAGACTGCCGCGAGGCGGGAGAGGATGGGTTTGCCGAACCAGAATGGTGGGCCGCAGAGGAACCGGTGCAGGTAGCTGGGCTTGAGGTGGTTGGCGCGGGCCAGGCGGCGGATGTAGGAGTCGGTTGTCTCTCCGAGCCGTGGTGAAACCTTGATGGGAAGCCGGGCGAGGCGGTCTGACGACGTGACGGTCACCGGCGGGCCATCTTCCTGGACGGGGATGTCGTGATTTCTGCGGCGTGGTCCAGGGGGATCGCGTCGATCGTTTCTTTCGTCACGCGTTCGGTGCCTCTGAGGATCGCGTCGATCGCGGCGCCCCGGATCGCGTGGGAGAGGGCGCCGATCATGCCATCGGCCCGGTTGTGAAGGTAACGGTCCAGCTTGGCCAGGCTTCCCGGTGGGTGGTCGTGCAGGAGCAACGTCTCCTCCATCGTTGCGACCAGTCCCTTCCACTCGTCGCCGTAGGGGAACGGGCGGGTCGGAACGAGGGTGAAGCGCCCCGCGATCTGGGCGCCCCGCGTGCCGGCCAGGAGCTCACTGGTCTCCAGGCCGATGCCCGCGTAGACGAACGTGGCGGGGATGCGCTCGGAGAAGTACTTCAGAGTGTCGGAGACCTCACCGCCGGACCGGGTGACCTGCGAGACATTGTGAATTTCGTCGACGAGTACCAGGCCCGTGCGGGTGTCGGTGCAGACACCGACCACGGCCTCGATGATGTCCGTCATGTTGAACCGGGCCCGGACCGGCAGGCCTAGGAAGCGGGCGAACTCCGCGGCAACCATGCGGGCGGTCGCGGCTGGCGGGACGGTGATGTAAAGCACCGGGACGCGGTCGGAGACATTCGGGTGGCGGGCCCGGTCGAGGAGTTCATGGGAGCGTCCGAGCTGGGTGATGGCGCTGGTCTTGCCCGTGCCGGGAAGCCCGGAGACCATCAGGCCGCGACGGGCGCTGATCGCGTGGCGGTTGAGCAGGACCAACCGACGGCCGCAGACCACGGTCTTCTCGACGAACGAAGTGGCGACCACGAGCATCCGGGCGTGATGGTCGAGCCGGTCATCGTCGTAGAGGTCCCGTTCGGCCGGGGACAGTCGCCGCAGCGCGTCAGGCGACAACAGAACCGGGGGCGAGGGCGGGTTCTCGATGAACTTCCGCCACCCGTCCAGCGTGGTCAGCTGCCGGTTGGCCTCGGCATCGACCTTGCTCAACGCGATGTGCCGGGCTGCCAGTTCGGAGAGGGTCACGTGCGCCTCCAGGGGTTGGCGAGCGGATCGAACAGGCCCAGCGGGATGACCTTCGCCACCTCGGTGCCGGCCTCGTCCTCGGGCACGGGCCCAGCGGCTGGCGGGTCAGGGGCCAGCCGTTCGGGGGCGGTGGCCCGGGTGCGGGCGGCGACCCGCCGGTCCCGCTTCGAGCGTTTGGCCGGGCGGTCTTCCTCAGTGGCAGGGCCGTCGTGGGCCCGGCGCAGCAGGGCAGCGGCGGCATCGGCGATCTGTTCCTCGGTCCCTTCCGGGACCTGTTCGCGGGCGTGGTCCCAGGCCATCTCGCCGAAGGGGACGCCGACGCGGTGCAGGTGTTTCCAGAACACCGTGATCCACCGGGCCGGTTCGCTGCGGCGGTCGCGTACCCAGATCCGGGAGACGTCGTAGGGGTCGTAGTGGATCTCCCACAACCCTTTCTTCTCCACCACTCCGGAGTGCTGACGGCGCAACGAGGTCAGCTCGCCGTCGTCGTAGGTTCGGTGGTTAATCCGGATGCCGTAGGAGTTGATCGCCTGCCAGCGTTCGGGCAGCAACTCGACGTAGTCCTCGCCGCTGAACGGGGCCGGAATGTAGCCGCACGACTCCAACAGCGTCGCGTACTTCTCGTTCGGCGTGAACGCGCGCTTCGGCGAGTCCGGGTCCCGCAGTGCATCGTGCGGACGGTTCTGCCAGATGACGATCCACTCGTCCAGCAGGCTCTGGAGTTCGGGCAGGGACCACAGCGGTCCGTTCTCCAGGCCCCGGCCCCGGCGGTCCACCGACCGGCCGGTGTAACCCGCGACGAACTGCGCGAACAAAGTGGCCACCGACCCCAGCGTCTTCTCGATCGCACCCTTCTCGAAAGGCGACGCCTTGTGCGTCGGCTGGAGACTGATGCCCAGGTAGCGGCACGAGGCACGGAAGTTGTTCGAGATGAAGACCTTGCCGTGGTCGCAGACGATCGTGTCCGGCACGATCACCGGCCGCGCAGCCGCATGTTCCAGCCGCTCGTCCATAGCCATCAGTCGCCGGTAAGGCATCACCGACCTCGACAACCGCAAAGCGTCCGACCAACCAGGACGCATCGTCTCAGGGGTGATGCTCCGGGCCAGAAGAGCAGAGGCGTCGGCCGCCTTCGTCGTCGGTCGCAGCACCGCAGCGGCCAGTGACCTGGTCGCAAGGTCGATCATGGCCGTCAACTCGACCTTCTCGGCAATGCCGTCGTCCAGGCGCACCAGGACATCCAGCGGCGTGGAGTCGATCTGCATCCACTCGCCCGGCGCGCTGGCCGGCACCTCCCCGAACGGCCCGGCCGGACGCGCGTTCACCGAACGGCGCGTGGTCGCCGAGCCCGTCGCATGGGTGCCGGTGGCCAGCTTGTCGAACAGCCGGTAGAGCGTGCGCTGTGAGGGCACCTCGATGTCCTGCACGTCCTCGCGGGAGGCCAGGATCTGTGTCGCCCGCCAGACCACGAAGCCGATCGTCTTCGACGACGCCTCAGCCGTCTCGTCGATCGCCTGCCGCATCGCCTCGACCACCACCAGGGCCACCCGGCCGAACGACGGCATCTGCTTGGCCGACCGGCCGTCGGCCAGACCGACCAGCCCATCCCGCTGGTATCGCTGACGCCGCTGCTTGATGCCACTGGCCGTCATCGCATGCCCGGCCGCCGTCAGCTCAGCCGCCTTGGCCCGCTCCCGCTGAGCCAGCGAATTCCGCTTTGGGTCGAACTCCGGCCGGGGCACCGTCCCCGCAGGAGCATCCGGCGGCAAGCCGTCCAGCACCTCCAGAATGTGCCTCTCCCACCAACGAGCCTGTTCCGCAGCGGTCTGCGGGAACTCCGCGATCCTGGCCGTCGCAGGCACCCACCGCCCCTGCCCCCGCCCCGTCACCGAACGCTTCCGTCCGCCAGGCGCACGATGGTGGACGGCCCCAGCAGCCCGGCCGACAGGCCCTCGGTGGCCAACTCGCGTAGCCAGAGGAGATGGAACAGGACGGGAAGCGTCTCAAGCCGGTCACCGGCCGCATCCGCGCCAGTCATCAACGGGACCGGTGCCGCGAAAACCTCCCGGAGACGGTCCGCGACCGTTCCGCGCCGGCACCGGGGATGCCGGTAACGCGACAGCCACCGCACATTCGCCAGCAGCACCTCCTGCGGAACCCCGACCCGTTCGAAGCCCCACCCCGCCTGACGGCAGGCCCGGCGCGTCACCTCGAACGCCTCCGCGTCCCTCGGCTCGATCCGCTCATCAGCGCGGACATCCACGACCACCGCCGAACCGTCCGCGCGGCGCACGAAGTAGTCCGGAGCATGCCGACGCTCACGCTCGCCGTCGTGCCAGTGCAGCCAGAACGGCTGCGAGGCGATCCCCACCACCCCGGGATCGAAATCCATCAGCACAAGCCGGTCCCGCTCCAGCCACGACTCGAAACCGACGTGCCGCCCGGTCGTCGCCGCCCAGTACCAGCCCGAGAAGTGACGCTCACCACGCGACCAGCGAAACGGCCGCACCGCGGCCACGTCCTCGAACCGAGCCGTCACACAGTCCAGCAGCGGACGCCGCCGATCCTCCCGCACGGCATCCACGTACGACAGCTCGACGTACGGCTCCGCAAGATCCGCCCCGACCGGCACGGTCATCCAGCACCCCCAGCACGTCACCTCGTACGACTAGGTTCGCTGACAAGGAAGGCGGAACGACTGGGTTCGCTGTCAAACGCCTCGATTGGATGACAGCGGACACCGGGATCCTGGCATGACCAACCGGGACCCATGTACTACAGTTATCTCGACATCGAGATATCTGCCGAGGCGCACTGCAGTCGCCCCACCCTGGTAAGGGTTACCTAACTTAGCCTTACCTTAGCGGATTGGCCCAAAGGGCGTGGCGGCAGGATGCGGTGGTACGCGCACATAAAGAAGGAGACTGTCGTGTCGGCGAACAGCTTCGACGCCCGCAGCACGCTGCAGGTGGGCGACGAGTCGTACGAGATCTTCCGGCTGGACAAGGTGGAGGGCTCGTCCCGCCTGCCCTACAGCCTCAAGGTCCTGCTGGAGAACCTGCTCCGCACCGAGGAGGGCGCGAACATCACCGCCGACCACATCCGGGCCCTCGGTACCTGGGACTCGCAGGCCCAGCCCAGCCAGGAGATCCAGTTCACGCCGGCCCGCGTGATCATGCAGGACTTCACCGGCGTCCCCTGCGTCGTCGACCTGGCCACCATGCGTGAGGCCGTCAAGGAGCTCGGCGGCGACCCGGCGAAGATCAACCCGCTGGCCCCGGCCGAGCTGGTCATCGACCACTCCGTCATCGCCGACAAGTTCGGCACCAACGAGGCCTTCAAGCAGAACGTCGACCTGGAGTACGGCCGCAACAAGGAGCGCTACCAGTTCCTGCGCTGGGGCCAGACCGCCTTCGACGAGTTCAAGGTCGTGCCGCCCGGCACCGGCATCGTCCATCAGGTGAACATCGAGCACCTGGCCCGCGTCGTCATGGTCCGCGACGGCAAGGCGTACCCCGACACCCTGGTCGGCACCGACTCGCACACCACGATGGTCAACGGCCTCGGCGTCCTCGGCTGGGGCGTCGGCGGCATCGAGGCCGAGGCCGCGATGCTCGGCCAGCCGGTCTCCATGCTCATCCCGCGCGTCGTCGGCTTCAAGCTGACCGGCGAGCTCACCCCCGGCACCACCGCCACCGACCTCGTGCTCACCATCACCGAGATGCTGCGGGCGCACGGTGTGGTCGGCAAGTTCGTCGAGTTCTACGGCGAGGGCGTGGCGGCCACGAGCCTCGCCAACCGCGCCACCATCGGCAACATGTCGCCGGAGTTCGGCTCCACCGCCGCGATCTTCCCCGTAGACGACGAGACCCTGAAGTACCTGCGCCTGACCGGCCGCAGCGAGCAGCAGGTCGCGCTCGTCGAGTCGTACGCCAAGACGCAGGGCCTCTGGCTGGACCCGAAGGCCGAGCCGGACTTCTCCGAGAAGCTGGAGCTGGACCTGTCGACGGTCGTCCCGTCGATCGCCGGCCCGAAGCGCCCGCAGGACCGCATCGTCCTGGCCAACGCCGCCGAGCAGTTCAAGGTCGACGTCCGCAACTACGTCACCGACGAGTACGAGGCCAGCAAGGAGTCCTTCCCGAGCTCCGACGCCCCGTCCTCGATCCCGAACGGTGCCCCGTCCAACCCGGTCCCGGTGACCGCCCCCGACGGCACGACGTACGAGATCGACCACGGTGCGGTGACCGTCGCGGCCATCACCTCCTGCACCAACACCTCCAACCCGTACGTCATGATCGGCGCCGCCCTGGTCGCCAAGAAGGCGGTCGAGAAGGGCCTGACCCGCAAGCCGTGGGTCAAGACCACCCTCGCTCCCGGTTCGAAGGTCGTCACCGACTACTTCGAGAAGTCGGGCCTGACCCCGTACCTCGACAAGCTCGGCTTCAACCTCGTCGGCTACGGCTGCACCACCTGCATCGGCAACTCGGGCCCACTGCCGGACGAGGTCTCCAAGGCCGTCAACGACCACGACCTCGCGGTCACCTCGGTCCTGTCCGGCAACCGCAACTTCGAGGGCCGGATCAACCCCGACGTCAAGATGAACTACCTGGCGTCCCCGCCGCTGGTCGTCGCGTACGCCATCGCGGGCTCGATGAAGGTGGACATCACCCGTGACGCCCTGGGCACCGACCAGGACGGCAACCCGGTCTACCTGAAGGACATCTGGCCGTCCGAGGCCGAGGTCAACGAGGTCGTCGCCAGCGCCATCGGCGAGGACATGTTCTCCAAGTCCTACAGCGACGTCTTCGCCGGCGACGCCCAGTGGCAGGCGCTGCCGATCCCGACCGGCAACACCTTCGAGTGGGACCCGCAGTCGACGTACGTCCGCAAGCCCCCGTACTTCGAGGGCATGACGATGGAGATCACCCCGGTCTCCGACATCTCCGGCGCTCGTGTGCTGGCCAAGCTGGGCGACTCGGTCACCACCGACCACATCTCCCCGGCCGGTGCGATCAAGGCCGACACCCCGGCCGGCAGGTACCTCACGGAGCACGGCGTCGAGCGCCGCGACTTCAACAGCTACGGCTCCCGCCGCGGCAACCACGAGGTCATGATCCGCGGTACGTTCGCCAACATCCGCCTGCGCAACCAGATCGCGCCGGGCACCGAGGGCGGCTACACCCGCGACTTCACCGTCGACGGCGCCCCGGTCTCCTTCATCTACGACGCCTCGCAGAACTACCAGGCAGCGGGCATCCCGCTGGTCGTCCTGGCCGGCAAGGAATACGGCTCGGGCTCGTCCCGCGACTGGGCGGCCAAGGGCACGGCCCTGCTCGGCGTCCGCGCCGTCATCGCCGATTCGTACGAGCGCATCCACCGCTCCAACCTCATCGGCATGGGCGTGCTGCCGCTCCAGTTCCCGGAGGGCCAGTCGGCTCAGTCCCTCGGCCTGACCGGCGAGGAGACCTTCTCCATCGCCGGTGTCACGGAGCTCAACGAGGGCACCACGCCGCGCACGGTGAAGGTCACCACCGACACGGGCGTCGAGTTCGACGCGGTCGTCCGCATCGACACCCCCGGTGAGGCGGACTACTACCGCAACGGCGGCATCATGCACTACGTGCTGCGCAGCCTGATCCGCAAGTAACGCGGGCAGCGCAAGCAAGCGGTACGGCACGGCAGTTGAGGGCCGCATCCCCGGAAGGCCGGGGGTGCGGCCCTCGCCGTTCCCGCGCCGGACCGGGGGAGCGGAAATCCAATGAGACCGGCGACGGACGAGAGCTAGTGCCCCGGCAGGCAACGTTCGCCCCGTCGCGACGCCCGGCACGCCCTCTCGCCGCACCGGCCGAAAGCCCGAGTACGTCCAGTACGAGGGCTTCCGGCCGGCACGCCGAGAGCACGCACCGGACGCCGCTCCTTGACGGGCAAACGTTGCCTTCGCGGCACTAGTAGACTGTCGCGGCTAATATTTGGGATAAAGGTGACGCAGTTTGATGCGTGCATCGTGGGTGGTGAACTGCCAGTCCACC
>NZ_JACTVI010000132.1 GCF_014495685.1 Streptomyces sp. TRM68367 | reverse complement strand
ACGGCAGGTCAGCTGTGGGCGGAGGCGTCGCGGATCACCGCGGAGCACCACCTGTTCCCGCTCACGGTCGCCGAGGGCGCCCGGGGCCTGCTGGAACGTGACCCCGAGCAGTACTGGGCGACGATGCGAGTGGCCCAGGAACTGCACGAGTCCGCGGGCGACGCGGACCGGACCTCCCGTGCCGTCGCGGTGGCCAAGGCCCTTGCCGCGGAGCGGGGCGTGAGTGCGTCGCGGCCCGGGCTGCGGGGCGGCGCCACCGACACCACGGCCCAGTCGCGGCGCACCGGCGTGGAGAGCGATCCCGCCGTGGACACGGTTGCGCACACCGAGCCCGTCGGGCCCGACATCCGGCTCTCTCCGGAGCGGCCCGAGCTCGTGCGCTTCGAGCCTGGGCCCGTGGATGCTGAGCCCGGGACCGAAAGCGCGGAACCGGCGGCGTCGCCGGAGCTGGAACGGACGCTTCCCTCGGCGGGCGGCGAGCGGGACGGTGCTGAGGCGCTGGGCGGCGAGCGCGGGCGTGCGCCGCAGGAGCCGGTGTCCCCGGCGGCGGAAACCCAGGAGCCGGTCCGGGAACGCGGTGCCGACCAGATGGACGAGGGACTCCCCGTCGGCGGCCTCGACCACCTGGAGCCCTCCGCCACGGTGTCCGGCGGCGACCTGTCCCCGCTCGACGAAGCCGGTGAAACCATCGGCGGTCAGGCGTCGGACGCCGCGTCGACGGACGACCTGGGTCTCGGGGCGTTCCTCTCGAAACTCGGCGTGAAGACGGCGGCGAGTGGCCTGGACGACTCGGACACCGAGGACGAACCAGTGCCGACCGGAATGGGATTCGATGCCTGGCTGGCTCAGGAGACCGACTGGCTGACCGACGAGGAAGCGGCACCGGACAGCCCGGCGTCTTCCGACTTCGCCGTGAGCCTGGGCAGCCCGAACGCGTCTGACGCGGTGAGCCTGGGCAGCCCGGATGTCTCGGACACCGAGGGTGAAGCAGGAGCGACCGGGGACGACGCCTGGTCGGGCGAGGACGAAGGGCCACTGGGCGGCGGGCAGGAGGTGGCTGCGGGGTCCACGCTCGACGGCGACGCCGTGGACTCGTTCCCAGTGGCCCCTGGTCTCGGCAAGGGCAGTCCGTTGCGCGCCCTGTACTCGGATCCGGCGTACTTCCCGAAGGCGCAGCACTTCGAGGCGCGGCTGGGGGCTTATGCGTTCAACGACCCCCGGGCGCGGGAAGCGGCCGCCAGGAGCGTGGGCCGCCTGTTCAGGGTGCTCACGCAGGCGCACCCCGATCGCGACCCGGAGGAGATCGCGAAGGTCTTCTTCAAGGACGATCCGACGTCGGCGGGTCAGATCGGTGGACGTGCGCAGGGGTCCGATCTCCAGGGTCTGATCGAGCACGGCAACGTTCGTGAGTTGATGACGGCCTTCTTCAACGCGGCCTACTTCAAGGACTCGCCGCTGACGTTGAAGTCGCTGCTGCGCGACCTGGCCGACACCCGTGACTGGGACAGGGCCGAGCGGCTGGGTCTGAATGTGCGGGCGCTGCGCGACCAGGCGTCCTTCCTGCAGGGCGGGCTTCGCACGCGCTTGCATGCGGTGCTCAGCCGGCTCGCCCCGGACAAGGCGGCGGCGTTCGCGAAGGACTTCTTCGCCGTCGGGAATGTCGCGGCGCAGTCGCCGTCGTGGCGGCGGGAGGTGGCCAAGCACGCGGGGAACGTGCGGCGTTCGCGTCCCGAGGAGGAGCGGCTGGCCGGGGAGATCGCCACGACGCCGCGCGACTGGGCCCACCCCGGCACGCCCCTGAGCGAGCGGGAGGCGGCTTTCCTGGCGGAGAACCCAGTCGCGCTGAACGTGATGGGCTTCCGCACCGAGCGGGTGCCGCTGGAACAGGTGCGCTTCGATGAGCAGGGCGCGCCGTTGCTGGACGAACTGCGCAAGGCCCCAGGCGTACTCGGTTTCGAGGTGCACTACAACGCTCCCGAGGGCACCGAGGGCCGGACGGTGACCGGGATCACGAAGATCGTCGAGGAGAGGCGCGTCATCGAGGATCCGCGGGCGGGTCACCTGGCGCCGGATGAGGAGGGCCCGGAGCTGCCGCTGAGTGTGGTGTCCGGCAAGGCCGCACACGCGCTGGATCCGCGGTCCTCGTTGTTCCGGGATGCGCACGACCGCCGGGGCATGCCGCTGATCGCCGGGGTTTCCGGAACGGCGGCCCTGCTCGGGAACGCCTTCAAGCTGCTCAACGCCCCCGCGGAACCGGACGGTCTGGCGCTGGCGCTCATGGGGTGGATGCTGCCGGTCCAGGACCACTCGCTGTACGAGATCCTCGCCGGTCTGCAGACCGCGGACGTGGTGCCGTCGCTGGCCGGAAACCCGCTGGACGACGCGGCGAGGATGTACCGGTCGATCCCGGGCGTGCGGCTGGCGGAAATGCGCGACGCGGTAGGCGAGGACGGCATGCTGCCGCACGAGGCCGTCTACTGGTCCAAGGTCAACGCCCCGGTCGACCACGGCGGCTTCAGCGACCCCGGAGAACTGGGACGGCGCAAGGCCGAGGCGAACCGGAGGCTCTTCCGGCGCCTTGTCAGCCGGCCGCAGGGCGATCGCCGGACCGAGCGTGCGGCGCGCTGGCTGCGGGAGAACGGCATGACGGCGCGGCAGGTGCTCGAGCGGCTGAGCCCGGCTCATTTCGCCGCATTGATCGCCTACACGGGCCCGGCGTTCCCGCTGATCAACGTGCTGCTCAGGTTCACGTCCGCAGCCACCCGGCCGGCGGCGCTGCGTATCCAGGTGAGGCGCATACTCGACCAGCGCGCGGGCGCGGTGGTCATGCCGGCTTTGCTGATGGAGGACCCGACCATCAGGAGGCTGCTCACCACCCCCCGCGAGGGGATGACGCCCAAGGAGCTGGAGCGGCACAAGGAACGGATCTACGCCGCCGCCGAGCCGTTGCTGCCCGTCATCGAGCAGGAGGCGGTGGTCCACACCGCCATGCTGATGGATGCCCTGGAGCAACTGCCGCCGGCGCTCGGCGAGGTATGGCGCGGTGACCGGTCCGTGGGCGACCTCGGCTCGGGCATCGGGCAGATCATCTCGCCGAGCTTCGGCGGCTCGGAAATCTCCCTCAAGGCGTTCTCCAGCTTCAGCCGGGAGCGGACGCAGGCCGAGAGGTTCATGCGCTTGCCCGAGCAACTGCCCATGACCCACCGGGTGCTGGTCCGCGCCGAACTCTCCGGGAACTGGGGGCGTGACATCTCGGTCTTCTCAGACAAGTCGGACGAGGAGGAGGTGCTGCTCCTGCCCGGAGCGCGGTTGAAGATCACTTCGCGCCGGATCGCCAGCAGCGCGGAAGGCGGAGTGGGCGACAGCTCGTCCCAGAGGGAAGGCCGAGGTGACAGGTACGAACTGATCGAGGCCGCCGAGGAGCTGCCGGAGCTCCCGGTCCTCGACCTTGGCGGGAACGCGGCCGGAGCTCAAATCCGGGCCGCCAGGCTCCGCGATGCCCTCCAGCGGCTTTCCAATTCCGGCCCGGTGGTGAAGCGGAGCGACCTGAAGCCGCTCGCGACGCGGATCGGCGCGGCGGACGGCCTGCAGGTGTGGCGCCTGGCCGGTCTGGCCAGTGAGGTCCACCAGGGCCCCGAGCACCTCACGGTCGATGCTCTGGCGACCGTACGCCGCACCGCGGACCTGGCCCGCCGGGTGCTGAAGCTCAACGCCGACGAGCCGGTCACCGGCGAGCATCTGAACGCCCTGGTGCGCCGTCTGGACGGCGCCGCCGCCGAGGCCCCGGTCGAGCCGGGTGAGCGGCAGCGGCTGCTGGACCTGGTCGCCCGGCTCAAGGCGCCCGGCGAACGGGTCACCTACACCCGGCTCGCGGAGGCATGGGTGGCGGGCCCCGTGGCCCAGAACCCGGGCGAAGAGCACGCGGAGCGGCCGGTCGACACCACCCACGTATCCGAGGGCGAGCCGAGCAGCCGGCTTCGGCAGGAGGAGCGCCCTGCTGCGGATGCCTCGGAGAAGCGCTTCGGCCATACGCTCGCCGAGCTCTTCTCCCTGGACGCGATCGCGCAGGACCCTGCCGACGCGGAGGAGGAGCGGACCGTCCTCGGTGAGGACGGGGACCGGATCGCGGCGGGACCGGAGCAGGACGGCTCCGGCATCGCACCGGTCGTCGACCGTGGAGATGCGTCCGGGGGCAGCGGAGACATCCGCGCCGAGTACGACATCGCCCTGCGCGCCGCGCCCGACGACCTGGCCGGTTTGACTGTCACGGTCCGCGAACGGAGCGACGCCGAGGGGCTGCCCAGCAGCGAGTACCAGCTCACAGGCGAACCCGATGCGATCGAGCGCTTCGCCGTCGCACCCACCGACATCGAACCCGACGGCCACGCCCACCCGTCCGACAGCGCCGGCGGCGAGGAGCCCGCCATACCCGCCACGGGGACAAGGGCACCGCGCTTCCAGATCATCGACACCCGGCTCGGCCACCGCTACCACTTCGCCTCCGACGGTGCTCCCACCCACACCGACGTACGCCTGGAGGCCAGTCTCGGGTACCTGCGCCTGAGGGCCGATGAACCGGACGGTGCCCCGCGTCTGCTGGATGCCACCGGCGAGCCGGACACCGAGGGGCTGATGCGGCTGGAGTCGCTCGGGGCGGGCCGTGTGGCTCTCAGGCCCACTTACGCCGACCCGCAACGGCCTCTTGAGGGCCTTGTCGTGGACACCCGCACCGGGCGGGTCGTCGAGGAGATCGTCGGCGTCCCCGGCGAACGAGGCCTGCTGCTCGGCGAGTACTGGAGGATCGACCACGCGAGCGATACCGCCACCCGCCTCGACGGCGACGGCCGGGCGCTCACCGGCCCGCTCGACACCGCCGTCGTCCACACGGGCCGCGACGGTGGCATCACCCTGGCCTCCGAGGACGGCACGCGCACGCTCTTCCGGCACCCGGACACCGGTCAGACGGAGAGCGGCGCGCAGGACGGTCGGGACGATTCCGCCGCCGGGGAGGACGGGGCCGACCGGCCGGTGCCCGAGCCGGTCACGCGGAACATCGTCTTCGGCGGCGGATCGAGCCGGCTGTCGCCGTCCGCCCTGCGCGCCATCCACGCGCTCGCAGCGCACACCGCGCGGGAGGGTGTGGAGGCTCTTGCGGAGGGGCGGCCGTTGCCCAAGGTGACCATCAACGGTCATGGCAACGGTACGACGCTGGGGCGGCCGAGCGTCAGGGCAGCCCAGCGCAGTGGCCAGGAACGTGCCGACGCGGTGGCCACTGCCTTCGCCAGGAGCCTTGAGGAGCACCTGCTGGCAGCGACTGCCGACGGGGCTGCCGTTCCGCACGAGTCCGACTTCTCCGTCGAGGTCACCTCACGCGGCCGTGAGTATCCGCTGGGCGCGCGGCCTGAGGACGGCCCGGCCGCGCGCCGGCGGGCGGTCATCAGCGTCATCCCCTCGCCGCGGACCCGCGTGGAGGAGGCGGCCGTGTCACCGCAGCCGGAGACGGCCCTCATCACGCAGGACGACACGCATTCGCAGGAAGCGCAGGCGCTGGAGGAGACGTACCAGGAAGCGGGGCGCGACGACCGCACGGACGTGCAGGCGCCCGAGGAGACGTACCCGGAACCGCGGCGCGACGACCGCACGGACGTGCAGGCGCTGGAGCAGACGCACCGGGAAGCGGGGCGCGACGACCGCACGGACGTGCAGGCGCCGGAGGAGACGTACCAGGAACCGCAGCGTGATGACCGCACAAGCGATGTGCTCGAGCCCGGCTCCCCCGATTCGCAGCTTTCGGAGATGTCGGAGGCAGTGAGCGAGGTGCCGCCGTTGGTGGAGACCGGGTCCAGGGTCGCGGAGCAGGGCCGTTTGCAGTCCCTCGACGCGTCCCTGCGCGGAGTCAAGGAGACGCGCCCCGACGCCGCGGCGACTGATGTGTCCGCCCAGCCGCCGAAGTCGGCGCACGCCGAAGTGCCTTGGTACCTGGGCATGGACGGGGTGGACTCCGTCGGCGAGGTGGCCGTCACCGGCGTCGACAGCTGGGACGAGGCGCTGGTCCGGCAGTGGGCCAACCGCATCGCCTACGAGGTGCGGCGCGACGGCGACAGCGCCGCGTTCGAGGCGGCCGTCCGCGAGGGGCTGCGCACGTTGCTGCGGGGCCGGGCTGTCCCGGACAGCCTGGCAGCCGGGGAGCATGCCGCCGGTTCGTCCGAGGCGGAACGGGATCGGGAGCTGGACTTCTGGGAGACGGTTCTCCAGCGCGGGCTGATGCTGACGGTGGACGGTCATGTGGTGTGGCTGCGGCCGGTGTTGCGCGACGTGGAGCCGGTGCCGCCGGGGTCGGCCTCGCAGATCGACCGGTACAACGTCAACTGGGGCAAGCTGACGACCACGGAGAAGTCCGCGTCGGAGCGGGGCGTGTCGGCCGAGTCGACGGTGCTGACCGCGCTCTCCGTGGGGGCGAAGGTCGTCTCCAAGGTGACGCCCGCGCCGATGCTCGGCGCCTCGGCGCAGCGCACCGGTGAGACGGCGTCTCATCGCACCGTGGTCTTCGACCGGAAGATCTGGGCGCAGCAGAGCACTCCGTTCCGTGCCGGCGTGATGATGCGAGTCTTCGTCGACGGCGAGGAGCGTCAGCACAGCGCGGTGACCCCTGCCCGTCTGACGGTCAACCTGCCGAAGGCGCTGACCGCTCCCAACGCGCTGCGGCCGGTGCCCCACGCCGGGGCCCAGGCCGGCGACGGGGAGCAGGCTTCCGGGTCGCACCGGGCGCGGAACGTCATCAACGCGGTCGACCTGATCCCGCTGGCCGCCGAGCTCCAGCGCCGTCTGCTCGCGGCGGGACTGCCCGCGGAGGGCGTGGGCAAGCTCACGGAGCGGATCCTCGCCCAGCTGAACGAGCGGTCCGCGATGAACCGGAGCCGGCACCTGCTGGAAAACCAGTTGGTGACGGAGGAGGTGTCCTTCCCGGTCAGTTTCGGCCGGTCGTTCGAGGGCCATGTCGTCGTCCGTGCCGGGATCGAGGGCCTGGAGTATCTGGGGGACACTCCCAAGGTCGCGGTGCGTGAGGACTCCGGGGCGACGCTGAGTGTGCACCGGGCGCAGGGGGCGAAGAGCGGTGCCTGGTTGGGTGGCGGGCTGGCCGCGGGGCCGATGGAGTTCTTCTCGGTGGCCGGTGAGGTCGAGCGCGGCTCTGGGCACGGTTTGACCGAGGAGACCGCCACCCACATGGTGCTCCAGACCACCGACGACCAGGCCCGCTATCGAGCACTGCTGAACTTCTCCGTCGAGGTGGTCTCCACCACGCACCGGATCGACCCGGTCCACCGCATCGTGCCGGCGGAGGTCGGTGTCCCCAGTCACGAGGCGGCCGACTTCGAGCGCCGCGTGCTGGGCCCGGAGGCTGCGCAGCTGCGGCAGCCGCTGCTGGAGACGGATGGCCCGGTGGAGTCGTTGCCATACGTGCGGGCTCTGCTGGCCGAGGCGGCCGAGTACGCCGTCGGCCTGCCGGAGAGTGCGTTCGAGCGCCCGGCGAGTTTGGACGAGCCGCTGCCGGAGCCGCACGAGCGTGAGCCGCTGGCTCTGGCGTCGCGGCTGGGGCAGGGCTTTGGCACCAGCATCGCCCTGCCCGGCGCGGAGCTGGTCCACGACCAGATCCGGACCGTGATCGGCCAGATGCATGAGCAGCTGAACGGCCGTCACTGGAACGTGATGGAGCGTCTGCGCGGGAAGCTGACCGGCCGCCACGGGGTCGACTGGTCGGGCGCGGACCGGGACCTGCTCGCCAAATTCGCGCGGGCCTCTCTGGAGGCCGACCTTGGGCAGCTGATGTCGGGTGTGGAGCACTCCGTGCGGCTGGGCGGCCGGACGTACGAGGTGGCGGTGACCGCCCGGTTGCGGCGCCGGGTCGGTGGCACGACCGGGGCCGACGCGACGTCCATGTCGGTCAATGTCCGGACCGGTCAGGCCGCCACTGTCAGCGGGCACCGTGGCAATACCTGGAAGCTCAAGGGATTCGCGGGGGTTAGGGCTCACGCGGAGGTGCATGGCGTGCTGGACCTGCAGCTGGGCCAGGCGGGCGTGACAGGCAGCGTGGGCGGTGGCGCCAAACACGTGTTCTCCGGCAGTGCGAAGTCCGCGCAGCGCGCTGAGATGGGCGGCAAGATCGACGAGCATGTCTACGACGTCGTCTACGAGATGTCCGTACGCACCGGAAAGCATCCGCCGAAGCGGTGGTGGATCGACCGGCCGGGCGAGGTGGTGGCCCGGGTGGTGGTGCCGCACACGCACGTGCCGGCGACGCCGGTCCCCGCGCGCATTCTGGCCCAGGCAGGTGAGGTGCGGACGCTGGACTCCGTGCCGGCCGGGCCGGCGGCGGACTTCACCAGCCACGGCACTGCGGCCGTGTACCGGTCGTTCCTCCAGACGCCCGAACTGCCGCGAACTGCGGCGAAGATGTACCAGGAGGCCAATAAACTTCCGGCCAAGTGGCTGGAGGATCAGGGTAAATGGCCGGCGGAGTTGAAGAAGACGTTGTCGCCCGCCGAGCTGGCGGCGCACTTCCCGTCGCTGACCTCTCCCGACGGGCGGCTGGTGGAGCTTCCCGACGGGGCCGACGGGTGGCACCAGGCGCTGCGGGTACGGGTCGTGGCCTCCAAGCCGCGTCATGTGACGGCGCACCGTCCGGGCGGGTTCCAGCTGTGGCAGAACACCAGCGCCGCCGCCAAGTACGAGGGAAGCGGCGAACGTTCCTTCAGCCTGGGCCTGGCGGGCCGGATCGGCCCGCTTTTGAAGTTCGGGCCGAAGGAGGACGAAGACGTCTCCGGTGAAGGGGAGCACCAGCACCACGGCCAGCCGCTGACCGGTGAGATCCTCGCCACCGCGGGTGGCGGGCTGGAATGGGAGTGGGAGAGGGAGCGGGGCACCGCCGTCGCGCCCGTCGGCATCACCCGTGGCACCTACGGCGGGCCGATGCACACCTATCGTTCCGACGCGGTGTTCGAGGTCACCCTCCAGCGGTGGCGCAGCGGCAGCTGGACCGATGCGGTGACCCGACGCAAATCCGGCATGACGAGCAGCCGGCAGGTGCTGGAGGTCCGGCATGGCCTTGAGTTCGTGGTTCCGCAGCGGCGGATCTTCGACCTGGGCCTGCCGCGGCCGAAGGGGGTGCCCCGCATCAAGCCGCAGCCGCCGAAGGGACACCTCGACCTGGCGCTGCTGCCGGGATCGACGCACCCCGAGGTGCTGCACGCCGACGGCGTGCTGGACAAGATCAAGAACTGGCTGACGGAACAGGACGTGCTGCGCGCCAACGCGGACGGCGTCGGGCACCGGCCGAGCCTGCTGCTGAGCGAGCTGGAGGCCTCGTTCTCACCCGCCGCGCTGCTCAACCAGTTCACGCTGCTCAACACCACCGGCGTCACACGGTGGTTGCCGGTTTCGACATCGGCCTTCGGCCAGAGCCGGTACGTGTGGGTGAAGGTCACCGCCGAGACGCTGGAGCCGGTGTCGCAGCTGGACCGTCCCGAGATGACCATGATGCTGCGTGGCAAGGCGGTCACCGAGAACATCACCACCACCTCCCGCGGCTCGAGGGTCTCGGCCCGCGGCAATGTGCGCGCCACGATGGGCACCTCGGGTGTGGGCGGTCTGGACGGCGCGGCCGGCTACTCCTGGGGGATTGGCAGCTCCCACGAGAAGCACGACGACCACGTGGACGTCTATTGGGGCCAGACCCGCAACCCGTCGGTGGAGCTGCAGCTGCGGCAGCGGTTCCGGGTGGAGATGGGCATCACCCTGCAGCGGCCGGAGGTGCTCAGCGTCCCCGGCCGCGTACTGCGCGGGGTCGCGCGCACCGCCGCGGGTGTGCTGGGGGGCCGGCACGCGGCGGCCTGGTCGCAGGAGCCCGTCTCGTTCGCCGAGCGGTTCCCGAAGCGGCCCGAGGACGGTGTGGTAGACGGCGACGTACGGGTGATCGCCCCTGTCCACCTCATCCAGCCCGGACCACCGCCCGCGCAGATCTCCCACCGCTCCGACGGTACCGATCCGGTGTGGGAGACCGAGGAACAGCCCCTGAACAACGAGCTGGTGGACCTGATGGTCGAGCACGGGCATCCCTGGGCGCTGCCCGCCACGGCCGCGATCAACCGCTGGGCCGCGCTGCCCGCCCACCCGTCCAGGTCACGGCCCGATCCGACGGAACACCGGTCCAGGCAGGCCGACGTCACCACCGTGCACGGCATGCTGTATGACCACTTCACCAACGGGGTGCTGTTGCGGCTCCGTATGGAGCAGCTGCTGCGGCACGCCCATGAGGTGCCGGTCGGTGATGAGAAGGTGAACGTCGGGCTGCGGATCAACCGCATCGTCCCGCTGCCGGCGCCTGACGTCGACGTCCTGTCGCGTCACTACAACCAGAACCTGGAGTCGGAGGAACACCTCCAAGGCGGGACCCGCGGCGGGTTCGCCGGATTCGGCCCCGAGGCCGGCACCGGGGAAGAGGGCGCCCAGGACCGGTCGCCGTTCCAGTACGAGGCGAAGAGCTCGCAGGAGCGGGCGGCGGAGACCGAGGAGATCCTGGAGCGGAATGCCGTCAGCATCCGGCCGTTCCGCTACTACAAGGCCGACGTCGACGTGGTCGTCTCCGGCCGGCACGGGCGCCTCCGGGTGAAGGCTCCCGAGGGCCTGTACTTCATGCTCCCGACGTCTGTCGCGGACACACCCGCCCTGCACGAACTCCTTGCCAAGGAGGCCGAAAAGACGCCCGAGGAGGGCGTTGAAGAGCCCGGCATGGAGTCGCCCGCGGAGACGGCCGAGGAGACCCGCCGGGGGTCCTCCGAGGAGCTGCAGACGGAGGGCATGGAGCAGCGGCTGCAGCGGCTTGGGGAGGTGGCCCCCAGCGGGAACGGTCAGGTGGGGCCGGAGCACAGGGACGACCGGACCGCCGTGCCGGAGGAGCTGCGTCGTTTCGCGGAGCAGCAGTTCGGCGGCAAGACGACTGCGGAGAAGGCATCGCAGCTGTGGGCCGAAGCGTCGCGGATCACCGCGGAGCACCACTATTTCCGCCTGACGATCGGGCGTCCCGGCGAGGGTCTGCTGGAGCGCGACCCCGAGCAGTACTGGGCGATCATGCGCGTGGCGCAGGCACTGCACCAGCACGCGGACGCACCCGACCGGATCGAGCAGGCCACTGCCGTGGCCAGGAGCATGGCCGACCAGCGCGGTGCCGGCTCTGTCCGGGAGGGCCTGCAGGGAGGCGCCTCCGAGCTGGCGTTTGAGATACCGGCTCCGCAGATCGCTGCGCCCCGGGGCGCCAGCGCCGGCGTGTTGGCCGAGGGCGGCGAGGGTGTCGCCTCCAGTACGGGGGGCATGACCGACGTCACCGCTCTTCGCGGCACCGATGTGCCGGGGAGCAGCCGGGAGGCGGTCGAGAACGCCGCCGGTGCGGTCGTGCGCGACCAGTCCCCGGCGGCAGACGAGCCGTCGGTCGAGGAGTTCGACCCGGTCGACCGTCCGGAAGTCTTCCGGGAGATCGTCGCCGAGGCCCTGGGTTCGGTCGAGGGGGTCCGGCCGGATGACGGGCCCGATACGTCCGGCCTTCGTGAGTTTCTGCACCGGATCGGGGCGGACTTCGACACGTACTTCAAGACGGATGACTTCGATCCGCGCCCGGTGGTGCGTGTCCAGGATGTCGCACCGGGGCTCATGGCAGCGCTGGTGCGTGGCGGCATGTCCCGGAATCTGGTCCGACCGGATGTCGTCGTCGCGATGGCCAGGGGCCGGGAGGCGATGAACCGTGAGGCCCAGCGCGCGCTGGCGAAGTACCTGGATCTGCCCTTGACGGAACGGCTCCCCGTTGTCACTCCGGGTGTTTCGGGTTCGTCCCCCCGTGCCGTGACGGTCGGTGACTTCACCGTCGTTCCCACCCCGCGCGATGCGTTGGGCGGGGGCGCCTACACGGTCACGCACAACGCCACGGGGCTGCGCTGGGGCTACAGCGACACCAAGCAGGTGACCTACCACGAGGTGTTCCTCGGGAGCGTGGCCCACGACGTTCCCACCGAGATTGAGGGGATCAAGGTCGGGTTCACGGGCCCTGCCGTTGCGTTCGCCGACGCTCCTCAGCTCGCCGGTCGGTACCGGATGACCACCGGCGTACCCGCGGACACGGACGCCGCGTTCGGCGTCGCTGATGGGGCGGGCACCACCTGGTACTTCAGCAAGGAGGGCGTGTACGCCGGCCGCATGGTCCGGCTTTCGGGCGGGACTGGCTCTCTGCAGTTCAAGGTCGGCCTGCCGGACGCCACCGAGCCGAAGCTCGTCGGCGCCGCGGGGCAGCCGGACGACACCGTGCAGGTCGAGCTTCTCGGGCCCGACCGGTTCGTGCTGCGCCGCACCGTGCCGAGCGGCTGGCCGCAGGAGCGGATGGTGTACGACGCGCAGGGCGGACTGCGGGAGCAGACCGTCGCCGTCCGCGTGAAGTCCGGCGTCCCCACCGGCGAGCACTGGCTGATCGATCACACGACCGGTGCGGCGTCACTTGTCAACGCCGAGAGCGAGCTGGTCGCCGGCCCGCGCGGTACCGCGAGGATCACCACGTCCCTCACCGGCGGACTGACGCTGACCAGCCAGGAGGACCCCGCCACCGTCCTCTTCGAGCACGAGCCGCTGGGCGGCGGAAGGTACTTGCAGGTCCATCGGGACGGCGCCGGCAAGCTTCGCTGGACTCAGTTCGACGCGGCCGGGAACAAGGTCGCCCACGGCACCCGCACCTGGGACGCCAGGACCCGGACCTTCCACGACACGCGCACCGGCAGACTGCCGAGGATGAACCTCCTCTCCGTGCGGACGTACCACCCGACGGCGGACGGGGGTGTGGTCCGTGCTCAGCAGGGCGCCCGGGGGGCGTGGACCTGGACGCGCTTCGGTGCCGAGGGCAACGCGGTGGGTTCCGGTACGCGCCGCTGGAACTGGATCCGTTCCGGCTTCAAGGACGTGTACGTCGATCCGGAGACGGGTCGGGAAGCCGTCGCCCAGCGCAGCGGCGCCCCCTGGCCGTTCATCGAGCAGACCGCGGAGCGCCCGGCCGTCGAGGTCGATGCCCCGGCCGGGCAACTCCCTGACACACAGGGGGAGGGCAGCCCGGCGCAGTCGCAGACGCAGACGCAACCGCAGACCGCCGAGCGCCCGCCCGCCGTCGAGGTCGACGCCCCGGCCGGGCAGCTCCTCGAGGTCCCGGCGCACGGTGGCGACCTGACCGCCGAGCGGCCTACGACCGCACCGTCGGCCAGAGGGACGCGACTCTCCGGGGTCGACCAGGTGGGCCCGTTGGCCGGTGCCGGGGTCCGGCTGAGGCGGGACCCGCTGCGCCTGGCCCTCGTCGATCGTGACGGCGCGCCGATTGAGGCAGCGGTGGTGACGCCGCGCCAGGAGGGCGGTTTCAGCATCACGGGGGTCGTCCCGGGCACGCTGCACTTCTCCGTGGGTGGGCAGTTCCAGTTCCGCACCGTGCGGTTGCCGGGTACGGATCGGCTGCTGCGGTTCTACACCCCGTCCGGGGTGGATGGCGGGGTGCGCCTGGCGGAACCGGACGGTGTGCCGCTGGCGGGCGGGACGGAAGTCCACGTCACCCACGTCACCCGCACCGCAGAGGGTGACCTGGTGGTGCGGACGCCGGTACCGGGCGAGGACGACGGTGCGGTGCTGGAGTGGCACCTCGACGCCGACGCGGAGCCGCGCTCGCTCGAGGTGCCGCTGCGGGGGGAGGGAATCGGCGGCCTGTCCGGGCTGAAGGTGCGCACCGAGTTCGTGCCGGGTGCGGGCACGGCCGGTGTGACGCACACGCTGATCGGCGGTTTGGGCGCGCACTTCGTCTTCTCGGTGGCACCGCTGCCGGAGTCCCTCGCGGAGCGGCTGGACGCCGGGTTTACCGTGACGGACGCGCCTGGCGGACGGGCGCTCCACTTTGACGCGCTCGGTCGGCTCCAGGACGTGACGCAGCCACCAACACAGGTGACGCAGCCGACGGAGGCAGCGCCGCAGGAGTCTGCTTCTCAGGTCTCGTCCGACACGGCGGGAGAACTGCTGGAGGAACCGCGCCAGGCCGTGGCGGATGATGCGCCCGCCACGGCGACGCCGCAGAACCGGACTCCGACCCCCGCCCACGCTCCGCTGGAGACGGTGGCGGAGGAGGACGAAGAGGAGCAGGAAGAGGAGGGTGAGGAGGACGACCAGGTCGCTGAGCTGCCGGCCTCGCCCCGGACACACTCCGCCCTGGAGCCGGTGGCGGAGGAAGAAGAGGAGGAGTCGGGCGACGGCGACCAGGTCGCTGAGCTGCAGGCACCGCCCCGTACGCACATCGCCCTCGAGTCAGTGCCGGAGGAGGAGGAAGAGGAGGAAGAGGCGGAGGAAGAGGCGGAGTCGGCCAACGGCGCCCAGGCCGAGGGGCTGCAGGCCCCGGCCGAAGAGCACGTGGAGCAGTCGGCCGATGCCGCCTCCCCGGATGAGCTGAACAGCCCGCACGACACCGCGACGGCAGAGGGCAACCCGGAGCAGCCCAACGAGATCCAGCCGGCGTCCGACGCCGAGCAGGAGTCGTCGACTGGCGGCGATGCGTTGGAGCCCGGCTCGTCGGACGTCCGTGAGCTGCAGGCTTCCGAGGCCGCGACGGACGTCCTGGAGCCGTTCACGCTCGGCCACAACCGTGCGCTGCGGACGTTGTACGCGGACGCGTCGTACTTCCCGAAGGCGGAGCAGTTCGAGTCGCGGCTGGGCTCGTTCGCGTTCAACCATCCCAGGGCGCGCGCCGCGGCGCGGCAGAGCGTCGAGCGTCTCCTCGAGGTGCTGACCAAGGCGCATCCGGACCTTGGCCCGGATGAGGTCGCCGGGGTCTTCTTCCACGGCGACGTCACCTCGGCCGGTCAGGTCGGCGGCGACACACAGTCGTCCCGTCTCCAGGAGTTGCTGGACCAAGGCAACGTACGGGAGTTGATGACGGCGTTCTTCAACGCGGCGTTCTTCAAGGATTCGCCGTTGACGCTGAAGTCGCTGCTGCTGCGGATCGCCGACCGCCGTGACTGGGCCGAGGCGGAGCGGCTGGGCCTGGACGTGGGGGCGTTGCGGACGCAGGCGTCGTTCCTGGGCGGTGGCACGCGTGCGCGGTTGCGTGCCCTGGTCAGCCATGTGGCGCGCGGCAGGGAGGGCGCGTTCGACCGGGACTTCTTCGCCATCGGAACGGTGGTGGCGCAGTCGGCGTCGTGGAGGCAGGAGGCGGCGAAGTACTGGGGTGACGCACGGCGTAGCCGTCCGGTGCGGGAGCGACTGGCGGGGAATATCGCCAGGACTCCGGGTGAGTGGGCGCGGATGGGGATCGCGCTGAGCGAGCGTGAGGCGGCGTTCCTCGCCGAGAACCCGTTCGCCATGGGTGTGATGGGTTTCCGCACCGAGCAGATCCCGCTGGAGCAGGTGCGCTTCGACGAGCGGGGCGCGCCGGTGCTGGACGAGCTGCGCACCGGCCCCGACGTGCTCGGTATCGAGGTGCACTACAGCGCACCGGAGGGTACCGAAGGTCGTACGGTCACCGGGATCACCCGGATCATCGCCGAGGCCGACGTCATCGAGGACCCGCGTGCGGGTGATCTGCGTCCGGGTGAGCAGGGTCCGGAGTTGCCGTTGGCGGTGGTGTCCGGCAAGGCCCAGTTCGTGATGAATCCGGGTTCGTCGCTGTTCCGGGAGATGCACGACGAGCGGGGCATGCCGCTGGTCGCCGGTGTCTCAGGGACGGCGGCGAAGATGGGCAACGCGTTCAAGTTGCTGAACGTGCCCGGAGGGGATCCGGATGGTCTGGTGTTGTCGCTGTTGGGCTGGATGCTGCCGGTGCAGGACCACTCGTTGTACGAGATCCTGGCGGGTTTGCAGACGGCGGACGTGGTGCCGTCGCTGGCCGGGAACCCGCTGGACGACGCGGCGCACATGTACCGCTCCATCCCGGGCGTGCCGCTCGCCGAGTTGCGTGAGCGGGTGGGTGAGGTCGGCATGTTGCCGCATGAGGCGGCGTACTGGTCGAGGCTCATGACCCCGTCCGGGCAGGGTGGTTTCCGGGATCCCGGTGAGGCGTTGGTGCGGCGGGCGGTGGATCGCCGGGGTGCTTTCCAGCGGCTGGTCGATGGGCTGCCGGGTCCGGAGGAGTGGTTTGTCGAGAGTTGGTTGCGGGAGAACGGCGTGACGCCGCGGCAGCTGCTGGACAGACTCAGCCTGGCTCATTTCGCCGCTCTGATGACTTATACGGGCCCGGCGTTCCGGTTGATGAACGTGTTGCTGACGTTCAAGTCGGCGGGCACGCGGGCGGCGTTGCGCTTGCAGGTCAGGCGTCTGTTGGACAGGCACCTCGGTGACACGCGGGTGGTGGTGCCGCAGGTGCTGGCGGATGATCCGGTTGTGGGGGATCTGCTGGCGCTGCGCTATGACGGCATGCCGGCGGGGCAGGTGGCGTGGCTGGGGGAACGGCTGCATGCCGCTGCCGAGCCGTTGCTGCCTGCGATGGAGAAGGAGTTGTCGGCGCATAGCGCGATGCTGCTGGATGCTCTTGCGCAGTTGCCGCCGGCGGTAGGGGTGGCCTGGCGTGGCACGCGGTCGGTGGGTGATCTCACGTCGGGGATCGGGCGGGTGATTTCGCCGTCGTTCGGTGGTTCGGAGGTGTCGTTCTCGGCGTTCTCCAGTTTCGCTCGGGGTGAGGACTGGGCGAGGGCGTTCATGGATTTCCAGCCTCGCCTGCCGATGACTCATCCGGTGCTGGTCCGTGCCGAGCTCAGTGGGAACTGGGGGCGGGACATCACCGCGTTCTCGGCGAAGCCGCAGGAGCGGGAGGTGTTGCTGCTGCCGGGTGCCCGGATGAAGATCACTTCTCGTAGGGTCGAGAAGGGCGGGAACGGTTCCTTCGAGGTGATCGAGGCCAGGGAGGTGGTGCCGGAGTTCCCGGTGGCGGACGCGGAGAACCCGGCCGCAGGGCAGGCCAAGGCGGCGGCGCTGCGGAACGCCCTCCAGCGGCTGTCCGGCTCCCGTCCGGTGGTCAAGCGCGCCGATCTCAAGCCGCTGGCCACGCGGATCGGTGCGGCGGGCGGCCTGGACGTGTGGCGCCTGGGCGGTCTGGCGAGCGAGGTGTACGGGGGGCCGGAGCACCTGACGGTCGAGCGCCTGGCGACCGTGCGCCGTACCGCGGACCTGGCCCGTCGCGCCCTGCGGCTGGGTTCCGACCGGCAGGTTACCCTCGGTGACCTGGACGCCCTGGTGCGGCGCCTGGACGGCGCCGCGGCGGACGCACCCGTCGAGCAGGCCGCGCGGCTGCGGCTGCCGGCCCTGGTCGCGGCCCTGAAGACGCCCGGCCGCCGGGTCACGTACACCCAGCTTGCGGCCGCGTGGCGGACGCCGGATACCCGGCAGTCGGAGCAGCCGTCGCGGACGCCGGATGCCCGGAAGCCGGAGCAACTGGAGCAGTCGGAGCAACTGGAGCAGTCGTCGCAGGCGCCGGATGCCTGGAAGCCGGAGCAACTGGAGCAGTCGGAGCAACTGGAGCAGTCGTCGCAGGCGCCGGCTAGAGGCGACGAGCGCGGGCGTGCGCCGCAGGAGCTGGTGTACCCGGTGGCGGATCCGGTGCGGCCGGAGCAGTGGCTGCACCGGCGGGCGGAGGCGCCGGGCGGTGTACTGGAGACCGAGCGGTTCGACCCACGGCGTAGCGGAACGTCCGCGGACGGCAGGCTGCCGGGCTGGACCACGCTGATCCGCGCCGAGGTCAGGCGAATCCAGGCGGAGGACGGCCGCTGGGTTCGCGACCTGACGCTGCACCTGCCGGTGCGCCTGGGTGAGGGATTCACTCCGGATATGCTGCCCGAGTTCGAGCAGCGGTGGCGCGCGGCACTGGACGGCCACCTCAACACCGGCCTGCCGCTGCCGAGGTCGGGCGATCAGCTGCACATCGGCCTGCGACTGACTCCCGTCGCGGACGGCCGCGGGGCCGTCGAGCTGAGCATGTCGGCCGCGCCCGGCGTGTCGGACCAGCTGCACTTCCGGCTGCGCTCCGAGGACCAGGCCCTGGATCCGACGGAGTTGCGGGCGGTGCGGCAGCGCAACGACCTGCTGGGCCTGCACGAGCTGGGGCACTTCGCCGGCCTGCCGGACACCTACCTCGACCCGGAGTCGGTGTTCCGCGACACCCCTGCCAAGTCCGCCGGCGACGGGATCATGGCCGACCTCACCCGGGCTCCCGGCGTGGGTGTGCCCCGCCGCTACCTGGAGGCGATCGAGAACGCCGCCGACTCCGGTCCTGTCGTACGCGATCACCCCTTGAGCGGCTCCACCGCCACCGGCAGCGTGGTGCCCCCGGACGTCCGCCGGTTCGCGGAGCAACAGTTCGGCAAGCTGGACGAGCCGACGGCAGGTCAGCTGTGGGCGGAGGCGTCGCGGATCACCGCGGAGCACCACCTGTTCCCGCTCACGGTCGCCGAGGGCGCCCGGGGCC
>NZ_JACTVI010000131.1 GCF_014495685.1 Streptomyces sp. TRM68367 | reverse complement strand
AGGCTTCACTCATATCTGATGCCGAGTCACCACCCCGGCGTCCGGCATCATCACGCACCGCAACCGTCACGTTGCCGAGAAGACTTCATTGTCGCTGGCGTACGCGCGCCACCGACCCGCCGGCATGGCGCCCACAACCCCATACCGACCACTTCAAGGCTCGCCGGCACCCACGGCGGGCCTTTCGCATGCCCAGGAGGCAACACGTGGAGCACGCGGAGATCGTGCCACCCAAGCTGTACGAGGCCCTGGCCCGCGAGGCTGAGCAGAGGTACGGCGTCCCGTTGATCGCGGACGGCAAGGAACACCGCTACGACCCGGCGTCGCAGGAAGACGCCATGGCCCACATCGCATGGTCCGGCGTCGGTGACGAGAGCGCGGCGGAGATACGCACCGACCACCGGGCCGTGTCCGCACGCGGTGACGACCTGCACGGCGGAGCCTTCCACCCGCTCAGGGGCACCGCCCCCAACCCCGCCGAGGGCAAGAGCGGCGAGCAGATCCGGCGCGCGGGGCGGCACCTGGACTTCGCCCAGCCCTACCCCGAGGTGACCGTGACCCGCATGGACCCCCGTCTGCACGCGGCCCTGATGCGACGAAGGGAAGAACAGATCCTCAACGACGCCAACCCCCGCGTCTACGAGACAACTGGCGGCACGGTGACGCTCGCCGGAGGGATCAAGGAGTACACGGCGGACTGCATCGAGTGCGGGCAGGGGTTCACCGTCCGGCGTCCCGCCTCGCAGCGGCGGAAGTGGCCGACCGTATGCGACGGCTGCAAGACCGAACGCACGCGCCGACTGGCCGCCGAACGGGCCCGCCGCTACCGCCGACGCCACCGGTCCCCGGACCAGGCCGCGTAACGCCGTACCTACAGGGGTGGAGCGGGAGTTGCGGCGTCACCCGTGCCGGCTCCTCCTCAACCGATCCACGCATGAAGGGATGCCTCTTTGGACACGACCGAGATCCGCGACTGGGTGAACCTGGCCCGCTGCTACATCGCCGCCCTGTCCGACCTGGTGTGGTCGGCCGCCGAGATCGGCGACACCACGACACTGCGCTACTACTACGACAAGCGTCACGAGGCCGCCCGCGACCTCAAGGCCAGGGTGATGATCGCGGTGCACGGCGGCCAGCTCACCAGCGAGGAGGGCACCCTCGCGCTGTCGCCGACGAGCAGCCTGGAGGACGCCGTTGTCTTCACCGACTGAGCCCGACCCCAACACCGACACGGACCAGGCAACCCCGCCCCAGCACGGCACCGAGACCGACAGCACGCTTCACGCTGTCCGGGACACGCCCGCCGACTCCGACGCCCGCATCTCCGAACTCACCGCCCGCATCGCCGAGTTGGAGCAGGAGAAGGCGACACGGGAACGGGAGGACGCGATCCAGGACCTTGCCAGCCGCTACCCGTACATGACTCCCGAAGTGCTGCGCGGCTTCGGCAACGTGCCCACGGCGGAGCTGGAGGAACGTGCCCGCGTCCTGAGTGCTGCCATCCACGAGCGGGACACCGGGCCCGCCCCCGGATACGTCCAGCGCGGGCGTGGCGGGCTCGACCCCAGCGGCAGCCCCCGCCCGACCGCATGGGCGGACGCCTTCCGGCGAGCCCGCGAACAACGCCGCAAGGGCAACGGCGGCGTGACCATCGTCAGCAACTCCCGCCACTCCGGCGAACTCTGAAGAAAGGAACGCTAGTTGAGCATTATCACCACCACCCCCGGAGCCGGAGGCATCACTCCCGACCAGTACGCGGCGCTCATCGTCCAGCCCATCACGGCCGGCTCGGTCGCCTTCCAGGTCGCCACCCAACTGGCCACCGACGCCACCCGCACCCACCTGCCCATCGTGCAGGAAGACGCCGGAGCGGCCTGGACCCGCGAGGGCGACGAGATCCCCGTAGAGGACGCCACCCTTGGCGAAGAGGTCGTCACCCCTGCCAAGGTCGCCGGACTGACGGTCGTCTCCTCCGAACTCGCGGAGGACTCCAACCCACAGGCCGCTCAGATCGTCGGCGATGGCCTGGCCCGCTCCATCGCCCGCAAGGTCGATCAGGCGTTCTTCGGCAGCCTGCCCGCTCCCGCACCGCGCGGCCTGGAAGCCGTACCCGCAGTCACCACGGTCACGGCAGGCAAGAAGTGGGCCAACCTGGACCCGTTCCTTGAGGCCATCGCCCAGGCCGAAACCGTAGGCGCCACGCTGACCAGCTTCACTGCCCACCCCACAGACGCCCTGGCCCTGGCCCAGCTCAAGGAACAGACAGGCAGCAACAAGCCGTTGCTCGGCTCGGACCCGACCGCACCGACCCGCCGCGTGATCGCGGGTGTCCCGCTGTACGTCTCCCCGGCGGTCACCCCGGGCACCGTATGGGGCCTGCCCAAAGACCGCGTGTTCGTCGTGCTCCGCCGAGACGTCAAGGTCGACCTGAGCGCAGACGCCTACTTCCAGTCCGATCAGGTGGCTGTGCGCGGCACGATGCGCGTTGGCTTCGGCTACCCGCACCCGGCAGCCATCACCAAGGTTGCACTGGGCGCGTGAAGCGTCATTACGGCCCGCCGTAAACACGCTCTGACCTGGGTGTATACCCCCTCGACGCGTCACGCCGGACCGCACGCGTATAGCACCTCGGAACCTGTACGGGTTCCAAGGCCGTCAACGCCCCCGTGGCTGCCCTCTCGCTGGGTGGCGGCGGGGGCCTTTCTGCTGTTCCGGCTTGGCCACCCGGCGTACGCTGGCGGGAGTAGCTACCACACGCCAGGGAGCGACGATGACCGACCTGCCCGCAGAGCTGACGACCGGTGAACGTATCCGCATCCTTCGGGAGCGACGGGGGCTGTCTCGCCCCGTGCTCGCTGGCCTGGTCGGCCGGTCGTCCGACTGGTTGAAGAAGATCGAGAACGGGGAGCGTGATCTACGGTCGATCACGCACCTTGTGCGACTGGCGAACGCGCTGCACATCCCCGACGTATCCACGTTGACGGGTGGGGACTTGGCCCTTCCCGCCGATGCGGTCGGCAAGCTGTCTCACGTGTGCGTACCGGAGATCAGGAAGGCAATGCACGGCGTCTCGTTCGCTGGCACGCCGACCGTGGGGGTTGTGTCCGCCGAGGTGTTGAAAGGTCGCGTAGAGGGCGTGTGGCGACTCTGGCACACCAGCACGCACCAGCGGACGGAGGTTGGCGCGCTGCTGCCAGACCTGATCCGTGACGCTCACGCCTGCGTGAAAGCGTACGACGGGGATGAGCGCCGGGCGGCTCACGCTGCGACGGCGGACCTGTACCGCCTCGTTCAGCGGCTCCTGGCCCACATCAGCGAACCTGAGTTGTACTGGCTCGCGCTGGACCGTGGCCGATCGCACAGCGAAGAGGCAGACGACCCGGTGACGCTGGCGCTGGCGGCGTGGTCTACGGCCATCGGGCAGCGAGCGGCGGGCTACGCGGACGATGCCGTACGGACCGACGAAGCCGGAATGGCTCTGCTGCGTGGTCAGTTGGAGGAATCAACTCCCGAACTCCTTGGTGTCTATGGGGCGTTGAACCTGCAAGCGGCTATCTCCTGCGGACTGGACGGCCGGGGCGGTGACGCTGAGCGGTACCTCTCCGAGGCGGACCGTACGGCCTCCCGCCTGCCCGCTGGGTACACGCACACCCCATCAGCGTTCGACGCGTCCAACGTGGCCATTCACGGCGTCGGTGTCGGTGTGGGGCTGCTGACTCCTGGCGAGGCGCTGAGGCGTGCCGAGTCCATCGCTCCTGAGTCGATCGGATCGCTTGAGCGGCGTTCCCGTCTGCTGCTGGACATCGCGGCCGGGCACGCTCAGAAGCGCGAGACAGCGGCAGCGGTGCACTACCTGAACCATGCGCACCGCGTGACGCCCGAGGGTATCCGCTACGTACCGTCGGCCCGTGGCCTCGCTGGCGAACTCGCCCGTACGGCGTCCGGTCCTCTCAAGGCCGAGGCGGTTGCGCTCGCCGAGTCGGTCGGCGTGGCTGCATAACCCGAAAGGGTAGGGGGACACTTTGTCCCCGTCACCAACTCCCGCGCCCCCTACGGTTCTTCGACCTGCTGTCGAGACCGAGGGGGCGCACCCGTGTCCAGCGTTCCAAGACTTCTGCCGTGGACGACGGAGGACGGCAAAGCGTGCCTACTCAGCACGGAAGGCGACGAACACAGCTACGTCTCCCGCCTCGCCGACCAAGTGGAAGCCGTACAGCTCAAGATGGGCACCGAACTGCTGGGGCATGTGACGGCCGTACTGGACGACCGGAAGGCATCCCCCGCCGAGCTGCGCTTCGTGGTCTCACGGCTGTCTGAGGCACTGCGTGACTCGCTACGAGTCGCCGCGTCGCGGGGTGCCAGGCTCGGGATGCCGGACACCGACGGCAGTGACGAGGACGACCAGAGCGCATCGGATGTCGAGGCATTCCCCGAGCTGCCTGCCGAGGCGTTCGGATGAGCCCGCGCATGGTCATGCGGTACGTGAAGCACACGATCACGCACGCCCCGGAGGGCGGCATCACGGCCGAGCTGTTCTGTATGACCTACGGCTGTGACGAGTCGTCCGGTCCGCAGGGTGACCCGAACGACGCCCAGGACTGGGCGCTGAGGCACACCGGGCGCACCGGTCACAACCTGTTCCGCCGCGAGTACACCGACCATGCCCGAGTGACCCGCGTCGAGTAGAGCTCCGGCCCGCTGAGCGACGGCGAGCAAGACAGTTCAGCGAGTCGGACGGCGACATGACAGGGCCGCTTCCAGGGCCTTCGGGCTGTCGCCGCTGGGTCCCGGTTGGCGCTCCCCCCCGTGCGTCGACCAGGGCTTTCGGCTGTCCCTGGAGGAGCGCGGCTTGCTCGCCTACTCTGAACCTATGACGACACGTTTCCGCAGGTCAGTAGCCTCGCCACTCGTAGTGGCCAATAATCCGGTACTCTGGACGGCGCGGTCGCATGTCTGAGCCGATGACGAAGGCCGAGAAGCTGGATGCTGCGGATGACCTTGCCGCAGTGCGTGGGAAGTTCGTGCTCGACGAGGTCGTGTATCTGGACGGCAACTCGCTGGGCGCCCTGCCCGCCGCCGTCCCCGGCCGAGTCGAGGACGTCGTACGGCGGCAGTGGGGCGAGTTGCGCATCCGGTCCTGGGAGGAGAGCGGCTGGTGGACCGCGCCCGAGCGGATCGGCGACCGGATCGCTCCGCTGGCGGGGGCGGCGGCCGGGCAGATCGTGGTCGGCGACTCGACAAGTGTCAACGTTTTCAAGGCGCTTGTGGCGGCGGTACGCATGGCGGAGGCCGGGCGCGATGAGATCGTCGTCGACGCCACGACGTTCCCCACGGACGGGTACATCGCCGAGTCGGCGGCCCGGATGACGGGCTGCACGCTGCGGCCGGTCACGCCGGGCGAGGTCCCGGGCGTGCTGAGCGACCGTACGGCGGCGGTGCTGCTGAACCACGTCGACTACCGCACCGGCCGGCTGCACGACCTGCCGTCGCTCACGGCGGCGGTGCACGGCGTGGGCGCGTACGTCGTCTGGGACCTGTGCCACAGCGCGGGCGCGCTGCCGGTCGGGCTGGACGAGCACGGGGTCGACCTGGCGGTCGGATGCACCTACAAGTACCTGAACGGCGGGCCGGGTTCGCCCGCGTACCTGTACGTGCGGCGTGCGTTGCAGGACCGCTTCGACTCCCCCCTCCCCGGCTGGAACTCCCACGCCGAGCCCTTCGGCATGCGCACCGCCTACGAACCGGCGGCCGGCGCCCTGCGGGGCCGCGTGGGCACGCCCGACATCCTGTCGATGCTCGCCCTGGAGGCGGCCCTCGAGGTCTGGGACGGGGTGCCGATCGAGGCGGTGCGGGCCAAGTCCCTTGCCTTGACGGACTTCTTCCTGGAGTGCGTGACGGAGTACGTGCCGGACGGGCGGGTGGAGTGCCTGACTCCGCTGGCTCATGAGGAGCGCGGGAGCCAGGTGGCCCTGCGCTGCGAGGACGCCGGGGATGTCATGCGGCGGCTGATCGGGCGGGGCGTGGTGGGCGACTTCCGGGCGCCGGACGTGCTGCGGTTCGGGTTCACGCCGCTGTATGTGGGGTTCGCGGACGTGGCGAGGGCCGGGCGGGTGCTGGGGGAGGTGCTGGGCTGACGTGGGGCCCGGGGTCTCCGGTCCCCGGGCTCCTCACCGAGCGTGACATCCCCGTGTCCGTGCACGTCACCGTCCTGATACCGTCCGGCAAACGGCTGATCTTTTTCTCTCTGGTCGCCAAGTTCGTTTCGTCGCTGAGAGGTTGGAGCATGTCGGACGACGTCGCAGCCCGTGCCGCCGCTGAAGAGAAGTCGGCCTTCTCGCACCCGGCGGTCGACCCCGACTCCACCGCCGCGTACGGCGACCACCCCGACCAGGTCGTCGACTTCTACGCCCCGCGCACGCAGGTCGGCCCGGGCGGGCCGTCGCCCCTGGTCGTGCTCCTGCACGGCGGCGCGTGGCGGACACCGCACGACCGCCGCCACCTGAGTCCCCTCGCGGCCTTCCTCGCCCGCCGGGGTTTCGCGGTGGCCAACGTCGAGTACCGGCGGGGGGCGGAGGGCGGGGGTGCCGGCGTGGGCGCGGGTGCCGGTGCGGGCGTTGAGGTTGAGGGTACTGAGGGTGAGGGCGCGGCGGGCACCGGCGGGAGCGCGGCCGTGGCGGGTCGCTGGCCCGACACCCTCGACGACGTGGTCGCCGCGCTGGACGCGTTGCCGGCGCTGGTCCGCGAGACGCTGCCGCAGGCCGACCCGCGCCGTACGGTCGTCACCGGCCACTCGGCGGGCGGCCACCTGGCCCTGTGGGCGGCGGCCCGGCATGTGCTGCCCGCGGACGCGCCCTGGCGTACCGACCGGCCCGCACCACTGCGCGGTGTGGTGGCCCTCGCCCCGATCGCCGATCTCGCGGTCGCCGACGAGCTGGACGTGTGCGGCGGGGCGGTACGGCAGTTCGTCGGCGGCGCGGATCTCTTCGCCGAGCGCCGGCCGTACGCCGACCCGGCACTGCTGCTGCCCACCGGCATCGCGACCACGCTCGTCCAGGGCCGCACCGACCTCGACGTCCCGCAGGCGGTCGCCGAGTCGTACGCGGACGCGGCGGCGAAGGCGGGCGAGGTGGTCGGCCTGACGCTGCTGGAGGACGTGGGCCACTTCCCCCTGATCGACCCGGCGGCGGACGCGTGTGCGGTGGTGGCGGAGGAGATCGCACAGCTGGCGTGGTGAGCACGGCGGTCCCGCTGATACCCGTGGCACAACGCCCTGGAGTCGCTGACCGAGCTGCGCCGCGTGCTGGGCGTGCTGCGCTCGGAGCACCCGGAGACCGCGGAGCCCCTCGACGGCACCGGCACCGCCCCGCACACCCCGCAGCCCACCCTCGACCGGCTCGACGCGCGCAACGTCCTGCGGCACGCCCCCGGCGCCGACGCCCGGGTCGCACTCACCTATGCCGCGGACGGTTTGCACGTCCTGGTCGTCAACTCCCGCCCGACACGCCCCGCCCCGCCGACGGGCTCCGGGCACGGCCTGCTCGGCGTGCGCGAGCGCGTCGCGATGCTCGACGGCACCCTGTCGGCAGGCTCCTCCCCCGACGGCGGCTACCGACTGACGGCGTTCCTGCCGACAGCCACCGACCCGACCGGCCCCGCGCCTGACCGCACGCGCGGTCGCGCAGGTCGCCGAGGCGGTGCGGGTCGTGGCGGCCGGTGACGCACTGCTCGCGCCCGGCATCACCCGGCGGCCGATCGCCGAGTTCGGACTACCCGTAGTACCTGAGGAGGAGGCCGAAGGACCCCTCTCACCGGTGACGACGGCGACCCTCGCCGGCGCCTACCGTTCTGTACGTGACCGAGACGACCCAGACGCATCCGACACCCCCGGCGGACGGGAGCAAGCAGCGCAGCCCGGAGTTCCGGCTGGCCGCCGACGCGGTGCGCGGGCTGCGGCAGGACCTGTTCCACGACGCCTTCGCCTACCGGCCGATCCAGCGCATGCGCACGAACGGCCCGCTGACCAGGCGGCTGCCCGCCCGGCTGCGGGAGTACGCGGTCTGGACACCGCACGCCGTGATCGCCGTGGCCGCCGTGTTCACCCTGCTCCTCTCCAGCGTCGACACCGACAGCGAGGCGCTCCTGGTCGCTCCGCTCACCGTGCTGCCGATCCTGCTGACCATGATCCGGCCGGTGGGAGCGTTCTGGCTGTCCATGGCGGCTACTCCGGTCGTCGGCGTGGTCGGCAGCAACGGTGACTGGCCGTGGCAGCCCGGCAGCTTCGCCTGCCACCTCACCGTGCTCACTGTCGTGTCCATACGCACCAGACCGCGCGCGGCAGCGTGGATGTGGGTGCTGACGGCGGCGTACGGCTTCGTCGTGGAGGCCGGCTTCGGCGCGAGCTACTACGGCACCAACACTGCCCCCATGCTGGTCTTCTCCGCATTCGTCCTGCTCTGCGTCACCGTGTGGCACATACGCCGCGCGGCCGAGCAGGAGGTGACCGCCCAGCAGACGGTGACCGAGCACGAGCGCTCCCGGCGCACGCTGCTGGAGGAGCGCACCACGATCGCCCGCGAGCTGCACGACGTGGTCGCCCACCACATGTCGGTGGTCGCCATCCAGGCGGAGGCCGCGCCCTACCGGGTGGAGAACCCGCCGCCGGAGCTGGAGCAGGCGTTCACCACGATCCGCGAGAACGCGGTGGCCGCGCTCACCGAACTGCGCCGCGTCCTGGGCGTCGTGCGCGCCGAGGACTACGAGGCGCCGGACGCCCCGCAGCCCACGCTCGCCGACCTGGACGCCCTGCTGGCCAATGTGCGCGAGGCGGGCCTGAGCGTGGAGAAGGTGGTGACCGGGGCGGTGCGCGAACTGCCGCAGGGCGTGGAGCTGTCGGCGTACCGGATCGTGCAGGAGGCTCTCAGCAACAGCCTGCGGCACGCGCCGGGCGCGAGCGCCCGCGTCGAGATCGGCTACGTCCTCGGCGGCCTCGGCCTGCGCATAGTCAACGGCCCGCCGCCCGCGCCGGACCTGATAAAGCCCTCGCCCGGCGCCGGGCACGGCATCACCGGCATGCGGGAGCGCGCCTCCATGCTGAACGGCGAGATGACGGCGGGCGCCACGGGCGACGGCGGCTACGAGGTGACGGTGTTCCTGCCGGTTACGGCGGCGGTCGAGGACGGTAAAGCATGACGATCCGGGTCCTGGTCGCGGACGACCAGATGATGGTGCGCGAGGGCTTCTCGGTCCTGCTGAACGCGATGCCGGACATCGAGGTCGTCGGCGAGGCGGTCAACGGCCGGGAGGCCGTGGACAAGGTCCGCGAGCTCGCCCCGGACGTGGTGCTGATGGACATCCGCATGCCGGAGCTGAACGGCATCGAGGCGACCCGGGAGATCGTCGCCGCGGACGGCGCCGCGAAGGTCCTGGTGCTGACCACCTTCGACCTCGATGAGTACGTCTACCAGGCACTGCGCGCGGGCGCCTCCGGCTTCCTGCTCAAGGACGCCTCGGCCCGCCAGCTCGCCGACGGCGTGCGGGTGGTGGCGTCGGGTGAGGCCCTGCTGGCGCCCTCGGTCACCAAGCGCCTGATCACGGAGTTCTCGAAGCTGTCCGACACCCCGCGCCTGATGCCGTCCGCGCAGGCGGCGTACGGGGATCTGACCGAGCGGGAGACGGAGGTTCTCGTCCTCGTCGCGCAGGGCCTGTCGAACGCGGAGATCGCCGAGCGGCTGGTGGTCGCCGAGTCCACGATCAAGACGCATGTCAGCAGGATCCTGGTGAAGCTGGGGCTGCGCGACCGGACGCAGGCGGCGGTGTTCGCGTACGAGGCACGGCTGGTGACACCGGGGTGAGGGGCCTCGGTCGACGGGCAACGCCGAGTGACGGGCGGACCCCCTGGTCAGACCGAGGGTTCCCCGGTTAGCGTCCGCTCATGGCAGCCTTCGACCCGTGGGACCCGGCGTTCGTGGCCGACCCGTACCCCGCCTACGCCGAGCTGCGTGAGCGCGGCCGCGTGCACTACTACGAGCCCACCGACCAGTGGCTCGTACCGCACCACGCGGACGTGTCGGCGCTGCTGCGGGACCGGCGCCTGGGGCGGACGTACCAGCACCGGTTCAGCCACGAGGACTTCGGGCGGACGGCGCCCCCGCCGGAGCATGAGCCGTTCCACACCCTCAACGACCACGGCATGCTCGATCTGGAGCCGCCGGACCACACCCGGATCCGGCGCCTGGTGTCGAAGGCGTTCACGCCGCGCACGGTGGAGCGGCTGAAGCCGTATGTGCGCCACCTGGCGGACGAGCTGGTGTCGGCGCTGGTGGCGGCGGGCGGCGGTGACCTGCTGACGGACGTGGCCGAGCCGCTGCCGGTCGCGGTGATCGCCGAGATGCTGGGCATCCCCGGGCCGGACCGGGACCGGCTGCGGCCCTGGTCGGCCGACATCTGCGGCATGTACGAGCTGAACCCCTCACAGGAGACGGCGGCGAAGGCGGTCAGGGCGTCGGTCGAGTTCTCCGGCTACCTGCGGGAGCTGATCGCCGCCCGCCGCAAGGACCCCGGCGAGGACCTCATCTCCGGCCTGATCGCGGCGTACGACGAGGGCGACCGGCTGACCGAGCAGGAGATGATCTCGACGGCGGTCCTGCTGCTGAACGCGGGCCACGAGGCCACGGTGAACGCCACGGTCAACGGCTGGTGGGCGCTGCTGCGCAACCCGGCCCAGCTGGCGGCCCTGCGCACCGACCACTGTCTGGTCCCGTCCGCCGTGGAGGAGCTGATGCGCTACGACACCCCGCTCCAGCTCTTCGAGCGCTGGGTCCTCGACGACATCGAGATCGACGGCACGACCATCCCGCGCGGCGCGGAGATCGCCATGCTCTTCGGTTCCGCCAACCACGACCCGGCGGTCTTCCCGGACGCCGGCGAGTTGGACCTGACGCGCTCGGACAACCCGCACATCTCCTTCAGCGCCGGCATCCACTACTGCATCGGCGCACCGCTGGCCCGTATCGAGTTGGCGGCCTCGATGACGGCCCTGCTGGAGCAGGCCCCGACCCTGCGCCTGGCGGCGGAACCGAAGCGCAAGCCGAACTTCGTGATCCGAGGGCTGGAGGCACTGCCGGTCGAACTCTGACCGGCAGTGCCTCCAGAGGATTCAGGTCCTCCTCAGCCACCCCACCAGATAGGCGACCAGCAGCCACCCGAGCACCGGCACCACAGCCCCGCCGACCACGACCAGGGGGAGCTCAGTGCACAGCACGCTGTAGTCGGTCCCCTCCCCCTCGAACCCGCCCCCCATATGCCGCTCGGTGCGCGCGGACGAGGCCCACGCGAAAACCGCCGTCAGCGTGCCCACCAGCGACACCAGGCACCCGCCGCACGTCACCCCATCCCGCCGCTCCATGCCCCAGGGGACGCGGCCGGCCCCTCCACGGTTCTCGGCGACCTGGGATGTGCTATGTTTTGGTCAATCGTCCAGGACGACTGACCAAGGAGTGTGCGTGGGCGACGGCCGGACCAATGCCGAGCGCGGGCGGAACGCGCGGGCCCAGTTGCTGGGTGCCGCCCGGGAGCTGATCGGGGAACTCGGGTGGAACGGCGTGAGTACGCGGATCCTGGCCGAGCGGGCCGGGGTGCGGTCAGGGCTGGTGCACTACCACTTCGAGTCGTTGCAGGCGCTGCTGCGGCAGGCCGCGGTCGAGGAGATGCGGCGCATGCTCGACGGGACCATGGCGCTCCTCGCCACGGCCCCCGACCCCACCGCCGGCGTCGAGGCGATGCTGTCCGAGCTCGACCGGTACACCGGCGTCGACCCCGCGTCCCTGCTGTTCACCGAGGCCTACCTCGCCGCCACCCGCGATGCCGGACTGCGCGAGCAGATGCGCGAACTGGTGCGCGACTTCCGCGGCTCCCTCGCCACGTCCCTGGCCCGCTCGGGCCACCCGGCGCCCGACGCGGCGGCGACCGTCGTCATGGCCGTCTTCGACGGTTTCCTCCTGCACAAGGGGATCGACCCGGAGCTGTCGGCCGCCCGTATCGCACCGCTCCTGCGCCAGCTCACCGAGCCCCCTCCGAAGGGAGAGCACCCGTGAAAGCCGTCATCTGCGGCGCCGGCATCGCCGGCCTCACGCTGGCCAACCGCCTCCACCACCACGGCTGGGAGGTCCACCTCGTCGACCACGCCCCCGGCCCCCGCGCCCAGGGCTACATGATCGACTTCTTCGGCCCCGGCTTCGAGGCTCTGACCGCGATGGGCCTGAAGGACAGGCTGCGCCAGTTCGCCAGCCCGGTCGAGGAACTCCGCTACGTCGACGGCCGCGGCCGCAGGACAGTCGGCGTCGACTACGCCCTCTTCTCCTTGGCGCTCGACGGCGAGATCGCCAGCATCATGCGGCCCGCGCTCGAACGCCTGCTGCGCGAGTCCCTCGCCGACGGGATCGACCTCCGCTACGGCACCACCATCGACCGGTTGGACGACGGCAAGGCCGTCCTCTCCGACGGCAGCGCCATCGACGCCGACCTGATCGTGGGCGCCGACGGCGTGCACTCCCGCGTCCGTTCACTCGTCCTCGGCCGCGAGGAGGACTGCCTCCGCTACCTCGGCATGCACACCGGCGCCTTCGTCTTCATCGATCCCGAGGCGTTCGCACAGGTCCGCGGCCGGTTCGTGCTCACCGAGACGCTCAACCGCCAGATGGGTTTCTACGGGCTCGGCGACGACCGCGTCGCCGTCTTCGCCGTGCACCGCACCCCCGATCCGGCCCTGCCGGCCGACCCGCGCGCGGCGCTGCGCCGGCAGTACGCCGGCATGGGCGATCTGGCCGAGCGCGCCCTCGCGCAGTGCCCGCCGCCCGACCAGGTCTACTACGACCAGGTCGCCCAGATCGACCTGCCCGGGTGGAGCGACGGCCGGGTGACGCTGGTCGGCGACGCCGCCCACGCGGTCTCCCTCGTCGCAGGGCAGGGTGCGTCCCTCGGCGTCGCGGGCGCCTATGTGCTGGCCGAGCGGCTGCACCGGTCGTCCTCGGTGGCCGAAGGGGTGGCCGACTACGAACGTCGCTGGCACCCGGTCGTGGCCGACGTCCAGAAGGCAGCCCGCGACCGGGTCACCGAGTGGTTCCTGCCCACCTCGTCGGCCAGGCTCGTGCTGCGCCGCTGGGCCTTCCGCGCCATGCGCCTGCCCGGCCTCGACCGGCTCCTCGTCGGCCCCCTCTTCCCGAAGGGCCACCGGACCGTGGCCGAACTCAGTACCTGAAACGATCCGAAGCGGGCGTCGGGACGGCAGGTCGCAAACTGTGCCGGGCGAGTTCGGGCGGACCGGGGTGCGAGGCGGGCTCGGCTGGGTAGGCTCCGTCGACATGGAGCATGAGGTGTTCGTTCCGGTTCCGGCCGAGCGGCTCAGGGAGGTGCTGGACGATCCCGCGCGGGTCGCCCGGGCGGTTCCCGGGCTCCAGCAGGACGCCGGGGCCGAGCCCGTCGCCGGGCGGCTGAAGGTGCGGATCGGCAGTCACTCCATCACCTACCGGGGGGCCGTGCGCGTCTCCGGCCGGGACGACGGGTCGTACGCCGTCGAGGGCGACGCCACCGAGGCCCGCGGCAGCGGCTCGGTCAAGCTCGCGCTCACCCTGCGGCTGCGGGAGGCGGAGGGCGGCTGCACGCTCACGTTCGACGGGACGGCCTCCGCCGACGGACGCGTCACGGAGCTGCCGCCGGACTCGGTGAGCTCGGCGACCACCCGCCTGCTGAACCGGTTCGCAGGAAACCTGGGCACGACGACGGACGAGGAAGCCGCGGCGCCGGAGCCATCCGAAGGCGCAGAGCCGCAGGCATCGGAGCCCCCGCACCCCGAACCCCCCGAGTCCCTGGCCACCGAGGACTTCGAGCCCCGTTCGACCGGGGACTTCGAGACCACCCCGGACGCCGACGACGCCCCGGCCCCCGCCGCGCCCTCCGAAGAGCCCGCCCCCGAGGCCGTCGACCACTCCTCCGCCGACGGCCCCGCCCGGGACTCCGCCGAGGACTCCGGCCCGGTCGCCGAGGCCGCGCACGCGCGGCGCACGATGATCGGGCGGAGCGCGGAGGAGGTCGACCACGCCCCGCCGCGCGGCCGGTACGCCCCCGTCCCCGCGCCCCAGACCGTCGCGTCGGCCACCCCCCTGCGGTGGGCCGCCCCCGCCGCGGCCCTGGCGCTCGCCTCGGCCGTCGTGGCGGTCCGGGCACTGCGCCGGCGACGGTGACCACGCCACGCCGGGCAGCGCGCCGCAACGGGGCACCACGCCACAACGAGACAGCACGCCACAACGGGGCAGGCCCTCTTGATCACCCCAGTAGGGTCGTCCCGTGAGCAACGACGACATCACGCTGACCGCGGGCGACGCGGAGGTGACCGTGCAGCCGGGCAACGGCGGCCGGATCGGAGGGCTGCGGCTCGGCGGTGTGGAGCTGCTGCGGCAGGGCGAGCAGTTCGGCTGCTTCCCGATGGTCCCCTGGTGCGGCCGGATCCGCGACGGGCGGTTCCGGGACGGCGCCACCGTCCACCAGATGCCGCTGAACTCCCCGCCGCACGCCATCCACGGCACCGTACGCGACGGCGCCTGGCGCACCGCACGGACGAGCACGAGCGAGGCCGTCCTCACGTACGACCTCGTCGGCCCCTGGCCCTACCCCGGCCGCGTCACGCAGGTCGTCGGCCTCGCCGAGGACGCCCTGACGCTCACCATGTCCGTGGAGACGTACGAGTCGTCCTTCCCGGCTCAGATCGGCTGGCACCCGTGGTTCAACCGGAACCTCGGGGGCGAGGACGCCCAGGACGTACGGATCGACTTCACGCCCGCCTGGCAGGAGGAGCGCGGCGACGACCACCTGCCCACCGGCAACCGCGTCGCCCCCGGGCCCGGCCCGTGGGACGACTGCTTCGGCATGCCGGACGGCGTCGACGTCACCCTCACCTGGCCGGGGCGGCTGGAGCTGAAGGTGACCAGCCCGCAGAAGTGGGTCGTGGTGTACGACGAGCAGGAGGCCGCCGTGTGCGTCGAGCCGCAGACCGGCCCGCCCAACGGCCTCAACACCCTCCCGCACCTGGTCACGCCCCTGGAACCGCTCGAGGCCGCCACGACCTGGAGCTGGCGGCGCCTCTAAGCTGGTCGGCATGACGGACGTCAACGAAGTAGTGCCGCCAGGCACACGCGGCGCGCTGCTGCAGCAGATCAAGGACAAGGCCGTGGTGCACGGCAAGGTGACCCTCTCCTCGGGTCTGGAGGCCGACTACTACGTCGACCTGCGACGCATCACGCTCGACGGCGAGGCCGCCCCGCTGGTCGGTCAGGTACTGCTCGACCTGACCGCCGGGCTGGAGTTCGACGCGGTGGGCGGGCTGACCATGGGCGCCGACCCGGTCGCCGCCGCCATGCTGCACGCGGCCGCCGCGCGCGGGCGCCGCCTCGACGCCTTCGTCGTACGGAAGGCCGCCAAGGCGCACGGGCTGCAGCGGCGGGTCGAGGGCCCGGACATCGAGGGCCGCCGGGTCCTCGTCGTCGAGGACACCTCCACCACCGGCGGCTCCCCGCTCACCGCCGTCGAGGCCGTGCGCGAGGCCGGTGCCGAGGTGGTGGCCGTGGCGACGATCGTCGACCGGGCGACCGGCGCCGCGGAGAAGATCCAGGAAGGGGCCGGGGTGCCGTACGTGTTCGCGTACTCGAAGGACGAGCTGGGCCTGGCCTGAGGTCTGCTCGGAGTATCCCGCTTCGTCTGGAAAGATGGGGCGACGACGACGTCGCACCCACAGGTCTAGGTCAGGGCCCGTACACGCAGAACGCCGACCGCACATACAAGGAGCGGACAGATGCCCATCGCAACTCCCGAGGTCTACAACGAGATGCTGGACCGGGCGAAGGCAGGCAAATTCGCCTACCCGGCCATCAACGTCACCTCGTCCCAGACCCTGCACGCGGCACTGCGCGGCTTCGCCGAGGCGGAGAGCGACGGCATCGTCCAGATCTCCACGGGTGGTGCCGAGTTCCTGGGCGGCCAGCACAGCAAGGACATGGTGACCGGTGCGGTGGCCCTGGCCGAGTTCGCGCACATCGTCGCCGAGAAGTACGACGTCAACATCGCGCTGCACACCGACCACTGCCCGAAGGACAAGCTCGACGGGTACGTACGTCCGCTGCTCGCGGTCTCCGGGGAGCGCGTCAAGGCCGGCCGGAACCCGCTGTTCCAGTCCCACATGTGGGACGGCTCCGCGGAGACCCTGGCCGACAACCTGTCCATCGCGCAGGAGCTGCTCGCCCATGCCGTCGCCGCGAAGATCATCCTCGAGGTGGAGATCACCCCGACCGGCGGCGAGGAGGACGGCGTCTCGCACGAGATCAACGACTCCCTCTACACCACCGTCGACGACGCGATCCGCACCGCCGAGGCGCTGGGCCTGGGCGAGAAGGGCCGCTACCTGCTGGCCGCATCCTTCGGCAACGTGCACGGCGTGTACAAGCCGGGCAACGTCGTGCTGCGCCCCGACCTGCTGAAGCAGCTGAACGACGGCGTCGCCGCCAAGTACGGTCAGCCGGCCGGCAGCAAGCCGTTCGACTTCGTCTTCCACGGCGGTTCCGGGTCGACGGAGGACGAGATCCGCACCGCGCTGGAGAACGGCGTGGTCAAGATGAACATCGACACGGACACGCAGTACGCCTTCACGCGTCCGGTCGCCGACCACATGTTCAAGAACTACGACGGCGTCCTGAAGGTCGACGGCGAGGTCGGCTCCAAGAAGACCTACGACCCGCGCACCTGGGGCAAGCTCGCCGAGGCGTCGATGTCCAAGCGCGTCGTCGAGGCCTGCCAGAACCTGCGGTCCACGGGCACGAAGATCAAGTAGGCCCGAGGGCCGAGCAGGCCCGATTCATCTGCGCAGAGCCCGGCATCTGCTGTGGTGCCGGGCTCTTTCGTATGCTCCACCCATGCCCGATGTCCGGCTTGCCTCGTCGCAGGGCAAGTGGATCCTGCTCACCACCATCCTGGGCTCCAGCATGGCGATGCTGGACTCCACCGTCGTCAATGTCGCCCTGCCCCGCATCGGCCGTGACCTGGACGCGGACCTCGCCGCGCTGCAGTGGACGGTCAACGCGTACATGGTCACGCTGGCCGGGCTGATCCTGCTCGGCGGGGCGCTCGGGGACCGGTTCGGCCGCCGGAAGGTCTTCGTGCTGGGCGTGGTGTGGTTCGCCGGGGCGTCCCTGCTGTGCGGGCTCGCGCCGAACGCCGGGGTGCTGGTCGCCGCGCGAGCCTTGCAGGGCATCGGCGGCGCTCTGCTGACGCCCGGGTCGCTGGCGCTGATCCAGGCCTCGTTCCATGCCGACGACCGGGGCCGCGCGGTGGGCCTGTGGTCCGGCTTCGGCGGCATCGGCGCGGCGGTCGGCCCGTTCCTCGGCGGCTGGCTGGTGGACGGCCCGGGCTGGCGCTGGGTGTTCCTGCTCAACGTCCCGGTGGCGCTGCTGTGCGCGCCGATCGCCGTACGGCACGTGCCGGAGTCGGCGGACGGCCGCGCGCACGGCCGCTTCGACGTGCTGGGCGCGGCGCTGGGCGCACTCGCCCTCGCCCTCGTGACGTACGCCCTGATCGAGGCCAGGGAAGGCACGCTGCTCGTGGCGGCCACGGCGGTGGCAGGCCTGGCGACGGCGGCCGCCTTCGTCTACGTCGAGCGCCGCCGTCCCGACCCGATGATGCCGCCCGATATCTTCGCGTCCCGCCAGTTCAGCGCGGTCAACCTCGTCACCCTGTGCGTGTACGCGGCCTTCGGCGGCTTCTTCTTCCTCGCCGCGCTCCAGCTCCAGGTCGCCGTCGGCTACTCGGCCCTCGGCGCGGGTGCGGCACTGCTGCCGACGACCGCGCTGATGCTGCTGCTGTCGGCCCGCTCCGGGGAGCTCGCCGACCGGATCGGCCCGCGCATCCCCCTCACCGCGGGCCCCCTCTTCTGCGCGGCCGGAATGCTGCTGATGCTCCGTGTGGGCCCCGGGGCCTCGTATCCCATGGATGTGCTGCCCGCCCTCCTGGTCCTCGGCCTCGGCATGGTCACCCTGGTCGCCCCGCTCACCGCCACGGTGCTCAGTTCCGTGGACACCTCGCGGGCGGGACTGGCCAGCGGCATCAACAACGCGGCGGCCCGGGCGGCGGGCCTGGTGGCCGTGGCCGCGCTGCCGCTGCTGGCCGGGATGGGCGCGGAGGCGTACCGGGTGCCGACGGCGTTCGACGACGCGTTCCGGCGGGCCATGGTGTGGTGCGCGGCGGTACTGGTCGCGGGCGCCGTGCTCGCCTACGCGGGGGTCCGCCGCCCGCAACCGGGCTGCCGGCACCCGGAATGCCGCACCCATGGTTCGGTGGCGGTGCCGCCGTTGGAGGACCAGCGGGGCTAGCTAGTGCCCCGGCAGGCACTAGTAGACTGTCGCGGCTAATATTTGGGATAAAGGTGACGCAGTTTGATGCGTGCATCGTGGGTGGTGAACTGCCAGTCCACC
>NZ_JACTVI010000130.1 GCF_014495685.1 Streptomyces sp. TRM68367 | reverse complement strand
GGCGACCTGGAGGCTGACCGTGCCGGCCGGGCCGACCTTCGCCTTCGTCACGCCCGTGCCGTTGCGGGTGTCCATGATCCGCGTGGGGGTGACGGCCTTGAACGTGCCGGTCGGCGGCACGACCGGCTGGATCGTCTTGACGTCGCTCGCCATCACGTACGCGATCCGGTGGTTGTAGCGGATCGGGTAGTACTGCGTGGTGCCGACCACGCGCAGGCAGTCCGGGTTGGCCGTGCAGTTGAGGTTCTCCGCGTAGTAGTAGTCGCCCGTCACCTCGCCCAGCGCGCGGTACGCCTGGCCCGGCTGGATCGTCTCGTGGCTCAGCGGGGTCAGCTGCTGGTTGGAGCTGGCGGCGAGCGTACTCAGGGACGAGGGGTAGGCCGAGGTCTCCGGGTAGGCGCGGCCGTACACCGGGATCGCGGAGGTGCCCGCGGGGCTGATCAGCTGCTTCGCGGTGCCGGTGTTGGCCATGGTGTAGGCACCGCCGGGGTTGTGGAACCAGGCCTTCTGCCCGTCGTACCAGATGGCCGTCCAGTCGCCCTGCACCGCCGCGACCACGAAGGTCTGGCCGTAGACGGCCTTGTCGGTCCAGTCCCAGCCCAGCGTGGAGCCGGTGGTCCGGCCGTCCGCCGTGTACTTCGGGTCCTTGATCAGGGAGGCGGTGGAGGACGGACTGGTGCGCAGGTAGACGAAGTCGGCGGGGTTGGCGGGGCAGGTGGTGGTGGAGGATCCGCAACCGGTCAGGGTCGGCTCGTAGCTGGTGCTCCATGGCGGGGTGATGGTGACCTCGCCACCGACCACCGGCATGCCGTCACCGTTCGGGGAGGCGTGCAGCAGGGAGAGGTAGTGGCCCCAGTTCCACCACGGGCCCGGATCCCAGTGCATGCCCTCGTAGTACGCGTCGAGCGGGCCGGGGACGTCGTCGTGGCCGATGAGGTGCTCGCGGTCGAGCGGGATGCCGAACCGCTGCGCGAGATAGGTCACCAGCGCCGCGGAGGACTGGTACTCCTGCTCGGAGTACCAGGAGCCGTAGTCCAGGGCGTAGCCCTCGTGCTCGATGCCGACCGAGTGATCGTTGACGTACTTGTTGCCGGCGTGCCAGGCGATGTCCTTCGTCGGCACCATCTGCGTGACCGAACCGTCGGCGCCGATCACGTAGTGCGCGCTGGAGTAGGCCGACGGATGCTGGAACGAGCTGATCGCCGAGGCGGCCGTGCTCTCCGTGTCATGGATGACGATGGTGTTGATCGTGTTGCCGTCGGCGGGGCGGTTCGCCAGGTCGTAGTTGCCGTAGTCGCTCTGGTCGGTGCTGCTGTTCAGCGCGTATGCGGCCGGCTTGAAGGTGCACGCCAGGGTGGACGGGCACTCGGTGGCAGGGGTGGTCGTGTCGGCCTGCTGGACCACCGACGACTGCCGCCCGGACAGCGGGGCGACGGCGGCCGTGGCCTGCGCCACCCCCGACCATGACGTGGTGCCCTTGGCGACGGCGGCCGACGCCTCGGCCACCCCGGAACGCGGGGCGGTAGCCGGGGCGGCGGCATCGGAGACCTGCGGACCCGTGGACGTCAGGTCGGGGCTCAGCGAGGACGACGCGTGCACCGGCACCGAGGGGTCGGCGGCCAGCGTCACCTCCTGGTTGTCCGCGGTGATCCGGTGGGCGCCGGTGCGTATGGTCGCGTAGACCCGGTCGGCGAACTGGTCGGCGGTACGGGAGTCGGCGGCCTGCGAGAAGCGGGCCACCGCGGGATACCACTGCGCTGCGGAGGCGGGCAGCGAGCCGGTCGCGGTCCGCTCGTACGAGGCGAGGAGTGCGGCGGCGCCGCGCACGCTCTGCCGCATGGACGTGCGCAGCGACGCCGACGAGTCTCCGATCATCGAGGCGGCCGAGTTCAGGGTGCGCATCGCCGGGGTGATCGGCGGCACGGTGCTGCTGCTCTTCGGCGTCGCCGAGGCGTGGCGCCGCAGCGGGCGGGGGTCGTCACCCCTGCCGTTCGCCTCAGGCGTGTCCGACGCCGCCCGGAGATCCGACCGGCTGACCGAGGTGAGGCCCATGACGTTGTAATTGCCGGTGACCGACGGCTTGCCGCGGTGCGACTCCCACAGCGTCTGCTGGTACGAGACGGCCAGCAATACGCTGCTCGGCACATGGAACTCCGCGGCGGCCGCGCCGAAGTCGGCCTGCAGCGTGTGCAGCGCGGGCTTGATCGGCGCGGACACCCCCGTCCCGCTCGCGGACTGCAGCCCCTGGGTGGGGCCGGAACCCTGGGCGGCCTGCGCGACCACCCCGATGCCGAGCCCGAGGGTGGCGAGCCCGGCGGCCGCTCCCAGCCAGATCCGCTTCCGCTGTCTGCGGTGTCTCAAACGCACGACTACTCCTCATCCCTGACAGGCACACACGGTGGCAACGGCTGCCGTGTTACGGGAACGCGCCAGCGCCTCGTACGTGGCCGCGCGGCGCCATCACGCCGGCCCTGATCGGTCCATGTCGCGACAACGCCCTGTCGGCAGGCGGGGCGGCGGCGGGGGGATGCGACGATCAGCGACTCTGGCACATCCGTCGCCGAAGATCGATCATGAACGGGTAAACACCTTGAGCGCCTGGAGAGCCCGTACCGCCGGATGCAGGCGAACGGGGAACGCAAGGCTGGTACGGCTCACCAGGCTCACCGCACCGGCGAATGCAACCAGAGTGCGACCACAGGAGCCCAGCCCCTGCTTACGCCCTGCGCCAGGCGCCGAGCAGCTCTTCGGGTCCGTATGCCGCCTGGAGCCCGGAACAGCTGGTCCCGTTACGTGAGACCGCCACGAGCGGTACCGGATCGTCGGTGATCGCCGCCCGGTGTTTCTGCAGTGCGGCCAGGTCGTGGCTGTCGAACGCGGAGTTCTCCAGCCACTTGACCGAGCCGAGGAAGAGCAACTGCTTGGCCACCGGCTGCCGGTCGGCGCCCACCAGGTCGATTTCGACGTCGTTGCTGCGGGTCCAGTACCCGCCGATCGCCGGGGCGGCGGGCAGGAGTCCGTCCGGCAGGAGGCGGGCGAGGGATTCCCGGGCGAGGGGTTCGATGGCGCGGCCCCGCCAGCTCGTCCACTGTTCCTTGATCCGGCTCAGCGTGAGATCTCCCCGCATCCGCTCGATCTCCGCCATGTGCGGATCCAGAAACGCGAGCCAGAACCGAAGGTAAGGGTCGGCCACTCGGTAGCGGCGTTCCTTCGACGGTCTCAGCGAGAGCGGCAGCTCGGCTGCCACCACCCGTTTCTCGGTCAGAACATCCGTGGCTCGGGTGAGAGTGGTATGGGCGATGCCGCCCGCGGCACGCGCGATGTTGGTGAAGGTTCGCTCCCCGCTTCCGATGGCCCGCAGAACTTCCCTGCTCATCGCCTGTGGTGGAAACTCCGCGGCCAGTGAGCGCTCGGCGGAGACCAGGAGCGCGGAGATCGGGTTGTCCAGCGAGTCCCGGAGGAACTCCCAGACATCCGCTCCGGGCCGCCACTCCGCGCAGATCAGCGGGAGACCGCCCGTGATCAGGGCGGCGTCGAAGGCGGCCGCCGGCTCAAGTCCGAGCATCTCGCCGATGTCGGCCGGGTTCAGCGGCCCCACGACCATGTCCCGGCCCCGTTGATGGAAGGGGCGGTCGTAGCTGTTCAGCGCCTCCATCATCGACAGGTCGGAGCCGACCAGGAGGAGGAGTACGGGTTTGCGGCCGAGCAGGCGGTCCCATGCCCGCTGGAGCATGCCCTCGAAGGCGTCGATGCGGTCCGTGAGATACGGCACCTCGTCGATGACGACCACGCTTGGGCTGTCGTCGGGAAGGATCTCCGCGAGCAGTCTGAATGCCGCATTCCACTGCTCTGGGGTCTCCTCCGAGAACAGTTCCCGCTCCGGGAGGGTGGATCTGGCAACGGCGTCCAGCAACTCCATCAGCTCGTCCTCCGCCGTGCCGCCCGCCGCGGTGAAGAAGAGGTACGGAGCCTCGGTGCGCCGGAGAAATTCCTCGACGAGGCTGGACTTGCCGACCCGCCTCCGTCCACGCATGAGGATGCACTGACCGGGTCTGGCCGACCCGACGGCATCGTGAACCGCCTGCAAGGCGTCGCCGAGCACGTTCAGCTCGCGGTCCCGCCCGATGAAACGACGCATGGCAAGCCTCCCGTAGGAGATAGTATCGATGGAGATACTATCTCTATCGATACCGTCTTTCCTCGTTCGGGCATGACGCTCATGACGCTGTGGATGCGGGAGAGGGTGAAAAACGCGCTCGGCGCAGGGGCGGCGCAGCCGCCGAGCAGGCTGACAGGACCGAGGTGGCACAGGCGGCGAACGCTGCTGCCGCGGCTGACGCCTCGCGGTCCACGGCAGGGCTCAGTGGTCGGCGGGGGTGGTGGGCAGGCGCTGGGTGAAGGTCTTGCCGCCGTCGCGGGATTCGTAGACGCCGTCCTGGGTGGCGGCCAGGATGCGGTCCGCGTCGACGGCGGTGAGGGCCTGGGGCTGTCCGCCGGGGACGGTGCCTGCCTTCTTCCAGGTGGTGCCGCCGTCGGCGCTGCGCTGGAGTCCGCCCGCCGGGTCGATGCCGTACAGGGTGTTCGGCTTGGTCCAGGAGACGAAGGCCAGGACCGGTTCGGCGCCGTCGTCGAAGGTCTCGCCGCCGTCGGTACTGGTGGCGATGCCGTTCTGGGTGGTGGCGAGCACGGTGTCCGGGTCGTTGGGGCTGACGGCGATGTCGAGGGCGGCGAGTTCGGCGCGCTCGTCCCAGGTCTTGCCGTCCTTGCTGACGCGCAGCATCCCGTGGGTGCTGTCGTAGCCGTAGATGGTGTTGTGGGCGTAGTCCAGGGCGTGGAAGTCGACCTCGCCGCCGAGGGAGAGGGTCTTCCAGGTCCTGCCCGAGTCGGTGCTCTTGATCAGGCCGCGGTTGGCGTGGTCGCCGCTGCCCTCGGCGGGGTGGCCGCTGCCGAGGAAGGTGTTGGGGCCGGCGACGGTGAAGCCCATGTAGTCGGCGGTGTCACTGACGCGCCGGGCGGAGCCGTCGTCCTCGACGGCGATGACGCCTTCATGGGTCGCGACGTGGAGACGGCCGTCGGCCGGATCGATACCGAGGCCATGGATGTGGCTGACGGCGATCCCGGAGGCCGACGCCTCCTGGGCCTTGGGGGTCTCCGAGTCGTCCGAGCAGGCGGTCAGCGCGGCGGCGAGCAGTACGGCGGTGGCGGCTGCCGCCGGGCGGAAGCGAGTGGTCATGGCGCTGACCTTCCCCTCGGCGTCCTTCGTCGCCGGGGCCATACCCACCCCCACCGAGCGGGCCGCGGCCTGGACCGTGGCGAAGTGGCCGCTCACCAGCGTCGTGGTCCGGTCCGCACCGGTCGCCCAGACCTGGTCGATCAGCGAGGCGGCGTACTCCTCACGGCTCTTCGTCGCCCGGTAGCGGAACGCCCGCCCGTCCTTGGCGCGCGACAACCAGCTCTTGCGATGCAGGATCTCCATCACCGTCTGCACCGTGTTGTACGCCAGCGCCCGTGGACGATCCCGATTGAGCTGCTCCAGCACCTCACGCACGGTCAGCAGCCCGCCCCCGGCCCACACCACGTCCATGATCGCCTGCTCCAGCTCGCCGAAGCCCCGCATCCCGGCCGCCTTCCTGCACGAAAACCTAAGCGCCATAGTACGTTCCGCCCGGATTCGCTCGTCCGCGTTCGCCCACGCGCTCACCGCAGCGCCTACGCCAGATGCAGATAACCCTGGCCGTCCCCTGGTCGCAGAGCGAGCCGGTGGTGGAAGAGATCATCGAGGAAGGCCGGCACCTGGTGATAGCAGAACACCGAGGCCGTCACGCCGGCGATCCGCGGCGTATCGAGGAAAAGGGGGAGTTCGGCCAGGAAGTACCGCACCGCGCAGCGCAGCTGCTCCTGCGTCGGCGCCTGTCCGGGCGGAAGGCGCCGCTCCAGCGTCCAGGCAGATGCTCCCAGGCACGCCCGGGCGAAGACCGTATCCCGGCGGTAGCGGTCCTCCACCTCCTCCAGCACCTGCCCGTAGGCGCTGTTCACCGCCAGGGCCTGGCCGTCGAGGATGTGAGCCCCCGGCTCGCCGATCCCAGCCGCCGCCAACGCCCGAGTGATCTTGTTACGGACGTACTGGCCCTGGCGACGCGCCTTCCACGCTGCTCGTTCCGTCGCGTATCCCAGGGCCTGAAGGGTATGGACGGCTGCGGTGTCCGGCACGAAGAAGTGCACACGGTCGAAGGAACCGAGCGCCCACCGGGCCAGGGCGGCGATCCGCTCGGCGGAGAAGTGGCTGTTGAACGGGCTGACACCGACACATACGTGAGCGCGGGTGGCAAAGGCGATCCGGCACCGGTCGGTCAGCGGGACGGCGTGGAAGGGCCCGCCGGACGGGGCGGGCAGGGCAGGCGGGGACGAGCTGGGCACAGGGACTCCTCGCGCGGGATGGGTGGCACGACGGTGAGCACGGCGAAGCCCTCGGTCACACGTCCGCCTGCGCGTCGTAGGCCGTCACAGTCCTCGTGGGCGGCCTGGGACGTTCCAGGTCACGCCCGCATCCGACTTCGGCGCAGCGTGGCAGAACTCGACCGAGGACCCGTCTGACCTAGGTGCGGATCACGCACAACGCGAAGCGGCCCCCGGAGCCGGGCGAGGACCGGGCCCCGCAGGAACCCGCTGTCGGACGCTCGGAGGACCGGGGCGGCCACCACGCGACCACACCGCCCTGCGGACTCAAGTCCGTGTACGGCACTTTCTCGAAGCGGGCATCAGGGCACCGGTCGGTCCAGGCGCCGCACATGTGCCCCGCACCGGCGCGCATACCGTCGCCCGCCTCGGCGACGGGACCGGCGTGCAGCACGTGTACATGCCGCTGATGCTGCACAGCCGTGGCGGATCCCGCCATGGCGCCCGACACGCAGCCCAGCAGCGTCAACGCGAGCAGCAGCACACCGATGACCCGGTGGAGCGCGGCATCGGCGCGGGGCACGTCCATAACCCGTGACGGTAAGCAGCGAGTCCGGACGGCAGGTTCCGCAACGCCGACGCCGTCACCCGGAAGAGGCGACAACGCCAACTGCAACGAGAACTGCAACCACGCCAGTGGAAGGTCGACCGCTCAGCGGTCGGGACCTTCCACTGGCGTGGGGACGGCTCCGGGTGCGGCGGGCGGGAAGGTCATCGAGCAGCGGGGCCGGGCAGGGTCTTCCTTCCTGGCGTCCGCTCGGGCAGAAGTCGTACGGGCTTGACTTAGAGCCCGCTCCAGCCGCGAGACTCGTGCACATGGGACGAACTCACCCACACGAAAAGGGATTCGCATGCTGCGGCCACGCATGATCGGGGGAAGCGGGGGTTTCGAGGCGAGCGGGCTGTGCCTGGGCGCGCTGGGGCTGGGGACGTACGTCGACGAGGAGACGTCGTTCGCCATCCTGGATCGCTTCGTGGCGGCCGGCGGTACCCTCGTCGACACCGCCAACAACTACTGTTTCTGGGAGCCCGGCTGCACCGGGGACGAGAGCGAGGCGCTCCTCGGACGCTGGCTCGCCTCGCGCGGCACCCGCGACAAGGTGCACATCGCCACCAAGTGCGGCGCGCGGCCGATCCGGCCCGGCGGCACCCTGGCGGACGCCGAGGGACTGTCCGCGCCGGTCATACGGCAGGCCCTGCACGGCAGCCTCCGGCGGCTGGGCACCGACCGGGTGGACCTGTACTACCCGCACATCGAGGACCGGTCCGTGCCGCTGACGGAGACTGTCGAGGCACTGGACGGCCTGGTGAAGGACGGCGCCGTCCGGCTGCTCGGCGTCAGCAACCACCCGGCCTGGCGGATCGAACGGGCCCGGGCCCTGGCCGGAGACCAAGGCCGGACGCCGTACTCCTGCCTCCAGCTGCGCTACTCGTTCCTCCAGCCGCGGTTCGACATTCCGCTCCCCGAGGACGGCCACACCCACGTGACGCCGGAGACGCTGGACTACGTCCGCCAGGAGCCGGACCTGACGCTGCTCGCCTACGGCAGCCTGCTGTTCGGCGCCTACACCCGCGCCGACAAGACACTCTCAAAGGCGTACGACCACCCGGGCACGCCCCGCCGTCTCGCGGTGCTGCGGGAGGTGGCGCGGGAGGCCGGGGCGACGCCCAACCAGGTCGTGCTGGCCTGGCTGACCGGCGGCTCTCCCTCGGTGCTGCCGATCGTCGGGGTCAGCTCGGTCGCCCAGGTCGACGAGGCGATCGAGGCCATGGAGGTGACTCTGACCGACGACCAGCGCGCCCGCCTGGACGCCGCGCACTAGGTGTACTGACCCGGCAGGGTGCGGGTAGGGTCGGCCGAGCGGCGAGGTCCGTGCTGGGCAGGGCCTCTTCCGCTCGGCCTCCCACCGAACCGGACGGGCCCGATTTCCGAGCATCCGGCTCTCCAGAGTTACTGCGTGAGCGCCGTGTTCAGCTTCCCGGTGTGGATGCGCTCGGGACAGGCACTTCCATCTCCTGGAGATTGGGATTCAGGCAGTCAAGCCTTCGCCGTATCGCGCGGGCCTTCCCAGCACACCGTCCCTGACGCCTAATGGGACTTGCCGGGTCGGAGAGACTCGGTGCCGTAGCCGCCGGCAGGTGAGACGGAAACTGACACGGACAACGCCGAAGGGCCCCACCGCAAGCGGTGGGGCCCTTCGACATCGTGCCCGGTGAGGCACTGGCGGAGGATACGAGATTCGAACTCGTGAGGTGTTGCCCCCAACACGCTTTCCAAATGTTCGTTCGGGGGTCCGGCCGGGGCCAGCAGCGTCCCTACCCGCGGAGGAGCGTTCGCGGCGGTCCTGACCGGGCATGCCCGGACGGGGGCGAATGAGACCAGAACTGGGTCACCGGCCTACCGGCTGACACCCCGCCTGGAGCACCGACGCAGCCCAAAAGGCGAGGCCACAGCCTCAGCGTCGACCGCGTCCTGGCCCTCCTGAAGCCTCCATGATCGGCAACTTGTACCACTGTCCTGCCTGCCACCGTCCAAGCCTCATCAGCACAGCTGACCAGGGACCATGACGAAGCTCTGGACCAGGGATTGACACTCAGGCGGTGATCGCACATTGATCCGACGCAACGGCGTGCCCGGCGGGGCCGGCGCACGTCATCGCTTCACGCGGCTCCGCACGGCGAGGATGGCAAGCCCGAGCAGGGCCGGCTCAACGAGGCGGGCAGTCATCTCGACGTACGTTCCGGTGGTGGTCAGGTCCTGTCCGGAGGCTCGGAAGATCACCGAGTTGGCCACCACCCTCACGGACTTCTCGAATCGCGCGCTCGACAGACGACTTGTGTACGGCCCTTCCGGGTTGACGGGTGTCGGCTTCCTGGTCGTCAGGGTTACTCGGCGGCCGTCGGTGGTGCCCGCACTGACCGGGTCCGGGTCGGCCTGAGGCAGCCCCCACAGCATCATCGCGAACACGGTGGCCGTCATCGCCAGGACCAGCCAGGTCAGGGCACGCACGGCGCGAAGGCCGTATCCGGAGAGTGCCCAGTACAGCCGCAGCAGCGTCCGCTCACCGCGCGACGTCGTGGCGTCGTGGCGGCGCATCTCCATCTCGCCGTAGTAGAAGTCGGCCGCGCCCGGCTCGTTCCGGCCGTCCTCGAGCGCCTTGCGGAGCTGCCGGTAGACCGGCGCGAGCACGGCGGGTTCACGCGTCTCGACGCCCGGTGGCGCGGGCGTCCAGCCGTCGCCGTACCGGGTCGCCCGCCAGTGGTGCTCCTCGGCGAGGGTCCGGCGGCGTATCCAGCGCAGCCCGACGGGTGGTGGCGACAGGACGCAGCGGCCTTCGAGCCGCAACTGGTCCAGGTGGACCGTCTCCACGAAGAGACAGCCGGTCAGGTCGACGTCGGCCAGCACCAGGTACGCGGCGTCCACGCCCTTGACCGAGGTGACACGCACCCGGGCATCGGTGAGCCCCGGTTCGGCGATCACCTCGTCTTCCGGCGAGACGAACGGGCGGGGCCGGCCGAGGACGGTCACCGGGAATTCCACCACGGCGTCGCTCAGATCCACCCTGGCGTACCGCAGCCGCAGCACGGCGGTGGACGCCCACCGTGTCCGCCGGCAGCGCACCTCCCGCGCGGCGGCCTCCAGCGTCAACGCGGCCTCGAACACGGCGTCGGAGAAGTCCACCGTCCCCGGGCAGACAAGCGGGCCGATCCGGGCGGTACGCCGGAACACCGCCCGCCGGAAACCTACGCCGGCCTCCAGCCGGGCCCCGGAGAACGACAGGTCACCGCCGATCGCGGCCCCGTCGAACGTAGCTTCCGCCGCGAAGTGAGCCTCGGCGAACGGTAGGTCCCCGCCGATGTCCGCCCCGTTGAAGCAGGCTCTGCTCCGGTGGAAATGCGTACCGTCGAAACAGGCCCGGCCGGCGATCCGGACCTTCTCGAAGTCGGCACCGTCCTCGAAGACCGCGCCGTCGAAGGCGGCTTCCCCGTCGATGACCGCCCCGTCGAAGGAGGCGACGCCACACACCCGGACACCCGAGAAGTAGGCATCCCCGCACGTCATGCCCTTGAACATCGCACCGCGGCCGACCTCGCGGACACAGAACCGCAACGTGCCCTTGATCCGTGCCTCGTAGAACCAGGCATCACCGTCCACTTCGGTGTCATCGAGCCACACATCTCCCGCGACCTGTGCCGCACCGAGGCGGAAATCGCCCCCGGCATGCACCTCACGGACGTACACACCCCCGCCGAACACGGCCGACGCGAAGGAGCAGAAGCCGCCGAAGTCGATCCCCTCGAGCTCCGCGTCTCCGGTGAACCGCACCTCGTCGAACGACGCCTCCCCCACCCGCGCCCGCCCGCTCCCCGGATCCCTGAGCGGTGCGAGGAGTTCGTCGAGCAGGCTCTGGGTGAAGGGTGTGCCCCGGTGGTCGAGATCGGCGCCGGGCGACAGCGAGGCCAGATGGGCGGCCCGCTCGGCGCTGTCCAGATGCGCCAGGCAGGCCGTGGACGAGCCCACTCTGCGCCCCCGGCAGCGTTCCCCGGTGTCGAAGTGTCCGCACTGCGGCCACGCGGGGGCGTCGGTTCCGGTCATCCCAGCTCCCGTCTCATACCGCCACGACCGTCACGTCCCTCCGGTCACGCCCCTTCGGCCGGTCGACCAGCGCCTCGACCACCCAGCGTCCGGGGGTGGCTTCCAGTTCCGCCCGATAGCGGTCGGGCTCGTATTGCCGGAAGACGACGGGGTGTTTGTCGGTACGGCCCGAACGCCACATGAACGTCCGCAGATTGCGCCGCGGCAAGTCGTGCCCCAGCAGCTCGATCACGAACGGACGGCCGGCGGCAACGGGGTCCCGGGGGAAGTGCAGGGCGATGCCCTCCTCACCGGCGAGCGTGCCGCCGGGTGGGCGTCCCGCGCGGATCGCGAGCATCGCGTCTCGGAGCGCGGGACCGCTCGCCAGGTCCGCGTTCCGGAAGCTGGTCCACAGCATGGGGTCCGTACCGGTCCAGTCCGCGACGGCCGACCGGCGCGGCACCGTCCCGTCGCCGGGCCCCAGCAGGCTGTCGGTGATCCGCGACCCGTCGGAGGAGAGCACGAGCGCCTCGGGGCTCGGGAAGTCGATGCTGCCGAGGCAGTGCACGGTGTATGGGAGGGGGCCGACGCGCCGGTGCTCGTCACACCCCGAGCGGAACTCCTCCCGGAAGGCCAGCGTCTCGCGGACGGCATCGCCCGGCAGCCCGGGAACCGGGTAGCGATTGTCGGTGATCTGCCGCTCGCGGCTCTTTCCCTCGACCCGCACGGCGGGGTACACCGGCAGCATCTCGACGACCGCCGGCAGGTTGAGCGCCCACTCGCGCAGCGCCTCGTTCAGCCGGGCGGCCACGTCCGCGCTGGGGCCCGCGTCGCCGGAGATCGCATGACCGGCCAGCAGCCGGGCGGCCTGGACCAGCCCCTGCTGTGGGGTGCCGAGGGTGACCAGGGTCCGGGCGGTCTCCCGGCCGTCCTCGCACTCCAAATAGTGCCGCCCGACCAGACCGCCCGTCGCATGGCAGACCAGAATGACGCGCGGATCATCGGTCCGGTCCGGGTAGTACGCGTCGACCTCCGCATGCCACCGGTCGAGCTCGCGCGCCACCCACGCCTTCAGCTGCCGGGCCACCAGCCGGTGGGACAGCCGCCAGTCGTAACCGAACGGCACGAACTGCGCGTCGAGCGGGTCGCCGAGGGCGGCACGGATATCCGGATAGCCCATGCAGGACAGCAGCCCGGGCACGGAGTCCGGGACCTGCAGCAGCGCGTCGGCGTCCAGCCGGAAGGCGCCCTCGGGCGGCGCATCCCCGAGCCCCGGCGGTAGGGCCACCTCAGTAAGCGCCGCAGCCGCCGAGCCGATCAGCTGCTCACCGCATCGCGCCCAGACGTCCCGGCCGTCCCGGCACAGCCGGGTGCCCAGAAACCCCGGGACGAAAACCACCAGATCGTGTTCCATTCACTCTCCCCGTGTCCCGGCGCCGAAGAACGTGTGCGGCAGCCGGATCAGATCGCAACGGTCCTCCCCCTGCAACGCCATCACCAGACCCTCCGGGTCCATCGCGGTACGGACGGTGTGCACGTCGTACCCCCGCGCGGGAATCCCTGGCCCGTCCAGCCATTCCCGGGTCCTGACGTCCCATGCGCGTGACACCGTCTCCGGCATACAGAGCAGCAGCACCGGCCGCTCCACGGGGCCGGCGAACACCAGGGACGTCACGTCGGGGAAGTCCCCCGGCAGCCGCTCCGGGGGGTGAATGCTCTCGCCGCCGGAGCAGTCCTTGACGTACACGCTGCCGTGGTCCGCCCAGGCCAGCATGGGCATCGAGGCGTCGTCCTCGTCGTCGTACAGCTCCCCGAGGGCGAGGCAAGAGGGGCCAGCCGTGAGCAGGACGCGCTGCTCGACGCCGTGCTCGCCCTCGGTCCAGACCCGTAGCTGGTCACTCAGATCACCGGCCATCCAGTACGAACCGTCCCGCAGGATCCTCGCGTCGATCCCGCAGAACCCGCGGTCGGTCCGGATCTCGCGCACCGTGACCCCGGCGTACGAGACATCGGCCGGGACCTCGTGGCGTACCAGCCGTCTTCCGTCCGCCACGCTCAGCCGCAGCGTGCCGGCGGCCGGGTCGCCGACCAGGCTCAGCGCGCGGGCCGGCTGGCCGGCGTCCCCGCCGAGCGGGATGTCCCGGTGGGTGATGACCGACAGGCTGTCGTCGAGCCGCCACAGCCGTACGGTTCGGCCGGCCGCGGCGGCCACCGTCCAGCCATCCGCCGCCCGCACGGTGGCCACCGCTGTCACCGTCCGCCCGTCGTGGGCGAGTTCCGTAGCTGGAAGGGCGGCCGGATCCCCCTGCTTCGGCCGGGAGACCCGGATCCGGTCGTGCCAGGCTCGGCACAGCAGCGGCGGACCGTCCGGTGCGTCGGCCAGGGCAAGGACCGGGCGCTCGTTGCTCGGCCGCCGCTGGATCCCGTAGCCAGCCACCAGTGCGGGGACCACGTCCACCACCCGGATGTACGGGCCGTCGGCGACCGCGAGCAGTCCCTGACCGCCCGGTTCGAACGCCATGGCGCCCTCCCGGGGGGCGTTCAGAACGAGCGTGGCCTCGCGTCCGGACCGCCCGACGGACCAGATCCGGACGGCCACTTCCTCGTATCCGGCGAGCAGCAGGTCATCGCCGTACCGCCCGAAGACCAGGCCGCGCGCGTTCGAGGGGTACGTCGCCACCTTTTCTACGACTGGCTTGGGGCCGGACACGGCCTCGCACCGCCAGACGTACACAGCGGTCCCGTCGGCCACGGCGAGGAACCCCTGCCGGGGCGAGACCGCGAACGCCGCGGCGGCCATTGCGGGTGCCGCCAGGGTCACGCCGGGAGCGGTCCGGCAGGCGCGCAGACCGTCGATCCCGTTGCGGGTGCGGCCCACTTCGAACAGCTCCACCCGCTCGGCGCCCGCCGTCAGGACGAACATCCGCGTGCCCAAGGTGAGGGCCGCGAGCTGCCGCACATCCGCCGTACGGACCTCCTTGAGCTGCGTGTCCAGGTGCGTGCCGCTCTTCCAGAACCACACCCACACCCGGTCCCCGTCGGCGGCCAGGGCCACGCCCTCGCCCGCCACCTCGGCCACCGACAGGGCGCGCACACTGCCGCCCCACCGGTACTCCTGATCGGGCATCCGGGCACCCGCGCGCCAGAAGTACACGGCCTGATCGTCCCGGGCGACGGTGGCCCAGCGGGCTCCCGCGCCCACCTCACGCACCTCGCTGAGCGGGCGTCCACGCTCCCCGCCGGTCCGGGGCAGCCGACGGGTCAGCAGCCGGGCGCCCGACTCCGGGTGCAGGACTTGGATCTCCCCCAGTCCGCCGGCGGTCAGGGTGTCGGCGTGGGTCAGCCCCACCGCGCCGGTCCCGGCTCGCCAGCTCAGCGCCCGTGCGCCGCCCGAAGGCGCCGCGCGCCGCCATTCCGGGGGGTCCGGCGGGACATCGGTCCAGTACTCCTGCCAGGGCAGGAAGCCGTCGGTGCGCCGCAGAGTCCGGTACGTCGCGGCGCGGTGGCTGACGAAGGCGGTGGCGCTGAGCAGGGCCTTGCGCTCCAGCAGAACCGACGCCGACAGCGGGCCGGACGAGCGGGGGAACGAGCCCGCGACCCTGCCGTACAACGCGGCGCCGTCGCAGTCCCGGGCCAGGCCCGCCGCGAGCGGCAGCATGACATCGGGGTTCGTACGCAGCAGGAAGCCCACGTCCTCGAAGAGCTCCCGCAGGGCGTCCGGCCCCACCTGGGCGGCGTGGGCGCCCAGGTATTCGAGGGTGTACTCGTCGGCGCCGCTCCAGTCGCCGCCGGCGCGGGCGCGCAGCGCGTCGAGCACCCTGCGGTGTGCCTCCCGGGCGGTCAGTCCGGCGTCGGAGAGGAAGAACTCGCCGTAACTCGGATGGGCCAGCTGATGGCGGATCCGCCCGGCCGTCTGCCGCGCGCCGTCCTTCTGGGTGGCGACGATGCCGCCGTCGGCGCTCCGGCACACCTGTCGCAGATCCTCCAACGTAAGCTCCGGTGAGCCGGCCTCGCGCAGCGCGTTGGCGAGCGTCAGCCAGGCCGCGTCCGGGGTCAGCCCGGGGCCCTGGATCACCGCCAGCGCCCGCAGCACCTCGTGGGCTCGCTGTGCGCCGGGCTGCTCGCTCAGGTAGCGCGTTTCCTCCGCCAGGCGGGTGCGTAGGCCCATGCCGCCGTCACGCAGCCACGCCAGCAGCTCGGCCTCAGTGGCGATCGTGGTCCGCCGGGCGAGCCTGGTCGCGGCCAGCCGAGCCGCCAGGAACGAGCCGTGACTCTGCGCCGCGACGATCTCTGCCGTCCAGTCGCGGTCCTCCTGCCGTGCGTCACCCCAGTACGGGGAGTGCTCGGTGTCCAGTACGGACAGCACCATGCCAGTGATGCTCGCGCGCGCCTCCTCGTCGTCCCCGAGGACCACGGGTTCGACGCTGAGTTCCAGGGTGTCCAGGAGTGACTCCTCCCCCGCGGGCGCGGTGGTACGCCGACGGGGCTGCGTCCGGGTACCGACGATCACCCGGACACCGAGCGTGTTCGCCAGGGGGCCCAGGACGTGCCGGGCGATCGCGTACGCCTGGTCCGGGAGGGCCTCGTCGAGCGCGTCGAAAAGCAGGTTTACCGAACCCGCCCGGCCGACCAGCTCCCCAAACGCGTCGGTGAACTTCTCCGACGTCACCGGCTCCTCCGGCAGCGGCGGCGCCCCGTCGATGTCCGCCAGCACCTCCCGCAGATGCGTGGCCAGCGAATGGGCGGACTGCCCCCGGCAGCTCAGCGCCGCGTGAATGGTCCCCGCCCGGGGCAGCGCCGCGGGGTCAAGGTCGGGCCCGAGGGTCTCCCGCCAGCTCGGCAGGGAGGTGAGGGCCAGCCGGCCGAGCAGCGCGGTCTTCCCCGTGCCCGCCAGGCCCGTCACCGCGAGCAGCCCCTTCGGGTGGGTGTCCATCCAGCGCACGATCCGGCTCAGCGCGTCCCGCCGACCCGCGAAGTGGCGGCTGAGATGGCTGTTTTCCTCGAGACCGAACTGCTCGGCCTCGATCCAGGGCTTCCGCCGCGTCAGCACGGCCGGCGTGTACACCGGCCGGTCGGACTGATGGTAATAGGGGTTGTCGAGGAAGTTGTTGGGGAGCGCCCGGACCTCCCTGCAGTCCGGCCGCTGCGCGGGTTCGTCCAGACCGTCGTCCGCGGCCCGCGCGTCCACGGCACGGCAGAGATACGGCAGCGGTAGATACAGCGCGGACGGCTCGAACGGGCGGGCCTGGTCGTCCGCCACGAAGTCCGGCTTCGCCAGCGCTTCCTCCAGCCATGTCACCCAGCGGCCCGCTGGCACCTGCGCGTCCGCCCCCGAGGTGCCGATGACGGCGAAGCCCTTCCGCCGGCTCTCTCGCGCCCGGATCACCGCGGAGTCCCGCTCCAGCTCCACGGCGTGCCGCACCGCCTCGCCCAGGGAGTTGTAGCTCTGAGAGGAGCAGGCGTCGATGATCAGCAGAGTGTCCGTCTCGTACTCCGGCCGCAGCAGGAATCCCACCAGCTCAAGCAGGGGGACGGCCCGGGCGGGGTCGAACTCGCCCGACTGCCATGAGTCGGCGCAGGCGAGGAAGTAGCCCTCGTCGCCGCGCTGGACGCCGTGCCCCGTCCAGTAGAGGATCTTCCGCTGGGCGCCGTCGGCCAGGAATTCCTCCAGCCCGGCCCACAGCTGCCGCCGGATCGCTCCGCCCCGGTCGGCCCGGAGGGTCTTCCCGAACCCCAGCCTCTCCTGCACCGTCTCCGTGAAGCGATCACGGACCTTGGCCAGCTGCGGGCGGCGCAGCCTCTGCAGCTCCTCCGCGTCCGGATGGAGGTACTCCGGTACGGCGATCGTGCCCACCAGGGAAGAGGATCGCCGCTCGGCCTTCAGCAACGCCAGCCGGTTGTCCGTGTTGCTTCGTACCATGAGATCGACAGCACCCCCCGAGAGTGTCCACCACACCACAGCTTATTTACCAGTGGAGTTGGCGATGCGAGACAGATTCACCGTGGTTGGCCGGGCGACAGGCTGTCATCTCTTCGAGGGTGACGGGACCCGGCCCATCGACGAGGGGAACGTCCACGTCAAGTACACGCCGATGCGGGTGCAGTTCCCGGAGGAGATCGCCGCCTGGCGGCGGTCCATCGAGGCGGAGGAGGAGCGCAAGGAGGCCAGCGGGCTGCCGCACCGCTGGAACAACGCGCGTTTCGCGGTCGAGCGGGTGGTGGTCACCCGTACGCATCTGGCGGAGGAGCCCGTGGTGTCCCTCACCATGCGGGACGCCGACTACTTCGACTTCCTCACCACCTCGCTCAACCTGGACCGGCGGCAGAAGAACGGCCTCACGCTGCGCCAGCAGTATCTGGAGGGCAGCGACCCGGCCGACGCGCCCTCCTGGATGAACTGCAGCTTCGGCATCAACGTGGCCCTGGAGACCGGCAAGGACGGCAAGATGCTGTTCTCCCGGCGTAGCGCCCAGGTCGCCGGGCCGAACAGCGCGCGGTGGAACTCCTCGGCCAACGAGGGCCTGGCCCAGCAGCACGACCTGCCCCGGGACGGCGGCCCGGTCAGCCTGCACGCGGTGGCGCGCCGCGCCATCTTCGAGGAACTCGCCGTGCACGACGGGGACAAGACCAAGGTGGAGCTGCTCGGGTTCGGGCTCGATCTGGTCAACCACCAGTGGGCGGCGTTCTTCCGCGCGGTGGTGCCCGAGCTCGACGAGCCGGCGCTGCGTCTTCGCTGGACGCGTGGTGTCACCGACAAGTGGGAGCACGACCGGTTCGAGTTCGTGGACGCGGACCCGGAGTCGGTGTTCGGCTTCATCGCGGACGAGCCGGAGGAGCGATGGACACCCTGCGCGCCGGCCCTCTTTTATCTCGCCCTGGTACGCGGTGCCGTGGAGCGCGCCGGCGGTGACCCGGCCAGCCGGTTCGCCGTGGAGCGGGCCGAGCAGAAGGTCATGTCGGACCGCGGTCTGTGAGCCGGGAGGCAGCGTGCATGAGGCCACCACGGTTGCTTGTGACCTGGTTACCAGGGCCGAGCCGCATGAGGACTTTGAGGGGCTGAAAAATGATTGTATGGCTGCGAGTCGTGGTGTCCAGTTCTCGTACTCAGTAGTTGAGTTGGAAGGCCCTGTACACGTAGCGGAGCTGGCCGGGCGTGTCCGCGAGGGGACCGATGCCGGTCCTCCTGCGAGCTGCCCAAGCCGCACGAGTCGAACGGGCGAATGGTGTCTTGGGCGCTATAGAGAACGGGCAGGGGCCAGATGGCACCGATATGGATGACGCCACGGCTGCACGGGACGCTCTTCACGATCTACGTATAGCGGCACGAGCCCAAGCAGAAGGTGGCAGCTGCCCGATCGGGGCTGCGGGTGCGCGCAGCACTGCCGTAGCGGAGACCCAAGCTCGTGCACGGACGACCCTGGCGAGGTGTGGTGGGCCTGTCGATGAATTAGTGGGTTTCTTGCGGTAGTTGGGCTCGTTGATGCGGTATGGGTCGCTTCGATGAGTTGATCGGTTCGTT
>NZ_JACTVI010000013.1:130473-133702 GCF_014495685.1 Streptomyces sp. TRM68367 | reverse complement strand
GTCTCCCCATACCACAACAACGAGGACCAAGGCCCGAAGCCACGGCTTGTTTCCCGGCAAGCCCTAACTACACGGCATTGGGACTAGCCCCGGACCGGCGGCAGCGGGACGCGGAAGGTCCGGGGCATGTCCGGGCGCGTCCGGCGCAGCACGACGACGGCCACGTTGACCAGTGCGACGGCGAACAGCGTGCCGATGCTGGTGGCGTCGGCGAGCTGGCCGAGCGGGATCGCGGCGGCCAGGACCCCGCAGAACAGGGAGACGATCAGGGTGTTGGCGCGGGGCGTGCCGGTCCTCGGGTTGACCTTGGCGAACACCGTGGGCACGTGCCCGTCCCGGGACATGGCGAACAGGATGCGGGTCTGGCCGTAGAGCACCGTCAGGACGACGCTCGCGATGGCGATGACCGCGCAGAACGCCAGCAGGGTGCCCCAGAAGGTCTGGCCGGTTACCTCGCGCATGATCTGGGCGAGGGCGGCTTCGGAGCCGGTGAAGTTCTCCCAGGGCTTCGCGCCGACGGCGACGGGCGGGGCGGACAGCGCGGCCGGGATGGTGACGCCTACGGTCCGCGGCGCAGACTGCCTCGCTCACCCTCGCCGCCCTCCGCGACCAGGAGTTCCACCGGCTTGCGGCGCATGAGGCGCGCGCCGGCGCCCGGGGACGGTGAGGCGGTCTTTCTGCTGCTGTGCGGGGGTGCGCCCTGGTCGAGCACGTGGTGACTCCTTCATCGCTGCCGGCCGGAGCGGCGGGGACCGGCAGCGCCCCGCGCCAGCGGGGACCCACCGAGCGGGGTCCCCGCCACGCCATGTACAGCGCAGCACCCTAGGGGGCGCGGCTTCACGGGCCTAATACAGCAGCCTTGCGCGCTACCGCAAGATCGTTGCGTTCCTCGGGCCGGCCCGTTTGTTCGCTGCGCGGGGGCTCTCGACTGTTGCGTACGGCCTGGCCCGCTCTGCTGTTGCGAAGGGGCCCCGGCCGTCCCTTTCGTACGGCCCTGCGGTCAGCTCCAGCTGGCGTGCAGCGGCTTGCCCTCGGCGTAGCCGGCGGCGCTCTGGACGCCGACGATGGCCTTCTCGGCGAACTCCTCCAGGGAGCCGGCGCCGGAGTAGGTGCAGGAGGAGCGGACGCCCGCGATGATCGAGTCGATCAGGTCCTCCACGCCCGGGCGGACCGGGTCGAGGAACATCCGGGAGGTGGAGATGCCCTCCTCGAACAGCCCCTTGCGGGCCCGGTCGTACGCCGACTCCTCGGACGTACGGTTGCGCACGGCACGCGCGGACGCCATGCCGAAGGACTCCTTGTACGCGCGTCCCTGGGCGTCGTGCTGGAGGTCGCCCGGCGACTCGTACGTGCCCGCGAACCACGAGCCGATCATCACGTTGGACGCACCGGCCGCGAGCGCCATGGCCACGTCGCGCGGGTGCCGGACGCCGCCGTCGGCCCACACGTGCTTGCCGTACTGGCGCGCCTCGGCGGCGCACTCCAGGACCGCGGAGAACTGCGGCCGCCCGACGCCGGTCATCATCCGGGTCGTGCACATGGCGCCCGGCCCGACGCCGACCTTGACAATGTCCGCGCCCGCCTCGATCAGATCCCGCACGCCCGCGGCGGCGACGACGTTGCCCGCGACGATCGGGACCTGCGGGTCGAGGGCCCGGACCACCTTGAGCGCGGTGACCATCGACTCCTGGTGGCCGTGCGCGGTGTCGATGACGAGCGTGTCCACGCCCGCGTCGAGCAGTTGCTTGGCCTTGCCCGCGATATCGCCGTTGATCCCGACGGCGGCGGCGATGCGCAGCCGCCCCTGTGCGTCGGTGGCCGGCGTGTACAGCGTGGCGCGCAGGGCGCCCTTGCGGGTGAGGATGCCGGCGAGGCGGCCGCCCGCGTCGACGGCGGGGGCGTAGCGCCGGTTGTGCGAGTCGAGGGTGTTGAAGGCCTCGCGCGGGTCCATGTCCGCGTCGATGAGCAGCAGGTCGCGGGACATGACCTCGGCGAGCTGCGTGAAGCGGTCCACGCCGGACAGGTCGGAGTCGGTGACCACGCCGATCGGCCGCTTGTCCTCGTCCACGACGACACCGGCGTTGTGCGCCCGCTTCGGCAGCAGGGCGAGGGCGTCGGCGACGGTCTGGTGCGGGGCCAGCACGATCGGGGTGTCGAGGACGAGGTGCCGGCTCTTCACCCAGGAGACGACGTCCGTGACGACCTCGATCGGAATGTCCTGCGGGATCACCACGAGCCCGCCCCGGCGGGCCACCGTCTCGGCCATCCGCCGCCCGGCGATGGCGGTCATGTTGGCGACGACGATCGGGATGGTGGTGCCCGTGCCGTCCGGGGAGCTGAGGTCCACGTCCTGACGCGAGCCGACGGCGCTGCGGCTCGGAACCATGAACACGTCGTCGTACGTCAGGTCGTAGGCGGGCCGGATGTCATTGAGGAAACGCACGTGCTGCACATCCCAGTCGATCAGAGGTGGCCCCCGACAGGTCAGCCAGGGGGAAGAGCACGTACTTCAGTGTCCCATGACGGCTGGAATACACCGCCCGGTCACATCATCCAAGCTGGTCAGGGGCCGCTTCGGAGGATCCTCCAGGTGCCGGAAACCGACGCCCGCCGCTACTGGTCCGCCCGGCCCGCGGCATCCGACAGCGCGGACCGCGCCGACTCGATGAACTCGTTCCTGCGCGCGTCGATGTCGTCGAGCGACGCCTGCCCGCGGAGGGAGTCCAGCAGCGCACTCGCAGCGCCGGCGGGCTGCTCCGGGCCCTCCAGAAGAACGGTGCTGTAGGCGCGTTGCAGGTCGGGGAGATCGGTCGGCTGGCCCTCTCCCGTCCTGCGCGTGACGGCGACGGTGTCGGCGGCCTCCAGGAAGCGGGCGTAGGTCTGGCGGCGCTGGTCGAGGATGCGGACGGTGCGCTGTTCCGCGAGGGACAGGCGGAGGGTGTGCAGCGCGGCGTCCGCCTGCCGTTCGCCGGCGGCGCGGGTGGATCTGGCGGAGATCACACTGCCGGCCAGCGCGGCGCCGGCACCGATGAGCGCCGCGCACAGCGCGACGAGCCAGTCAATCATGGGACGCATTCTGCATGTCACGGTCATGCGGCGGTCGCGAGGCCTCCGGGGACGGTGGGTACCATCGCCTCGCCACACCGGACCGGCCCGACGAAAGGTGTGCCGATCTGCGGAAACGCCGTACACGGCAGGCACGGGACCAATAGGCTGGAGAGACACTTGT
>NZ_JACTVI010000013.1:58488-130270 GCF_014495685.1 Streptomyces sp. TRM68367 | reverse complement strand
GCGACGGGCGACGGGCGACGGGCGACGGGCGACACCTGTGGTGCTTTTCGCGGCGCGGTCGCAGAACGCACTGCACCGGCTGCTGGACGTCCTCCCCGTCTTCGCGGGTGACAGCCGGATCCGCCGCCACTTCACCCTCGTCCCGGGTTCCGACTTCTCCCTCGACGCCCTCGACGCGATAGAGCGCGCCGGCGGACACACCCTCCCCTGGGCGGAGGCCACATCCCGCGGCTTCGACCTCGTCCTCGCCGCCAGCCCGAAGGGCGACCTCCGCGCCCTGCACGGCCCGCGCGTCCTGCTCCCGCACGGCGCCGGCTTCAACAAGTCCATCCCCGGCGAGGGCACCGAGGACTCCGCGTCCGGCCTCGACCCGGCCCACCTCATGGCGGCCGACGGCGGACTCCTCGCCGACCTGTACGCGTTCGCCCACCCCGGCCAGGTCTCCCGTCTGGCCGCCGTCAGCCCGGAAGCCGCCGCCCGCGCCAAGGTCGTGGGCGACCCCGTGCTGGAACGGTTCCTCGACTCCGCCGGCCGCCGGGACCGCTACCGCGCGGCCCTGCGCTCCGGCGCCCGCAGACTCGTCGTCCTCGTGTCCACGTGGGGCCCCGAGTCCCTGCTCCGGCGCCGCCCGTCCCTGCCCGCCGATCTCGCCGCGGTCCTGCCGTACGACGAGTACCAGCTCGCCCTCGTCGTGCACCCGAACGAGCGCGTCCGGCTCGGCACCGTCGACCTGGCACAGCACCTGGAGCCCGCCGTCCAGGCCGGGCTGATCCTGCCCGCCGCCTACGAGGAGTGGGCCTCGGTGGCCGTCGCCGCGGACGCCCTGGTCTCCGACCACGGCTCGGCGGCCCTGTACGCGGCGGCCCTCGACCGCCCACTGCTCGCCGCCTACGAGGGCGGTACGGAACTGATCCCGGGCAGCCCCATGGCCACGCTGCTGGACGCCGTCCCCCGCCTCGGCCCAGACCCAGCCACCGCCCCGGCCACTCTCTCGGACGCACTCCGTGCCCACCGCCCCGGCACCGTGCGCGCCCTCACGGACTCCGCCTTCGCCGAGCAGGGCAACGGCCTGGACCGGCTGCGGACCGAGCTGTACGCGCTCCTCGGCCTCGACCCGCCCGCCGTCCCCGCCATCCCCCGGCTGCTGCCCGACCCGACGCCGCCGCCCGTCACACCGTCCGCCTTCGCGGTGCGCATCCGGCACGGCGAACGGGGCCTGATCCACGTGGCACGGCATCCCGCCCACCTCGCCCCGCCCACGCCCGTCCACCACCTCGCGGCCGAGGCCGGCACCGCCGCCACGCGGTACACCCAGGGCGCCGCCCTCCTCTACCGCCGGGCAGCCCCTCCGGACCCGGCGCCCGCCGGCGCCGTCGTGCGCACCGCGGCCGACTGGACCGACCGGACCCTGGCGGACCACCCCGGAGGGCGCCGTACCGCCGCGGTCGTCCTCTCCCCCGCCCACTGCCTGCTGCGCACCCGCACCGGCCCCCTGCTGGCCGTCCGCATCGCCCCCTGCCCCGAACCGGACGGCCAGGTGTACCCCGACCCGGCGGCCGTCCTCTCCGCCGTGCACGCCGCGCTCATGACCACCGAGCCCGCGCCCGCCGCCCTCACGTGCGGGGTCGGCGAACGGGTCTTCGCGGTACGGCTGTCAGAAGCGTCGCCGGACGAAGCGGCGCTGCCCGTTTAGGGGTCCTTGCCCTATGAGCGCGCGACCCGGGCGGACATAGTGCAAGACCCCTTAAGGCCCTAGGCCCAGCTGCCTCAGTCAAGCCCGCTCCGTTCCCGCACCGCAGCCGCCGCCGCACGGTACTCCCGCGCCTCCGCCTCCTGCCCCTGCCGCTCGGCGAGTTTGGCGAGCGCGTCCAGTACGCGGGCCTCGTCCCGGGAGCCGTCGCGGTCCCGCGTGCCCTCCAGGGCGGACCGGTACAGCTCGCGTGCCTCCTCCGCCCGTCCGAGGCCGGCCAGGACGCCGCCCAGGGCGAACTCCGCCCGCGCCGTGAGCCGCACCCGGCCGCCCGCCGCGAAGTCCGCCCGCGCACGCTCCAGCAGTTCCGCCGCGCGCTCCAGGTCACCGAGGTGGGCCAGAGCCTCGCCCAGACGGTACGTCTGGAGCGCGACGCCGTAGGGATTCACGATCTCGACGTGCACGGCTCGCGACGCCTCGAAGTCGCCGGCCGCCGCCGTCCAGTCACCCTGGGCCGACCGCAGCATCCCGCGGAACTCCCTGGCGGACGCGCCGAGCTTCCGCTCTTCCTCCGAGTCCCCGAGCCCGGCCCGTACGGCCTCCAGCGCGGCCTCCATCTCCCGCCCCGCCGCCTCGAACTCGCCCTGTTCCCACAGCGGTCGGGCCACCTGGCAGCGCATGCGGACGACGGCCCGGACGTCACCGGCGCGCTGTGCGGCGGCCACGCCCGTCCGGAAGGCCTCGATGTGGTCGGCATAGTGCGGATGGTCCAGGAAGTGCGTCCACAGCGGCTCGCACAGCGCCCACGCCTCGGTCGTCCCCCAGTCCTCGGCCGCCCCCGCCGCGTACGCGAGGCGTACACAGCCGAACAGGGCGTGCCGCTCGGCCTCCAGCCACTGACAGGCGCGGCGCTTGGCCTCCGTACCGGCGTCTTCGGCCCGCTCGAACAGCACGTCGTGCGTGCCGGGGACCGGCGGTACGTCCCCGGCCACGCGCAGGCGCTTCCCCGCGGCGACCAGGTCGGCCCGCTGGGCCTGGCGCAGGTACCACAGAACCAGCCGCCGCCGTGCCGCGGCGCGCTCCTTCGCGTCCCCGTCGGCCTCCGCCTTCCGCCGGGCGTGGGCCCGCAGCAGCTCGGGCAGCCGTTCGCGGCCGTCGTCGTGCTCCCGCGCGTCCAGCAGCCCGGCGGTGCGCAGCTCGTCCACCGCGTCCGCGGCGTCCCCGCCGAGCAGTGTCCCCGCCGCGGCGAGGGTGAAGGAGGGGCCCGGGAAGGCGGCGAGCAGCCGGTAGAGCCGGGCGGCGTCCTCGCCCAGACCCCGGTAGGCCGCGTCCCATACCTGCTCCACCATCGGGATGCCCTTCTCGTCGAGTTCGGCCGCGAGCGTGCTCAGCAGCCGGGGCAGCGGTCGCCGCTGATGGCGGCGCAGCCACCGTCCGGCGACGTGCAGCGCGGCGGGCAGGCCGGCGCAGAGCGCCAGCAGCCGGCGGGTCTCGTCCGGCGTGGCGGCCAGCCGCTCGTCGCGCGCCACCAGGTCCAGCAGCTCCAGCGCGTCCGCCTCCGCCAGCGGATCCAGGGGCAGCTCCACCGCGGCCCCGGCCTGGAGGTCGTACAGCGGACCGTGACTGGTGACGATCACCAGGCTCTCGCCCGAGGCGGGCAGGAGCGGTTCGACCTCGGTGCCGTAACGGGCGTTGTCGATGACGATCACCAGTCGCCTGCCGTGCGTGAGCGACCAGTACTGCCGCGCGCGTTCCCGGAACACGGGGGCGATCCAGTCGGCCCCGAGGGAGCGCAGCAGGTCGCCCAGGACGTCGGCGACCTCCACGGTGCCGGCGCGGCGCACGTCGTCGAGGTCGACGTACAGGACGCCGTCCGGGTACCGCTCCGCGACCTGCCGGGCCAGCCGGAACGCCAGCTCCGTCTTGCCCGTACCGCCGTGGCCGCTCACCGCGAAGCACAGCGGCCGGGCGGCGGGCCGCGTCCCGTGCCGCTCCGCGACGAGCCGCAGAACCCGCGCCTGCACCTCCTCACGATCCACGAAGTGCGGCGGTTCCGGCGGAATCTGGTACACCATCCGTCACTGACTCCCGTTCGCTGCGCTGTTCGGCACGAACCTATCCGCTCACGGGAGTTGATATGCCGTCAGAGGGCTACGGGAGGGGGCGGCCACGGGGACGCGGGTGGGTTCATCCGAGCGCCAGTGCCACGGTGAGCGACGGCTTGCGGCCGGCCGCGTCGGCGAACACCTCCTGCGCGGTCTCCCACTCCGCCGGCCGCGCCTTCGCGTACGGCTGCCAGCCCCGTACGACGACCAGCAGCCCCTGCTGCACGGCGCCCTCGGGCCAGACGGTCGGGTCGGAGAGGGAGTCGGCGAGCGCGTCCCAGTTGCGGCCGAACCAGTCGGGCAGCTGGAGGGCGCGGGCGCAGCGGTCCATCAGGCCCGCCTTGTCCGTGACCCCGTCGAGGTCCAGCGTGACCAGGAGCCGGCCCGCCAGGTCGTCCGTCATGTCGTACCGCCCTTGTAGTGCCTGAATGACTGTGGGAGCCCGCAACGCACAGGGGACGGGCCACGGCAGCGCACCGCCACGGCCGTCCCCTCATGATCTTCGGTCAGGACCCGTCCGGATCCGCCCGGTTGAGGGCGGGACGCGGCGCCGGCCCCGCCGTCATCAGATAGTCCGCGGCCGACGTGTCCGTGACCAGGCTGGTGACCAGCCCGGACCGCAGCACGGCGTCGATCGCGGCGGCCTTTCGCTGCCCGCCCGCTATCGCAACGACCTCCGGGATACGGCGGAGCTGGTCGGCCTTGACCGTGATGCACCGCTCCCCCAGGTCCCGGCCCACCCGGCGCCCCTCGGAGTCGAAGAGGTGCGCGGACATCTCGGCGGCGACGCCGAGGGAGGCGTAGTGGGACCGCTCCTCGTCGCTGAGCATGTCGTGCACCGTCGAGATGCCCGGCTCCCAGGAGCCGATGGAGACGCAGGCGACCGTGACCTTGTCGAAGTAGTCGAAGGCCCGGGCGATCCCGGTCTGGTGGCGCAGCGCCGCCGCGGTGGCCGCGTCCGGCAGCAGCATCGGCGCGTAGATGGGGTGGGCGTCACCGCCCGACACCTGCGCGGCGCGGCGCACGGCCTCGACCGAGCCGCGCTCGGCGGTCCCGGCGTCGTACACCCCGGTCAGCTGCACCACCGTGCACGGCGGCAGCCGGTCGAGGGCCGCGGCCATGTGGATGGTGGACCGGCCCCAGGCCAGGCCCAGCACGTCGCCCTCGTTGACCAGCTCGCCGAGCAGGTCGGCGGCCACTTCTCCCAGGTTCTCCGGGTCCGGGGTCTCCTCGGCGTCGGCCGGCGACTCGACCACGACGGCGTGCCTGAGGCCGTAGCGGGCGCGCAGCGCGTCCGAGCGGTCCGCGTCCAGCTCGGCCGGCACGCGGATCTCGATGCGTACGAGGTCCCGTTCGAGGGCGGTCTCCAGGACCCGGGCCACCTTGAAGCGGCTGACGCCGAACTCCTCCGCGATCTGGATCTTGGACTTGCCCTCCAGGTAGAAGCGGCGGGCCATGGCCGCCGCCTGCACCAGCTCAGCGGGTCCCATCCGCGTGGCTGACCGGCCCGCCGACATACCCGACACGGCGATCTCCTCACTGCTGTTCACACTCTGGATTCGCCGTTCATCCTTGCAGATCCGGCGCGGTTGATCAGCCCTGATGGGAGCCGTTCACGTTCCTGACGCTCAGTGGTCGCATGCCCATGATGCCTTGCCGGTCGCCGCCTCCGCCTGGGTGCGCAGTGCACGCACCGCCTCGGCCGGGTCCGACGCCCCGTACACGGCCGATCCCGCGACGAAGACGTCGGCGCCGGCGTCGGCGCACCGTTCGATGGTGGTCGCAGAGACACCGCCGTCGACCTGGAGCCAGAGCTCCAGACCGTGCTTGCTGATCAACTCGCGGGTCCGGCGAATCTTCGGAAGCATGATGTCGAGGAACGCCTGCCCGCCGAAGCCCGGCTCAACCGTCATGATCAGCAGCATGTCGAGCTCGGGGAGCAGGTCCTCGTACGGCTCGATGGGCGTCGCGGGCTTGAGCGCCATGGAGGCTCGGGCACCCTTGGCCCGGATCTCCCGGGCGAGGCGCACCGGGGCGGCGGCCGCCTCGACGTGAAAGGTGACGGAACCGGCCCCCGCTTCCACGTACTGGGGCGCCCACTGGTCGGGGGCCTCGATCATCAGATGGCAGTCCAGCGGAGTGTCCGTCGCACGGGCGAGCGACTCCACGACCGGCACGCCGAGCGTGAGGTTCGGGACGAAATGGTTGTCCATGACGTCGACGTGGAGCCAGTCGGCTCCCTGCACCGCCTTCGCCTCGTCCGCGAGGCGGGCGAAGTCGGCGGACAGGATGCTGGGGTTGATCTGCACGGCCATGCCCTAAGCCTGCCATGCCCTTCGGGGGTTGCGGGGGCCGGTCCCGGGTGGCAAGGGTGGTTCGTCGGCTGCGGGCCGTTTGTGGCTGGTCGCGCCCACGCGGCGGAGCCGCATATGTCACAGCCCCGCGCGGGTGGCCATGAACGGGGACCGAGGGATTGGGCATCTGGTCTGCGGGCGGCGGGCCAAGTGGCTGGTGTTGGTTTTGTGGCTTGTGGTGTTGTTTCTGACGGCGCCGTTTGCGCAGAAGCTGGCCGACGCGATCGTCGTGTACGCGCGCGAGGGCGGGCTGACGGCGGCGGACCGGGCGCGGATCACCGAGGACGTGGCGCAGCTCAAGCAGCTGCGCGATCACGGCCTCCGCGGTGCCGAGACCCGTGGCCCGGTCTTCGACCGGCAGGCCGATCCGCGCGCGGCGCAGATCTTCGTGCCGATCACGATGGACGAGGAGGGCTGGGAGCGGATCGCGCCCGCGGTCGACTCCATCCGGGACGGCGGCCACCAGCAGCGTGGAGTCGATGCCTTCGAAAGGCCTCGGCGAGGTCCGCGGACGTGCCGCCGGGGCCGGTGATGTGCACGGCGAGCCCGCCGCCGCCCTCGCCGACGTCGCGATGCTCACGCTCTTCCCCGCCCTGCTGGTGATCTTCGGCCGGTGGATCTTCTGGCCGGTGATCCCGCACTTCGGCGCGCCCGATCCGACCGAGCGGGGCGTCTGGGGCCGCACGGGCCGCCGTATCGCCCGCCGACCGCGCATGGTCTGGGGCGTCACAACGAACCGCACGTCACCGCATCCGGCGCAGCACCGCCAGGTACATCGCATCGGTGCCGTGCACATGCGGCCACAACTGCACATCCGGCCCGTCCCCCAGGTCCGGCACGCCGGGCAGCAACGGCCGGGCGTCGACGAGGTCGGCCTCGGGGAACTGCTTGAGCACGTCGGCGACCACCGCCCGCGTCTCGGCGAGATGCGGCGAGCAGGTCGCGTACCCGACGACGCCCCCGGCGCGCACGGACTCCAGCGCGCCGCGCAGCAACCCGCGCTGCAGGGGCGCGAACCCGTCCAGGTCCTCGGGACGCCGCCGCCACCGCGCCTCGGGACGCCGCCGCAGCGCGCCCAGCCCGGTGCACGGCACATCCACCAGCACCCGGTCGAAACTCCCGGGCCGCCACGCCGGCCGCGTCCCGTCGGCGGCGATCACCTGATACGGACCGGGGTTCCCCGCCAGCGCCTTGGCCACGAGCCCGGCCCGATGCGGCTGCTTCTCGGCGGCCAGGAGCACGGCACCCCGCTGCGCCGCGAGCGCCCCGAGCAGGGCGGCCTTGCCCCCGGGCCCGGCGCACCCGTCAAGCCACAGCCGGTCGGAGCCGTCGACGGGCGCGTTGGCGAGCGCGAGGGCGACGAGCTGGCTCCCCTCGTCCTGCACACCGGCCCGCCCCTCCCGCACGGCCTCGATGAGGCCCGGCTCCCCGCCCTCGGCCAGTCGCACGGCATACGGCGACCAGCGTCCCGGTACGGCGGCCTCCTCGCCGAGCAGTTCCTCCGCGGTGGCCCGCCCGGGCCGCGCGACGAGGGTGACCTCGGGCCGCTCGTTGTCGGCCCGCAGCAGCTCCTCGAGGCCGGCGCGCCCGCCGCCGAGCGAGTCCCACAGCGCGGAGACGACCCATCTCGGGTGCGAGTGGACCACGGCGAGGTGATCCTCGGGATCCTCGTTGTAGGGCGGCGCGACCCGCTCCAGCCATCCGTCGAGACCGTCCTGCGCGACCTTGCGCAGTACGGCGTTGACGAACTTGGCCCGCCCGTCCCCGAGCACGACCCGCGCCAGCTCCACCGTCGCGGACACGGCGGCGTGCGTGGGGATCCGCGTCCCCAGCAGCTGATGCGCGCCCAGGCTCAGCACGTCCAGCACCGGCGGGTCGACCTCCCCCAGCGGCCGGTCGACACAGGCGGCGAGGACCGCGTCGTACGTCCCCTGCCGCCGCAGCGTCCCGTACACCAGCTCGGTCGCCAGCGCCGCGTCCCGGGCGGCGAATTTCTCCGGTCCCGCCTTCTCCCGGGCCTTCCGCAGCAGCGGCGGCAGGACGAGGTTGGCGTACGCGTCCCGCTCGTCCACGGCCCTGAGCGCCTCGAAGGCGAGGATGCGGACGGGGTCCTTCTGAGGGCGGCGGTAGGGCTTGGCGGGTTTGCGGGGACGACGGGACTGGTCGCTCACGAAAAAAGTGCTCCGGGTGTGAGATGAAGTGCGGTTCCCAGCCTACGTCGTCGGGTTACCGTCCCACGTCCCCGGAGGCGGACCGCAGTCGCCGGGCCGTCAGCCCCCGAGCCGCTCCCCCTCGCCGATCCGCACCCCGCGCGCCCAGTCGGCCGCCCGCATCGGCTTCTTCCCCTGCGCCTGCACCCACAGCAGCTCGACGGCGTACGACCCGGAACCCACGTACACGTTGTTCTTGCCGACCGCCATCTGTCCCGGGCCGAGATCCGTCCGCTCGGGCACCGGCGTGACCTGGATGAGCTTGAGCCGCTCACCGCGGAAGGTGGTCCAGGCACCTGGCGCCGGGGTGCAGCCGCGCACGACCCGGTCGACGCGCAGGGCGGGGGCGTTCCAGTCGACTTGGGCGTCCTCGACGGTGACCTTGGGTGCGAGGCTGATCCCCTCGGCCGGCTGTGGTACTGCCTTCAGCGTGCCGTCCTCGATCCCGTCCATGGTGGCCGCGAGCAGCCCGGCGCCCGCGAAGGCGAGCCGGGTCAGCAGGTCACCGCTGGTGTCGGTGGGCCGGATCTCCTCCGTCACGGTCCCGTAGACGGGCCCGGAGTCGAGCCCTTCCTCGATCAGGAAGGTGGACGCCCCGGTGATCTCGTCCCCCGCCATGATGGCGTGCTGCACGGGCGCGGCCCCGCGCCAGGCGGGAAGCAGCGAGAAGTGCAGGTTGACCCACCCATGGGCCGGGACGTCGAGGGCGACCCGCGGCAGCAGGGCCCCGTACGCCACGACGGGACAGCAGTCGGGCCCGATCTCCCGCAGCCGCTCCAGGAACTCCGGCTCCCGCGGCTTCCCGGGCTTCAGCACCTCGATCCCGGCCTCCTGGGCCCGCTCGGCGACGGGAGACGCGACCAGCCTGCGCCCCCGCCCGGCGGGCGCGTCGGGCCGCGTGACAACGGCGGCCACCTCATGCCGCCCGGAGGCGAGCAGAGCGTCCAGTGCGGGAACGGCGACCTCAGGGGTACCGGCGAAGACGAGCTTCATGGGCTGGTTCGGGCCTCTCGGGCAGGGATTGGTCCACGGGCAAGCCCCAAGTCTATTGACCCCCGACCCGAGAAAGCCGCCAACGCCGAGCAGCCACCCCACGGGCAAGGCCCACCTCTTACCCAACTGGAAACGGGTGGCGCGTGGGTGGGCAAAAATCCCCGGCGAGGCCGAAGGCGAGCCGACAGCTCACCCACCCCCAGGGAGCGCACGCATATGCCCACACGCCCCCACACCGTGACCCGCGGAGCGAATCCGCGTTGGTCAAGAAAGAGTTGACCACATAGGGCCGCAATTCGCGGCCCATTCCTTTCAACGCCGGTTCGAGAGGCTTGTTCATGGCCGACCACGCAACCCACGACGCCCAGGCTCGGGCCAGCCTGCACTTGCTGGTGCGGGACATCGAGCGGGTCCGCCGGCAGGTGGACGCACTGCGCACGCTCACCGCCCAGTTGGGAAACGTCTACCGCCCGCGCCGCTCCGGTCCCTCCACGGGCTTCGTCGTCTACGGACGCGCCCCCGCCCCGACGGTCCGTCTCGCCCAGGAACTGCGGGACAGTGTCGAGACCCTGGTCACGGCCGCCGTGGACTTCGACCGCTCACTCGGCTTCTCGTGGGACGCGGTGGGCTCCGCCCTCGGGGTCACCAAGCAGGCGGTACACCGCCGTTACGGCGCCCGCCGCGCCACCGCCCAGACAGCGGCCGCCCCCGAGACCGACCGCACACCGGAGCCGTCCGGCACCCGCACCGTCAACGTGGGCACCGACATCTCCACCGTGCCCACGGTCCCCGCGGCCCGCTCCATGCCGACCCAGCCGACAGCGGGCAGCCCGTCCCTCCGCGACGAGGCCAGGCCGACGGCCTTCCCGGGCCCGCGCAGCGGCTGACACCCGGCCGCACCCCGCACTGCCCTCCCGGCGCACATCCGCACCTCCGGGAGGGCAGCGGCATGCCGACCGCACGGCACGCTGACGTACACAGACCACACACCGAAACCTCAACGGACCCCGCACGGAACGAAACAGACCCGAACGAACCTCAGCCCCCTCCCAGCTCAGCCTCCCTCAAAACCACCGCAGCCCACACCTCACCCAATATCTGGCGGATCGATCCGCACCCGAACCAGCTCCTCACTCCCCCGCGCCATCCGCGCCGCCTGAGCAGCCTTCAGCGCCCCGGCCAACGCCGCCCCCCGCCCCGGCGGCACCCGGATCAGCGCCCGCTCCCAGTGCCCCCAGGGAGGCGGCGCCCCCGGCCGCCGCGGTCGCCCTGCGGGCGTCTCGGGCACCGCCACCGGCCCCAGCACCTCGGCCTCGCGCGGCAGCTGCGCCGTACGGAGGAAGTCGGCGACCGCCTCCGCCGTGCCCGACACGGCCGCCATTCGCGACACCGGCGGAAACCCCAGCTCGGCCCGCTCGCCCAGCTCCCGTACCGCATGCCCGACGGGATCCCACCGCACCAGCGCCTGTACGGGCCTGAGCGTCGGCTCGGCGACGACCACCACGGTCCCCCCGCTCTCCTGCGGCCGCACCAGCGCCGCCGCCCCGATCCACCGCCGCAGCGCGTCCTCCCCGGCGCGCAGATCGGGCCGCCCGAGCATGGCCCAGCCGTCCAGCAGCAGCGCCGCCGCGTACCCGCCCTCGGCGACGGGCTCGGCCCCCGGCGTACTCACGACCAGCGCCGGCGCCCCCGGCACCGTGTCCAGCACATGCTCACGCCCGGAGGTCCGCACCGGAACGGCCGGGAAGGCGCGGCCCAACTCCTCGGCGGTCCGCCGCGCCCCCACCACTGAGGCCCGCAACCGGAACGCCCCGCACTCCGGGCAGTGCCAGGCGCCTTCCTCACGTCCGCACCAGCCGCACCACAGAGTTCCGCCGCCGCGCGCCTCCAGCGGCCCGGAGCAGTGCCGGCACCGCGCGGGCGCCCGGCAGTTGGCGCACGCCATCCGCGGCACGTATCCGCGCCGGGGCACCTGGACGAGCACCGGCCCGTACCGCAGCCCGTCCCTGACGATCTGCCAGGCGAGGCTCGGCAGCCGGGCGGCCCGGGCGGCCTCGTCCCGCGCGAGGTCCGTGTCCCCCACGGTCCGTACGAGCGGCGCGGCCCGCCGAACTTCGTCCCGTCCGGCGACGAGGGGCCGGGCCCAGCCGGTCTCCACGAGCTGCGCTGCCTCGACGGTGCAGCCGAAACTCCCCAGCAGGAAGGCGCACTTGTCCTGCGCGGCGCGCAGCAGCAGTACCTCTCGCGCATGGGGCTGCGGCGCGTGCTGCTCGCTGTGGCTGTCGTCACCGTCGTCCCAGAGGGCGACGAGCCCGAGATCCTGTACGGGGGCGAACATGGCGGCCCGGGTCCCCACGACGGCTCGTACGGACCCGCGACGCACGGCGAGCCACTGCGCGTACCGCTTCTCGGGCCCGGCGTCGGCGGTGAGCACGGCATGCCGCCCCTCGCCCAGCAGTGCGGTCAGCGCGGCGTCGACCCGCGCGACAGCCCGCCCGTCGGGCAGCACGAGGAGCGCGCCCCGCCCCGAGGCGAGCGTCGCCGCGACGGCCCGCGCCAGCTCATCGCTCCACTCCGGCCCCGGCAACGCGTTCCACACGGCCCGCGGCGCACCCCCCGCGGCCAGCGACTCCACCAAGGCGGCCCCCCGCTCGTACCGCGTCCAGGACCCCGCCTCGGGCACCGGCGGAGGCGGGAGCGGTGTGGGCGAGGGCTGCTGTTCGGCCCGCGCACTGCGCGGCGGCACGGCGAGCTGCAGCACATCAGCGAGGCTGCCCGCGTACCGGTCGGCGACCGCCCGCGCGAGCCCGAGCAGCTCCGCACTCAGCACAGGCTCGGGCGACACGACCTGGGCGAGCGCCGCAAGGGGCCCGGAGTAGTCGGACTCGGCCAGCCGCTCGACGAGGAACCCGTCGATCAGCCCCCCACCCTCACGCCGCCCCTCCCGCACCCGATGCCGCCCGGCCCCGAACCGCACCCGCACCCGCACACCCGGCTGCGCATCCTCATCCAGCTCCTCGGGCACGGCGTAGTCGAAGTACCGATCAAGATGCAGCACCCCCTTGTCCACCAGCACCCGCGCAACAGGCAGTTCCTTGGCAAGCGCGGCCCCCCGCCACGTCCGAGGCTTGGCCCGCGGCTCCTTCGCCCTGCGCACACTCTCCCGAATGAGCGCGAGCTGCTCGGGCAGCGCGCCCTCGGCACCACCCCGCCCCTTCTCATCCTCGCTGCTCACGCTTGCATTCTTACCAAACCCCACTGACAACCGACGCCCTCCGACCTCCCCACCGGCGACGCCCTGGGCCCTGCCTCGACCCACTCGGCCATGCCCCGGCGAAAGCGAAACCCGACCCCCTCACCACCAGACTCCGGCTCCGGGCCCCTCTCTCATGGCGCGCCGCCCTTCGCCACACCACAGGAGGACGACGAACCGAGTCCGTGAACCGCCGAAGGCCCGGCATCCCCAAGGGATGCCGGGCCTTCGAAGGTGGTTCGGGGCTTACAGCCCCGCCGCCTTGCGCAGGGCGTCCACGCGGTCCGTGCGCTCCCAGGTGAACTCGGGGAGCTCGCGGCCGAAGTGGCCGTACGCGGCGGTCTGGGCGTAGATCGGGCGGAGCAGGTCGAGGTCGCGGATGATGGCGGCCGGGCGCAGGTCGAAGACCTGGTCGATCGCCTTCTCGATCTTGTCGGTGTCGATCTTGGCGGTGCCGAAGGTCTCGACGAACAGGCCGACGGGCTCGGCCTTGCCGATGGCATAGGCGACCTGGACCTCGCAGCGGGAGGCCAGACCCGCGGCGACGACGTTCTTGGCGACCCAGCGCATCGCGTACGCCGCCGAGCGGTCCACCTTGGACGGGTCCTTGCCGGAGAAGGCACCGCCGCCGTGGCGGGCCATGCCGCCGTAGGTGTCGATGATGATCTTGCGGCCGGTCAGGCCGGCGTCACCCATCGGACCGCCGATCTCGAAGCGGCCGGTCGGGTTGACCAGCAGACGGTAGTTCTCGGTGTCCAGCTTGATGCCCTCGTCCAGCAGCGCCTTCAGCTCCGGCTCCACCACGAACTCGCGGATGTCGGGGGCGAGCAGGGAGTCGAGGTCGATGTCGCTCGCGTGCTGGGAGGAGACGACGACGGTGTCCAGGCGGACCGCCTTGTCGCCGTCGTACTCGATGGTGACCTGCGTCTTGCCGTCCGGCCGCAGGTAGGGGATCGTGCCGTTCTTGCGCACGTCGGACAGGCGCTTGGACAGGCGGTGCGCCAGGAAGATCGGCAGCGGCATCAGCGTCGGCGTCTCGTCCGTCGCGTAGCCGAACATCAGGCCCTGGTCGCCCGCGCCCTGCCGGTCCAGCTCGTCCGTTTCTCCACCTGCGGCGGCACCCTCGACGCGGGCCTCGTAGGCCGCGTCCACGCCCTGCGCGATGTCCGGCGACTGCGCCCCGATCGACACCGAAACACCGCAGGAGGCACCGTCGAAGCCCTTCTTGGAGGAGTCGTAGCCGATGTCGAGGATCTTGCCGCGGACCAGCGAGGCGATGTCCGCGTACGTCTTGGTCGTGACCTCGCCGGCCACGTGCACCAGGCCGGTGGTGATCAGCGTCTCGACGGCGACCCGGGAGGCCGGGTCCTCACGCAGCAGCGCGTCGAGAATGGTGTCGCTGATCTGGTCAGCGATCTTGTCGGGGTGACCCTCGGTCACGGACTCCGAGGTGAACAGGCGACGGGACACAACGCTCCCTGGGTTTGCAGCGGCTGCTGACTGATCAATGGCGGACGGCGGGGGCTGCACCCGGCGCCGTCCGTGAACAGTTTATCGGTCGGGCCTCGGCCACGGGCTCCCCCGTCTCGCTTCTCGAGAGTGCTGTGACCTGCGGCACGGGCATTCTGCCTAATCCCGAGGCGGCTTGGCCAGAGGTGCCACGCCTTGATACGCGGGGCATCGGCGAGTCGTCCAGTGACGGAATCATTCGTGCAGACGCTCCGCCACCAGGTCCCATACGGTTTCGGCCAGGGCCTCTTTCGGGCCGTGCGTAATGGCTTGTTCGCTGCCGTCGGCGCCCAGGACCACGGCCTCGTTCTCCTCGGCACCGAACGTCCGGCGCTCCCCCACCTCGTTCACCACGAGGAGATCGCAGCCCTTGCGTTTCAGCTTGGCACGGCCGTTGACCAGCACATCGTCCGTTTCGGCGGCGAATCCGACGACCACCTGTCCAGCACGTGGACGGTCGGCGGAGATCTCCGCGAGGATGTCCGGATTCCGTACTAGCGCGATCGGCTCGGGGTCCCGGTCGTCCTTCTTCTTGATCTTCCCGGCTGCGTACGCCGCCGGACGGAAGTCCGCGACGGCCGCCGCCATGACCACCGCGTCGGCGTCCGCGGCGGCCTTCAGTACCGCCTCGCGCAGCTGCACGGCCGTCCCCACGGTGACAATGTCCACACCGGCCGGGTCGGGCAGGGCGGTGTTCGCCGCGATCAGGGTGACGCGGGCGCCGCGCGCGGCGGCGGTACGGGCGAGGGCGTAGCCCTGCTTACCGGAGGAGCGGTTGCCGAGGAAGCGAACCGGGTCGAGGGGTTCGCGGGTGCCGCCCGCGCTGACGACGACGTGCCGGCCCTTCAGGTCCGGCTGGGTGACGCCCCGGGCGAGGACCCGGCGGCACACCTCGAAGATCTCGGCCGGCTCGGGCAGCCGGCCCTTACCGGTGTCGACGCCGGTGAGGCGGCCGACGGCCGGTTCGATGACGACGGCGCCGCGGCGGCGCAGTGTCGCCACGTTCTCCTGAGTGGCCGGGTGCTCCCACATCTCCGTGTGCATGGCGGGCGCGAAGACGACCGGGCAGCGCGCGGTGAGCAGGGTGTTGGTCAGGAGGTCGTCAGCGAGGCCGTGGGCCGCCTTGGCGAGCACGTCCGCCGTGGCCGGGGCGACGACCACCAGGTCGGCATGCTGGCCGATGCGCACGTGCGGGACCTCGTGGACGTCGTCCCACACCTCGGTGGAGACCGGGTTCCCGGAGAGCGCGGACCAGGTGGCGGCGCCGACGAAGTGCAGCGCGGAGGCGGTGGGGACGACACGGACGTCGTGTCCTGACTCCGTCAGCCGTCGCAGCAGCTCGCAGGCCTTGTACGCGGCGATGCCGCCGCTGACGCCCAGCACGACCTTCGGCTTGTCCACCGTCTCTCCCGGAACTCGGCTCCCGTGCGCCGAGGCAGCGCACGGATCGGAAGCGCACGACACCACTACACACCACAGGCCCGGCAGTCGCGCCGCCAGGCCTGTGGAAAAGTCAGCTGCAAGCCGAAAATACTACTGCACCGGGCCCTCGACGGCCTCGGACGTCAGCAGCCCCGCGTTGATCTCGCGCAGCGCGATCGAGAGCGGCTTCTCGTGGACGTGGGTGTCGACGAGCGGACCGACGTACTCGAGGAGACCCTCGCCGAGCTGCGAGTAGTACGCGTTGATCTGGCGGGCACGCTTGGCCGCGTAGATCACGAGGCTGTACTTCGAGTCGGTGGCCTCGAGGAGCTCGTCGATCGGCGGGTTGATGATGCCCTCGGGCGCGGAGATGGAAGAGGACACGCTCTACCTTCCGATGGATGGGAAAGAATCAGTCACGATGATCGATGATCGATGATCAGTCACGATCGTCGTCCATCAAGGCTAGCAGCTCGCGCGCCACGTTCTCGACGGAGGTGTTGACCAAGGTCACGTCGAACTCCGGCTCGGCCGCCAGCTCGATCTTGGCCGCCTCCAGGCGGCGCTCGATCACCTCGGGCGGCTCGGTGCCCCGGCCGGTGAGTCTGCGCACGAGCTCCTCCCAGGAGGGAGGAGCGAGGAACACCAGCTGGGCCTCCGGCATGGACTCGCGGACCTGCCGCGCACCCTGGAGGTCGATCTCCAGCAGGACGGGCACCCCCGCCTCCAGATGCTCCCCCACGGCCGCGCGGGGCGTGCCGTAGCGGTTACCGGCGAATTCGGCCCATTCCAGCAGCTCGCCGTTGGCGATCAGCTTGTCCATCTCCTCGTCGGTGACGAAGAAGTAGTGGACGCCGTGCTTCTCACCGGGGCGGGGCTTGCGGGTCGTCGCCGACACGGAGAGCCAGACCTCGGGGTGTGCCTTGCGCATATGGGCGACGACCGTGCTCTTGCCGACCCCGGAGGGGCCGGAGAGCACGGTCAGCCGCGGACGTTCACTCATGCAGCGATTATTCCAGCAATCCCGGAGTGGTCCGGACTCACTTGGCGGTGCTGCCGAACTCGCGCTCCAGGGAGGCGATCTGGTTGGAGCCGAGGCCACGCACACGGCGGCTCTCGGAGATGCCGAGTCGCTCCATGATCTGCTTGGCGCGGACCTTGCCCACGCCCGGCAGGGACTCAAGAAGGGCGGAGACCTTCATCTTGCCGATGACGTCGTTCTCCTGGCCCTGCTTGATGACCTCGTGGAGAGAGGCGCCGGAGTGCTTGAGTCGATTCTTGACCTCGGCCCGCTCCCGGCGAGCCGCGGCGGCCTTTTCGAGCGCGGCTGCGCGCTGTTCAGGGGTAAGGGGCGGAAGAGCCACGCCTACGTCACCTCGGATGTCGAACTGTCGGATACGGACCGGTGAGGAACCTAGTCGCCCCACACCTGGGGAGCCACGAGCAACACGCTTGCCCGTTCACTCTCGTCGGAGACTAGCGGCCAAGTCCGCCAGAGTCAGCGAGAACAGCGGAAAAGTCCTGGTCAGCCTCCGCCAGGACGGATATTTAGGACATAATGCCCTGGATTTGAGGATGTATTCAGACTCAAGTCGGCCTGTCCTCTCTCCTCGGAGCACTCCCGTGACCGGCCGGAACGGCTCAGGCGGCCGCCACGGCGGCCCGGATCTCGTCCGCGACACGCTCCGCGGCCACCCGCAGCGCGCCGATGTCGGGCCCGTGCCGCAGCACCCCCCGGCTGACGTTCGGCACGACATTGCGCACCGCGGCCCCGAAGACCCGGGGAAGGTCGGCCGGAGTGGCCCCCTGGGCACCGATGCCGGGCGCCAGGAGCGGACCGTTGATGTCCAGGTCGTAGGACGACAGGTCGCCGAGCGTGGCGCCCACGACCGCGCCGAAGGAGCCCAGGGGCCGCTCCCCCGCGTTCTCGGCGGCCAGGTGCGCCAGCATGGTCGCCCCGACGTTGCGCCCCCCGGCGCGCACCGCGTGCTGCACCTCGCCGCCCTCCGGGTTCGAGGTCAGCGCCAGCACGAACAGGCCCGCGCCGCTCTCCCGGGCCAGGTCCACGGCCGGCTTCAGGGACCCGTAGCCCAGATACGGCGAGACGGTCAGGGCGTCCGAGAACAGCGGGGCGTCCTTGTGCAGAAACGCCTCGGCGTACGCCGCCATGGTCGAGCCGATGTCGCCGCGCTTGGCGTCCGTCACGACCAGTGCGCCGGCCGCCCGCGCCTCGGCCACCGCCTTCTCCAGGACGGCGACGCCGCGTGAGCCGAACCGCTCGAAGAACGCGCTCTGCGGCTTCAGGACGGCGACCCGGTCGGCCACGGCCTCCACGACCGTGCGGCTGAACCGCTCCAGGCCCGCCACGTCGTCGTTCAGGCCCCAGTCGGCGAGCAGGGCTGCGTGCGGGTCGATGCCCACGCACAGCGGGCCGCGCTCGTCCATGGCCCGTCGCAGGCGCGCGCCAAAGGGTTCCAGGCTCATGCGGTCTTCTTCCTCACGTCGGCGCCGACCGCGTCGGCCAGCGTGTCGTACGGGCTCGTGCGCAGGCGTGCGGCGAGCCCCTTGTGGATCGCGCGGCTCCAGAAGGGCCCCTCGTAGACGAACGCGCTGTAGCCCTGCACCAGCGTGGCACCGGCCAGGATGCGCTGCCAGGCGTCCTCGGCGGTCTCGATGCCGCCGACACCCACCAGGGTGATCCGGTCCCCCACGCGCGCGTAGAGGCGGCGCAGGACCTCCAGAGAGCGTGTCTTCAGGGGCGCCCCGGACAGGCCGCCGGTCTCCTTCACCAGAGCCGGGCCGGAGGTCAGCCCGAGTCCCTCGCGCGCGATGGTGGTGTTCGTGGCGATGATCCCGTCCAGACCCAGCTCCATGGCCAGGTCGGCGACCGCGTCGACGTCCTCGTCGGCGAGGTCCGGCGCGATCTTCACCAGCAGGGGGACACGCCTCGAAGGCACAGTACGGTCGGCGGCCTCGCGGACGGCGCTCAGCAGAGGGCGCAGCGCCTCGGTGGCCTGCAGGTTCCGCAGTCCGGGCGTGTTCGGGGACGAGACGTTGACCACCAGGTAGTCGGCGTACGGCGCCAGCCGCTCGGCCGACTTCACGTAGTCCGCGACGGCCTCGTCCTCGGGGACGACCTTGGTCTTGCCGATGTTGACGCCGACGGCGGTCCGGAAGACGGGCGTACGGGACGCCAGGCGCGCGGCGACCGCGAGCGAGCCTTCGTTGTTGAAGCCCATGCGGTTGATCAGCGCCCGGTCCCCGGCCAGCCGGAACAGCCGCTTCTTCGGGTTGCCCGGCTGCGGCTCCCCGGTCACCGTACCGATCTCGACGTGGTCGAAGCCGAGCATCGCCATCCCGTCGATGCCGACGGCGTTCTTGTCGAAGCCGGCGGCGAGCCCGAAGGGGCCGTGCATCCGCAGGCCGAATGCCTCCGTGCGGAGTTCCTTGTGGCGGGGCGCGAGGGCGGCCGCGAGGAACGTGCGCAGCACGGGGACGCGGGCGGCGAGGCGGATCCAGCGGAAGGCCAGGTGATGCGCCTGTTCCGGGTCCATCCGTTGGAAAACCAAATGGAAGAAGTGTTTGTACATCAGTCAGTGTCCTCACGAAGAGGGGGACACCGTTTCCGGTGTCCCCCTCTTGGCTGCTAGTCGCGGGCCGCGGTCAGACGTTCCGCGTGTTCCTGGAGCGAGCGGACGCCCACGTCGCCGTGGTTGAGGGCGTCGATGCCCTGGACGGCGGCGGCGAGTGCCTGGACCGTCGTCAGGCACGGCACGGACCGCGCCACGGCCGCCGTACGGATGTCGTAGCCGTCGAGGCGGCCGCCGGTGCCGTACGGGGTGTTGACGATGAGGTCGACCTCACCGTCGTGGATGAGCTGGACGATGGTCCGCTCGCCGTTCGGCCCGGGGCCGTCGGACTGCTTGCGCACGACGGTGGCGTGGAGGCCGTTGCGCTTGAGGACCTCGGCCGTGCCGGACGTGGCAAGCAGCTCGAAGCCATGGGCGACCAGCTCGCGCGCCGGGAAGATCATCGAGCGCTTGTCGCGGTTGGCGACCGAGATGAAGGCGCGGCCCTTGGTGGGCAGCGGGCCGTAGGCGCCTGACTGCGACTTGGCGTACGCCGTGCCGAAGACGGAGTCGATGCCCATGACCTCGCCGGTGGAACGCATCTCCGGGCCGAGGACCGTGTCGACGCCGCGGCCGTGGATGTCGCGGAAACGCGACCACGGCATCACGGCCTCCTTGACGGAGATCGGCGCGTCCAGCGGGAGCGTGCCACCGTCGCCGTTGGCCGGAAGCAGTCCCTCCGCGCGCAGCTCGGCGATGGTCGCGCCCAGCGAGATCCGGGCGGCGGCCTTCGCCAGCGGCACCGCGGTGGCCTTCGAGGTGAAGGGGACCGTACGGGACGCGCGCGGGTTGGCCTCCAGGACGTACAGGATGTCGCCGGCCAGCGCGAACTGGATGTTGATCAGGCCGCGCACGCCGACGCCCTTCGCGATGCCCTCGGTGGAGGCGCGCAGGCGCTTGATGTCGAAGCCGCCCAGCGTGATCGGCGGCAGGGCGCACGCCGAGTCGCCGGAGTGGATGCCGGCCTCCTCGATGTGCTCCATGACGCCGCCGAGGTACAGCTCCTCGCCGTCGTAGAGGGCGTCGACGTCGATCTCTATCGCGTCGTCGAGGAACCGGTCGACCAGCACCGGCCGGGACGGGCTGATCTCGGTCGACTCGGCGATGTACGCCTCCAGCCGGGTCTCGTCGTAGACGATCTCCATGCCGCGCCCGCCGAGCACGTACGACGGCCGCACCAGGACCGGGTAGCCGATCTCGTCGGCGATGGCCTTGGCCTCGTCGAAGGCCGTGGCGGTGCCGTGCTTGGGGGCAGGCAGGCCCGCCTCGGCCAGGACCCGCCCGAAGGCGCCCCGGTCCTCGGCGGCATGGATCGCCTCCGGGGAGGTGCCGACGACCGGCACGCCGTTGTCCTTGAGCGCCTGAGCGAGGCCCAGCGGGGTCTGGCCGCCGAGCTGCACGATCACGCCCGCGATGGGACCGGCCAGCGCCTCCGCGTGGACGATCTCCAGGACGTCCTCCAGCGTCAGCGGCTCGAAGTACAGCCGGTCGGAGGTGTCGTAGTCGGTGGAGACGGTCTCCGGGTTGCAGTTGACCATCACCGTCTCGTACCCGGCGTCGCGCAGCGCGAAGGAGGCGTGGACGCAGGAGTAGTCGAACTCGATGCCCTGGCCGATGCGGTTCGGGCCGGAGCCCAGGATGATGACCGCGGGCTTCTCGCGCGGGGCGACCTCGGTCTCCTCGTCGTAGGAGGAGTAGAAGTACGGCGTCTTCGCGGCGAACTCCGCGGCGCAGGTGTCGACCGTCTTGTAGACCGGGCGGATGCCCAGCGCGTGCCGGACCTCGCGGACCACGTCCTCGCGCAGGCCGCGGATCTCGCCGATCTGCTGGTCGGAGAAGCCGTGCCGCTTGGCCTCGGCCAGCAGGTCCGGGGTCAGCTCGGCAGCGGCCGCCAGCTCGTCGGCGGTCTCCTTGATGAGGAACAGCTGGTCGACGAACCACGGGTCGATCTTGGTGGCGTCGAAGACCTCCTCGGGCGTGGCGCCCGCGCGGATGGCCTGCATGACCGCGTTGATCCGCCCGTCGGTGGGCCGTACGGCCTCGTGCAGCAGCTCGTCCTTGTTTCCAGCGGAGCCGGGCTCCGCTACGAACGTGAACTGGCTGCCCTTCTTCTCCAGCGAGCGCAGCGCCTTCTGGAAGGCCTCGGTGAAGTTCCGGCCGATGGCCATGGCCTCGCCGACCGACTTCATGGTCGTGGTCAGCGTGGAGTCGGCCTGCGGGAACTTCTCGAAGGCGAACCGCGGCGCCTTGACCACGACGTAGTCGAGAGTCGGCTCGAAGGAGGCCGGGGTCTCCTGCGTGATGTCGTTCGGGATCTCGTCGAGGGTGTAGCCGACGGCGAGCTTCGCCGCGATCTTGGCGATCGGGAAGCCGGTCGCCTTGGAGGCCAGCGCCGAGGAGCGCGACACGCGCGGGTTCATCTCGATGACGATGACGCGCCCGTCGTCGGGGTTCACCGCGAACTGGATGTTGCAGCCGCCGGTGTCCACGCCGACCTCGCGGATGACGGCGATGCCGATGTCCCGCAGGATCTGGTACTCGCGGTCGGTGAGCGTCATCGCCGGGGCGACGGTGATGGAGTCGCCGGTGTGCACGCCCATGGGGTCGAAGTTCTCGATGGAGCAGACGACCACGACGTTGTCGTGCTTGTCGCGCATCAGCTCCAGCTCGTACTCCTTCCAGCCGAGGATGGACTCCTCCAGGAGCACCTCGGTGGTCGGCGACAGCGTGAGGCCCTGCCCGGCGATGCGGCGCAGTTCTTCCTCGTCGTGGGCGAAGCCGGAGCCGGCGCCGCCCATGGTGAAGGACGGGCGGACCACGACGGGGTAGCCGCCGAGCTGCTCGACGCCCCCCAGGACGTCGTCCATGGAGTGGCAGATCACCGAGCGGGCGGACTCGCCGTGCCCGATCTTGCGGTGGACGGCCGCCACGACATCCTTGAACTGGTCGCGGTCCTCGCCCTTGTGGATGGCCTCGGGCCTGGCGCCGATCAGTTCGACGCCGTATTTGGCCAGTACGCCGTTATCGTGCAGGGAGATCGCGGTGTTGAGCGCGGTCTGGCCGCCCAGGGTGGGCAGCAGGGCGTCGGGGCGCTCCTTGGCGATGATCTTCTCGACGAACTCGGGGTTGATCGGCTCGACGTAGGTGGCGTCGGCGATCTCCGGATCGGTCATGATCGTCGCCGGGTTGGAGTTGACGAGGATGACCCGCAGGCCCTCGGTCTTCAGGACCCGGCACGCCTGGGTGCCGGAGTAGTCGAACTCGGCGGCCTGACCGATAACGATCGGGCCGGAGCCGATGACCAGGACGGACTGGATATCGGTGCGCTTAGGCACGCTGGCCCTCCATCAGGGAGACGAAGCGGTCGAACAGGTAGGCGGCGTCGTGCGGACCGGCGGCCGCTTCGGGGTGGTACTGGACGGAGAAGGCCGGCTGGTCGAGCAACTGCAGCCCCTCCACGACGTTGTCGTTCAGGCAGACGTGGGACACCTCGGCGCGGCCGAACGGCGTGTCGCTGACCTGGTCGAGCGGGGCGTCCACGGCGAAGCCGTGGTTGTGCGCGGTGACCTCGACCTTGCCCGTGGTGCGGTCCTGGACCGGCTGGTTGATGCCGCGGTGGCCGTACTTCAGCTTGTACGTGCCGAAGCCGAGGGCGCGGCCGAGGACCTGGTTGCCGAAGCAGATGCCGAACAGCGGCGTCCCGCGCTTCAGGACGGCCGTCATCAGCGCCACGGGGCCGTCGGCGGTGGCCGGGTCGCCGGGGCCGTTGGAGAAGAACACGCCGTCGGGGCCCACGGCGTAGACGTCCTCCTCGGTCGCCGTCGCGGGCAGCACGTGCACCTCGATGCCGCGCTCGGCCATGCGGTGCGGGGTCATGCCCTTGATGCCGAGGTCGATCGCGGCGACGGTGAACCTCTTCGCGCCGACCGCCGGGACGACGTACGCCTCCTGGGTGGCGACCTCCTCGTAGAGGCTCGCGCCCTTCATGTGCGGCTGCTCCTGCACGCGCGCGAGGAGGTCCGCCTCGGGTGCTACCGCCTCGCCGGAGAAGATGCCGGCCCGCATCGAGCCGCGCTCGCGCAGGTGGCGGGTGAGGGCCCGGGTGTCGATGCCGGAGATGCCGACGACGCCCTGCCGGACCAGTTCGTCGTCGAGGGAGCGCTTGGCGCGCCAGTTGGACGGCACGCGCGCGGGGTCGCGCACGACGTATCCCGAGACCCAGATGCGGTGGGACTCGTCGTCCTCGTCGTTCCAGCCGGTGTTGCCGATCTGCGGGGCGGTGGCGACGACGATCTGGCGGTCGTACGACGGGTCGGTGAGGGTCTCCTGGTAGCCGGTCATGCCGGTGGAGAACACCGCTTCGCCGAAGGTCTCCCCCACGGCCCCGTAGGCGCGGCCGCGGAAGGTCCGGCCGTCCTCCAGGACGAGTACGGCGGGAGCCTTGCCGGCTTCCATTGTGGAGGTCGTCATCGTTCGGCGCCTTCCGTGCTGTTGGTTTCGATCATGGAGGTGAGGGCGTCGGCCCACTCGTTGTGCTCGGCCGCGCGGTCGGAGCGGAACCCGGAGTCGATCAGCTTCTCGCCGTGCGCCCAGGTCACGATCAGCAGACCGCCCTCGGTGAGCACCTTGCCGGCGATGCCCTTGTCGAGCCGGGCCTCGCGCACCGCGCCGGCCGGGATGAAGAAGTCGGTCGCCCCGGGGCGTACGACGTCCAGTCCCGCGTCCGTCAGGGTGAGCTCGACCCGGCTGCGGGTGCCGAGGCCGTGCGCGACGATGCGGTCGAGCCACTGACCGGCGGTGGTGGAGCCGTGGTAGCGGCCGCTCAGGCTCAGCTGTGCCGGGCCGGGGTCGTCCGGTGCCACGGGCAGTTCGGGCAGGTCGCCCTGGAGCGTGCCGCGCCACTTCCAGCCCTCGCGCATCAGCCAGTAGACGAGCGCGACGAAGAGGGCGAGGCCGACGACCCAGCCGATCCGGGCGGCCCAGTCGGTCACTTGCGCCGATTCCTTCTCGGCGGCCAGGAGGAGTACAGGTGTCACGTGAGCTTCCCGTCGACGAGCGTGGCCTTGCCCCGCAACCACGTGTGCGTCACACGGCCCGGCAGCTCACGCCCCTCGTACGGGGTGTTGCGGCTGCGCGAGGCGAAGCCCGCGGGATCCACGGAGCCACGGTATGCCGTGTCGACGAGGGTGAGGTTGGCGGGCTCACCTGCCGAGACGGGACGGCCGTGGCCCGCGGCCTGTCCGATCTGCGCGGGCTTGACGGACATACGGTCGGCTACGCCGGCCCAGTCCAGCAGGCCCGTGTCGACCATGGTCTCCTGGACCACTGACAACGCGGTCTCCAGGCCGACCATGCCCATGGCGGCCGCGGCCCACTCGCAGTCCTTGTCCTCGTGCGGGTGCGGGGCGTGGTCGGTGGCGACGATGTCGATCGTGCCGTCGGCGAGCGCCTCCCGCAGCGCCGTGACGTCACGCTCGGTGCGCAGCGGCGGGTTGACCTTGTAGACCGGGTTGTACGTCCGGACCAGCTCGTCGGTGAGGAGGAGGTGGTGCGGGGTCACCTCGGCGGTGACGTCGATGCCGCGGGACTTGGCCCACCGGACGATCTCCACCGACCCGGCGGTCGACAGGTGGCAGATGTGCACGCGCGAGCCGACGTGCTCGGCGAGCAGGACGTCCCGGGCGATGATCGATTCTTCGGCCACCGCAGGCCAGCCCCCGAGCCCCAGCTCGGCGGAGACGATGCCCTCGTTCATCTCGGCGCCCTCGGTCAGCCGCGGCTCCTGCGCGTGCTGGGCGATCACGCCGCCGAAGGCCTTCACGTACTCCAGGGCCCGGCGCATGATCACGGCGTCGTGCACGCACTTGCCGTCGTCGGAGAAGACGGTGACACCGGCCGCCGACTCGTGCATTGCGCCCAGTTCGGCGAGCTTGCTGCCCTCCAGGCCGACGGTGACGGCGCCGATCGGCCGCACGTCGCAGTAGCCGTGCTCCTTGCCGAGCCGCCAGACCTGCTCGACTACGCCGGCGGTGTCGGCGACCGGGAAGGTGTTGGCCATGGCGAACACGGCGGTGTAGCCGCCGGAGGCCGCCGCGCGGGTGCCGGTCAGCACGGTCTCGGAGTCCTCGCGGCCCGGCTCGCGCAGGTGGGTGTGCAGGTCGACCAGGCCCGGCAGCAGCACCTTGCCCTCGGCGTCCACAACGGTCACATCCTGCGCGCCTCCGGCACGACCGGCGCCCTCGGCCGACAGGCCGCCGCCCACCTCGGCGATCGTCCCGCCGTCGATCAGCACGTCCTGCGGCTCGCCGCCGAGTACCTTCGCACCACGGATCAGGGTCTTGCTCATCGTTCTTGTTTCTCCTCGGTGGTACGGGCGTGGGTGAGGGCGGGTTCGTTGCCGCCGAGCAGCAGGTACAGCACGGCCATCCGGGTGGAGACGCCGTTGGCGACCTGCTCGACGACGGTGCAGCGCTCGGAGTCGGCGACCTCGGCGGTGATCTCCATGCCGCGGACCATCGGACCGGGGTGCATGACGATGGCGTGCTCGGGCATCCGCGCCATGCGGTCGCCGTCGAGGCCGTAGCGCCGGGAGTACTCGCGCTCGGTCGGGAAGAAGGCGGCGTTCATCCGCTCGCGCTGGACGCGCAGCATCATCACCGCGTCGGACTTCGGCAGCGTGCTGTCGAGGTCGTACGACACCTCGCACGGCCAGGTCTCGACGCCGACCGGCAGCAGGGTGGGCGGGGCGACGAGGGTGACCTCGGCGCCGAGGGTGTGCAGCAGGTCGACGTTGGAGCGGGCGACGCGGCTGTGCAGCACGTCGCCGACGAGGGTGATCTGCCGGCCGGACAGGTCCTGGCCGATCCCGGCGTCCCGGCCGACCAGCCGGCGGCGCATGGTGAAGGCGTCCAGCAGGGCCTGGGTGGGGTGCTGGTGGGTGCCGTCGCCGGCGTTGATCACGGCTGCGTCGATCCAGCCGGAGTTGGCCAGCCGGTACGGGGCTCCGGAGGCGCCGTGCCGGATGACGACGGCGTCGACGCCCATGGCCTCCAGGGTCTGGGCGGTGTCCTTCAGGGACTCGCCCTTGGACACGCTGGAGCCCTTGGCGGAGAAGTTGATGACGTCCGCGGACAGCCGCTTCTCGGCGGCCTCGAAGGAGATCCGGGTGCGGGTGGAGTCCTCGAAGAAGAGGTTCACGACGGTGCGGCCGCGCAGGGTCGGCAGCTTCTTGATCGGCCGGTCGGCGACCCGGGCCATCTCCTCGGCGGTGTCGAGGATCAGGACGGCGTCGTCGCGGGTGAGGTCGGCGGCCGAGATGAGATGGCGCTGCATCTGTCAGGCTCCGTAAGGCAGTTAATTCGCAAGAATTCGGGGCAGACGGGCGCACACGAGGGCGCGCTGAGCGGGCGTACGGCAGCTGCCGTGCGCCTCGGCTGCTACTGGGCGGGCTGCTTGACGCCGAGCAGCACGGTGTCGCGACCGTCCTCCTCGGCGAGCTGGACCTTGACCGTCTCCCGCAACGACGTGGGGAGGTTCTTGCCGACGTAGTCGGCGCGGATGGGCAGTTCGCGGTGGCCGCGGTCGACGAGGACCGCGAGCTGCACCGCGCGCGGGCGCCCGATGTCGTTCAGGGCGTCGAGGGCGGCGCGGATGGTACGGCCGGAGAAGAGCACGTCGTCGACGAGGACGACGAGGCGGCCGTCGATGCCGTCACCGGGAATCTCGGTGCGGGCCAGCGCACGCGGCGGGTGCATGCGCAGGTCGTCGCGGTACATGGTGATGTCGAGCGAACCGCACGGCACCTTGCGTTCGGTGATCTCTTCGAGCTTGACGGCGAGCCGCTGGGCGAGGAAGACCCCGCGCGTCGGAATGCCGAGGAGCACCACGTCGTCGGCGCCCTTGGCGCGCTCGACGATCTCGTGGGCGATGCGGGTCAGTACCCGCGCGATGTCGGGCCCTTCGAGAACGGGCCGTGCATCGGACTGCGTGTCCTGCTTGTCCATATGAAACGGACCTCCTTCTCCGCCTCACGGGACGGACCTTAAAGGACGTCGGAATTGCGCCATCCACGGTAGCAGGCCACCCCGGCAGCCGGTGGCAGGCCCCCTGGCAGCCGGTGCCAGGCCTCATAGCAGCCGGTAGCGGGGCCTCCGGACGGTCCCACGACCGGCCCTTGTCACCCACTCGGCCCAGTCGATCGCCGATACCACGGAAGAGTCGGTGTGGACCATTCGGCTTGACGCAGGAGAATCACGCTGCGTAACCTCACAGTGAGTTACCAGCCGCGCGGCCCAGCCGCGTCGACACAGTGCCGGGGAGCTATATGTCCAGCGAATACGCCAAACAGCTCGGGGCCAAGCTCCGGGCCATCCGCACCCAGCAGGGCCTTTCCCTCCACGGTGTCGAGGAGAAGTCCCAGGGACGCTGGAAGGCGGTCGTGGTCGGGTCGTACGAGCGCGGCGACCGTGCCGTGACCGTACAGCGCCTCGCCGAGCTGGCGGATTTCTACGGGGTCCCCGTGCAGGAGCTGCTGCCGGGCACCACACCGGGCGGCGCGGCCGAGCCCCCGCCGAAGCTGGTCCTGGACCTGGAGCGGCTGGCCACGGTGCCGGCCGAGAAGGCGGGCCCCCTCCAGCGGTACGCGGCCACGATCCAGTCCCAGCGCGGTGACTACAACGGCAAGGTGCTCTCGATCCGCCAGGACGACCTGCGCACACTCGCCGTCATCTACGATCAGTCGCCGTCGGTCCTCACCGAGCAGCTGATCAGCTGGGGCGTCCTGGACGCGGACGCCCGCCGCGCGGTCACCCACGCCGAGGAAAGCTGACCGCTCCCCGGCTGAGCAGAAACGTGCCGCCGGGGCGGCAGAACCCCTTGAGGGTTCCTGCCACCCCGGCGCTTTTTCATGCCGTGAAGAACAACGCCCTGAAGGGGCGCGGGTCTGTGTCGATATGCGGCTCCGCCGCGTGGGCGCGACCAGCCACAGCCAACCCGCAGCCGCGCTCCCAGCGCACCCCTAGGGCGCTACGCCTCTTTGCGACGCAGTGACGGCTTGAGGTCCTTCAACCGGCCAAGCAGCCCATTGACGAACGCCGGCGACTCCTCGGTCGAGAACTCCTTCGCCAGCTGCACCATCTCATCGAGCACAACGGCATCCGGCGTCTCATCGGCCCAGATCAGCTCATACGCCCCGAGGCGCAGGATATTGCGGTCCACGACCGGCATCCGATCGAGCGTCCATCCGACGGCATACTGTGCAATCAGCTCGTCGATCCGCGCAGCGCACTTCGCATAGCCCTCGACCAGCTGCATCGTGTACTCGCTCACCGGCGGCTGCCGGGTGTCGGTCCGGGACAGCCGGACCCAGTCCGCGAGGACCGTGAGGACGTCGGCGCCGCGCTGGTCGCCCTCGAAGAGGATCTGGAAGGCGCGCTTGCGGGCCGTGTTGCGGGCAGCCACGGTTAGCTGGTCACCCGGCCGAGGTAGTCGCTGCTGCGGGTGTCGACCTTGATCTTCTCACCGGTGGTGATGAAGAGCGGGACCTGGATCTGGTGACCGGTCTCCAGCGTGGCGGGCTTGGTGCCGCCGGTGGAGCGGTCGCCCTGGATGCCCGGCTCGGTCTCCTGGATGGTCAGCTCGACGGCGGCCGGCAGCTCGACGAAAAGCACCTCGCCCTCGTGCTGGGCCACGGTCGCCTCGAAGCCCTCGACGAGGAAGTTCGCGGCGTCACCGACGACCTTGCGGTCGATGTGCAGCTGGTCGTAGGTCTCCATGTCCATGAAGACGAAGTAGTCACCGTCCATGTACGAGAACTGCATGTCGCGCTTGTCGACAGTGGCCGTTTCGACCTTGACGCCGGCGTTGAAGGTCTTGTCGACCACCTTGCCGGACAGCACGTTCTTGAGCTTGGTGCGCACGAAGGCCGGGCCCTTGCCGGGCTTGACGTGCTGGAACTCGACGACGGACCAGAGCTGGCCGCCTTCGAGCTTGAGCACCATGCCGTTCTTGAGGTCGTTCGTGGAAGCCACGGTTGCGGAATCTCCTGGACTGACGTACGACCCCGGGGCAGGCGCGCAGCGCGAGGCTAGAGCGCGAGCAGCTCCTTGGTCGTGATGGTGAGTAGCTCGGGTCCGCCGTCCGCCTCGGGGCGCACGACGAGCGTGTCATCGATCCGGACACCACCCCGGCCCGGGAGGTGGACCCCCGGTTCGACGGTGACCGGCACGCAAGCGTCCAGTTTACCCATGGCCGCGGGGGCCAACTGCGGGTCCTCGTCGATTTCGAGTCCGAGCCCGTGACCGGTGAGGGGAGGCAGGGCCTCGGCGTACCCCCCTGAGTCCAGCACCTGACGTGCGGCGCGGTCAACATCGCGGCAGGCGGCGCCGGGTGCCAGGGCCTCGCGTCCGGCGCGCTGGGCGGCGAAGACCAGGTCGTACAGCTCGATCTGCCAGTCCGCGGGCGCGGTGCCGATGACGAAGGTACGGCCGATCTCACAGCGGTAGCCGCGGTAGACGGCGCCGAGGCAGACGGAGAGGAAGTCGCCCTCCTCGACACGGCGGTCGGTGGGGCGGTGACCACGGCGGCCCGCGTTCGGTCCGGTGGCGACCGCGGTCGGGAAGGCGGGCCCGTCGGCGCCGTGGTCGACGAGGCGTCGCTCCAGTTCCAGGGCGAGGTGGCGCTCGGTGCGGCCGACGAGGATGGATTCGAGGAGTTCGCCCAGCGCCTGGTCGACGATCTCGGCGCCGATGCGCACGCAGGAGAGCTCCTCCTCGTCCTTGACGACCCTGAGCTGCTCGACCGCGCCGCCGAGGTCGGCGAGCCGCAGGCGCGGGGCGACCTGGCGGAGGGCGCGGTGGCGGGCGACGGTGAGGTGGTGTTCCTCCACGGCGAGGGAGTCGGCGCGCTGGGCGGTGGCGAGGTCGGCGGCGGCGACGGCGGGGTCGCCGCCGGAGCCGGGGAGGGTGTGCAGGCGGAGCGAGTCGTCGGGGTGGCCGTGGGTGGGGCGGTCGTCCGGTGGGCCGGCGAAGACGAGCACGTCCTCGGTCCTGCCGAGCAGCAGGACGGCGTTCTGGGGGGCGGCGCCGGCGAGGTAGCGCACGTTGGCGGGGCGGGAGATCAGCGCGGATTGGCTGCCGCCGGCGTTGCAGCGTGCCCTCAGCCGGGTTCGGCGTGCCTCGTACACCTCTGACATGAGACGAGCGTAGGAGGGGTGGGCGATTTGTGCCGGTTGGGAGGGCGCCGATCGGAGTAGGGGGTGCCGCTTGAGGTTGTACGCCGGGTGCGCGCCGGTGGGGCTTGGCTCGCCCACGCGGCGGAGCGCCCACGCGGCGGGGCCGCATATTTGACACAGCCCCGCGCCCTGAGGTTTCTCCGCTCCCCTTGGCTACGAGGCACCCCACTCCTCCTGGGCTACCAGTTCGGGGGGCTTGCGATTGATCTTGACAGGACCTCGTTGAGGACTCGGGCTGTTTCCGGGATGCCGAGTTGGGAGTTGTCGATGATGGGGAGGCCGGAGCCGTACCAGCCGGCCATGCGGCCGTGGATGCGGGCGACCTCCTCGTCGGTGAGGCGGCGGTTGCCGGTGCGTTCGGCGTTGCGTTCCAGGACGATGTCGAGGCCGGGCAGCAGCACGACCGGGAGCAGGCCGGGGCCGACGTGGCGTTTCCAGCCGCCGAGGCCGACGACGGGGCGGTCGGGGAAGACGGCGTCGTCGAGGATGCACGAGATGCCGTTGGCGAGGAAGTTGCGTGCGGCGAAGCCGCAGGTGCGGCGGGCCAGGCGGTACTGGGCCTCGGAGTTGTCGTTCCAGCCGGACTGGGGGTCGGCGAAGCCGGAGCGGACCCATTCGCGCACGTCGTCGAGGCTGATGTGAGCGGTGGGCACACGGCGGTGGTCGGCCCAGTGTTTGGCGACGCTGGTCTTGCCGGCGCCCGCGGGGCCTATGAGCAGCACCGCGAGGGTCGTGGTCGTCGGGTCGGGGGCGGTGGTGGCCGGTGGCGTGCTGGGCATGCCGACCGGGCCGCCGGGCGGAAGCGGTACGTGGCCGGTGGTCTCCGGCGTGGGTGGTGCCGGGGCGTGCTGCGCAGCCGGCTGCTGGGGGGCCGACGGGTGCGGGGCGGGCTGGTGCGGCACGGGCGGGACCGGGCCCGGGGGTGCTCCGGTGAAGCCCGGTGCCGGGTGCGGCGGGGGCACGGGGGCCGGCCCCTGGTGCGCTCCCGGGGGCGGACCCGGGTGGTGTGCGGCCGGCGACCAGCCGGCGGCCGGTCCGTGCCCCGGCTGGTGGGGCGGCGGCAGCGGAGAACCCACTGCGTGCTGCATCCGGTGCCACTCCGTCTCGTACAGGCGATGGGCGCTGACAGCGGGCGGGCCCGCCGTTGCTACCGAACGGTACCGCCCCTGGTCGTCGATTGGTGAACGGCCAGGGGCGGTGTGAAGTGCCCAGTGGCACAAGGCGAATCGGGCAGAAGGCGTACCGGAGTCCTTACTGGCCCACTTCACCATAGGCGGCGAGGAGTACGGCCGGGTCGGGGCCCTCCAAGACGGTGGGCTTGGCCAGGCCGTCGAGCACGATGAAGCGCAGCAGGTCGCCGCGGGACTTCTTGTCGACCTTCATGGTCTCCAGCAGCTTGGGCCACTGGTCGTAGCGGTAGTGCAGCGGAAGTCCGACCGCTTCGAGGATCGTACGGTGGCGGTCGGCCGTCGCGTCGTCCAAGCGGCCCGCCAGGCGGCCGAGTTCGGCGGCGAAGTGCATGCCCACGGCCACGGCGGCGCCGTGCCGCCACGTGTAGCGCTCGTTCTTCTCGATGGCGTGGCCGAGGGTGTGGCCGTAGTTGAGGATCTCCCGCAGGCCGGACTCCTTCAGGTCGGAGGAGACGACCTCGGCCTTGACCTTGATGGACCGCTCGATCAGCTCGGCGGTGTGCGGGCCGGCCGGGGTGCGGGCGGCCTCGGGGTCGGACTCGATCAGGTCCAGGATCACCGGATCGGAGATGAACCCGGCCTTGATGACCTCCGCCAGGCCCGAGACGTAGTCGTTGACCGGGAGGGAGTCCAGCGCGGCCAGGTCGCACAGGACGCCGGCGGGCGGATGGAAGGCGCCCACCAGGTTCTTGCCCTCGGCGGTGTTGATGCCGGTCTTCCCGCCGACCGCGGCGTCCACCATGGCCAGCACGGTGGTCGGGATGGCGATCCAGCGCACGCCGCGCAGCCAGGTCGCGGCCACGAACCCGGCCAGGTCGGTGGTCGCGCCGCCGCCGACGCCGACGATGACGTCGGTGCGCGTGAACCCGGACTGGCCCAGTGCCTTCCAGCAGTAGGCGGCGACCTCGGCGGTCTTGGCCTCCTCGGCGTTGGGCACCTGGATGGCGACGGCCTCATAGCCCTGGTCGGCCAGGTCGGCACGGAGCGCCTCGCCGGTTTCGGCCAGCGCCTCGGGGTGGATGAGGGCGACCCGCCTGGCCTTCGCGCCGATCAAACCGCCCAGCTCACCGAGGAGTTGACGGCCCACCAGGACCTCGTACGGCTCGCTGCCCGCGGTGCCGCCGACCTGGATCCGGGTGACTGCCTCGCTCATGCTTCCTTCAACTCCAGTGAATCCAGGGCGGCTTGGGTGACCTCTTCAGGCGTACAGCCATCGGTCGCCACCACAGCCGTGGCGACCTCCTCGTACAGGTGCCGCCGCGCCTCCATCAACTCCCGCCACTGCTTGCGCGGGTTGACGGCGAGCAGCGGCCGGGCGACGTTGAGGCCGGTCCGCCTGACCGCCTCCTCCACGTCCATCGACAGGTACACGACCCGCTGCCCGGCGAGCAGCGCGCGCGTGTCGTCGTCGAGGACCGCGCCGCCGCCGAGTGCCAAGATGCCGTCGTGCTCGGCGAGCGCGGTCTGCACCGCCCGCTTCTCGATGGCCCGGAAGGCCGGCTCGCCCTCCTCGACGAAGATGTCGGCGATGGTCCGGCCCTGCTCGGTGACGATGTCCTCGTCGGTGTCCCGGTATCCGACCCCGAGCCGCTCGGCCAGCATCCGCCCGACCGTGGACTTGCCCACGCCCATCGGGCCGACCAGGACGATCAACGGCGCGCTCATCGGATGGCGATGTTGTCGAGGTACGACCGGACGTTGCGGCGGGTCTCGGTCACGCTGTCGCCGCCGAACTTCTCCGCGACCGCGTCCGCCAGGACCAGCGCGACCATCGCCTCGGCGACGATGCCGGCCGCCGGTACCGCGCAGACGTCCGAGCGCTGGTGATGGGCCTGCGTCGCCTCGCCGGTGACCACGTCCACGGTCGCCAGCGCCCGCGGCACCGTCGCGATCGGCTTCATCGCGGCACGCACCCGCAGCAACTCACCCGTGGACAGCCCGCCCTCGGTGCCACCGGAACGGCCGGTGGCCCGCCGGATGCCCTCGCCGGTGGAGACGATCTCGTCGTGTGCCTTGGACCCCGGCACCCGCGCCAGCTCGAAGCCGTCGCCGACCTCGACACCCTTGATCGCCTGGATGCCCATCAGCGCCGCGGCCAGGCGGGCATCCAGGCGACGGTCCCAGTGCACGTGCGAGCCCAGACCCACCGGCACGCCGTACGCCAGCACCTCCACCACACCACCCAGGGTGTCGCCGTCCTTGTGGGCCTGGTCGATCTCCGCGACCATCGCCTTCGACGCGTCCGCGTCCAGACAGCGCACCGGATCGGCGTCCAGCCTCTCCACATCCGACGGCTTCGGGTACACCCCGTACGGCGCCTTCGCCGCGGCCAGTTCGACCACATGGGAGACGATCTCGATGCCGGCCGTCTCCTTCAGGTACGACCGGGCCACCGCGCCCAGCGCGACACGCGCCGCGGTCTCCCGCGCGCTCGCCCGCTCCAGCACCGGCCTCGCCTCGTCGAAGCCGTACTTCTGCATGCCCGCCAGGTCCGCGTGGCCGGGCCGGGGCCGGGTCAGCGGCGCGTTGCGGGCCAGACCGGCGAGGACCTCCGGGTCGACCGGGTCGGCTGCCATGACCTGCTCCCACTTCGGCCACTCGCTGTTGCCCACCATGATCGCGACCGGGGAGCCCAGGCTGAGGCCGTGCCGGACGCCGCCGACGAAGGTGACCTCGTCCTGCTCGAACTTCATCCGCGCACCGCGTCCGTAGCCGAGCCGGCGCCGGGCCAGGTGGTCCGCCACCATCTCCGTGGTGATCGGCACTCCGGCGGGAAGGCCCTCCAGCGTCGCCACGAGTGCGGGACCGTGGGACTCCCCCGCGGTCAGCCAGCGCAACCTGCTCAACGGTGCTCCTCAGTCTCGCGCCCTGGTACTTCCCTGCGTACGCGGGTCCTCGCGTACAGCGACGGCGCGACCGGGTGCGCGGCTCCGGTCCGCCACCTCCGATCCTCCCACGTCCGGCGGCCGGACCCGGCCGCCGGTCCATCAGGCGGACGGAGGTACCCCGGGCTGACCGGCCCAGTCCTGCCGCGGCGCGTAGGTCCCAGGTGGTCGGCGCCGCGCCCCTGCTCACCTGGCTGGGGCTGCTGTGGCGCGTACGACCCGAGGTAGTCGGCCCCGCGTCCCTGGCCGTACTGCGCGGCCACGTGTGTTCCCCTCCCCCTGGCCCCTGCGGAACAGGGGGACCTAGCGGGCCGCGAGGGCGTGTTCGCCCGCTTTTCGTATGGCGTCGAGGGGGGCCGGGGTGCGGCCCGTCATCTGCTCGACCTGCAGCGCCGCCTGGTGCACCAGCAGGTCGAGGCCGCTGACCACGGCCCCGCCGTAGGCCGACCAGTGGGCGGCGAGCTCGGTGGGCCACGGGTCGTAGAGCACGTCGAAGAGGGTGGCGGGCCGCTCCGGTACGGCCGCGGCGAGCGCGTCGGTCGTACCGGCCGGGGTGGTCGCGATCACCAGCGGGGCGTGCAGGGCCCGCGCCGCGTCCGACCAGTCGGCGGTGCGTACCTCGACGTCGAGCCGCTCGCCCCACTGCCGCATCTCGGCGGCGCGGGCCTCGCTGCGCACATAGGCGACGACCTCGCCGGTGCAGATGCGGGCCAGGGCGGCCAGCGCCGAGGAGGCGGTGGCGCCGGCGCCGAGGATCGCGGCGGAGTCGACCTGTTCGACGCCGCGCTCGCGCAGGGCGGCGACCATACCGGGGATGTCGGTGTTGTCGCCGACGCGGCGGCGGTCCTCGGTGAAGACGACGGTGTTGACCGCCTCGACGGAGGCAGCCGTTTCGCTGATCTCGTCGAGCAGCGGGATGACGGCCCGCTTGAGCGGCATGGTCAGCGACAGTCCCGCCCACTCCGGCCCGAGTCCGGCGAGGAAGCCGGGCAGGGCCGACTCGTCGACCTCGAACCGGTCGTACGACCAGTCGGTCAGTCCCAGTTCCTCGTAGGCGGTGCGGTGCAGCACCGGGGAGAGGGAGTGGGCGATGGGCTTGCCGAGTACGGCAGCCCGGCGGGCGTCAGTTGCCCGATCGTTCATTGAACTTGTCCTTGAGCCTCTGGAACTCGGCATGCGTCTTGGCGAATTCGGTCTTGCTCACACCGTCCACCGCCACGAAGTAGTACCAGCCCTCCTTGGTCGGATTGAGCGTCGCCTTCAGCGCGACTTCGCTCGGGTTTCCGATCGGGCCGGGCGGCAGTCCCTTCCGGGTGTACGTGTTGTACGGGTCCTTGTTGCTGTTGATCTCCGTCTCGCTGATATCGATGTTGCTCTCGTTCTTCAGGTAATTGAAGGTCGAGTCGAACTGCAGGAAACCGTAGGTCTGGCGGTTCGCGAGGTCGAGGCGGTTGTAGACCACCTCCGCCATCCTGCGGTAGTCCTCGCTGGTCTTGCCCTCGGCCTGGACCAGGCTCGCGACCGTGACGACCTGCAGCGGATTCTTGAGGCCGAGCTGCTTGGCCTTCGCCGCGAGGTCGTACTGGCCGTACTTCTCGTCGGCCTGGGCCACCATCTCCTTCAGGACTTCCTCGGGCTTCATACCCTTGGCGGCGGGGTACGTGCCCGGGAAGAGGAAGCCCTCCAGCGGGTCCTTGATCTCGCTGTTGTCGTTCGCCCAGCTCGGCAGTCCGAGGCTCTCGTATTTCTGCTCGGCGGCCTTCCTGGTGCTACCGGACGGCAATTCGAGCTTCTGGTCGATCGCCTTGTAGACGGTGACATTGCGCTCGCCCGGCCTGACCAGCACATTGTTCTGACTCTTGGGGTCCAGCATCATCGCGACGGCGCTTTCCGCGGACATCCGCTTGCGCAGCAGATAGGCTCCTGCCTGGATCTGCTTTTCGCCGGGAGCCTTCTGCTGGGCAGCGACGAACGCGTCGACGCTCTTGACAACCCCCGCCGCCTTGAGCCGCCGCCCGATCTCGTAGCCGAGCGCGCCCTTGGGGATCTGGACCGTCACCATCTGGCTCGTGCCCTCCCCGGCGAAGTCCGGGGCGTCGCCGTAACGATCCTGGTAGAACTGATACCCGAAGTAACCGGCACCCGCGATGCCCCCGCCGAAGACCAGGGCGACCACCAGGCAGGCGCAGCCGTTGCGGCTCTTCTTGCCCTTGCCTCCCTTGCCGCCCTTGCCCCGTCGACGGCCGCGGTCGTCCTCGTCGTCGGCGTCGCCGCCGCCCGCGAAGAAGGCGTGTTCGCCCTGGTCGGGGCCTGGGTCCCAGTCCGTGCGGGGCTCCGGTTCGGCCTGCCTGCGGCTCGGCGGCTCCGGTGGCGGGTAGCCGTCGGGCGTGCCGTAGTAGTCGGGGTGGCCGCCGCCGTACGCGGCGGTCTGCTGCCCGTACAGGTCCGCCGGGTCGCCGGGGTACGGGTGCGTGCCGGTGGCCCAGCCGCCGTTGTCGTAGGGCTGCTGGGGCTGGGCCGCGTACTGCTGCTGGTCGTACGGGTGGTACTGCTGCGCCTGACAGTATCCGGCCTGCTCACCGGTGCCCCAGTCGCCGTACTGCGGCTGCTGCGGCTGCTCTGGATGGTGCTGCGGCTGGCCGCCGTAGGGGGACTGCTGGCCCGCGTGAGCCTGCTGTCCTCCCCATCCGCCGTCCCCGTAATACGGGTCCTCGGGATGCCACGGTTCGGAGCCCTGGCTCCGGCCATACTCAGTCATCGATCCCCTAGAGCCGCGAGGCGGCGGTCGCGCGGCTCGGTGGATCCGGCGCCCGTCCCGCCTCTCTGTGTGCGGCGGCTGTTCGAATGCCGCCGCAGTCGCGCGGAACGTTACCGTATCGCGATCAGATGACCACTTCGACGCCTTCGCCGGGTGCTTTACCTGACACCCGTTCGGATTCGAGCGCCTGTTGCAGGATGACCACCGCGGCCGCCTGGTCGATCACGGAGCGGCCCTTCCGGGTCTTCACGCCTGAGGCGCGCAGCCCCTGACTGGCCGTCACCGTCGTCATGCGTTCGTCGACGAGTCTCACCGGAACGGGGGCGATCATGCGGGCCAGTTCCTGGGCGAAGCCGCGGACCTTGACGGCGGCCGGGCCCTCGCCTCCCTTGAGGGAGCGTGGGAGGCCGACGACGACCTCGATCGGTTCGTACTCCTCGACCAGTTGCTTCAACCGGCGGTGAGCTGCGGGAACGTCCCGTCCGGGGACGGTCTCCACCGGGGTGGCGAGGATCCCGTCGGGGTCGCACGAGGCGACCCCGATGCGGGCGTCCCCAACGTCGATGGCGAGTCGACGTCCTCTGCGCATGTACTCAGCCGTTTCTTACTTGGCGGTGTCGGCGACGAGGCGTTCGACGGCGTCGACGGCCTCGCCGATGGCGGCGGGGTTCTGGCCGCCGCCCTGGGCGACGTCCGGCTTGCCGCCTCCGCCGCCGCCGAGGGTCTTGGCGGCCGTGCGGACCAGGTCGCCGGCCTTCAGGCCGCGCTCGCGGGCGGCCTCGTTGGTGGCGATGACCGTCAGTGGCTTGCCGTTGACCGTCGTGAACAGGGCCACCACGGCGGCCCTGCCGCCCTGGATGCGGCCGCGCACGTCGAGGACCAGCTTGCGCAGGTCGTCGGCGGTCGTGCCGTCCGGTACCTGACCGGTCACAAGTGCGACGCCCCGGACGTCCTTGGCGGACTCGGCGAGACCGGCGGCGGCCTGCAGCACCTTCTCGGCGCGGAACTTCTCGATCTCCTTCTCGGCGTCCTTCAGCTTGCCGAGCATCGAGGAGACCTTCTCCGGCAGGTCCTCCGGGCGGCCCTTGAGCAGTTCCGTGAGCTGGTTGACCACCGTGTGCTCGCGGGCGAGGAAGCTGTAGGCGTCCACGCCCACCAGGGCCTCGATACGGCGCACACCGGAGCCGATGGACGACTCGCCGAGCAGCTTCACCAGGCCGAGCTGGGCGGTGTTGTGCACGTGCGTGCCGCCGCACAGCTCCTTGGAGAAGTCGCCGATGGTCACGACGCGCACGCGCTCGCCGTACTTCTCGCCGAACTCGGCGATGGCGCCCTGCTTGCGGGCCTCGTCGAGGCTCATGACGTCGGCGCGCACGTCGAGGTCGTGGGCGAGCACCTCGTTGATCTTCTGCTCGACGTCCAGCATGACCGTCTGCGGTACGGCGGACGGCGAGCCGAAGTCGAAACGGAAGCGGCCTGGCTGGTTCTCGGAACCGGCCTGGGCGGCCGTCGGGCCGAGGGCGTCGCGCAGGGCCTGGTGGGTGAGGTGCGTGGCCGAGTGGGCGCGGGCGATGGCCTTGCGGCGGCGGGCCTCGATCGAGGCGTGGGCCTTGGCGCCGACGGTGACCTCGCCGACCTGGACGACGCCCTTGTGGACGTACACGCCCGGTACCGGCTTCTGGCAGTCGCGCACCTCGATGACGGCACCGGAGTCGGCCTTGATGCGGCCGGTGTCGCCGATCTGGCCGCCGCCCTCGGCGTAGAACGGGGTGCGGTCGAGGACGATCTCGACCTCGTCGCCCTCGGTGGCGGCCGGGGAGGAGATGCCGTCGACGAGGATGCCGACGATCGTGGACTCACCCTCGGTGTGGGTGTAGCCGATGAAGTCGGTGGCGCCGGCCCGGTCGGCGATCTCGCGGTAGGCGCCGAGGTCGGCATGAGCGGTCTTCTTGGACTGGGCGTCGGCCTTGGCGCGCTCCCGCTGCTCCTTCATCAGGCGGCGGAAGCCGTGCTCGTCCACGGACAGGCCCTGTTCGGCGGCCATCTCCAGGGTGAGGTCGATCGGGAAGCCCCAGGTGTCGTGGAGCAGGAAGGCCTTGTCGCCGGGCAGCATCGTGCCGCCGGCGGCCTTGGTGTCGCTCACGGCGGTGTCGAGGATGTTGGTGCCGGCCTTCAGCGTCTTGAGGAAGGCGTTCTCCTCGGCGAGGGCGACCTTCTCGATGCGCTCGCGTTCGGTGATGAGTTCGGGGTACTGCAGGCCCATCATCTCGATGACCGTGTCGATCAGCTCCCTGACGACCGGGCCGGTGGCGCCGAGCAGGCGCATGTTGCGGATGGCGCGGCGCATGATGCGGCGCAGCACATAGCCGCGGCCCTCGTTGCCGGGGGTGACGCCGTCGCCGATGAGCATCACGGCGGTGCGCATGTGGTCGGTGACCACGCGCAGGGACACGTCCGAGGCCTCGGCGGCCCCGTACTCGACGCCGGTCAGCTCGGTGGCCTTGTTGATCACGGCCATGGAGGTGTCGATCTCGTACATGTTCTGCACGCCCTGCAGAATCATGGCGAGCCGCTCAAGGCCCAGACCGGTGTCGATGTTCTGGCTCGGCAGGTCGCCGAGGATCTCGAAGTTGTCCTTGCCGATGCCCTCGCCGCGCTCGTACTGCATGAAGACCAGGTTCCAGATCTCCACGTACCGCTCGTCGTTGACGGCGGGGCCGCCCTCGACGCCGAACTCGGGACCGCGGTCGTAGTTGATCTCGGAACAGGGGCCGCAGGGCCCGGGGACGCCCATGGACCAGTAGTTGTCCTTCATGCCCAGGCGCTGGATGCGCTCCTTGGGCACGCCGACGACGTCGTGCCAGATGCGCTCGGCCTCGTCGTCGTCCTTGTAGACGGTGATCCACAGGCGCTCGGGGTCGAGGCCGTAACCGCCCTTGTCCTGGGGGCTGGTGAGCAGCTCCCAGGCATACTTGATGGCGCCTTCCTTGAAGTAGTCGCCGAAGGAGAAGTTGCCGCACATCTGGAAGAACGTGCCGTGCCGCGTGGTCTTGCCGACCTCTTCGATGTCGGGCGTGCGCACGCACTTCTGCACGCTGGTGGCGCGTGGGAACGGCGGCGTGGTCTCGCCCAGGAAGTAGGGCTTGAAGGGCACCATGCCGGCGTTGACGAGGAGCAGAGTCGGGTCGTCCGCGATGAGCGACGCCGAAGGGACGACGGTGTGACCGCGCTCCTCGAAGAAGCTCAACCAGCGGCGGCGGATCTCAGCCGACTCCATCAGTGGTCCTCATTCCGGTTGTACGAGTACGTCGTGTACGCCGAGCCCTCGACGTACTTCGGGCTGTTGCGGTTCTCGATCGCGGCGAAGCTCCGCGGTGCGGGGAGTCCGGGGTCGACGGAGGCGTTGACGCCGAGCGCGTCGCCCAGTTCGGCCTCCCGCTGGGCCATGTTGTCGCGGACGTCGAGCGCGAAGCCCACCGCGCGGTCCTTGAACCGGCCGCCCGCCTCGATCGCCTTGTTCGCCGCCTGCTTGGCGAGGTTCTCGGGGGTGAGCTGCTTCAGCTTCCGGTTGACCTTGGTGGTGGCCCACACTCCGGCGGCGACGCCGGTGGTGAACCAGAACGTACGGCGGAACATTGCTGGGTCAGTCCCTCTTCTTCCGGGTGTTCCGCTTCCCCCGCCGCGCGGCCGGGATGGTACGGCCCACGATCACGGTACGGCGCGATGCGCCGGGCGGCTCCTCCTCCTTGCGGCCGCCGATGGCCCGGCGTACGCCGTAGCCGAAGGCGGCGACCTTGACCAGGGGGCCGCCGAAGGTGGAGGCGACGGTGCTGGAGAGCGCGGAGGCGTTGGCGGTGACCTCCTGCACGTCGGAGGCGATCGCGTCGACCCGGTCGATCTGGGTCTGCGCGGAGCGCACCGCCGAGGAGGCGTCGGCCAGCAGCGGGACGGCCTGATCGGTCACGTCCGCCACGAGCTTGGTGGTCGCCCTGAGCGTCTGGGCCACCCTCGCCAACGCCACGGCGAGGAAGGAGACCAGGATCGCCCAGAAGACGGCCACCAGGATGCCGGCCACCTCTCCACCGGACACTGTGTGCACCCGCTCCCTGAAACGTGCTGAGCTTCTGCCCGAGCATGGTAAAAGTCGTGCCCCGAGCCTATCGCGCCGGGGATGGCGGTCCGTACCGGATTACCGCCCCGGCGGCGAATCCCGAAACCCGAGAGCCTGGTGGTGGATCGCGAAAGCCCGTCGTCTCCCCACCCGGGAGGGTGGGGAGACGACGGGCCGGGGTACCGCTCGCCTGCTGGGGTCAGCGGGCGTAGTACTCGACGACGAGCTGCTCGTCGCAGATCACCGGGACTTCCTTGCGGTTCGGGTCGCGGTCCAGGCGGAACGCCAGGGCCTTGAGGTTCACCTGCAGGTAGCGCGGGGTCTCGCCGTCGGGGGCGAAGCCGCCCTCACGGGCGATCTGGAACAGCGTCTTGTCCTTGCTGCGGTCACGGACCTGGATCACGTCGTCGGGACGGACCTGGAAGGACGGCTTGTCGACCTTCTTGCCGTTGACCTGGATGTGGCCGTGGGTGACCATCTGGCGGGCCTGGTAGATCGTGCGGGCGAGGCCCGAACGCAGGACCAGCGCGTCGAGGCGCTTCTCCAGCTCCACGATCAGGGCCTCACCGGTCTTGCCCTGGACCTTGGACGCGCGCTCGTAGGCGCGGACCAGCTGGCGCTCGGAGAGGTCGTACTGAGCGCGCAGGCGCTGCTTCTCCAGCAGACGGACCTTGTAGTCCGAGTTCTGCTTGCGGCCGCGGCCGTGCTCACCCGGCGGGTAGGGACGGGCCTCGAAGTACTTGACGGCCTTCGGGGTCAGCGCGATGCCGAGGGCACGCGACTTCTTGACCTTGGGGCGGGACTGGTTCGCCACTGTCTCTGTCTCTTTTCCTAAGAATTTCCGGCTCCCCAGGGTTAGGGGAGGTCGCATCCGCAGTCAGAGGAAACCCGCCGGGCCACTCGGGCCTGGTGGGCAGCCGCTCCCCTGGTCTGGGCACATACGTGCAGCACGCGAGTGGCCCACCGACCTCTCCCGGAACTCCGGGTGGTGGTGGGCTGCCCGCGACACCGTTCGCCGGTGCGCGACGCTCCTGGAGATCCCCGCCCGGGGGCCGGGTCTCCGGCTGGTTGTCCCGCTCTGGGGTGCCGACCCCTGCTTCAGGTGCCGGACACGGGACGCAGCACTGCGGCCAAGTTTACAGGGCGCTCAGGACCGCTTTCGACCGAGGTGTTTCCTGGTCCACTCGACCGCGTCCGCGTACCGCGCCTCGGCGCCGTGCCGACCGGGCGTGTAGTACTCGCGGTCCTTGAGGGCGTCCGGGGCGTACTGCTGTGCGGCGATGCCTTCGGGCAGGTCGTGCGGGTACGTGTATCCCTGCCCGTGCCCGAGCTTGCCCGCGCCCTTGTAGTGGCTGTCCCGCAGGTGCGGCGGCACGGGTCCGGCCAGTCCCTTGCGTACGTCGTCCAGGGCGGCGCCGATCGCGGTGGTCGCGGCGTTGGACTTGGGGGCCAGGGCCAGGGCGATGGTGGCGTGGCTGAGGGTGAGGGCGGCCTCCGGGAAGCCGATCATGGCGACGGCCTGGGCGGCGGCGACGGCTATGGGCAGTGCGTTCGGGTCGGCGAGGCCGATGTCCTCGCTGGCGGAGATCATCAGGCGGCGGGCGATGAAGCGGGGATCCTCGCCGGCCTCGATCATCCGGGCCAGGTAGTGCAGGGCGGCGTCGACGTCGGAGCCGCGGATGGACTTGATCAGGGCGCTGGCGACGTCGTAGTGCTGGTCGCCGTCGCGGTCGTACTTCACGGCGGCCCGGTCGACGGTCTCCTCCAGCGTCGTCAGGCCGACCTCCGTGTCGCCCTTGTCGAGCGCGGCCCCGGCGGCGGCCTCCAGGGCGGTCAGGGCGCGGCGGGCGTCGCCGCCGGCGATGCGCAGCAGGTGCGCCTCGGTCTCCTCGGGGAGCGTGACGGCCCCGTTCAGGCCGCGCTCCTCGGTGAGCGCTCGCTGGAGCAGGCTGCGGATGTCGTCGTCCGTGAGGGGTTCGAGGGTCAGCAGCAGGGAGCGGGACAGCAGCGGGGAGATCACCGAGAAGTACGGGTTCTCCGTGGTCGCCGCGATCAGGGTCACCCAGCGGTTCTCGACGGCCGGGAGGAGGGAGTCCTGCTGGGCCTTGCTGAAGCGGTGGATCTCGTCGAGGAAGAGGACGGTCTCCTTGCCGAAGCCGCCGGTGGCGCGGCGGGCGCCGTCGATGACCGCGCGGACCTCCTTGACGCCCGCGCTGATCGCCGACAGTTCGACGAAGCGCTTGTTGGTGGCCTTGGAGACGACGTACGCCAGGGTCGTCTTGCCGGTACCCGGAGGCCCCCACAGGATCACCGAGGACGGTCCGGCGGGGCTGTTCCCGCCGTGGGCTCGATCGCCCTCGCCGACCAGCCGGCGCAGGGGCGAGCCCGGCTTCAGCAGGTGCTGCTGGCCCACGACCTCGTCGAGGGTGCGCGGGCGCATCCGGACCGCCAGGGGACTGCTGGTCGGGTCCTTCTCCTGGCGTTCTTCTGCTGCGGCGGTGAACAGGTCGGGCTCCACGCTGGAAACCCTAATTCACCCCACTGACAATCCCGCCAGGCCCCGAAAGCCCCGGCTCAGCTGATCCAGAAGTCCCACCAGCGGGTCAGGATCAGCATGCCGATGATGCCGATGTGCAGCACCGGCAGGACCCAGGTGAACTCGCCGAAGAAGCCCTTGAGCCAGCGCGGGGCGGGCAGGAAGCCGTTGCGGACGTTGAACGAGGTCACGTACCAGAACATGACGATCGTGGCGACCCAGGCCAGGCAGCACCACAGGCACAGGGCGTTGATCCGGTACAGCGACTGGAACATCAGCCAGGCGCAGAAGCTCACGCCGAACAGGCAACCCGCGTTGAAGGTGAGCCAGTACCAGCGCGGGAAGCGGGCGCGGGCCAGCAGGCTCATGCCGACGCAGATGACGATGCCGTAGCAGACCAGGCCGAGCATCGGGTTCGGGAACCCGAAGACCGCGGCCTGCTTGCTCTCCATGACGCTGCCGCAGGAGACGACGGGGTTGAGGCTGCACCCCGGGGTGAACGACTTCCCCTCGACCTTGGCTTCGAGCAGTTTGAACTTGTCGATCGTGATGACCCACGCGGCGAGCAGTCCGGCCGCGCCGGTGATCACCAGCATCAGCGCGAAGGCCCGGCCGCTGCCGGCCGAGCGGGGCACGGCGTCGGAGCGCTCCGCCTCGGGCTCGGTGGAGACGTCTGGGACTGTCGTCTTGCTCATCACGTCGATCCGTCGCTTGAGAGTTGGAACTGCTTCGAGCAGGGCCATTGTGCCCCACATGTAAGTGTGTCCACCGTTCGATGGACATAAGGAAGTACGCACGGTCGTCCCCGAGGGGTCGGTTCCGGCCGACGCTCGTTCCATGACAGCACACGCGAACGACCTCGCGGTGGACGTGCGGGGGCTGCGCAAGCGGTACGGCGACGTGACCGCCCTCGACGGCGTCGATCTCGGCATCCGGCAGGGCGAGGTGTTCGGCCTGCTCGGGCCCAACGGGGCGGGCAAGAGCACCACGGTGGAGATCCTCCAGGGCAACCGGGACCGGGACACGGGCGAGGTGTCCGTGCTCGGCTCGGACCCGGCGGCGGGCACGCGCGCGTGGCGCTCGCGGATCGGCATCGTCTGGCAGGACGAATCGGCGCCCGCGGAGTTGACGGTCCGCGAGACCGTCCACGTGTCTGGCTGGTTCTGTTCACCGGCCTGCTGGAGACGGCGATCCTGCTCCTCGTCGGCACGACCCTGTACGACGTGGACCTGCCCTCGGACCCGGGCCGCTGGTTCGACCTGGCGTGGATCTTCGTGCTCGGGATCACGGCCTGCGCCCTGCTCGGTATCGCGATCAGTTCGGTTCCGAGGTCGGCGAACAGCGCCAGCTCCGTGGTCGTCCTGCCCTTCCTGGTGCTGCAGTTCATCTCCGGGGTGTACATCGCCATCGGCACCATCCCGGACTGGATGCTGACCGTCGGCGCGCTGTTCCCGCTGAAGTGGATGTGCCAGGGTCTGCGCGGGGTGTTCCTGCCGGAGTCGGCGCAGGTGCTGGAGCAGGCGGGGAGCTGGGAGTTGGGCCGTGTGGCACTGGTGCTCGCGGCGTGGTGCGCCGGAGGATTGGTGCTGTGTCTGCTGACGTTCCGCTGGAAGGACCGGCGCGAGGGATGAGCGATCCGCCGGACGCCGACAGCGCCTACACCTGGGAGCGCACGTTCCGGCTGTGGGACACCTACTTCGCGCTGATCTGGGCGGCCACCCTGGCCCATGTGCTCGCCGCGGAGCGTCCCGGCTGGCCGGTCCGCGCGGTCGCGGCGGCGCTGCTCGTGCCGTTGGTGCCGCTGTACGTCGTGGTCGGGCGCCGCCTGCTTCCGGCCGATCCGCCCGACCAGCGGCAGGCGCTCGGCTACCTGACGGCAGCCCTGGCGCTGTTCCTGCCGTCGGCGGTCCTCGCCGGCGAGACGCGGCTGCTGACCTTCGCGCTGATCCCGCAGTGCTTCATGACGCTGCGGCTGCGGTCGGCGCTGGTGGCCGTGGCTGTCATCAGCTTCGTGCCCGTGCTGGGCTGGGCGCTGCTGTGGTGGCCAGACGCCCGGGACGTGTTCTTCAACGGGCTCTTCTCCCTGGTCACCTTCGTCTTCGCGGTGTCCATCGGGCTCTGGACCATCCGGATCATCGAGCAGAGCCAGGAGCGGGCCGAACTGATCGCGGAGCTGGACGCGAGCCGCCACGAGATCGGGCGCCTGTCCGAGGCCCACGGCGCGCTGGCCGAGCGGGAGCGCCTGGCGCGCGAGACCCACGACACACTCGCACAGGGCTTCACCAGCGTGCTGATGCTGATCCAGGCCGTCGAGGCCGAGCTGGACCACGACTTGCCGCAGGCCCGCCGCCACCTGCGCCTGATGGACGAGACAGCACGGCAGAACCTCGCCGAGGCCCGTGCCCTGGTCGCCGGCGGTGCACCCGCCGACCTGGACGGCGCCTCCCTCGCGGACGCGCTGCGCCGGCTCGCCGCCCGCCATGACGCGACGCTGGAGGTGACCGGGCCGGTGCGCACGCTGCCCGCCCGTCCCGAGGTGGTCGCCCTGCGCGCCTGCCAGGAGGCCCTGGCCAACGCCCGCAAGCACGCGGGGAGTTCGGCGAGCGTCGGCGTCGCGCTGGCGTACTGCGACGTTCTTCGCCCCCGCCGCCCCTACCCGTCCCATCCCGGGCGCCGCCCCGGACCCCCGCTGGGGCTGCGCCCCCAGACCCCCCTTCGGCCTGAACGGCCTCGTCCGCAAACGCCGGACGGGCTGAGAGATGCCGACCGGCACCGTGAGGGCTTCTCAGCCGACAGTTTCGGGTGGTGGGTGGGCAAGGCCGGGGTCCGGGTGGAGCCCCAGCGGGGGATTCAGGGGGCGGAGCCCCCTGGCGGGGTCGAAGGGGCGGAGCCCCTGAAGGATGGGACGGGTAGGGGCGGCGGGGGCGAGAACCTCCCGGCCCGCGCCCCGTTGCCCGCTCAGCCCAGCCTCGCCTCCAGCTCCGCCACGATCTCGTTCACCCCGACCGCCGTCTGCTCACCGGACTCCATGTCCTTGAGCTGGACGACACCCTCGGCAAGATCACGTTCCCCGGCGACGATCGTGTAGCGGGCCCCACTGCGGTTGGCGTTCTTCATCGCCCCCTTGAGCCCCTTGCCACCGTAGGAGAAGTCGGCCGCGACACCCACCTTCCGCAGCTCCGTGACCTTCGCGAAGAGGAAACGGCGAGCCTCCTCGCCCAGCGGGACGGCGAACACACTCGTGGTGGCGGGGAGTTCGAGCTCGACACCCTCCGCCTCCAGCGCCAGCACCGTACGGTCGACGCCCAACGCCCAGCCCACCGACGGCAGCGCAGGGCCACCGATCATCTCCGACAGCCCGTCGTAGCGGCCACCGCCGCCCACTGCAGACTGGGAGCCAAGACCGTCGTGGACGAACTCGAAGGTCGTACGGGTGTAGTAGTCCAGCCCGCGCACCAGCTTGGGATCGTCCTCGAAGGAGACACCCGCGGCCGTGATCAGCTCACGGACCTCCTCGTGGTACGCCTTGCAGGCGTCGCAGAGGTAGTCACGCAGCAGCGGCGCCCCCGTCAGCTGCTTCTGGACCGCCTCGCGCTTGTCGTCGAGAACGCGCAGGGGGTTGATGTCGATCCGACGGCGCGTGTCCTCGTCCAGCTCCAGCCCGCGCAGGAATTCCTGGAGCGCGGCGCGGTACACCGGCCGGCACTCCTTGTCGCCCAGACTGTTGAGCAGAATCCGGAAGTTGCGCAGCCCCAGCGACCGGTACGCCTGGTCCGCCAGGATGATCAGCTCGGCGTCCAGCGCCGGATCCTCCGCACCGATCGCCTCCGCACCTACCTGCGAGAAGTGGCGGTAGCGACCCTTCTGGGGGCGCTCGTAGCGGTAGTACGAGCCCGAGTACCAGAGCTTGACCGGGAGGTTCCCCGCCTTGTGCAGGTTCGCCTCCAGCGCGGCGCGCAGCACGGAGGCGGTGCCCTCGGGCCGCAGGGCCAGCTTGTCGCCGCCCTTGGTCTCGAAGGCGTACATCTCCTTGGTCACGATGTCGGTCGACTCACCGACACCGCGCGCGAACAGCTCGACGCTCTCGAAGCCGGGCGTCTCGATGTAGCCGTAGCCGGAGTTGCGCAGCGGGGCCGCGATCGCCTCGCGTACGGCGAGGTACTTGGCGGAATCCGGCGGGATCAGGTCGTACGTGCCCTTGGGGGCCTTGAAGGTGCTCACGGAAGGCCTCGTCACATTCCTGGTCGGGGAGCCTCAGATGCTCCCAGGCCGGCGGCCACCTGCCGCAGATACGGATTGGTGGCGCGCTCCTGGCCGATGGTCGTCTGGGGGCCGTGTCCGGACAGCACCACGGTCGAGTCGTCGAGCGGCAGGCACACGCGGGCCAGCGAGTCGAGGATCTCGGCCATGTCACCGCCGGGCAGGTCGGTGCGTCCGATGGAGCCGGCGAACAGCAGGTCGCCCGAGAAGAAAATCGGCGGGATGTCCGCCGCCTCGGGCAGGCCGAAGGTCACCGACCCCTTGGTATGGCCCGGCGCGTGCGAGACGGTCATCTCCAGTCCGGCCAGCCGCAGCGCGGCGCCGTCGGTCAGCTCCTTGACGTCGTCCGGCTCCCCCACGGTCAGCTCGCCCATCAGCGGCATCCCGATGGAACGGCCGAGCGCCTTCTCGGGGTCGCTCATCATGTACCGGTCCTCGGGGTGGATCCAGGCCGGTACGTCGTGCGCGCCGCACACCGGGACGACCGAGGCCAGGTGGTCGATGTGGCCGTGGGTGAGGATGACCGCGACGGGCTTGAGCCGATGCTTCTCGAGTGCGTCCGCGACACCTGCGGCGGCCTGATGGCCGGGGTCGATGATCACGCACTCCTCACCGGCGGCGTGGGCGACGAGATAACAGTTCGTCCCCCAGGCCCCGGCGGGGAACCCGGCAATGAGCACGATCGTCCTTCGTTGTGTCGATACGGGTGACTTGCGGCGGGGCTGCGCCCGTGGTCAGAGCCTACCGGCGCTGCCGAATCCTCAGCGAACCCATATACGGTACGGGGCACACGCACGCGGTGGCTCACCGCACGCACGCGTACCGGTCGGCACACGAGACGCATGAGGAGAGAAACCGGTGGTCAGCCAGGAGCAGCGGCGGCGTCAGCTCGCCCGGGAGAAGTTCTTGCGGCAGCAGCAGCGCCGCACCGAGGCGCGCCGGAAGGCGAAGATCCGCAACTCGGTGATCGCGTCGGTTCTCGGAGTAGTCCTGGTGGGCAGCCTCGCGCTGTACACGACCGGGGTGCTCAAGGAGGACGACAAGGCCAACGCCGGCGCGGACGTCACGCCGAGCGCCTCGCCCAGCAAGGCGCCGGACCCGTGTGCGAAGCCCGCCGCGGGCAAGCCCAAGACGGAGACGTGGAAGAAGGAGCCGGCGATGTCCATCGACGAGTCGGCGAAGTACACGATGAAGCTGGACACGACGTGCGGTGAGATGGACATCGCGCTGAAGGCGTCGGCGGCCCCGCACACGGTCAACTCGTTCAACTTCCTGGCGAGCAAGGGGTACTTCGACCACACCAAGTGCCACCGGCTGACCAATCAGGGCATCTACGTACTCCAGTGCGGCGACCCGAAGGGCACCGGCATGGGCGGGCCCGGCTACACGATCCCGGACGAGAACCTGAAGGACAAAAGCCTGAAGGGAGGCGTGTACCCGGCCGGCACGGTCGCGATGGCCAACCAGTACAACCCGCAGACGAAGCAGGGGCGCAATTCCGGAGGCAGCCAGTTCTTCCTGGTCTACCAGGACAGCCAGCTGCCGCCCGACTACACACCGTTCGGCACGATCTCCGAGGCGGGCATGAAGGTCCTCAAGAAGATCGCGGACGCCGGGGCGCAGGCGCCAGACCAGACCGGCAACACAGCGCCGAACGCGACGGTCGTGATCAACAAGGCAACTGTCACGAAATCCTGACCGCCAACTGCGAAATTTCGGTCGCGCGGGATGCGGACAGGCAACCCGCTGGTCGCCTATGTTGGCCGTGACGAAACTGTGGACGATGCCCGGGGGTGTTCACGCCTCTCGCAGGCATCATGTGGAGGAGGCGCTGTGAGCAGCGACCCGTGGGGCCGCGTCGACGAGACGGGGACCGTGTACGTGCGTACGGCCGACGGCGAGAAGGTCGTCGGTTCCTGGCAGGCCGGCTCCCCTGAGGAGGCGCTGGCCTACTTCGAGCGCAAGTACGAGGGCCTGGTTGTCGAGATCGGCCTCCTCGAGAAGCGAGTGAAGACGACCGACCTGTCGGCGAAGGACGCCATGGCCGCCATCGACCATCTGCGGGAGCAGGTCGATGCCCATCACGCGGTCGGTGATCTGGACGCGCTGCGGACCCGGCTGGACAAGCTCGTGCAGACCGTGGAGGCGCGCCGCGAGGAGCGCAAGGCGCAGCGGGCCCGGCAGGCGGACGAGGCGCGCAAGGCAAAGGAGGCGCTGGTCGCCGAGGCGGAGGAGCTGGCGCGATCCGACCAGTGGCGGGCCGCCGGTGAGCGGCTGCGGTCCCTGGTGGACATCTGGAAGGGGCTGCCGAGGCTCGACCGCAAGTCCGACGACGAGCTGTGGCACCGCTTCTCGCACGCCCGCTCGGCGTTCTCCAAGCGGCGCAAGCAGCACTTCGCGCAGCTGGACGCGCAGCGCGAGGAGGCCCGCCGGACCAAGGAGCGGCTGGTCGCCGAGGCCGAGGCACTGTCGGGTTCGACGGACTGGGGTGCGACGGCCGCGCGCTACCGCGAGCTGATGACCGAGTGGAAGGCCGCGGGCCGCGCCCAGCGCGAACACGAGGACGACTTGTGGAACCGCTTCCGCGGTGCCCAGGACGTCTTCTTCGCCGCCCGCAGCTCGGTCTTCGCCGAGCGCGATGCCGAGCAGGCGGAGAACCTGAAGCTCAAGGAGGAGCTGGCCGAGGAGGCCGAGAAGCTCCTGCCGATCGAGGACCTGAAGGCGGCGCGGGCCGCGTTCCGCTCGATCAACGAGCGCTGGGAGGCCGTCGGGCACGTGCCACGCGACGCCCGCCCGAAGGTCGAGGGCCGGATGCACACGGTCGAGCGGGCCCTCCAGGAGGCCGAGGAGGCCGAGTGGCGCCGTACGAACCCGGAGGCACGCGCGCGTGCCGAGGGTCTGACGGGTCAGCTCCAGGCGGCCGTGGACAAGCTGCGGGGCCAGATCGAGCAGGCGCGCGCCCAGGGCAACACCGCCAAGGCCGACAAGCTGCAGAAGGAGCTCGACGGCCGGCAGGCGCTGCTGGACCAGGCGCTGAAGGGTCTGCAGGAGTTCGGCGGCTGAGCGCGGGTCGCCCACGAAGTCCACGCAAGGGGCTCCCGTACGGTGTGTACGGGAGCCCTTTCGCGCGTTCTTCGCGGCCGTGGGTTACGACCGGCGCGCCGATGTCACCCGGTACACGTCGTAGACGCCCTCCACTCCCCTGACCGCCTTCAGGACGTGCCCGAGGTGCTTGGGGTCGCCCATCTCGAAGGTGAAGCGGGAGGTGGCGACGCGGTCGCGGGAGGTCTGGACGGCCGCGGAGAGGATGTTGACGTGCTGGTCGGACAGCACGCGGGTGACGTCCGACAGCAGCCGGGAGCGGTCCAGGGCCTCGACCTGGATGGCGACCAGGAACACCGAGGACTGGGTGGGCGCCCACTCGACGTCCAGGATCCGCTCGGGCTCGCGGGACAGTGACTCCACGTTCACGCAGTCGCTGCGGTGAACCGATACTCCGCTACCGCGGGTGACGAAGCCGATGATGGGGTCGCCGGGCACCGGCGTACAGCAGCGGGCCAGCTTGACCCACACGTCCTCGACGCCCTTGACGATCACGCCGGGGTCGGCGCTGGAGCGGCGCTTGCGGCTGCGGCTGCGGGCGGGCGGGAGGGTCTCGTCGATCTCCTCGGTGGCGGCCTCCTCGCCGCCGAGCGCCTGGACGAGCTTCTGCACGATGTTCTGCGCGGAGACATGCCCCTCGCCGATCGCCGCGTACAGCGCGGAGATGTCGGCGTAGCGCATCTCGTGCGCGAGGGTGACGAGGGAGTCGCCGGTCAGGATGCGCTGGATCGGCAGGTTCTGCTTGCGCATCGCGCGGACGATGGCGTCCTTGCCCTGCTCGATGGCCTCGTCGCGGCGCTCCTTGGAGAACCACGCCCGGATCTTGTTGCGGGCTCGCGGCGATTTCACGAAGCCGAGCCAGTCGCGGGAGGGGCCCGCGCCGGCCGCCTTGGAGGTGAAGACCTCCACCAGGTCGCCGTTGTCCAGGGTGGACTCGAGCGGTACGAGACGGCCGTTGACCCGGGCGCCTATCGTGCGGTGGCCGACCTCCGTGTGCACCGCGTAGGCGAAGTCGACCGGGGTCGCGCCCGCCGGGAGCGCTATGACGTCGCCCTTCGGGGTGAAGACGAAGACCTCGTTGCGGGACAGGTCGAAGCGCAGGGACTCCAGGAACTCGCCGGGGTCCTCGGTCTCCTTCTGCCAGTCGAGGAGCTGCCGCAGCCACGCCATGTCGTTGATGGCGTCCTTGTCCTTGCCGGAGGACTTGGGCGCGTCCGTGCGGACCTTGGAGGCGCCGGCGACGGCCTCCTGCTTGTACTTCCAGTGCGCGGCGATGCCGTACTCGGCGCGGCGGTGCATGTCGAACGTGCGGATCTGCAGTTCGACCGGTTTGCCGCCGGGGCCGATGACCGTCGTGTGCAGCGACTGGTACATGTTGAACTTGGGCATCGCGATGTAGTCCTTGAACCGGCCGGGGACCGGGTTCCATCGCGCGTGCACCGTGCCGAGCGCTGCGTAGCAGTCGCGGACGGTGTCCACGAGGACGCGGATGCCCACCAGGTCGTAGATCTCCGCGAAGTCACGGCCGCGGACGATCATCTTCTGGTAGACGCTGTAGTAGTGCTTGGGGCGGCCGGTGACGGTCGCCTTGATGCGGGCGGCCCGCAGGTCCTGCTGCACCTCGTCGGTGACGATGGTGAGGTACTCGTCGCGCTTGGGGGCGCGCTCGGCGACGAGGCGGACGATCTCGTCGTACATCTTGGGATAGAGGATCGCGAAGGCGAGGTCCTCCAGCTCCCACTTGATGGTGTTCATGCCCAGGCGGTGGGCGAGCGGCGCGTAGATCTCCAGGGTCTCGCGCGCTTTCTTCTCCTGCTTCTCGCGCTTGAGATAACGCATGGTGCGCATGTTGTGCAGGCGGTCGGCGAGCTTGATGACCAGGACGCGCGGGTCCTTGGCCATCGCGACGACCATCTTGCGCACGGTCTCGGCCTGCGCGGCCTCGCCGAACTTGACCTTGTCCAGCTTGGTGACGCCGTCGACGAGCAGGGCGACGGTGTCGCCGAAGTCGCGGCGCAGCTGGTCGAGGCCGTACTCGGTGTCCTCGACCGTGTCGTGCAGCAGGCCGGCCATCAGGGTGGCCGGGTCCATGCCCAGCTCGGCGAGGATGGTGGTGACGGCGAGGGGGTGCGTGATGTACGGGTCGCCGCTCTTGCGTTTCTGGCCGCGGTGCCAGCGCTCGGCGACCTGGTAGGCGCGCTCGATCTGGCGGAGGGTAGCGTTCTCGATCTTGGGGTCGTTGCTGCGCACTATCCGCAGCAGCGGCTCGAGGACCGGATTGTAGGGGTTGGCGCGCTGGACGCCGAGGCGGGCGAGGCGGGCGCGGACGCGGTTGGAGGAGCCGGTGCGCTGGGGCTGGCCGGCGGGGGTGCGGACCACGGGCGGATTCGCGGGGCGCTCGGGCGGGCCGGGCTTGGGGCGGGGCTGCTCGGCCGGCTTGTTGACGGGCGCGGACTGGGCGTGCTGGACCGGCCCGCGCGGGTCGTTCTTCGCGTGCGGCGCGTTCGGCGCGGGCTTGGCCGCGGCTGCCGAGGCGGACTCGGGCTTGGCGGCGGTCAGGTGCTGGGCCTCGTCTGGCAAGAGGGCTCCTCGTGCGCGATCCGGGTCCCCCGGTCAGGCTCCGGAGACCCCATGGTAGCGATCCTGCGCCCCAGGATCGCCTTCAGGCCACTGTGAGGGGCGTCTACCCGAGAAAACACGAGGCGGGCACCGGATGCCCCGGGCCCGCCTGCGCGGTGTTGCGTCGGCGACTCAGCTCACTCCGAGTCGGCCGATGCGCGATCTATGCGCTGGTCAAGCGACGCCACTCGAGCTGGAGCAGAACTTCGGAGTTCCCCAATAACCCTTTCGCAGACAGGCCTTGATGGTGACCTTCTTGCCTTCCTTGATATTGAAACCGGGCCCCGTGTGCCTGCATTTCCATTTCCCACGGCATCGAGGCGGAAATTACACCCCGACCAAGTGGCTTCGACGGTGGCACGAGCCGAAGTACCCGCAAAACACACAAGAGGGCGACCGGAGACCGGTCGCCCTCTTGTGGTTTGTTCTGCTTACTCAGACGGTAATGAGCGCCTGCAACGGAGTCTTCCCCAGAACGGCTTCAAGACGTGAGCGCCCGCCGAGGAAACTCAACTCCATCAGCACGGAAAGGCCCGCCACCTCGGCGCCGGCCCGACGGATGAGCTGGACCGAGGCCTCGGCGGTGCCGCCGGTGGCGAGGACGTCGTCGACGATCAGCACGCGGTCGTCGGCGGCCAGGTCCTCTGCGTGCACCTCGATCTCGGCCGAGCCGTACTCCAGCTCGTACGCCTGGCTGAGGGTGGCTCCGGGGAGCTTGCCCGCCTTGCGCACGGGGACGAAGCCGAGGCCTGCTCGGACGGCGACCGGGGCGCCGAGGATGAATCCACGGGCCTCCAGACCGACGACCTTGGTGGCGCCGGTGCGCCTGGCGATCTCGGCGAGGGCGTCGGTGAGTGCGGTGAACGCCGCCGGGTCCGCCAGGAGCGGCGTGATGTCCTTGAACATCACGCCCGGCTCCGGGTAGTCGGCCACATCGCGGATCCGGCTGAGCAGCAGTTCCGTGATGTCGGTCATCGGCGCTTCCCCGAGGGTCGGCCCCGGCCCCGGCTGCGGGAGGCGGGCTGGTTGCGGACCGCCTGGCCCCGCGGGCCGACGACCGCCGGAGCAGCGTCCGCGGGCTCGGCGTCGAGCGGCTCCTCGACGGCCTGGTCCTCCCCGGGCCGGCCCGGCGCGTCGGCCTGGGCCCGCTTGGCGAGGACCCGCTTCTTCAGGGCCTTCATCTGCGGCTCGCGCTCCTTGAGGTCGGCGACGAGCGGCGTGGCAATGAAGATCGAGGAGTACGCACCTGCGGCGAGGCCGACGAACAGCGACAGCGAGATGTCGTTCAGCATGCCGGCGCCGAGGACACCGCCGCCGATGAACAGCAGGCCGGCCACCGGCAGCAGCGCGACCACCGTGGTGTTGACGGAGCGGACCAGGGTGCTGTTGATCGAGCGGTTGGCGACGTCGCTGTACGTCCAGCGGGTCTGCTTGGTGATGTCCTTCGTCTGCTCCTTGAGGCTGTCGAAGACGACGACCGTGTCGTAGAGCGAGTAACCGAGGATCGTCAGCAGACCGATCACCGTACCGGGCGTGACCTCGAAGCCGACGAGGGCGTAGATGCCGACCGTGATGGTGATGTCGTGGATCAGTGCGACGAAGGCGGCGAGCGCCATGCGCCACTCGAAGGCGATCGCCAGATAGATCACCACGAGGACCAGGAAGATGCCGAGGCCCTGCCAGGCCTTGTTGGCGATCTGGTCACCCCAGCTCGGGCCGACCAGTTCGGCGTTGATCCGCTCCGAGTCGACCTTCAGGTCCTTGGCCAGTTCTTCCTGGATCTGGTCGGACTTGTCGGTGTCGATGCCGGCGACCTGGATGCGCAGGCTGCCGTCCCCGAGCTTCTGGACGATCGCGTCGTGACCGGAGGCGCTCTGCGCGTACTCCTCGGCCTGGGACACCGAGGCACTGGTGTTCTTCGGCGTGTTGAAGACGGCCCCGCCCTGGAACTCGATGCCCATGTTCAGGCCGCGCACCGCCAGGCCGACGATGGCCGTGATGGTGATCAGGATGGAGATGCCGTACCAGATCTTGCGGTTCTTGACGAAGTCGTAGCCGATCTCGCCACGATGCAGTCGGGCGCCTAGGGTGCCGAGCTTCGACATCTCAGGCCTCCTTCGGGTCGACGGGGAGGGCGGCGGGACGGCGGGTACGGCGCAGCGGTGGCTGGGCACCCAGGCTCTTCGGGTCGAGGCCGGACCACTTGTGGCCGCTCGCAAAGAACCTGCGGCGGGCCATCAGGGTCAGCAGGGGCTTGGTGAACAGGAACACCACGACCACGTCGAGCAGGGTGGTCAGACCGAGAGTGAACGCGAAGCCCTTAACCTTGCCCACGGAGACGATGAACAGCACCGCGGCGGCGAGGAACGACACGAAGTCGGAGACCAGGATGGTGCGCCGGGCGCGCGGCCAGGCACGCTCGACGGCGGGGCGCAGCGAGCGGCCCTCGCGGATCTCGTCGCGGACGCGTTCGAAGTACACGATGAACGAGTCCGCCGTGATGCCGATGGCGACGATGGCTCCGCAGACGGCCGGCAGGTTCAGCGCGAAGCCGATGGCCGGGCCCAGCAGCGACATGATCGTGTAGGTGAGCGCCGCGGAGACCAGCAGCGAGAGGATCGCGATGAACGACAGGCCGCGGTAGTAGACGAGCAGGTAGAGCACGACCAGGGCCAGGCCGATCGCGCCGGCGATCAGACCGGCCTGCAGCTGATCGCCGCCGAGTGCCGCGGTCACCGTGGTGACGCTGTCCTCCTTGAAGGTCAGCGGCAGGGCGCCGTACGACAGCATGTTGGCGAGGCTCTGGGCCGACTCCTGGTTGAAGTTGCCGGAGATCTCGGCGTTGCCGCCGGTCAGGGCCTCCCGGACGAACGGGTCGGAGACGACCTCGCCGTCCAGGACGATCGCGAACTGGTTCTGCGGGGACTGCTTCTGGGCCAGCTGGCCGGTGATGTCGGCGAACTTCTTGGCGCCCGCGTCGGTGAAATTCATCGTGACCGTCCACCCCGCGCCAGCCTGGGTGTTGATGACGGCCTGGGCCTTGTCGATGTCCGTGCCGTCGACCGCGGCGGGGCCGAGGATGTACTTCTGCCACTGGCCCTGCGAGTTCTTGCCGCAGGCGACGGTCGGGTCGCTGGGCCTGGCTCCCTCACCGGCCTTGGCGCGGACCGCTGCCTTGGTGCAGTCGAGCGCGGCGTACTGCGCCTGGAGCTTGCTCTCGTCGCCGGAGGGGGCGCCGCCCGGGGAGGTGCTGGGCGTCGGTGTCGGGGTCGGGGTCGGCGTGGCCTTCAGGGCGTCGGTGACCGCGCGACCCTGCGTGGTGGGGCTCCCGGACGGGGTCGGGGTCGCCTTGTCGCCGCTGTTCTTGTCCGTGGCCTTGTCGCCGCTGTTCTTGTCGGCGGGGCTGTTCGAGGCGCTGGGCGTGGGGGTGGGGGGCGCGGCGCCGCCGGAGACCTCGGTGGTGAGGACCGGGCGGAAGTAGAGCTTCGCGGTGGTGCCGACCTGGTCCCGGGCCTGCTTGGAGTTCGTGCCCTTGGGGATGTTGACGATGATGTTGCGATCGCCCTGGGTCTGGACCTCGGCCTCCTGGACACCAAGACCGTTCACGCGGCGCTCCATGATGGAGACCGCGGTGTCCATGTTGGTCTTGTTGATCGCGTTCTCCTGGCCGGCCTCGGGGACAGCCCGGAGCGTGATGCTCGTACCGCCGGCCAGGTCGATGCCGAGACGCGGAGTGGTGTGCCCGGAGGCGAACATTCCTCCGGTGAGCGCCACGATGGCGATCAGGATCAGGGCCAGCGAGCGCCCCGGCTTGCTCTGGGCACTCGCGCTCCGGCCCTTTTTAGGTGCGGCCACCTTCTCGTACTCCCTCTCGGGCCGCCCGCGCGCCGGATCGGCGGCGGGGCGGCCATGACATGGTGTCGGGACCCCGTGCGGGCTGCGCATACCCCGGGGCGCGCGAGCCCGGCCTGCGCGCCCCGGGACGCGACTACTTCGCCTCGGAGTCGCCGTCGGTCTTCTTCGGCTCCTCGTCCGCCTTCGCCGCGGCGGCCTCGGCCTCGACGGCCGGCTCCTCGTGGGCGTCCTTCTTGCCGAGGTCGACGGACTTGTCGTCGGAGGCTGCGGCAGCGGAGTCGTCGGTCTCGGTGAGGGAGGAGGCGTCGTCCGGGACGAGGTCGGCCTCGGACTTCAGGTCGTGCTCGACGCCGTGGACGATGCGGTTGTACTCGTCGTCGGTCAGGACGGCACCGATCGCGTTCTTGGCGAAGAGCAGCTCGACGCCCGGACCGGCGTCGACGAGGACCGTGTCCTCGCTGACCTCCTTGACCGTGGCGTACATGCCCCCGATCGTGCGGACGCCGGAACCGGGTTGCATCTGGTTCCGCATCTCTGCAGCCTGCTGCTGCTTCTTCTTGGCCGACCGGGTCATCAGGAACATGGCCCCGATGAGCACGATGAACGGGAGGAGGGTCACGAGACTCACGGGTCGGAACTTCCTTCAACACGACCGCGATGGTGAGCGGCCTGATGGTTGGGGGTATGTATGCCGCCGACAAAGGCGGCATCGGCGGAGTCTAAGCGAGTCCGCGCGCATGGAACAACGTTCAGCATGGCACCGGGGTTCCTGCTCCGGCCAATACGCGCTCCGTCACGATGTCGTCACGTCCCGAACAAGTCCTGTTGTCCGTTTCCCGCGGCGCCCGAGCGGGGCGGCGTGAGGCCGAGATGCGCCCATGCGGCAGGGGTCGCCACCCGGCCGCGGGGAGTGCGGGCGAGCAGGCCCTCCCGCACCAGGAAGGGCTCGGCGACCTCCTCGACGGTCTCGCGTTCCTCCCCCACTGCGACGGCGAGCGTGGACAGGCCGACCGGCCCGCCGCCGAACAGCTTGAGCAGTGCCTCCAGCACGGCCCGGTCCAGGCGGTCGAGGCCACGGGCGTCGACCTCGTAGACGGCCAGGGCGGCCGCGGCGATGTCCCTGGTGATGAACCCGTCGGCCTTGACCTGGGCGTAGTCGCGGACACGGCGCAGCAGGCGGTTGGCGATGCGGGGCGTGCCGCGGGAGCGGCCGGCGATCTCGGCGGCGCCGTCGGCCTCGATCGCGACGTCGAGGAGGTTGGCCGAGCGGTGGATGACCCGCTCCAGCTCGGCGGGCTCGTAGAACTCCATGTGGGCGGTGAAGCCGAAGCGGTCGCGCAGCGGGGGCGGCAGCAGGCCCGCGCGGGTGGTGGCGCCGACCAGGGTGAACGGGGGCAGCTCCAGCGGGATGGCGGTGGCGCCGGGGCCCTTGCCGACGATGACGTCGACGCGGAAGTCCTCCATCGCCATGTACAGCATCTCCTCGGCGGGCCGGGACATGCGGTGGATCTCGTCGAGGAAGAGGACCTCGCCCTCCTGCAGGGAAGACAGGATCGCGGCCAGGTCGCCGGCGTGCTGGATGGCGGGGCCGGACGTGATGCGGATCGGGGCGTCCATCTCGGCCGCGATGATCATCGACAGGGTGGTCTTGCCCAGGCCGGGCGCGCCGGAGAGCAGGACGTGGTCGGCGGTGGCCCCCCGCGCGCGTGCGGCCCGCAGAACGAGGTCGAGCTGCTCGCGGACCTTCTCCTGGCCGATGAACTCGCCCAGGTCCTTGGGGCGCAGGGCGGACTCGACGGCCTGGTCCTCATGATCGGCTGACGCGCCGACGAGCCGCTCGGCGGCGGGGGTGTCGGTCGTGTCGTCCCAGTTCATTGCGTGTGCCTCGCGGGTCGCGGTCGGATGGGTCGCGGTGGGGTACGTCGCGGTCGGAAGGGTCGCGGTCGGATGGGGCGTAGGAGGGTCGAGGCGGCGTCGGGCGGGGCCGCGGCGGGGTCCCGGGGCGCTGTTTCAGGCCGCTTCGGGAACCCCTTCGGGTCAGCGCGCTCTGTTCAGGGTCTGCAGCGCCGCCTTCAGCAGCTGACCGACCTGGGGGTTGCCCCCGGCTGCCTCGGCCTGCGGGGCGACCGCGACGACGGCCTCCTCGGCCTCGCGGGTCGCGTAGCCGAGGCCGATCAGGGCGGCGTGCAGCTGGTCGCGCCAGCCGCTGGTGACCGGCGCACCGACGGCGGGCGCGCCCACGGGCTCGCCGAGGCGGTCCTTCAGCTCCAGCAGCAGCTTCTGGGCGCCCTTCTTGCCGATGCCCGGTACGGCGGTGAGGGCCTTCTCGTCGCCGGTCGCCACGGCCCGGCGCAGGGCGTCCGGGGAGTGCACGGCCAGCATGGACTGGGCAAGGCGGGGGCCGACGCCGCTCGCGGTCTGGAGCAGTTCGAAGACCTGGCGCTCGTCGTCGTCCGCGAAGCCGTACAGGGTCAGGGAGTCCTCCCGGACGACGAGGGAGGTGGCCAGTTTGGCCTGCTGGCCCATGCGGAGCCCGGAGAGGGTGTTGGGCGTGCACTGGACGGCGATGCCGATCCCGCCCACCTCGACCACCGCGGAGTCCGGGGCGAGGGCGGCGACCGGGCCGCTGACGAAGGCGATCATGCGATGCGCCCCTTCGATGAGTTCGATGCTTTCGATGCGTGTAGGGCGACGGCCTGCTGGAGGCGGTTCTGGGCGGGCGCGCGCCAGATGTGGCAGATGGCGAGCGCGAGGGCGTCGGCGGCGTCGGCGGGCTTCGGCGGGGCGTCCAGCCGGAGGAGGCGGGTGACCATGGCACCCACCTGGGCCTTCTCGGCGCGGCCCGAGCCGGTGACGGCGGCCTTGACCTCGCTGGGGGTGTGCAGGGCGACCGGGATACCGCGGCGGGAGGCGCACAGCAGGGCGATCGCGCTGGCCTGGGCCGTGCCCATCACCGTACGGACGTTGTGCTGGCTGAAGACGCGCTCCACGGCGACGCATTCCGGCCGGTGTGCGTCCAGCCACTGCTCGATGCCCTGCTCGATGACGACGAGGCGGTGGCCCAGGCCGGTGTCCGCGGGCGTGCGGACGACGCCGACGCCGAGCATGGTGAGCGGCCGGCCCGCGACCCCCTCGACGACACCGACACCGCACCGCGTCAGTCCGGGGTCCACCCCGAGTACGCGCACGCGCCACCCCCTTTGCGGCTGATCCGCCGCCGCTTTCGCGGACCTGGTTGAGCACCGTCGTGGTTCCTCAATTGCTGGTTGCGGTCCGTGGACAGTGATCTTTGTCTTGATGCCAGGCTATCCGGAGCCACCGACAACAGCGGCGGGCCGGTAGGACGTGTCCCACCGGCCCGCCGATCAACGCGGCATCCGCGGCAGCGATTACGCGCCGGCCTTTTCCATGATCTCGTCGCTGACGTCGAAGTTGGCGAAGACGTTCTGCACGTCGTCGCTGTCCTCCAGCGCGTCGATCAGCTTGAAGATCTTCTTGGCGCCCTCCTCGTCCAGCTCGACCTGGACGGACGGCACGAAGTTGGCGTCGGCGGACTCGTAGTCGATGCCGGCATCCTGGAGGGCGGTGCGGACCGCCACCAGGTCGGTCGGCTCGCTGACGACCTCGAAGTTCTCGCCGAGATCGTTGACCTCCTCGGCACCGGCGTCCAGGACGGCCATGAGGACCTCGTCCTCGGTCAGCTCCCCCTTGGGGACGATGACGACGCCCTTGCGGTTGAACAGGTACGAGACCGAGCCCGGGTCGGCCATGGAGCCGCCGTTGCGGGTCATCGCGACGCGGACCTCGGAGGCGGCGCGGTTGCGGTTGTCGGTGAGGCACTCGACGAGCACGGCGACGCCGTTCGGGCCGTAGCCCTCGTACATGATCGTCTCGTACTCGGCGCCTCCGGCCTCCAGGCCCGCGCCGCGCTTGACCGCGGAGTCGATGTTCTTGTTCGGGACCGACGACTTCTTGGCCTTCTGGATGGCGTCGTACAGCGTCGGATTGCCGTCGGGGTCGGCGCCGCCCATGCGGGCCGCGACCTCGATGTTCTTGATCAGCTTCGCGAAGAGCTTGCCACGCTTGGCATCGATGACGGCCTTCTTGTGCTTCGTCGTGGCCCATTTAGAGTGGCCGGACATCTGCCTGTCTCCTTCGCGTTACCCATCTCTGTACGAACGCCTGGAATCCTACAAGGACTCCGGTGTCCGGTCGGCGCGCACCATGTCGACGAACAGGGAGTGCACGCGGTGGTCGCCGGTCAGTTCCGGGTGGAACGACGTGGCCAGCGCGGTGCCCTGGCGGACTGCGACGATGTGGCCGTCGTACTCGGCGAGGACCTCGGCCTGGGCGCCGACGGACTCGACCCAGGGCGCGCGGATGAAGACGCCTTCCACCGGATCGCCCTCGATGCCCTTGACGTCGACGGCCGCCTCGAAGGACTCGTTCTGCCGTCCGAAGGCGTTGCGGCGCACGATCATGTCGATGCCGCCGATCGTCTCCTGGCCCGAGCGCGGGTCGAGGATCTTGTCGGCGAGCATGATCAGACCGGCGCACGTGCCGTAGACCGGCATGCCGTCCCGCACGCGCACGCGTAGGGGGTCCATCAGGCCGAACAGCACGGCCAGCTTGGAGATGGTGGTGGACTCGCCGCCGGGTATGACGAGGCCGTCGACCTCGGCGAGCTCGTCGGGGCGCCGCACCGGCCTGGCCACGGCGTCGGCCGCGGCCAGGGCGGTGAGGTGCTCCCGTACGTCGCCCTGGAGGGCCAGGACTCCGATCACAGGTGCATGGGTCATGGGTGGTTACCAGCCGCGGTTGGCGTAGCGCTCGGCCTCGGGGAGGGTGTCGCAGTTGATGCCGACCATGGCCTCGCCGAGGTTGCGGGACGCCTCCGCGATGATCTTCGGGTCGTCGTAGAAGGTGGTCGCCTTGACGATGGCGGCGGCGCGCCTGGCCGGGTCGCCGGACTTGAAGATGCCGGAGCCGACGAAGACGCCCTCGGCGCCGAGCTGGCGCATCAGCGCAGCGTCGGCCGGGGTGGCGACACCGCCGGCGGAGAACAGCACGACGGGCAGCTTGCCCAGCTCGGCGACCTCCTTGACCAGCTCGTACGGGGCGCGCAGCTCCTTGGCGGCGGCGTACAGCTCGTGGTTGTCGTAGCCGCGCAGCCGGGCGATCTCGTTCTTGATCTGGCGCAGGTGGCGGACGGCCTCGACGACGTTGCCGGTGCCGGCCTCGCCCTTGGAGCGGATCATGGCGGCGCCCTCGGCGATGCGGCGCAGGGCCTCGCCGAGGTTGGTGGCGCCGCAGACGAAGGGGGTCGTGAAGGACCACTTGTCGGAGTGGTTGACCTCGTCGGCCGGGGTGAGGACCTCGGACTCGTCGATGTAGTCGACGCCGAGGGACTGCAGGACCTGGGCCTCGACGAAGTGGCCGATGCGGGACTTGGCCATCACCGGGATGGAGACGGCGTTGATGATGCCCTCGATCATGTCCGGGTCGGACATCCGGGCCACGCCCCCGTCCTTGCGGATGTCGGCCGGCACCCGCTCCAGGGCCATGACGGCGACGGCGCCCGCGTCCTCGGCGATCTTCGCCTGCTCCGGCGTGACGACATCCATGATCACACCGCCCTTGAGCTGCTCGGCCATGCCGCGCTTCACGCGCGCGGAACCGGTCTCGGGGGTCGGGGCGGAACTGGGCGTGGTGGACACGGGTGACCTCACTCGGTGACAGGGGTTGTGATGCAGCACCGAGGAAACGTGAGGGGACCAGGCCACAGCAAGGGCCAATGGGAAGCCGGTGGATCCTTTTCGGCGGACGAAGGCGGAAACAGTGCCTATGCCGCCCGGTCGACCAGGGCCGCCGGCGGTTCGTCGTCCATCTCGAAGGCCAGGGGGAACGGGGCGTGGCCGGCCAGCCGGAACCAGCGGACCTTGCGGTGCCGCCGCAGGGCGCGGGCCGCGCGTACGGCGTCGTTGTGGAAGCGGCGGGCCATCGGGACCCGGCGGACCGCCTCGGTCAGTTCCCGGGCCGCCTCCTCTCCCCCGGGTGCCTCCCGTACCGCCTCCACCTGCTGCGCCTCGGCGAACACCGCGCGCAGGGCCTGGCTCAGCTCGCTCTCGGCGACCTCGCGGTGGTCCTCCTCGGCCTGCCGGGCGGCGTGTGCCGCCTCGTAGAGGACGATCGAGGCGGCCGGGTCGAGCACCCCCGAGGTGGCCAGTTCCTGGGTCACTGAGGCCCGGCGGAGCAGCTGGGCGTCGAGGGCGGCGCGGGCGGCGTCGATCCGGGCGTGCAGCCGGTCCAGCCGTCCCGCCGTCCAGCTCAGGTAGAGGCCGATCACCACGAGGGCGACGAGGATCCAGATGAGGGTTGCGGTCACGGGCCGCAAGGCTACCGGGGCGCTCCGCTGGGTCAGCCGAGTGGCGTACGGTGCGTTGTCCGGTGCGGGTTGTAGGCGGGTTGCTGTCCCTGGGGGCTGCGCCCCCAGACCCCCGCTCCGGCCTTGCGGCCTCGTCCTCAAACGCCGGACAGGCTGAATTGCGCGGACCGGCACCGGGAAGGGACGGGTCGGTTGGGGAGGAGCGTCCCCAGCGGGTGGGTGAGGGGCTGATCTCAGCGCCTCGGCCCATCAGCCTCGCCGGCTTCAGTTCCCTGAGGCCCGTCAGCCTCAAGCCCTTGACCCCGTCTGCGTCAGTCATCTCAACCCTCAGAACCCGCGGGCCTCAGCCCCTCAACCTGAGACCTCCGCCCTCCCCCCTCCGCCTCATCAAGCTCAGCGCCTCCGCCACCATCCCCCTCAGCCTCAAGCCCCTCAGCCACGCCAGCCTCAAGCCCGTCAGCTTCAAGCCCCGCCCGCCCCAGCCCCGTCACAGCTCACGCCCCCAGGCCCTCAGTCCCGTGCCAACCCCAGCCGGGCCCGCAAGCCGCTTCCTCCGCCGCCCCCGGCCCGCTCGTCCGTGGCCACCGCTGCCGCGCCTGCCGTGACCGTTTCGTAGACCGACAGGATGTCCGCGCCGACGGTGGACCAGTCGAAGCGGCGGACATGGTTGGTTCCCCGTTCGCGGAGTTCGGTGCGGCGGGCCGGGCCCTCCAGGAGGCGGACCGCGGTTTCGGCGAGGGCGTGCGCGTCCTCGTTGGGGAACAGTTCGCCGGCCGCGCCCTGGTCGAGGACCTGCGCGAAGGCGTCCAGGTCGGAGGCGAGGACGGGCGCGCCGGCGGACATGGCCTCGACGAGGATGATGCCGAAGCTCTCGCCACCGGTGTTCGGCGCGACATACAGGTCGACGCTGCGCAGGAGGCGTGCCTTGTCCTCGTCGGTGATCATGCCGAGGAATTCGACGCGGGAGCGCAGTTCCGCCGGCAGCGTCTCCACCGCCTCCTCCTCGTCGCCGCGGCCCGCGACCAGCAGCCGGGTCTGCGGGCGGGCGGAGAGGATCTTCGGGAGGGCCTTCATGAGGACCGGCAGACCCTTGCGGGGCTCGTCGATGCGCCCGATGAAACCGATGGTGTCGCCCTGCCACTCGGGCCGGGGCTCGGCCTTGGCGAAGAAGTCGACGTCGACGCCGTTGGGGATGACGACCGCGTCCCCGCCCAGGTGTTCCACGAGCGTGCGGCGGGCGTACTCGCTCACCGCGATCCGCGCGCTGATCTTCTCCAGGGCCGCCTGGAGGATGGCGTACGCGGCGATCATGGCCCGCGAGCGCGGGTTCGAGGTGTGGAAGGTCGCGACGATGGGTCCCTGAGCCGCCCAGCAGGACAGCAGGCCAAGCGACGGCGAGGCCGGCTCGTGGATGTGGATGACGTCGAACTCACCGTCGTGCAGCCAGCGGCGTACCCGGGCGGCGGAGAGGAAGCCGAAGTTCAGGCGCGCCACCGAGCCGTTGTACGGCACCGGCACCGCGCGTCCGGCGGAGACGACGTACGGCGGCAGCGGGGTGTCGTCGTCGGCCGGGGCGAGGACGGACACCTCGTGACCGAGACGGATGAAGTACTCGGCGAGATCCCGGATGTGGAACTGGACACCGCCCGGTACGTCCCAGGAGTACGGGCAGACGATGCCGATCCTCACGAGGTCCCCTTCTCGCTGTCCCGCTGGGGATCCTTGGCAGGATCGAGGTCCTCGAGCCACAAGCGCTGCAGCATGTGCCAGTCCTCCGGATGGTCGGCGATCCCCGTGGCGAAGGCGTCGGCCAGCGCCTGTGTCATGACAGACGTCTTTTCGGCCCGGGTACCTGACTCGGGTACCTCGATCGGCGGATGCAGCCGCCCCTGCATTACGGGCGAATCGTCGTACCACAGCGTGACCGGCAGCAGCAGCGCCCCGGTCTGCTGGGCGAGCAGGGCGGGACCCGCGGGCATACGGGCCGGCTCGCCGAAGAACTCCACCTCGACGCCGGACGCGGACAGGTCGCGGTCGGCGACCAGGCAGACCAGGCCGCCCTCGCGCAGCCGCCGGGCCAGGACGCCGAAGGCGGAGCCGCCGCTGTGCGGCAGGACCTCCATGCCCAGTTGGGTGCGATAGGCGACGAAGCGGTCGTAGAGCGCTTCGGGCTTGAGGCGCTCCTGGACGGTGGTGAACGGGGTCTCCAGCTTGGTGGTGACCCAGGCGCCCGCCAGGTCCCAGTTGGCCAGGTGCGGCAGGGCCAGGACGACGCCCTTGCCGGAGGCGAGGCCGTCGGTCAGGTGGTGCACGCCCTTGGGGTCGAAGCCGCCCTTGATGCGCTCGGTGCTCCAGGCCGGGAGCCGGAAGGACTCCATCCAGTAGCGCATGTACGACCGCATGCCCGCGCGCGAGAGCTCGGCCAGGCGCTCCGGGCCCGCGTCCGGCACCACGCGCGCGTAGTTGCTCTCCAGCCGCTGCACGCCCTTGCCGCGCCGCTTCCAGGTGACGTCGGCGATGGTCCGGCCGAGCCGTACGGCGACCGGCTCGGGGAGCTTCTTGACCGTGCCCCAGCCGAGGCCGTACAGCGTGTCCGTCAGCCGGTCCTTAGCGTTCATGTCGCGGCCTCGCTTCCGTGCGAGGCGTTCTCCGGCCGCTCCTGGCCGTCCTGCTGCGCCTCGGCCTCCGCGGACTCCCTGCGGACCGTGACGACCCGCTGGATCAGCGTGACGAGGCTGCCGACGGCGACGATCCACAGGGCGATCGGCAGCACGACGTGGATCCCGGGCACGCCGAACGTGTCGAAGCCCGCGACCCCGGCCGCGACCAGCGAGATCACCAGCCGCTCGGCGCGCTCGACGAGCCCGTTCACGGCGACCGGCAGCCCGATCGACTCGCCGCGGGCCTTGGTGTACGACACCACCTGGCCGCTGGCCAGGCAGAAGATGGAGACGGCGCACAGGACGGTGTCGTCGCCGCCGCCCGCGTACCACAGGGCGAAGCCGCCGAAGATCGCACCGTCGGCGACCCGGTCGAGGGTGGAGTCCAGGAACGCGCCCCAGCGGCTTGAGCGGCCCAGCTGGCGGGCCATGTTGCCGTCGACGAGGTCGGAGAAGACGAACAGCGTGATCACGACCGTGCCCCAGAAGAACTCGCCCCGGGGGTAGAAGACCAGCGCGCCGGCCATCACGCCCGCGGTGCCGATGAGCGTGACCGTGTCGGGGCTGACGCCCCGTCGGATGAGAAACGCGGCGAACGGCGTGAGAACACGCGTGAAGAATGCACGCGCGTACTTGTTCAGCATGGCCTTCCCGACGGTCGGTGGGGCCGAGTGGCCCCTGCTGGCCACCGGCTGGCCCATCGTAGCCACGCGCGCGCGTGGGCGACGGCCGGGCGTCGGCAGCCCCGTGTCACGGTCCGGTGGCGGCCGGGTCGCGGCACGATCGCGTCCCTCGTATGGACGCACCGTGACGAGAGTGGAAAGCTCGAATAACCGCGGGCGTCGCCGGAGCCGCCACCGCTGGGGGTGCCCCCAGACGGAGTCTGGGGGAGGGTCCCGCGTGTCCGCGCCCACAACCTCACCGTGTACGGGAGGCAAGGCCATGGGCGACAAGGCGAACACACACCCCGGGGCCGCCGGCAGGGCAGTGGCGGCCGACCATCCCGCGTCCGTACGGAATGTGGTGCTGGTCGGCCACTCCGGTTCGGGCAAGACGACTCTGGTGGAGGCTCTCGCCCTAGCGGCGAGGGCCGTGAACCGGGCGGGCCGCGTGGAGGACGGCGGCACCGTCTCCGACTACGACGAGATCGAGCACCGGCAGCAACGCTCCGTACAGCTCTCGCTGGTCCCCGTCGAATGGGGCGGCATCAAGGTCAATCTCCTCGACACTCCCGGATACGCCGACTTCGTCGGTGAACTCAGGGCCGGTCTGCGAGCGGCGGACGCGGCCCTTTTCGTCGTCTCCGCCTCCGACGGCGTGGACGGCTCGACCCGCATGGTGTGGGAGGAGTGCGCGGCCGTCGGCATGCCACGGGCCATCGTGATCACGCACCTGGAGGCCGCCCGGTCGGACTTCGAGGAGATGACGCGGATCTGCGCGGAGGCCTTCGGCGCCGACGACCCCGACGCCGTGCTGCCGCTGTACCTGCCGCTGCACGGCCGGCAGGCGGCCGACGGGCACGCGCCCGTGACCGGGCTGATCGGGGTGCTGTCGCAGAAGCTGTTCGACTACTCGTCCGGGGAGCGGGCGGAGTCCGAACCGGGCGAGGACCAGCTGCCGCTGATCGAGGAGGCCCGCAACCGGCTGATCGAGGGGATCATCTCGGAGAGCGAGGACGAGACCCTCATGGACCGCTATCTCGGCGGCGAGACGGTCGACGTCAAGACGCTGATCGAGGACCTGGAGCGGGCCGTCGCGCGCGGGGTCTTCTTCCCCGTGCTGGCCGCCGCCCCCGCGGCCGACGGCGCCCGGCAGGGCCTCGGCACGGTCGAGCTGCTGGAGCTGGTCACGCGCGGTTTCCCGACCCCGCTGGAGCACGAGGTGCACCGCGTGACCAGCATCGACGGCAAGCCGCGCGAGCTGAAGCCGTGCGATCCCAACGCGCCGCTGGTCGCGGAGGTCGTGAAGACCTCATCCGACCCGTACGTCGGCCGGCTCTCGCTGATCCGGGTGTTCTCCGGCACCCTGCGTGCCGACCAGACCGTGCACGTCTCCGGGCACGGTCTTGCGGACCGCGGGCACGAGGACCACGACGTCGACGAGCGGATCGGCGCCCTGTCCACGCCGTTCGGCAAACAGCAGCGCCCGGTCTCGCACGTCGTCGCGGGTGACCTGGCGTGCGTGGCGAAGCTGAGCCGCGCGGAGACCGGGGACACGCTCTCCGCCAAGGACGACCCGCTGCTGATGGAGCCGTGGCAGATGCCCGACCCACTGCTGCCGCTGGCCATCCAGGCACACAGCAAGCCGGACGAGGACAAGCTCTCCCAGGGCCTGTCCCGGCTGGTCGCCGAGGACCCGACGATGCGCCTGGAACAGAACCAGGACACCCACCAGGTGGTCCTGTGGTGCCTGGGCGAGGCCCACGCGGACGTCGCGCTGGAGCGGCTGCGCAGCCGGTACGGCGTCCAGGTCGACGTCGTACCGCACAAGGTCTCCCTCCGGGAGACGTTCGCGGGCAGGTCGGCGGGGCGCGGCCGGCACGTCAAGCAGTCCGGCGGGCACGGGCAGTACGCCATCTGCGAGATCGAGGTGGAGCCGCTGCCGGGCGGCTCGGGCATCGAGTTCGTGGACAAGGTGGTCGGCGGTGCGGTGCCGCGGCAGTTCATCCCGTCGGTCGAGAAGGGCGTGCGGGCCCAGGCCCTCAAGGGGGTCGCGGCCGGTCATCCGCTCGTCGACGTGCGGGTGACGCTGCTGGACGGCAAGGCGCACTCGGTGGACTCCTCGGACGCCGCGTTCCAGACGGCGGGCGCGCTGGCGCTTCGGGAGGCCGCGGCCGATGCGAAGATCCATCTGCTGGAGCCGGTGGCCGAGGTGAGCGTGCTGGTCGGCGACGACTACGTGGGCGCTGTGATGAGCGACCTGTCCGGGCGGCGCGGCCGGGTGCTGGGCACCGAGCAGACGCCCGGCGGCCGCACGCTGGTCCGGGCCGAGGTGCCGGAGATCGAGATCGGCCGGTACGCGGTCGACCTGCGCTCCCTGTCGCACGGCACCGCACGCTTCAGCCGCGCGTACGCCCGGCACGAACCGATGCCGCCACAGATTGCCGAAAGTATCCGTGAAGAGGCGCGCGCCGCCTCCTAGTTGGCGCCGGGCGCCCACAAGTGACGTGTGTGGAACGCTCCCTTCCGTTTCGGCGGGCGGCTTCGGCCGTCCGCCGACGCGTTGTCGTTGCCTGCGGCTACGCTGATGACCTGATCACGTTGTGCGGCGATCAGCGCCTCGCTCGGCATGTCGGTCGGAACGAAGAACTGATCAACAGGTGTGCGGGGTACGGAAGTCGGGAAGGGCCGCAGCAGCGGCAGTGACGGCGATCGGGGGCGGTAATGACCGTTGAGAGCGGTTACGCGGACATTTTCGGTCCGCAGGTACCGCGCACGGGCGACGAGGGACAGACGGCGACGTTCGCGCTGGCCTCGGCGGCATATCGGGACAATCCGGTGGAGAAGATCCTCGATGCCGACAACGAGTGGCACAAGTCCACCGTCAAGGGCGGCAAACTCGCGCTGTTCAAGCCGAACCTCGGCGAGGCGTTCTCCCGCGCCGTCGTCGACCGCATGCTGGGCGCGGGCCGCAAGCCGCTCATCCAGTCCTTCGGCACCCAGCCGCAGGTGGTGGTCGAGCACTGTCTCGCGGCGAACCGCATCCGCCGTGAGCGGGACAACTGGCTGACGGCCGTCATGGCGCTGTGCGGTCTGATCTTCCTGCCCGGCCTGCTGGTCTGGCTGCTGGTCTTCCAGATCCGTACGACCATGGCCAAGCGCGAGGACAAGCGGGCCGGCGCGCTCGCCACCACACTGCTGGTCGCGGTCGGCGCCCTCGCGGTGATCTTCCTGATCCGGATGCCGTTCACCGGGTTCTGGGCGTTGTACGCGCGCCTGGCGGTCGTCGCCCCGGTGGCCGGCTGGTTCTGGGCCAAGCAGATCTGTGAGCGTACGGCGAGGGATCTGCGGGAGCGCTGGGACAGCCTGCTCTCCGGCAGCAGTGTCGGCGCGAAGGTGCCGGAGGCGGTGCCGAGCAGCCCCGGCGAGACGGCGGCCGAGCAGCTGCGCCAGTCCCTGGCCCGGCTCAGCGCCGAGCAGCAGTCCAACTCGGTCTTCTACGCTTGGCCGAAGGGCATACTCGGCATGGGCACGCGCTGGGGCAGCTGGCAGCTCGCCGAGGACCTGGTGTCGGCCGACCCGGACCGGGAGATCCATCCCTTCCGCAGCTGGGACGTCGTCAAGTCCATCCACGACCGGCTGCGCATGCTGGAGCGGACCCCGCTGAACACGGGCGGCTTCACGAAGCCGTCGATACGGCACTGGATCGTCACGCCGATCGGGGAGAACGCGGGCGCCGTGTCCCGGCCGGAGGGCACGGACGTCGAGGCGTACCAGGTCAAGTCGCACGCCATACAGGACATCTGCAACAAGCAGCAGTTCGGCGCCGGTGACCGGCACTACCTGGGCGTCCAGTGGACGCTGTGGGACGGGCAGCTGATCATCACCATGCTCATCACGGTGACCGTGCTGCACGAGACGCTGCGCATCGAGGTGACCGGGCATGCGCTCGGGCCGGTGCATCCGTTGTTCACGTCTAAGCCGGAGGACAAGTCGAAGACGGTCCAGAAGGCGCTGAAGTTCTGGGAGACGCGGAGCGTGAAGCTGCCGCTGGTGGACGCCGACGAGGTGGTGCGGCTGGCCGCGCGGGCGCCGCTGACCTGGTATCCGCCGCTGCTGAAGTGGCTCGGCGGCACGCTGGCCCTGCCCGAGCCGTTCGGCCTGCGGCACGCGTGGGCCGACAAGCCGTGGCGGCATCGCTTCATGGCCGACGACGCGTTGCGCGCGGCCGCTCCGGTGCTGCGGGTGGTGCACGCCGGCGCGATCAAGGTGCTGGAGGAGAACGGAGTGAACACCGAGAAGTTCGGTTCGCGGTCGGCGTTCCTGAGCACGGCGGTGCAGGATCCGACACCGGGGAAAGCCGACGT
>NZ_JACTVI010000013.1:0-58381 GCF_014495685.1 Streptomyces sp. TRM68367 | reverse complement strand
GGGCCGGGGGGGGGGGGGGGGGGGGTTGCGGTCCCTGGGGGCTGCGCCCCCAAGACCCCCGCTTCGGCCTCGTCCTCACACGCCGGAAAGGCTGGTCACGCCCCAGCACTGAAGATCAGTGCGTCGGCCAGGCGTCCGCCAGCATCTTCCTCGTGTCGGCCAGGAGCTGCGGCAGCACTCGCGTGTGGCCGACAACCGGCATGAAGTTCGTGTCACCGCCCCAGCGCGGGACGATGTGCTGGTGGAGGTGGGCTGCGATGCCGGCGCCGGCCACCGTGCCCTGGTTCATGCCGATGTTGAAGCCGTGGGCGCCGGACGCGCTGCGCAGGGCCGTCATCGCCTGCTTGGTCAGCTCGGCCAGCTCGGCAGTCTCCGCCGCGGTCAGGTCGGTGTAGTCGGCGACGTGGCGGTACGGCACGGTCATGAGGTGGCCGCCGTTGTAGGGGTACAGGTTGAGCACCGCGTACACCTGCTCGCCGCGCCTGATGATCAGCCCGTCCTCGTCGGACTTGGCCGGGATCGCGCAGAAGGGGCAGCCGTCGTCGGCTCCCGGGCCGCTCGGCTTGTTCTCGCCCTGGATGTAGGCCATCCGGTGGGGCGTCCACAGACGCTGGAACGCGTCCTGCGTGCCCACTCCCCACTGCTGCTCCGGCTCACTCGTCATGCGTGCAGCATATGGCGTCACGCCTGCCCGGCGGGCCGGAGGGGCTGTGACAAAGACCCCCGAGGGACTGCGACAAGGCCCCCGGCAAACCGCCCCGCTGACTCCCCGGGGGCCTTTGCGCGTACGCAGAACTGCGCCCGTCAGACCTGCGCCCGCTCCTCGACGACCTTCACGATCTTCGCGATGGCGTCGTCGGCCGGGATGCCGTTCTCCTGCGAGCCGTCGCGGTAGCGGAAGGACACCGCGCCGCCCGCCATGTCCTCGTCGCCCGCGATGACCATGAAGGGCACCTTCTGCTTCTGGGCGTTGCGGATCTTCTTCTGCATGCGGTCGGAGGAGGAGTCGACCTCGACCCGCAGGCCCTGCCGCTTGGCCGCCGCGGCGAACTTCTCCAGGTACTCGACGTGCGCGTCCCCGACCGGGATGCCGACCGCCTGGACCGGCGCCAGCCACGCCGGGAAGGCGCCCGCGTAGTGCTCCAGGAGTACTGCGAAGAAACGCTCGATCGAACCGAACAGGGCGCGGTGGATCATGACCGGCCGCTGCTTGGTGCCGTCGGCGGCCGTGTACTCCAGGTCGAAGCGCTCCGGCAGGTTGAAGTCGAGCTGGATCGTCGACATCTGCCAGTTCCGGCCGATGGCGTCCCGGGTCTGCACGGAGATCTTCGGCCCGTAGAAGGCGGCACCGCCCGGGTCCGGGACCAGCGGCAGGCCCTGCTTCTCGGCGACCTCGCGCAGCGTCTCGGTGGCCTCATCCCACACCTCGTCCGTCCCGACGTACTTCTCCGGGTCCTTGGTGGACAGCTCCAGGTAGAAGTCGGTCAGGCCGTAGTCGCGCAGCAGGTCGAGGACGAAGGTGAGCAGTTTGTCGAGCTCGTCGGACATCTGCTCGCGCGTGCAGTAGATGTGCGCGTCGTCCTGGGTGAAGCCGCGGGCACGGGTCAGGCCGTGCACGACGCCCGACTTCTCGTACCGGTACACGGTCCCGAACTCGAACAGCCGCATGGGCAGTTCACGGTACGAACGCCCGCGCGCGTCGAAGATCAGGTTGTGCATCGGGCAGTTCATGGGCTTGAGGTAGTAGTCCACGCCCTCGTCGAGCTGCATGGGCGGGTACATGCCGTCGGCGTACCAGTCCAGGTGGCCCGAGGTCTCGAAGAGCTTCCCCTTCGTCGCGTGCGGGGTGTAGACGAACTCGTAGCCCGCCTCCTCGTGCCGCTTACGCGAGTAGTCCTCCATGACCCGGCGGATGACGCCGCCCTTGGGGTGGAAGACGGCCAGGCCGGAGCCGATCTGCTCCGGGACGGAGAACAGGTCCAGCTCGTGGCCCAGCTTGCGGTGGTCGCGCTTCTCGGCCTCGGCGAGGAAGTCCAGGTACTGCTTCAGCTCGTCCTTGGACGGCCAGGCGGTGCCGTAGATGCGCTGCAGCATGGGGTTCTTCTCGCTGCCGCGCCAGTAGGCGCCCGCGTTGCGCATCAGCTTGAACGCCGGAATGTTCCGGGTGGTGGGCAGGTGGGGACCGCGGCACAGGTCCTTCCAGCACAGCTCGCCGGTCTTGGCGTCCAGGTTGTCGTAGATCGTCAGCTCGCCGGCGCCGACCTCGACGTCCGCGCCGTCGTCGGAGGAGGCCGCGCCCTTCAGCCCGATCAGTTCCAGCTTGTACGGCTCCGACGCCAGCTCCTCGCGGGCGGCCTCGTCGGTCACCACGCGGCGGGCGAAGCGCTGGCCGCGCTTCTGGATCTCCTGCATCTTCTTCTCGACGGCCTTGAGATCCTCGGGCGTGAACGGCTTCTCGACGTCGAAGTCGTAGTAGAAGCCGTCCTTGACCGGCGGGCCGATGCCCAGCTTGGCCTCGGGGAAGAGCTCCTGTACGGCCTGCGCCATGACGTGCGCGGTGGAGTGGCGCAGGATGTTCAGACCGTCCTCGGAGGAGATCTCGACGCCCTCGACCTCGTCGCCCTCGGAGACGACGTAGGACAGGTCCCTGAGCTCGCCGGCCACGCGCGCGGCGATGATCGAGCGTTCGCCGGCGAAGAGCTCGGCGGCCGTAGTGCCCGTCGTCACCACGCGTTCTTCCCGCTCGGAATCGCGTTGGATGATCACACGGACGTCTGACACCGGTCTCTCCTGACTGAAGGTGGGGTGCGGCGCCATACCGGAGCGCGCGCATGAGTAAGGATCGTACCGACCCCGGACGGCCCACCGCGAAATCAGTCCCCGCAGTCCTCGCCGTACTCCTCCTCGTAGTCCCCGCCCTCCTCTCCTCCGCAGGCCTCCCCGAAGAAGTCCAGGTGCTCCTGGAGGGCCTTCATCAGCCGGTCCCGCTCGGCCTCGTCGACCTGCACGGGTACGACGCCTGAGGCCCCGGTCAGCCGCCGGAAGCCGCCCCGGCTCTCCAGCCGCCCGTGCACCCGCATCGGCAGCCCGACGAGGTGGGCGTGCCCTGCGATGCGGTAGGCCTCCTCGTCGAGGGTGATCCGCACGTGCGGGACCTCGGCGCCGGTCAGCACGCGCAGCCGTACGGTGCCCGCGCCGCGCGGCCCCGACCTGCGCATCCGTACCACCGTGCCGGTGATCCGCACGGGCACGGAGGGCTCCGCGCGCTGGTAGCGGGCGCCGGCCTCGCGCAGTGCCGGCAGGTCGCCGGGCGAGAACTCGACGGGTTCGGCGGAGGCCGCGCAGCCCTCGGGCACCCCGACGGCCGGGGCCCACGCGACGGCGATGCGGGCGCCCTCGGTGCCCCGGACGAGGGCGGCGAGGGCCTCGGTGAGCTCGTGGCTGACGCCCGCCTCGACGGCCCCGTCGAAGGCGTCCATGCCGCCGGTGGCCCGCCGGTAGTCGATGGCCTCGCGGGCGGCGTGCAGGGCCTGGTGGAGGCATACGGCGAGGGGGCGGCCGTCGGCGACGGGCACGAGGGCGGTGAGGCGGCCGTCGGCGGCCGAGCCCACCAGGACGTTCTCCAGGGCGGCGGCCGCGGCCCGCCGGTGCCGGGCGCCGTGGTAGCCGCTACGCGCGCGCGTGGCGAGGGCGCCCGCGAGCAGCATGCGGCGGGCGCCCTTGCGCAGTTGTTCCTCGACGGTCCAGGGCGCGGCGCCGCCGGGTCCGGCCGGTACGTCGCGCGACCAGCGGATCTCGTCGCTGGGCACGGCGAGGGAGACCAGGACCTCGCGCGCGGAGGGGGTGCCGCTGCGGGACAACGCGAGCAGGGCCTCGGCGAGCAGGTCGTCGCTGTCGGGGAAGGCGCGGCTCTCGGGCACGAGCAGGCTGGTGCCGCTGCCGCCGGGGCCGGGCGGAGTCCAGCGGCCGTACCGTCCGGCGGCGCCGCCGCGGCGCTGCCAGCCGTGGCGGTGCAGCAGGGCGCTGAGCACGGCCGGGTCGACCTGGCCGGGCCCGGGCGGCCGGCCATGCCACGCGGCGTCTACGGGGTGGGGCCTGGCTGGTCGTACGGGTTCGTCGGTCGAGCGGTGCGTCACGGTTTCCCTCCCGTCCCGACCCGCGTCATGATCTCGCACAGCGCCCGGTCGTCGAAGATGCGTGAGGTCGGTATCCGCACGGTGGTGCGGCGCCGGCCCGTGATCGGGTGCCCGGCGAGGTTGATCCAGTAGCAGCAGTGCCTGAGGTCGAGCCCGTCGTGGCCGGCGCGCAGCCACTGCTCGCGCGAGCGCGGCACGATCATCACGACCAGGATCTTGTGCACGGAGACCGGGGTGCGGGCGAGTTTCGCCAGGTGGTCGTTGTCGAGCGTGAAGGAGAAGCGGCCCGGTGGGTTCGGCGCGACCTGGTACGTCGCCTTGAGCTGCACCTTGATGGTGACCTCGTCGTCGACGGTGTGCCCGGGCGCGCTGTGGCTGACGTGCCAGTCGATGCCGTTGTCCGGGAACGGCTGGGACAGCGAACAGCCCGCGGCCGCCGCCACGGCGTGCAGATAGCCGACCTGCAAGGTCTCCATGCAGGCGGTGGTGGCGAGAGAGCCGCGAGTGGGTGCCGTCCGCTCGGGCAGCAGCCCGCCCCGTTCGGGCTGCGCTATGGCCATGGCCAACAGCCTTCCAGAACTGGTGAATCCCCGCTGCGGGTCGCTGAACTGCTAAGACCCCTACTCCTGTTGTCTCCTTCCGGCGTACGGCGCAAACAGCCCGGGTATCACCGAAACGGGCAGTGGACGGGGCGTCAACTGCCGACGGTGAACGAGGGGTTGTGGTGGTATGACGTGCTGGTACGAGGGGCCTCTGGCCGCGTTCGACACGGAGACCACGGGCGTGGACGTCGAGGCCGACCGGATCGTGTCGGCTGCCGTCGTCGTCCAGGACGCGCCGGGCACCCGGCCGCGGATCAGCCGCTGGCTGGTGAACCCGGGCGTGCCGGTGCCCGAGGCGGCGACGGCGGTGCACGGGCTGGCGGAGGAGCACCTGGTGCGCAACGGCCGCTGGCCGGCGCCGGTGATGTACGAGATAGCTCAGGCGCTGGCCGAGCAGGCCGCTCGCCACCGTCCGCTGGTGGTGATGAACGCGCCGTTCGATCTGACGCTGCTGGACCGGGAGTTGCGCCGTCATCGGGCCTCGTCGCTGGCCGGCTGGTTCGAGGCGGCGCCGCTGTGCGTGCTGGACCCGCGGGTCCTCGACAAGCACCTGGACCGCTACCGCAAGGGCCGCCGCACTCTGACCGACCTGTGCGCACACTACGGCGTCACGCTGGACGGCGCGCACGACGCGGCGGCCGACGCGCTGGCCGCACTGGACGTCGTACGGGCGGTGGGGCGCCGTTATGCGGCCCGGCTGGAACGGCTGCCCCCCGGCGAGCTGCACACGCTCCAGGCGGTGTGGCACGCGGCACAGGCGCGCGGCCTCCAGGCGTGGTTCGCCCGCAGTGGCACGGAGGAGGCGGTGGACCCGGCGTGGCCCCTGCGTCCGGATCTGCCGGCGGAGGCCGCCTGAGCATGCACTGAGCATGCAAAAACCGGTCCGTCTGAGACGGACCGGCCTGACCCGGTGGGCGATACTGGGTTCGAACCAGTGACCTCTTCGGTGTGAACGAAGCGCTCTCCCACTGAGCTAATCGCCCGGGAACGCACTGAACAATACAGGTCCCGGCACGTTTCCTTCAAACCGCTTCGAGGTACGCCACGAGCTCCCGCCGTCCGGCCCGCATCATCAGCGCGTGGTTCGCGCGGAAGAAGGATCTGCCCGGTACCGCGAGCCGCCGCAGAAGCGGCTTGCGGACGTCGACCACCTGGTCGTAGCGGACCAGGCAGCCGGTGCCGCGCGGCGTGACCGTCCAGCGTGCCCAGCCGTCGATGTCGCCGGTCATCGCGGTCTCCAGCACGCCGGCTCCCGGATCGTGCCGGACCTCGCGCGCGGTGAACGTCATGTCGTACGGCAGGAGGGAGCGGATTCGGACGATCCCGGTGGTGTCGTCGAGCCGGGTGACCTCCCGGACCTGGCGCCACCACCGGGGGTAGTCCTCGGGGCGTTCCAGCACGCCGTACACGGTGGCGGGCGGCGCGGGCAGGGCCCACAGACTGCGGAAGCGGTGATGGTTCCAGTCCATGGACGCAGTGTGCCCGCGCACGCCACGCTCACCAGGCGATCACGGCATCTTGTCGCCGACGAGAGCCAGGTTCTGGATGGCCGCCAAGCCATAAAGCGCGGTGGCGTTGGTGGACACCCAGGCCGCGTCGCTGCCGGGGACCAGGGCGGTCGGGCCCTCGATCTTCTTCGTGGACCAGTCGGTGGATTCCTTGTAGTCCCAGGTGTCGCGGCTGTTGTAGAACTGCTGCCAGGCGCGGGCGGCCAGCGCGTCGTCGCCGGTCTGTACGGCGGCGTAGGCGTCCTGGCGCGAGTGGCCCTGGAAGAGCAGCAGGCTGCCGAAGTCGGTGCCGTAGCGGGCCTTCTGCTCGGCCTTGGTGGCGTTGAAGTAGCGGCAGTAGTCCAGCCAGACCTCCTTGAACTTCGGCATGTCGATCTGGTCGATCAGTTCCGCGCACAGCTCGACCAGGCCGAACATCGTCGACAGGTGCGAGACGCTGACCTTGGGTGCCTCGATCGCGAACTTGCCGGTGTCCAGGTCGTACAGGGCGTTGCCCTGCACGAAGCCGTTGGGCTGGGCGGCGATGGTCTCCATGGTGGACAGGACCCTGGCCTTGGCCTTCTCCCACTTGGGGCCGCGCCGCTCCCACTCGGTGAGCCAGGCGGAGACCAGGCCGCTCCAGTCGGTGCCGAAGCCGATGGAGAGGGCGTTGCGGTCGGGCTCGTACGGTTCGGTGCGGATCTTGCGGATGGGGTCGAGGACGAGGAAGGTCTCGTCGGAGTCGACGTTGGCGTGCATGAGGTCGCCGACGCGTTCGTCGGCGGTGAGGAAGTAGTAGTAGCGGCGGTAGGTGGTGTTGGCGATGCGCTGCTGCTTGGCGCTGTCGGCCCAGTGCTGGACGCCGTGCCGGGTGCCGAGGCCGGCCCACTTGCCGAGGTGGTAGACGTCGACCTCGCCGGTGTGCCGGGTCATCGCCTCGGCGAAGCGGAAGAGGTCGGCGCGGCCGCTTCTGAGGTAGGCGAACCACAGCCACAGGTCGGGCGAGAGCTCGGAGTTGTCCCAGGCGTAGCCGCCGACGTCGTAGCGCCACTGGCGGCGCACCGCGTCGTAGGAGTGCATGATGTCGCCGTAGTCCCAGAAGCCGTACCAACGGCGCATCTCCACCTGGTCCTTGTAATAGGTGAAGAGGAAGTCGAGGTGGTCCTCGATCTTCGCCTTGGCGGCCGTGGAGCGGTCGGGCTCGGCATACAGGCCGGAGCCGAAGACGCCCGCCTTGATGAGCTGCTTGGGCGGGGCGGCGAGCTGGGGCAGGACACGGACGGCCTCGACCTGCTCGGCGAGCTTGTCCGGGACGGGGGTCGAGTCGTTGGCCCAGAACATCAGCTCCGAGGTGCGGGCGATGCCGTACGGGGTGCCGAACTCGGGCTCGTAGTCCTCGTAGGTGATGTTGAGGCCTTCGAGCTGTTCGGGGTAGGTGTCCTGGCCCATGCCGTCGTGGTAGAAGCGCAGGTCCATGGGCTGGGCCTCGGGCGACCAGAGCCAGAGGGTGACCTCGGCCTCGTCGGTGTGGGCGTCGCGGATGTCGAGCTGGGCGGGGAACTTCTCCCAGAAGTCGCGCAGGCCGAAGGAGAACCCGCCGCTCGCCCCGCCGACGTAGCCGAAGCCGGAGGCGCGCCGGCCGCCGCCGGCGGCAACCCAGCCGTAGCCCTTCTTGGTGCGCTTGCGCAGGGTGAAGCCGTCGGCGGAGAGCTGGGAGAGGGTGTAGTCGCCCCATTCGGGGATGTACTGGAGGCGGGTGGTGACCCGCTGGTCCCAGGTGGACGGGTCGGGTAGCTTCTTGCCCTCGAACTGGGCCCGCTGCACCTCGATCCCGGGGTCGCGGCGCAGTCCGGTGACGCCCTTGACGGCTTCGCGGAGCAGGCCGGTGCCCTCGCCGCCGATACGGATGTGGCGGTCGTAGGACTCGTCGCGCATCGGTACGGTGAAGCGGACGCCGAGGCCGCGGACGAAGTCGCCGCTCGCCTTGCCGGGCTCCTGCTTTCCGTCGTAGGTGATGGTGTGCACCATGCGGAAGGAGTCCGCGCCGGCGTAGAAGTAGAGACGGATGGAGAACGGCAGCCAGCTCCGGCTGCCCTTGCGGTGCTTGCCGTCGATGCGGACGACCGCGCGGACCGGGCCCTCCTGTTCGACCTCGACCTTCGAGATGGCGCCCTCGAAGCGCTCGGTCTTGACGGTGCCCTGGTCCTCGTCCTCGACCTCGGACTGGCGGATCAGTACGAGGCGGCCGTTCCTGGCGATCTCGGTCGAGCCGCGGGTCACGGACCTGATGAGCGTGGCGCCGGACTTGCCGATCTTCGCGGTGATGACGCCGGTCGAGACGTCGATGGTGCCGCCGCTCTTGTTCACGGTGACCTTCTTGCCGGGCGCGGCGGGCGTCCCGGCGTCGAGGGTGAGCTTGCCGGAGCCGGCCGAACCGACCGCGTGCGCGGTCCACTTGAGGGAGCCGTCCGGCCAGTAGGCGATGGGCCAGGACTGCACGGGTACGGCCTTGCCGTCCGCGTCCGTCAGGGCGAAGCTCTGGTCCTTCTGGTACGCGCCCTTCGGCCAGGGCACGCCGACGGTGGAACCGGGGGCGGCGCCGAGGCCGCCGTCCTCCAGCCAGTCCAGGGTCACCGGGTCCGCGTCGGCGGCCTCGGCTCTGGGCGCGGCCGCCGCGCCCTGCGCCCCTAGGGGCCAGCTGAACTGGGCGGCGGCTCCGGTGACGGCGGCTGCCTTGAGGACGGACCTGCGGGGGATGAGGGACATGACCTTTCCTTTCCACGCGAATGCAGTTGGTCAGGGGCATGACAGAGAGACGGCGCCCGGGGCGCCGCCCTTGTGCGGGCACCGCCGTTCAGCGGTGCCGGTACCGCTCCTCCACGGCGACGGCCGCCGCCGCGACGGCCCCCAGGACGGGGAGCGCCAGCGGGGCACTGAACCAGGCGGACACGGCGACCACGGCCAGGCCGCCGACCAGCAGGAAGGATCCGGCCGGATCCAGCACGGTCCGCCGGCCCGCCCCGGCGAGCAGCGACCGCCAGCGGTCGCCCGGCGTCCAGACCGCCGCCGCGCGCAGCCCGGCGACGGCGAGCCCGATCAGTGCGAGAACGCCGACGGCCCCGACCAGCGGCCCGCCGGGCAGCCCGGCGCGCACGGCCTGGACGTCCACCCACACCGCGCCCGCCGCGGCCCACCCGGCGAGTCCGGCGAGCCATCCACCGCGCACCGCCGTACGGAAGTCGGCGACGAACTCCCGCCAGCCGCCGCCCTCGTGGGTCGTTCGGCGGCGCAGATGCCGGGCGCCGGCCGCGAACGCCGCCGGATAGGTCACCACGCCCAGCGAGGCCACCGCGATCCACACGCCGGTGAGCAGGGTCTCGGCGAACACGGCGAACCGTTCGGCGAACACCGACTCCCTGCGCGCCTTCACCCGTGCCTGAGCCATGGTGACCGCCTCAGCCCTTCAGACCGGACGTCGCCATGCCGTCGATCAGATAGCGCTGGAAGGCGAGGAAGAAGGCGAGGACCGGCAGCAGGGCGACCAGCGACATGGCGATCATGCCGCCGTAGTTGGCCACGCCCTCCTGGTCCACGAACATCTTCAGTCCCAGGGAGACCGTGTACTTGCTGGGCTCGTTGAGGTAGATCAGCGGTCCCATGAAGTCGTTCCAGGAGTTGATGAAGGTGAAGATCGCGCTGGTTATCAGGGCCGGCCGGCACAGCGGCAGCACGATCGACCAGTAGATGCGCAGGTGCCCGCAGCCGTCGAGACGGGCCGCCTCGTCGAGTTCCTTGGGCAGGTTGCGCATGAACTGCACCATCAGGAAGACGAAGAACGCCTCCGTGGCCAGGTACTTCCCGAGCAGCAGCGGGGTGTATGTGTTGATCATCTCCATGTTGCGGAACAGCACGTACTGCGGGATCAGCAGCACGTGGTACGGCAACAGGAGGGTGCCGATCATCAGCGTGAACAGCAGATTGCGGCCCGCGAACCTGATCCTCGCGAAGGCGTACGCCGTCAGCGAGCAGGACGCCACGATCCCGATCACCGAACCGACCGCGAGGAGGAGCGAGTTGACGAAGAACGTGGAGATCGAGATGTCCGCGATGCCGTCGGCGAGGCTGGTGTAGTTGTCGATGATCGGGTCGGCCGGGAAGAGGTCCAGGCTGCCGACGATGTTCTCGCTCCGCTTGAAGGAGCCGCCGATGACCCAGACCACCGGATAGAGGATGACGGCGAGGATCACCAGGGACCCGATGTGCCAGGCAAGCGAACCGGGCAGCCTGCGGCGGAAGTTGCCCGCCTCCGTGGAGCGGGCCGGAGTGATGTCGGTGGCCGGTGCGCTCATCGGGCGCCCTCCTCGTAGTGCACCCAGCGCTTCTGGGACCAGAACAGCACCGCCGTCACCAGGGCGACCGCGACGAGCAGCATCCAGGCCATGGCGGAGGCCAGCCCCATCCGGCTGTTCTCGAAGCCCTGAACGTAGAGGTAACAGGTGTAGACCATCGAGCCGTCCGCAGGACCACAGGCATTGCCGCCGGCGCCGCCGCCGACGATGTACGCCGAACTGAAGATCTGGAAGGAGTGGATCGTCTCCAGCAGGACGTTGAAGAAGAGCACGGGGGAGATCATCGGCAGGGTGATGTTCCAGAACCGGCGGAGTTTGCCCGCCCCGTCGACCTCCGCCGCCTCGTACAGCTCGCGCGGGACCTGCTTGAGACCGGCGAGGAAGATGACCATCGGGGCGCCGAACTGCCAGACGGTGAGCGCCACCAGGCTGTAGATGATCAGGTCCGGGTTGCCGGTCCAGCCGCCGACGTCGATGCCGAAGATCTTCTGTGTACGGTCGACGACCGCGTCGTCCGAGAAGATCGCCTTCCAGACGATCGCGACGGAGACGCTCGCCCCGATCAGCGACGGCGCGTAGAAGGCGGCCCGGTAGAAGGCCTGGCCGCGCCGCTGCTGGGCCAGGAGCAGCGCCACGCCGAGGGCCAGGAGCAGCTTGAGCGGCGTTCCGACCACCACGTACCACAGGGTGACCCGCACCGAATGCCGCCAGCGCGGATCGCCGAACATCTCCGAGAAGTTGTCGAGGCCGATCCACCGGGGCGCATCGAACAGGTTGTAGTCGGTGAAGGCGAAGTAGAGCGAGGCGATCATCGGGCCCGCGGTCAGCAGCAGGAACCCGGCGATCCAGGGGGACATGAAGAGATAGCCGGCCAGGTTCTCCCGGCGGGCCCGCCGCTTGAGGGCGGCGGGCCGTTCGGGCTTCACCGGACCGTGCCGCGGCTCGGAGTCCTTACTCAGGTCCTCCATCGCAGGGGCGTGTGTCACGGTGGTTCCCATCAGCCGGTCAGAGCCGTCTTCGACTCGGTGAAGAACTGCTTGACGGCGTCGTCCACCGACCGCTTGCCCAGGCCAAGTTCCTCACCGATGCGCAGGAACGCGGACTCGCAGATGTCCGCGCCGTTCGGGTGCGGGGTGATGGGCTCAAGGACACCGGCCTCGACGAGGGACTCCTCGTAGGCGGCTATCGCCTTGTTGACCGGGTCGGTCGGCTTGAACGCGTCGTACTGGGCCTGCGTCGCGGGCACACCGCGGTCATAGCCCATGATCTTGGCGACCTCGGGGTCGTGCACCATGAAGTTGATGAACTGGGCGACCTCCTTGGGGTGCTCGGTGCGCTTGGAGGCGCTGAGCATCAGGGAGCCGAGGTACTGACCGGTCTTCTTGCCGTCCGTGGTGGGGATGGGCGCCAGGCCGTACTCGCTCTTGCCCTCGGCGGTGTAGCGGACGGTGAAGTTGTCCCAGGTGAACTCGCCGCCGGCGATTTCCCCGGAGACCGCCGACTTGGGCTTGATCTGGATGACCTTCTTCTGGTCGGCGTAGAGGCCTTCCTTGACGCGCTGCTCGGCCTTGGTCCACCAGTCCGTCAGGTCCGCCTCGGTGAAGCCGAGTGCGTCCTCGGTGAAGAACGCCTTGCCGTTCTGGCGCAGGACGAGGTCGTAGAGGTACATGACGTTGTACGGGCCGGTGTCACCGGCGCGCCCGGTCTTGTCGCGGATCTTCTCCAGCGCGGCGTGGTAGTCGTCCCAGGTCCAGCCCTGCTCCGGCGTCACGCCCGCCCTGGTGTAGACGCCCTTGTCGATGACCAGGGCCATCGAGTTGGAACCGACCGGGACACCGAGGAGCTTGCCGTCGAGCTCGCCGAACTTCTCCAGGCCGGCGCGGAATCCGTCCATCGACAGATTGCCCGCCTCGACCTGCTCGCTCAGATCGAGCAGCACATTCTTCGCGTCGTATTTGCGCAGGAATCCGATGGCATTCTGGAAGACGTCCGGCGGATTACCGCCGGAGGCCTGGGTGTTGAACTTCTTCCAGAAGTCGGTGTACGGCTGGAAATCCGTTTTCACCTTGATCTTCGGGTACTTCTTCTCGAAGAGCGCGATGGTCTTGTTGATGCGCTGGGCGCGGTCCTCGGCACCCCACCATGCGTAACGGATCGTCACCGTCCCGTCGGCGGACGCGCCTCCGTCGCCGCCGCAGCCCGTCGTCGTGGCCAGCCCGAGTGTGGCCGCCGTCGCACCGGCTGCCTTCAGGATCGTACGCCTCTCAACATTCCTGCTGGTTCCCACAGTCAGGCCCTCCCCGCAGCGTTGCCTCTTCATGAATCGTTTCAAGTAAGCGCTTGCTGGCACAAATTACGGAGCGCCTGAGGGTGCGTCAATGATTCGGACAAGAAATTCTTACCGAACGGCTCGGCGGGGTGGCGGGATACGGCGGTGCCACGGCGAACCGGGCGGGGCGAAGTTGCAGGTGAGGGCCTATGCGGTCGACGATCGGGACGGGAACCGGCGCTCCGTCGCGAGGTCCGGCCGAACCGAAAGAGGACGGGGAGGGTGGCCTGTCACGGACTGGTTACGGCCTGGCCGGAACGACAGAATCCGATTTCATGGGGCGCCCGGTGGTGGGGAGTTGGGGCGCGGCGCGGGTCGCGTCCTGCACGGCGGTTGCGGCTGCGGAACGGCGAGCGGCACCGGTTGCCGCTTGCCGGTGGATACGACAGCGGCCCATCTGCACTGTCGCAGGTGGGCCGGCGTCTACGGATGGTGGGCGATACTGGGTTCGAACCAGTGACCTCTTCGGTGTGAACGAAGCGCTCTCCCACTGAGCTAATCGCCCGGGCGCAGGAAGAAGATTACCGCATGTCAGGGGGTGCCCGTGACCACCGCGGGCCGGACACCCGCGCCCCCGGCGGAGATCACTGATCCTTGATCTTCCAGGGCATCACGAGGCCGAACTTCCACAGGTAGATCCCGACGATCACACCCACGATCACCAGGCCGAGCGTCGTCAGGATGATGTTGCGGCGGCGCACCTTGGGGTCGAGGGCGCGGTGTGCCGCCTCGGTGACCTTGCGCTTGGTCCAGCGGAGCACCAGCTGGGCCCAGACGAACTCGGTCGCCCAGATCGCCATGCCGCCGAAGATCACGACCCACCCGGGTCCCGGCAGCGGCAGCATGATGATGCCGGCGATCACGACCGCGAGTCCGATGACGAAGACGCAGACCTGCCAGCTCAGGTGCAGCACGCGCCGCGCCTTGATGAATTCCGGCGCCCGCGATCCGAGTCCCCGCTCTTCCTGCACCCCGTCCAACCTGGTCTCGTCCGTTGCCACGGCTACCTCGCCCGGCTTGTCACTCCCCGTATTCATACGGCCGAACACTACCGGAGGGAAACCTGTCACCGGAATGGCGGCACGGCGCGAACGATCTCTGGGCCGGAAGAGTTACGTAAAGACACGCAAAACCCTCAGAGGGGTTTACAACGGCACCGTAGGTGGCATGTCGATTTCGCCGACGTGCGAATCCCCGAGCGCACACTGAGCGAAAGGCCCTGGCGCTTATGAACACCACGGTCAGCTGCGAGCTGCACCTGCGCCTCGTTGTGTCGAGCGAGTCCTCCCTGCCTGTCCCCGCAGGCCTGCGGTACGACACGGCCGACCCCTACGCCGTGCACGCCACCTTCCACACCGGAGCCGAGGAAACCGTCGAGTGGGTATTCGCCCGCGACCTCCTCGCCGAGGGACTGCACCGCCCCACCGGCACCGGCGACGTACGCGTCTGGCCGTCGCGCAGTCACGGTCAGGGCGTCGTGTGCATCGCCCTCAGCTCCCCGGAGGGCGAGGCCCTGCTTGAGGCCCCGGCGCGGGCCCTGGAGTCCTTCCTGAAGCGGACAGACGCCGCCGTGCCGCCGGGCACGGAGCACCGGCATTTCGATCTCGATCAGGAGCTCTCGCACATCCTGGCGGAAAGCTAGGTCGAGGCCACACGAAGCCGCCCGGCGCCGTCGACTCGGGGTGACGGCTCGGGCCAGGACAACCGCATACGGGAGACACCGGCGCCGGCACCTTTGGGGTGTCGGCGCCGGTGTGTGTACGTGCCGTGCTGGGGTCATTGCGACACGTGCGGGGTCCGCGCCGGCTGGACTGCGCCGGCCAGGCGCCCGGTGCTGCGGCCGCCCGGGGGTCGGGTGCGCAGCCCGGCGCGGGGTGACTGCGTCGGCTGAACCTTGCCCTCAGGGCGCTCAGTGCCGCGGCTGGCCGGGGTCGGGTGCGCAGCCCGGCGCTAGGGGCCCGCCCACCCGTACCGCCCTGGGGGTACCTCCGCTGCGGTCGTCAGCAGAGGGCTGGCCGTCTCGGTGGGAACCCTGCCGGGGGTCGTGGCGTTGTATTCGAAGTCATGTGCGGGACGAGGACGGTGCGGCGGGCGCAGGAGCCGCTACGATCGGCCAGCATCGGCGGGCGCCCGCCCGACCTCAGGCCAGGGAGCGAAATGTGCTGATCACCCACGACGCCCGGTGCGCCCTCGACACCGTGGTCGATCTGGTGAACACGGCGCCGGAGGACGACACGGCGCCGGAGGACGACACGGCGCCGGACGGGCTGCCGGATGTCGCCGCCCTCGCAGATTTCGTACGAAAGCACGAAATCAGCGATGTCGGAACGCTCTCGGAGTTCGATCTGTCCGCGGTACGCAAGATCCGCGGGCGGTTCGCCGCGGTCTTCGCGGCCCCCGATCCCCGAAGCGCCGCGGGGCTGATCAACGACCTGGTCGCGGCGGCGGGCACCACTCCCCGGCTCACGGACCACGACGGCTACGACTGGCACGTGCACTACTTCGCGCCCGGCGCCTCCGTCGCCGACCACCTGGCCGCCGACTGCGGCATGGCGCTGGCGTTCTTCGTGGTCGCCGGCGAGCAGGAACGGCTGCGGCGCTGCGAGGCACCCGACTGCCGGCACGCCTTCGTCGACCTCTCCCGCAACCGCTCGCGGCGCTACTGCGACAGCCGCACCTGCGGCAACCGCCTGCACGTCGCCGCGTACCGGGCGCGGCGCAAGGAAGCGGCGGGCTGAAAAGCCCGGTGCGAGACACGGGCCGGCAACGCGGCCCCGGCGGGTGGCGCCGGGGACCGCGGGTACGGCTCACAGCAACAGCAGATCGTGCAACGAGGCCATGAGCAGCAGACACCCGATCACCGCAAGGAAGATCATCAGCGGTGGCTGGGAAAGGGCGAAAAGACAGCCGCGCGGCTCGTCCTGCGGCGGCGCGGCCTCCCTCTGTGACGTGTCCAGCATCTCGCGGCGATGATGACGCAGTCACCGCCCCCCGCGCGATCACCTGCACGGAAAGAACGGGAGTTCGCTGTTTTCCGTGATGTCCGGTTCAGGTTGTGATCGCTTCCGGACGCCGGTGGACCCAGTCGTTTCAGTCCGCCATGCGGCCGTCAAATGCCGTGCTTCTTCAGGATGGCCTCGATGTCGCTGAAGTCGTCGTCACCGCGGGACTCGGCCGCGGGCTTCGCCGCCGGGCGGGCGGCCGGGCGGTTGGCCGGGCCCAGGGTGGCAGCCGATGCTTCGGGGGCGACCGCCTCGCGCTCGGCCGCCGACCGGGCCGCCTTGCGCTCCTTGCGGGTACCGCCCCGGCGGCGCTCCACCGCGCGCGTGCTCGCGAACAGCACCCACGAGGCGCCGAGCACCCCGAATCCGGCCCAGGCCATCGGGCTGAACGCGGTGTCGGCCAGCCAGTCCACGACACCGGTCATCACCAGGCCGAGGGGCACGAGCGAGTAGGCGGCGATGCGGGTGGCCGCGAGAAAACGCTTGCGGTACGCCGTGATCGCCGCGATGCCCAGGCCGGCCGCGGCCACGGCGGAACACACGGTCTCGGCAATCATCCGGTCCTCCAGGCAGGCTCGGTCGGGCAGGGCTCGTTCGTCCCTTCCATCCTGCACCGCCCAGGCCCGCCCGGCCATGCCCCAGCCCGACATCAGGGACATCTCCGGGTCGACTCCTACGAAAGTGCCGGTGTCGGCGTACGACCACGCGTGCCCGGCGCGGCCGACGGCTCTCCGGGCCACGGGCAGCGGCCGTCCCGCCGTACCCCCTGACCTGCACGGTCCGTTTGGGCCCGGGGAGCCGGGGCTGGAAGACTGGCCGGCATGAGCGACTCCTCCCCCGCCCGTCCCACCGCCCCGGTCCTCGACGTCTGGTGCGAGCTGCAGTGCCCGGACTGCCACACCGCCCTGGACGACCTGCGCGCCCTGCGGGACCGCTACGGCGACCGTCTGCACCTGCGGCTGCGGCACTTCCCGCTGGAAAAGCACAAGCACGCCTTCGCCGCCGCGCAGGCCGCCGAGGAGGCCCTGGAGCAGGGGCGGGGATGGCTGTACGTCGAGGCCGTGCTGGGCCGGGTCGAGGAGCTGGCCCGTAAGGGCGAACCCTTCCTGGTCGAGGTGGCCCGCGAACTCGGCCTGGACGCTGAGGAGTTCGACACCGCGCTGATCGACGGCCGGCACATCCTGATCGTCGACGCGGACCAGGCCGAGGGCAAGGCGATCGGCGTGACCGGCACACCGACGTACGTCATCGGTGGCGAGCGCCTCGTCGGCGGCAGGAGCCAGGAGGGGCTGCGCGAGCGCGTCGAGGAGATCGCGGACCGGCTGCTCGCCGAGCAGGAGCACGGGCAGGAGCAGGGGTAAGGCCAGGGGCAGGAGGGCTGACGCGCCTCCCCGCCATCCTGGCGCCGCGTACAAACCGTCCCCGGTCGCTGCTACAGCAGGGGCTTGTACAGCGCGTACTGCTTCGTCTCATAACCGAGTGACTCATAGAGCCGTTCGGCCGGGGTGTTGCCGGCGAAGACGTTGAGGCCGAGGGTCCGCTTGTTCGCGGCGATCGTCTGGGCCTCGGCCAGCAGCATGAGCGTGCGCCCGTGGCCCTTGCCGCGGTGAGCGGCGTCGGTCTCGACGTCGTAGACGAAGGCCTTCTCGTCGCGCAGCGCCAGCCACAGCGTGCCTACCGGGGTCCCCTCGTGTTCGAGGACGCTCACGAGCATGCCCGGCGTGGCGTGGCCGTCCGGCAGGAGGGTGGCGTGGTCCCGCTCGGACTTGGCCCGGGCCTCGGTCTCCGGGACGCCGCGCTCGGTCCAGCTCCGGGCGTAGTCCTCCCGCCCCTTGTCCAGCCAGGGCCCGAACTCGGCCCTGGTCATGGGCCGCGCGTGGCTGCCCTCGGGCAGGCCGGGCGGGACGTCGCCGAGCGGCTTCTCCAAGTTGCGGTTGCGCACCACGTACCCCAGCGCCGTGGCGAGGCGAAAGGCCGCCTCCGGCTCGGCGGGGACCATCGCCTCGATGCGCTGGCAGCCCCAGCCGCGCGCGATCTCCTCGGCAGCGAGCACGGCCACCGTGCCCCGGCCGCGCCGCCGGTCCGCTTCCTCGATCCGCAGCTTCTGGATGCGGGCCACCGCGTCACCGAAGACCGGATGTGTGCCGATGCGTATGGTGCCCACGGGACGGCTGTTGACGCACACCTCGTAGCGGCGTGACCGCGTTCCGTCGGCGTTGTGCTGAAGCGGCTCGGTCGGCCGCAGGGTGGTGGTCATCACGGGTGTTCTACCCGGTGACAGGGGCCGACGTCAGCCTGGTTTCAGCGGGCTTTCCTGGATCTTGCCACGCTTTCAGGGATCGAGGTCGTCCCCGGAACGCTCATCGAAGACCCGCATGGCCTTGGCGGTCACCGGCCCCGGGGCACCGGGCAGCTCGCGGTCGTCGACCCGGTGCACGGCCTGCACGTCCCGCAGCGTGGACGTGAGGAAGACCTCCTCGGCCCGCTCCAGCACATCCAGCGGCAGGTCCGTCTCCTTGGCGCCGGTCCACTCGACGGTCAGGGCGCGGGTGATGCCGGCGAGGCAGCCGGAGGCGAGCGGCGGGGTGTGGATCTCGCCGTCGAGGACGACGAAGACGTTCGACCCGGTGCCCTCGCACAGCTGCCCGACGGTGTTGCCGAACAGGGCCTCGGAGGCGCTGTGCTGGCGGGCGCGGGCGAGCGCGACGACGTTCTCGGCGTACGAGGTCGTCTTCAGACCCGTCAGCGCGCCGCGCTCGTTGCGGGTCCAGGGGACCGTGACGACGGCGGTGGAGTCGGGGCGGCGGGTGGTCGCGCCGAGGGCGACCACAAGGGTCGGGCCCTGCTCGCCGCGGTCGGAACCGAGTGGGCCGTGGCCACCGGTGTAGGTGATGCGCAGGCGTCCGAGGGGCATCGGGTTGGCGTCGAGGACGGCGGCGCAGGCACGGCGTACCTCGTCGAGGTCCGGGTCGGGCAGGCCGAGGCCGCGCGCGGAGCGGGTCAGCCGGTCGAGATGCCGGGTGAGCGCGAACGGCTTCCCCTCGACCGCCTTCACCGTTTCGAAGATGCCGTCGCCCACGGTCAGTCCGTGGTCGAAGACGGAGACACGGGCGGACTCGATGTCCTGAAGCCCGCCGTCGAGCCATAGCTTCACTGGTCTCTACCTCGCAACTCAGTGCCGGGCGTATGGGACCGGCCGGGGGTCCGGCCCGCGGCGGAGCCGCTGTCGGCTGCAGCGTCCCCCGGGACAGCACAGCACGTAAAGGTCCCTTCACTCACCTCGTACGCTCCCGACGCTACCGCGAGCAGCCGGGAGGCCTTCAGCTCGGTCTCGCGCCACTCCCCCTCGGGGTCGGACCCCCAGGTGATGCCCGCGCCGGTGCCGAAGCGCACCATGGCCGTGTCCGAACCGGTCCGGTCGATCCAGAAGGTGCGGATGCCGACGGCCAGCTCGCCGGTGCCCCGGTCGGCGTCGACCCAGCCGATGCCGCCGCAGTACGGGCCGCGGGGCGCGGGCTCCAGGGCGGCCAGGATGCGCAGGGCGCTCGACTTGGGCGCGCCGGTGACCGAGCCGGGCGGGAATGCCGCCGCCAGCAGCTCCGGCCAGCCGACGTCCGCGCGCAGCTCGCCGCGCACGGTGGAGACGAGGTGGACCAGGCCGGGATGCTTCTCCACGGCGCACAGGTCGGGGACGGTGACGCTGCCGGTGGCGCAGACCCGGCCGATGTCGTTGCGGACCAGGTCCACGATCATCACGTTCTCGGCGTAGTCCTTCTCCAGGAGGTCCGTCTCGGTGCGCCCGGTGCCCTTGATCGGCCCGGACTCGACGATCCGCCCGGCGCGCCGCAGGAACAGCTCGGGAGACGCGGTGGCTATCTCCACGCCGTGCCGGGGCAGCCGTATCGTCCCCGCGTACGGCGCCGGGTTGCCGCGCGCGAGCAGCGCGGTGAGGGCGTCCACGTCGGCGTCCGGTGCGACGGGCGCCGACAGCACCCGGCACAGGTTCGCCTGGTAGACGTCGCCGGCCCTGATGTGCTCGCGGATGCGCCGCACGCCCGCCGTGTACGCGGCGCGGTCGAGGGAGGACGTCCAGGCGTCGGGCGCCGGTCCGCGCCAGGCGCCCGGCACCGGAGTCGGCACGGGTTCGTGGCGTACGTCACGGAAGCGGGCGCAGGTCAGGCGGCCCTCGTAGTCGGCGCAGACGGCCCAGAAGCCGCTGGAGTCCAGGGCGGCGGGGTCGCCCGTGACGTCGAGGAGCCCCGTGGCGACGCGACCGCCGAAGCGGGCGAGGGCTGGCATGTCGAGCACGTGATCGAGTCTAGAGCGGGCGTGCCACGGGTGACCGGATCGTGGCGTTTCCAACACCCCGACCTGCCCCGTGACCAGGCGTAGCGCAGCACGCTGCACAAACGCGTTTTTGTACTGGCCCCGGAATCCGCTAGAGTTCAATCCGTCGCCGGGACGCGGGAGCGGACCGAAACGACAAGCGGACGTAGCTCAGTTGGTAGAGCGCAACCTTGCCAAGGTTGAGGTCGCGAGTTCGAGCCTCGTCGTCCGCTCGAAGGAAGAAGGGGATCTTGCTGGTTCCCTGCACTCCTGGTGGAGTGGCCGAGAGGCGAGGCAACGGCCTGCAAAGCCGTCTACACGGGTTCAAATCCCGTCTCCACCTCCAAGGACGATTAGCTCAGCGGGAGAGCGCTTCCCTGACACGGAAGAGGTCACTGGTTCAATCCCAGTATCGTCCACCGGATCTTCGGATCCCCGCGCGATTAGCTCAGCGGGAGAGCGCTTCCCTGACACGGAAGAGGTCACTGGTTCAATCCCAGTATCGCGCACGTAGTGCCCATGATCCACTCCTCCGAGTGGTCGTGGTCCCCGAGGACGATTAGCTCAGCGGGAGAGCGCTTCCCTGACACGGAAGAGGTCACTGGTTCAATCCCAGTATCGTCCACACACTCGAAGCCCCCGGCCGTCTCGCGTGGCCGGGGGCTTCGTCGTGCCAGGTCTCGCGTCAGGACGAGAACAGCATGTGCCCGAAGCTCTTGTGCCGGCGGTGGCCTCCGTGATGACCGTGGTGGCCGCCGTGGTGGCCGCCGTGCGGGGCACCCCAGGCCGGGGCCGGCGGGGCCGGGTACGCCTGCGGGGCGGGCGGAGGCGGTGGGGCCGGCTGGGACCACTGGGCCTCCAGGCGGGTCAGCGACTCCAGCTCGCCGTAGTCGAGAAAGATCCCGCGGCAGCCGCTGCACTGTTCAATCTGGACGCCGTTGCGGTTGTAGGTGTGCATCGGCGCACGGCACTTCGGACACTGCATGTCGGTTCAACTCCTCGCCGGTCGGTCCTGCTTCGCGCATCGCCAGGACAGACTCCGTCCGGCTGCGGTCGGTTGCACCCTACTTTGCGTATTCGTGTGCCAACTCGGGCGGGGTGGACGCCATTCGGGAGCAGGCGTCCACGAGGGACTGCTCGACCTCGTCCAGGTGACGGCCCTCCGCCAGGGCCTTGGTGATCGCCCGGGCGGCGGTCTGCACGGTGAGGGCGCGGGCCGGGACGTCCAGTACGGGCCAGGGGTCGCCGTCGCGGGGGACGGCGGGGCCGTCGGCGGTTCGGTAGGCGGTGAGGAAGCGGGTCCACTCGTCGGGCGGGAGCAGGCCGCAGGCATACCAGGCGGCGGGGCGGGCGAGGTCCCAGGCCGCTACGCCGGTGCCGAGGTCGTCGACGTCGATGAGCAGCCAGGGTCCATCGGGTGCCGGGTGGCGTACGAGCTGGCCGAGGTGGAGGTCGCCGTGGCACAGGGTGGTGGCCGGCGTTGGCATGGGCGCCTCGGAGTGGGCCCAGGGCGGGAGGGTGGCCCAGGCGCGCAGGACGGTGGCGGTCGCGGGGTGCGGTCCGCGTCCGGCGGCGGTGCCGGTGTGGGCGCGGAGGCGGACGACGGCGCGGGCCGCCTTGGCGGGGCCGCGCATCGTGGGGAAGCCCGGCGGGAGGGTGTCTGCCGGGGTCCGGTGGAGGAGGGCGAGGAGTCTGCCGGCGGCCTCCCAGGGCGCGGCGTCAGGGTCGTCCGGGTCGACCGGGGTGCCGTACGGCCAGAAGGTGACGAGGCGGCCGTCCAGGGCGGAGGGTGTCGGGGTGAGCGGGGGCAGGAGTACGTCGGGGAGGCGGGCGGCGGCGGTGAGACGATGAGCGAGCTCGGCGGGGTCGGTGTCCGGGGCATGGGCCTTCGCGACGGTGTCCGCGTGTCGTACGACCGTGCCGTCGGGGCGGTCCGCGAGCGCGCTGGTGGCACCGCAGGGGCAGGCCGGCGTCCTGGCGTGCGCCGCGGCTCTGACCTTTGTGGTCAGCGCACCGAGCAGCGGGTTCGATGCCACAGGGCTCCTTGGTCGGGTGCCGTTTGGTGGTGAGGGTACGTGGGGGGTGGGTGCCGGGCGCTGGTGCGGGCCGGGTGCCGGGTACGTGGTCCGGCGTTGCTCAGTGACTGTCGGTCGGTGCTGGAGCCCGGCACCGGCACTCACCGGGAGCGAGACTCACTACCTCCCAGGCCCTTAAGGCACCGGGGGAGGAACGCATGGGCGCTACGCGCACCCCCACCGGAGCCGCGCGGGCCGCCGCAGGCGTACAACCCGCACCCGACCACCGGCCGTACTCCGGGCAAAAAAGCAATGCCGGCGCAGCTCCCCAGCTGCGCCGGCATTTGTGCCGTCCGCCGCACCCCCGTCCCCACGGGGTTTCATGGGTGGATGTCCCCGCCCGGACCGCTCTTCCGGGCCTGGGGTCGCCGCTCAGCGCCCCAGCATCACACCCACGGACGACGCCTGTGTGGCCACTGTCTCCCAGCCGTCGAAGACGACGAGGAGCAGGACCGCCAGAGGAAGGGCCATCAGCGTCGCCACCAGAGGGTGGCGGCGGCCCCGCCGGCGGGGCCGCAGCGCCGTGCGTCCCTGCTCGCGGATCAGTGTCCGCGGTGCCGTGTAGGCCATGGTCCCTCTCCTGACCGTGCTCAGTTGTCGTTGGCAGCGGCGGGTGTCTGACCTCGGGGGACGAGTGCTGCCACCCGCCGCTTGACCTCAAATCTAGGCGCCCGGCACGCGCCCGGCGTCATGCCCTCGTACCGATTGCCGGGCCTCCCGGAGGATGAGCCATGACCTGGGGAGTACTCCCCTGGGTGGAGACGAGGTCCTAGGTCTGAGGGTCTTCCCCGAGGGGACGCCCCGGCCCGTCCGGTTGGACGCGTTCGGCTATCCGTCCTTCTCCGCGCCGTCGTCCCCTCCTACTCGATCTCGGCGTCCGTGCTGCCGCAGCGGGCCCTCAGCGTGGGGGGACCCCCACCGGGTGACTTCGCTCACTTCGACCGCGCCCCGCCGTATCGCCGTCTCCACCCGGCGGCCCGCCCTGCTCGCCACCGCCTCGTACGTGCGCGTCGTGTCCACGGCATCCACGACTATCTCCACACGATCACCATTCACGGGTTCAATCCCCCCTCTGTGACGGGTGGTTGGGATCACTCGCGGCGCGAAGCCGGCCTGCTCACCTCCTCCTTGACAACCCTTCAAGTCTCCCACCCAGCACTGGCAATCCGTCGGGACGAGAGGGCGCGGCCTCTGCGCGCAGACGGTCGTGGAAACGTAAGCTGTGGCACGTCACAGGGACCGGGCAGCGGGGATGAACATGGCGATGATGCGCCTGAGGCGCGAGGACCCGCGCGTCGTCGGCTCGTTCAGGCTTCACAGGCGGCTCGGCGCGGGCGGAATGGGCGTGGTCTACCTGGGCTCCGACAAGAAGGGGCAGCGGGTCGCGCTGAAGGTCATCCGGCCTGACCTGGCAGAGGACCAGGAGTTCCGCTCCCGCTTCGCGCGTGAGGTCTCGGCGGCACGGCGGATCAGGGGCGGGTGCACCGCGCGACTGGTGGCGGCGGACCTGGAGGCCGACCGGCCCTGGTTCGCCACGCAGTACGTGCCCGGCCCCTCCCTGCACGACAAGGTCGCCGAAGAGGGCCCGCTCGGCGCGGCCGACGTCGCCGCGGTCGGGGCCGCGCTGTCGGAGGGCCTGGTCGCCGTACACGAGGCCGGTGTGGTGCACCGGGACCTGAAGCCGTCCAACATCCTGCTGTCCCCGAAGGGGCCACGGATCATCGACTTCGGCATCGCCTGGGCCACGGGCGCCTCGACGCTCACCCACGTCGGCACGGCGGTCGGCTCCCCCGGCTTCCTCGCCCCGGAGCAGGTGCGCGGCGCGGCCGTCACGCCGGCCACGGACGTGTTCTCACTCGGCGCCACGCTCGCCTACGCCTCCATGGGCGACTCGCCCTTCGGACACGGCAGTTCCGAGGTGATGCTGTACCGCGTGGTGCACGAGGAGGCACAGCTGCACGGCGTCCCGGACGCGCTGGCGCCGCTCGTACGGGCGTGCCTGGCGAAGGACCCCGAGGAGCGGCCCAGCACGCTCCAACTGTCGCTGCGTCTCAAGGAGATCGCGGCCCGCGAGGCGCAGGGGCTCGCCGATGTGCGTCCTCCGGCGCCGCGCGCGGGCGACGCGGACCGGCCCACCAGCCGGCTCCCGGACAGTTACCCGGACCGCACCCACTCCGAGCGCGCCGAGCGCGCCCATCCGGAACGCGTACAGCGGCGCCCGCGGCAAGGCGCGCCGGGAACTCCCACCCCTCGCGGCACCGGCTCCTCGCGCGGTCCGGCCGCACCGCGCGGCGGGACCCAGTCCCGGGGCGGCAGCGCCTCGCGCAACGGCAGTACGCCGTCGCGGGGCACGAGCGCGGCGTCCCGGTCCGGGTCGCGGTCCACCCCCGCCGCACGGAACACGACACGCGGCGGGAGCCGTCCCGCCTCGCGCGGCGGTTCCGGTCGTCCGGCGTCCAGGACGACGGGGGCCGGACGGCGGCCGGCCAATCCCCGGCTGCTGCGGCAGCGGCTGATCGTGTTCGTCGTGGTGACGCTGCTGGTGGCGCTCGGCATCGCCGCCGCCCAGGGCTGCCAGGGACCGTCGCAGGGCCTCGGCGGCGACCGTGACGTCGTACGGCAGCAGCGGCAGGAGCAGGTGCGGCCCGGGCAGGCGCCGCCGGGCGGGGAGTTGATGTCCGAGCGGTACGGGTCGACGCTCGATCTGTCTCACCGGAGCCCGGCCGCCTGAGAACCATCCGGGAAGGCGAGGCCTCCTCGTCGCGCGACCCGAGACGTAAGGCACCCAAGGTGATCTGATGTGTTGGTGCGGGCGTGGATCGACGGATGGATCGTCTCGCACGGTGCCGCGGATCCGGTCGACGAGCCATGGGGCTGGACGATCGATGTCGGGCAGCCCCGGCACGTCCGGCGTCATGTGCTGCCCGAGCCCGGCCGAGGTCGCGGTCCGCAAGGTCGCCGACAGCAGGAGCGTGCCCTGGACGTGGCTGAAGCTGTTCGCCGAGGAGGACGAGGTCCGTCGCGGACCAGATCGTGGCACCCGGACCTGACCGTCCAGGCCTGACGCCTGGGCACCGTGTCGTGTCACAGTCGCGGCAGGATCCGTTCGAAGAACTCGCGGTCTCCGTCGAAGACCGGGTCCAGGGCCAGGAACTCCTCCGGCGTGACCCAGCGGGCCTCTCCGACCTCGCCGGGGTCGGGGACGACCTCGCCCGTGTCCGCGCGGGCGGTCCACCAGTGGAGGCGGAAGCGGCCGTCGTCGGTCTCGGACTCCCAGACCTTCGCCAGCGGGGTGACGGTGAGGCCGACCTCCTCACGGACCTCGCGGGCCACCGCCGCCCGCTGCGTCTCCCCCGGCTCGATCTTGCCGCTGAGCGGTGCCCAGTAGCCGGAGCGCTGCGCTGCGGGGCCGCGGCGGATGACGAGCACCCGGTCACCGCGCAGCAGTACGGCGACGATCGCCTCGCGCTGTGCCACGTACGCCCCCTACGCCTGGGGGCGGCCCGTGGCCACCGCGTAGAAGGCGACCGCGGCCGCCGCGCCCACGTTGAGGGAGTCGACGCTGTGGGACATGGGGATGCGGACCCACTCGTCGGCGGCGACCAGGGCCTGCGTGGACAGGCCGTCGCCCTCCGCGCCGAGCATCAGGGCCACGCGGTCCATCCTGTGCGGGGCGGCCTCGTCGAGGGTCCTGGCCTTCTCGTCGGGGGTGAGGGCGAGGAGCGTGAAGCCCGCGTCGCGGACCGACTCCAGGCTCTTGGGCCAGGTGTCCAGACGGGCGTACGGCACGGAGAAGACCGCGCCCATCGACACCTTCACGCTGCGCCGGTAGAGCGGGTCGGCGCAGTCCGGGGAGAGCAGGACCGCGTCCATGCCGAGGGCGGCGGCGGAGCGGAAGATCGCGCCGATGTTGGTGTGGTCGTTGACCGACTCCATCACCACGACCCGGCGGGTTGTCTGCAACAGTTCCTCCGCCGTGGGCAGCGGCTTGCGCTGCATGGAGGCGAGCGCGCCGCGGTGCACGTGGTAGCCGGTGACCTGCTCGGCGAGTTCCGGGCCGACCGCGTACACCGGGGCCGGGAGTTCGTCGATGACGTCGCGCATGACATCGACCCACTTGGCCGAGAGCAGCATCGAGCGCATCTCGTACCCGGCTTCCTTGGCACGTCTGATGACCTTCTCGCCCTCGGCGATGAACAGGCCCTCGGCAGGCTCGCGCTTGCGGCGCAGGTCGACGTCGGTCAGGCCCGTGTAGTCGTGCAGGCGCGGGTCGTCGGGGTCCTCGACGGTGATGAGATCGGCCACAGGGTGATACTGCCTTGTCCTGAGTGCGGTGCCAACGGCTCGGAACAGGTTCTGTTACCCGCGGTTATGCGGACTCACGCGGAAGCCGTGGGACCGACCCGCACGACCTCGCCGACGACGATGACCGCCGGGGGCTTCACGTCCTGTGCCCGTACGGCCTCCGCGACCGTCGCGAGGGTCGCGTCAACGCGGCGCTGCGCGGCCGTCGTACCTTCCTGGACCAGGGCGACCGGGGTGTCCGGCGACTTGCCGTGGGCGACCAGGGTCTCGGCGATCTTGCCGATCTTGTCGACGCCCATGAGGATCACGAGCGTGCCGGTCAGCTTCGCCAGCGACGGCCAGTCGACGAGCGAGCGCTCGTCGTCGGGGGCGACGTGTCCGCTGACCACGGTGAACTCGTGGGCGACGCCGCGGTGGGTGACCGGGATGCCGGCCGCGCCCGGCACCGAGATCGAGCTGGAGATGCCCGGGACGACGGTGCACGGGATGCCGGCCTCGGCGAGGGCCTGGAGTTCCTCCATGCCGCGGCCGAAGACGTACGGGTCGCCGCCCTTGAGCCGTACGACCGACTTGCCCTGCTTGGCGTGCTCGATCAGGGCGTTGTTGATGGCCTCCTGGGCCATGAACCGGCCGTAGGGGATCTTCGCCGCGTCGATCACCTCGACGTGCGGCGGGAGTTCGGCGAGCAGGTCGCGCGGGCCGAGGCGGTCGGCGATGACGACGTCGGCCTCGGCGAGCAGGCGGCGCCCGCGGACCGTGATCAGGTCCGGGTCGCCGGGGCCGCCGCCGACCAGGGCGACGCCGGGGGTGCGGGTGCGGTGGTGCGGGGCGACGAGCGTGCCGTCGCGCAGGCCCTCGACGACCGCGTCGCGGATGGCGGCGGTGTGGCGGGGGTCGCGACCGCGCGCGTCCGTGGTCAGTACGGCGATCGTGACGCCCTCGCTGTGGCCGGTGGCCGGGGTCCAGGCGGTGGCCTGGTCGGCGTCGTCGGAGCGGACGCACCAGACGCGGTGGCGCTCCGCTTCGGCCGAGGACTGGGTATTCGCCTCTCGGTCGCTGGTGGCGATCAGGGCGTACCAGGCGTCGGCGAGGTCGCCTTCTTCGTAGCGGCGCTTCTCCCATGTGATCTCGCCCGCGTCCGCCATGGCCTCGACCGACGGGGTCGCCTCGGGGGAGACGAGGTGGATGTCCGCGCCCGCCGCGATGAGGGCCGGGAGGCGGCGCTGGGCCACCTGGCCGCCGCCGAGGACGACCACGCGGCGGCCGGAGAGGCGGAGGCCTACGGGGTAGGCGGGGTGTTCGGCCATGAGGGTGCGGCTCCTGTACTACGGCGGTGCGGTGGCGATGCCTCTGCGGCTTTGCAGGGTGCCTGACATGCGGATTTTAGGGGGCTGGCGGGGTGGGCGGCTCAGGTGTTCGGGGGCGGGGCGTCGTTGCCGGGTGCGGGTGCGTGGGTCCGTGTCCACCCGTTCCGCCCTGCGGAACGACTGCCCACGGACCCGCGTACGGCCCCCGACCACCGGGCTGTTGGAAGGGGACCCTGCGTTGCAGCAGCTACTTCTCCGTTACCCCCGCCGAGTCGAACGTCGCCACCTCGTGCATGGCCCTGGCCGTGCTCTGGACCAGCGGGAGGGCCAGCAGGGCGCCCGTGCCCTCGCCGAGGCGGAGGTCGAGGTCGACCAGGGGGCGCAGGCCCAGCTTGTTGAGGGCGGCCACGTGGCCGGGCTCGGCGCTGCGGTGGCCGGCGATGCAGGCGGCCAGCACCTCGGGGGCGATCGCGCGGGCGACCAGGGCGGCGGCGCCGGCGCTGACGCCGTCCAGGATGACCGGCGTACGCAGGGAGGCGCCGCCCAGCAGGAGGCCGACGAGCGCCGCGTGCTCGAAGCCGCCGATCGCGGCCAGGACGCCGATCGGGTCGGCCGGGTCCGGCTGGTGGGTTTCGAGTGCGCGGCGCACGACCTCGGTCTTGCGGGCGAGGGTCTCGTCGTTGATGCCGGTGCCCCGGCCGGTGACCTCACCCGGGTCCGCGCCCGTGAAGACGGAGATCAGGGCGGCGGACGCGGTGGTGTTCGCGATGCCCATCTCGCCGGTGAGCAGGGCCTTGTTGCCGGCGGCCACCAGGTCGCGGGCGGTCTCGATGCCCACCTCGATGGCCTGCTTGGCCTCCTCGCGGGTCATCGCGGGGCCGGTGGTCATGTCGGACGTACCGGAGCGGATCTTGCGCGGCAGCAGGCCCGGGGTGGCCGGGAGTTCGGCGGCGACGCCCACGTCGATGACGCAGACCTCGGCGCCGACCTGGCCGGCGAAGGCGTTGCAGACCGCGCCGCCGCCGAGGAAGTTGGCCACCATCTGGGCGGTGACCTCCTGCGGCCAGGGGGTAACGCCCTGGGCGTGCACGCCGTGGTCGCCGGCGAAGATCGCGACGGCGGCGGGCTCCGGGACGGGCGGCGGGCACTGCCGGGACAGGCCGGACAACTGCGCGGAGATGATCTCCAGCATGCCGAGCGCGCCGGCCGGCTTCGTCATGCGCTTCTGCCGCTCCCAGGCCTCGCCGAGCGCCTTGGCGTCCAGCGGGCGGATCTGCGCGACGGTCTCGGCGAGCAGGTCGTGCGGCTCCTCGCCGGGCAGGGCGCGGCGGCCGTACGTCTCCTCGTGCACGACCCAGGACAGCGGGCGGCGCTTGGACCAGCCGGCCTGGAGCAGTTCGGGCTCGTCCGGGAACTCGTCGACGTACCCGACGCACAGGTAGGCGACGACATCCAGGTGCTCGGGCAGGCCGAGGGCGCGGACCATCTCGCGCTCGTCGAAGAAGCTGACCCAGCCGACGCCGAGGCCTTCGGCGCGGGCGGCGAGCCAGAGGTTCTCGACGGCGAGCGCGGAGGAGTACGGGGCCATCTGCGGCTGCGTGTGGCGGCCGAGGGTGTGACGGCCGCCGCGGGTCGGGTCGGCGGTGACGACGATGTTCACCGGGGTGTCGAGGATGGCCTCGATCTTCAGTTCCTTGAACTGCTTCGCCCGGCCCTTGGGGAGGGACTTCGCGTACGCCTCGCGCTGGCGCATCGCCAGTTCGTGCATGGTGCGGCGGGTGTCGGCGGACCGGATGACGACGAAGTCCCAGGGCTGGGAGTGGCCGACGGAAGGTGCCGTGTGGGCGGCTTCCAGGACGCGGAGCAGGACCTCGTGCGGGATGGGGTCGCTGCGGAAGCCGTTGCGGATGTCGCGGCGTTCGCGCATGACCTTCAGGACGGCCTCGCGCTCGGCCTCGTCGTAGGCGGGTGCGGCGGGGCCGGTGGGCTGTCGTACGTCTGCCACTGCGGCCGTGCTCAATTCCTCGCGGTCCTTCTGGTCTTCCTGGTCGGCGGCCCGGGTGTCCAGGTCGTCGGCGTTCTGTACGAGTTCGGGGTCGGGGCCGGCGTCGGCGGCGCGGGGCCCGGGGACCGTGTTTGCTGCCTGGCCCGGCTCCTCCGGGGGGAGCGTGATGGGCTGCGGCGGGGTCGGGGCGAGGTGCGGAGTGGTCGGCACCGTGCCCTCGACCGGGACGAACTCGCCCATCGGCTGGTCCGGACGCGGCTCCAGCGGGACGGCGCCCGGGAAGGGGGCGGGCGCATCGCCGGGAGCGGGGTTGCCGGGGTCCGTAGGGGGCTGGGGTTGAGCGTCGGCGGCCTGGGCCGCTTCGGCTGCGTGGACCGCTTCGGCCGTATCGGTGGCTCCGGCCGTATCGGTGGCTCCGGCTGTCTGGGGGGCCTCGGATGTCTCGGTGGCTTCGGCGGTGAGGGGCTGAGGTGTGGGGGTGTCCGGGGTGGGCGCGGCGTGTGCGGGGTCCGCGGAGTGTCCGGAGTGCGGGTCTGCCGGGGGTGCGGTGCCCTCCGGGGCGGTTTCGGTGGCGGTTTCGGCGGTGGCAGCCGCGGTGGGGGTGGTCGCGCCTTGTTGTACGTCACCGGCGACGTGCGCCTGCTGGGCGGCGGGGGAGGTCTGCGGGCCCTGCGCCGGCTGCGCGGAGGCAGCCGGACGGGACTGGGCGGGGGGCGGTTGGTGCGGAGCCTGGGCAGCAGGGGGTGCGTCCGAGGCCGGCTGGGTGCCTGGCGTGGACGACTCGGCTTCCGGCACTGGCTGGGCTCCCGGTGCGGGCTGGAGTCCCGGTGCGGGCTGAGCGTCAGATGTGGGGTGGGTTTCCCCACTGGTCTGGGGCTCCGGCGCGGGCTGGCGCTGCCCGGTGGCTTGAGCGTCCGGCATGGGCTGGGGCTCCTCCGTTGGCTGGTCCCCCAGCACGGACTGGGTGTCCGGCGTGGGCTGGGGCTCGCCGGTCGCTGGGGCATCCGCGGTGGCTTGAGGACTCGCGGTGGTCTGGACTTCCGGCTCGGACTGAGCGCCCGGAACGGGTTGGGCATCCCCGGTCGCCTGAGTGCTCGCGGCTGGTTGAGCGTTCGCGGGGGTCTGGGCATCCGGCGGGGAGTGGGCATCCACGGTTGGCTGGGCACCCGCGGCGGCCTGGACCTCCGGCGCAAGCGGAGCATCCCCCGGCGCCCGAACACCCACATTCGGCTCAGCACCCGCATTGGGCTGGGCACCCACCGCGGCCTGGACCTCCGGCGCGGACTGGGCATCCCCGACCGCCTGAGCATCCGTAAATGGTTGTGCACCCGCAGCGGCCTGGACCTCCGGCGCAAGCGGAGCATCCCCCGGCGCCCGAACACCCACATTCGGCTCAGCACCCGCATTGGGCTGGGCACCCACCGCGGCCTGGACCTCCGGCGCGAACTGGGCATCCCCCGGCGCCTGAACACCCGCATTCGGCTCGGCACCCACGGCGGCCCGGGCCTCCGGCCCGGGCTGGACATCCCCCGGCGGCTGAGCGCCGGCAGTAGCCAGGGCCTCCGGCACTGCCTGCTCCCCCGGCACGGGCTGGGCCCCCGCGGCGGGCTGCTGGGGCTGTCCCTGCGCGGCATGGTCGGCGTCCCCCTGAGCCGGCTGCTGGGCCGACGGGTCGGCAGTGGCGACGGCCTCCCCCGCCCGTGCCCGGGAACCGTCCGTGGAGTGCGGAGCCTCTACAGCAGCCGGAGCCTCAGGGAAGGACGCGGTATCCGTGGCCTCCGGCGCCGGGGACGTTCCGGTCGACTCGGAGCCGTCCTGGGCAGGCTGGGGCGCGGTGCCCTGAGCAGCCGACGCATGCTCGGGCGTGCCGGCCTCGGAAGCCTGGACGGAGTGGGATGCGGCTCCGTCGGCAGTCTGGACGCCCTCGGACACCGTTGCCTCGGGGACTCGGACGTCCTCCGGCACAGCATCCTCCGGAGCCGGGACATTCTCAGCCGACTGCGCTCCCGCGACGGCGGCCTCAGGCGCCTCATCAGTCTGTACGTCCCCTGACACGGCGTGCTGCCCAACCAAAGACACACCCGTAACACCAGCCCCGGCTGCCTGACCACTCCCAGGCCCGGCGGACACCGCAACGGCCTCACCAGTTTGTACATCCTCCGACACGGCGTGCTGCGCAACCGAAGACACACCGGCGACACCCGCCCCAGCCGCCTGAGCGCTCTCGGAAGCGCCGGACGCCACAGCCGACCCGGCCTCCGCAGCAGCCGCGGCACCGGGCGCGGCAGGCTCCGCAACCGAGGACGCACCAGCGACACCCGCCTGAGCGCTATCGGGCCCAGCAGGGTCCTCAGCCGGGAGCGCCTCTGCACCAACCGCCTCAGCGGCCTGCGCGTTTCCCGGTCCGCCGGCCCCCACGGCCGACGACGTACCAGCACCATCCGCCTGAGCAGCCTGAGCGTTCCCCGGCCCGGCAGCCCCCGCAGCAGACGGCGCGCCCGCGCCACCCGCCTCAGGTGCCTGCGCGCCCCCGGCACCGGCCTCGGCGACAGCAGCCGCCACCGCGGTCCCGGCGACAGCCCCCTGCCCGCCGTCCGCGGCACCGCCGCTCACCGGAACCTGCCCGCCCTGGACGGCGTTTGCCTGCGCAGCAGCCTCGGCGCCGGCGGCCTGCCCGGGCTCCTGCCCCTGGGCCACCGCACCACCCTGCGCGGCGTCACCGGCGACCGCGTCCTCCCTACCCTGCGGGACCTGCGCGTCGGACCCACCGTCCTGCGCGGTCATCGCGGCGTCGGCCCGAGCAGGCTGCGCAGCCAACCCGGCCCCGGCATCCGCACCGTCGGCAGCCATGCCCGAACCCGTCTCCGCGCCCTGCGCCCCGGCCCCGGCCGTCTCCGTCGCCACCCTGGCGACGACCGCCTGGGCCGCGCCCACCGGCTCGGGTGTGGGGGCGTGCGCCGGGACAACCGTTTCCGCGGGGGGCGCCCCGGCGTGCACCGGTGGCTGTGCCGTGCTCTGTGCGCCCCAGGGCGCCGCGCCCTGCTGGGGCGTCTCGTGCGCCGGCGGTACGTCGAGGTACTCGGGGCCGGTCGTCGGCGGTCCGGACTGCCGTACCGGCGCGTGGGCCGGGCCGCGGTCGGCGAGGGAGCGGACCGGGCTGGCGGAGACGTTCGGGACGGGCGGGCCGAGGTGCAGCGGGCGGCGCGGCGACGACGGCGCCATAGCCTGGGCGGGTACCTGGGCCGGCGTCTGGATCGGCGCCTGGCTGGGGCCCGGATGGCGGACCGCGCCGAGGTCGACGGAGCCGCTGTCGCGGCCGGACATCTCGTGCGGGCCCGGCTCGTGCACGGTCTCGACGACCGGTTCCGGCGCGGGCGGCGCGACCTCGTTGCCCCACGGGCTCTGCGCGCCGGGCAGCAGCAACAGGTCTTCGTCCTCGGCGGTGGTCTCGGAGAGGTAGGTGTACGCGCCGTGCGCGGGGGCGCCCGGCTGCTCCACCATGCCTGCGTTCTCCGGCAGCCCCTCGCCCGGGACCTGGCCGGTGTCGGTCATGCGTACCCCTCGCCCATCGGTTAGTGCTTCTTACGACCAGCTCACCCGGAACGGCGCACCGACCGCCCCACAGTGAAGAACGAGCGTGCGTCCTCAGCGGCACGAACAGCCCGCCCGGAAAAGGCGACAAAGCCATTCACTGGCATTGTTGCGGCCGTTCGTCCGCCGCGACAGGTCGATCCGCGACGGCCCGCTGTGGACTGCGCCACGTTGCGCGTCCTCCGGTTCTGCCGTACCACACCCACCCCAAAACGGGTGCGTTTTCCGGACATTGACCGACGAACCGTCGGGCGTCCGCGTGCGGTGCAGCGATCGGCCAGCCTACCGCGCGCGGTACGACAACCGGATCACAGGGGACGGCCCCGGAATCAGGCGCCGCGCTCCGGCAGTACGCCGCTGAGCAGGAACGCCACGCTGCGCGCCGTCTCCGTCCAGGCCCGGGTGTCGAGTCCGACGGACTGCAGGAGGGCGCACTCGACGTCGTAGCCGTGCTCCGTCAGATTCCGGCCGATGAGTTCGGCGGCGTCACGGGTGGCGGCGTGCGTGACGATGCGCTGCGGGCGGCGGTCGGCGACCGCGGAGACGACGCCCGGCCCGCCGCCGCCGACACGGACGACGTCCGGTTCGGGGAGGTTCTCCAGGACGTGCGGCGCGGTGCCGGCCACGACCTGGAGCTGGAGTCCGAAGCGGCGCGCGGTGGACTCGGTGCGGGCACAGGCGGCAGGGTCGCGGTCGACGGCGATGACGGCGGCGCCCGCGCGCGCGGCCTCGGTGGCGAAGGCGCCGCTGCCGCAGCCGATGTCCCACACCAGGTCCCCGAGCCGCGGTCCCAGGCGGGCGAGTTGCGCGGCGCGCAGCAGGTCCGCCTCGCCCTCGCCGAGGCCGCCGCCGTACGCCGCGGCGGGCAGCGACCAGCCGCGCGGGCCGGCGGACGGGTCGCGGCCGGCGATCCAGCCGCCCGACTCCCCCGCGCCGACGGGGCCGCCGATGACGATGACGACGTTCGGGTCGCGCCAGGTGTGGTCGGCCGCCTTGTCGGAGGTGACGACGCTGACCTGTTCGCGCGCGGTGCCGAGTTCCTCGCAGATGACGAAGGTGCGGTGGACGCCGTCGAGGAGCAGGCCGAGTTCGGCGGGACCGGCGCCCGGCGAGGTGAGGACGGCGACCTTGGTGTGGGCGCGGCACACGTTCACGGCGCGGCGCAGGGTGCGGCGGTGGGCAACGACCACGTGGGCGTCGTCCCAGGGCATGCCGGCGCGGGCGAAGGCGGCGGCGACGGAGGAGACGGCGGGGACGACCTCGACCTCCAGGCCGAACTCGGGCGCGCGCAGGGTCCGTACGACGCCGAAGAAGCCGGGGTCGCCGTCGGCGAGCACGACCGCGGTGCCGCGGTGGGCGGCGATGCGGCGGGCGGCGAGGGCGACGCTGCCGAGCCGGATGCGCTCGGCGGTGTGGGGCACCTCGGGGAGCGCGAGGTGGTGGGCGGCACCGGCCACCAGCGTGGCGGCGCCCAGGGCGGCACGTGCCGCGGCGGTCAGCGGCGAACCGTCCCAGCCGATCACCGTGACCCGATCGGCCATCGTCGTCAGTCTCCAGGGAGTTTGCGCAGGTCGTGTGAGGGCCGCCCAGGGGGCGGGCTCCGTGAGGGTACCTGGTGGAGGCGTCCGGCGGTGGCGGCGTTCCTCCGCCGTGGCGTCAGTTCCAGTCGGAGAACGAGGTGAAACCCGTGTCGGCCAGCTGCTCGCCGACGCCCTCCAGATCCTCGGGGAGCAGGCTCCAGACGATGAGGTCGGTGCGTACGTCGGCCCACGCGCCCGTCTCGGTCCGGGCGCGCGCTATCCAGGCGCCGCGCAGGACGCCCTCGCTGATACAGCCGATCTTCTGGGCCACCTGCTGCGAGGCGGTGTTGTCGGCAGCGGTGCGCAGTTCGAGGCGCTCGAACTTCTGGTCGTGGAAGAGCCACTGCGCGGTGGCGAGGGCGGCCTCGGAGGCATAGCCCTCGCCGCGGGCCCAGGGGGCGATGACGTAGGCGATCTCGCTGGAGCGGGCGCGCCAGTCGGTGTTCTTCAGGTGCACGATGCCGACCAGGCGCTGGGTGAGGAACTCGTCGACGGCGAAGACGATGCCGCGGCCCTCGGCGCGTTCGGCCGGGGCGAGGTCGGTGATCCACGCGTGCGCGTGGTCCTCGGTGTAGGGCTGCGGCACGGAGGTCCAGGCGGTGACGAGTTCGTCGTTCATCATCTCGGCGAGCGCCTCCGTGTCCGCCTCCTCGAAGGGGCGCAGTACCAACCGCTCCGTACTGATGGAGACGTTGGGGAAGGTGCTAGTCATGCGCCACTCCGTAACCTTCGGGAAACCGTCAGGGACCTGCTGAACTGCCCAGCATGCAGCATGAAAGCACTGATCCGCACAACCGGGTCCACTCCAAGTGAGGGAGCGGACCCTGTGCGTGGCGTACGCCGTCACGGCCTCAGAAGGAGGCGATCACGGATCCGGCGTACTTTGCACGGTGTTCTGCGGCAGGCCGCCCTGGTCGGTGAGGACGAGCAGGATGCCGACCGGGAGACCGGCGAGGACGGCGAGGACGGCGAGGACGGCGATCAGGGTGGACCAGTCCAGGTCACCTGACGCCCTCCTTGACCAGCGCGGGGCGTTCCCCGTCGACGACGTCGATGTGCAGCCCCTGTTCGCGCAGGAAGCCGACCGGTACGACGTTGTCCTCGTAGCGGCCGGGCAGTTCGAGACGCATGCGGCCGATCTGGAGGCCGCCGACGGTGTCGAGGGCGGCGCCGAGGATCGATATGTCGATGTTGTAGGTGCGCGCCAGCTGGGAGATGACCGGCTGGGTCGCGCTCTCGCCCTGGAAGGTGACGTCGAGGACGGTGCGGTCGTCGCCGGAGGCCTCGCCGCCGACCGGGAGCAGCGCGGCGGCCAGTTCGGAGCCCGGGGTCGCGAGGAGTTCGCTGACCGTGCCGGACTCGACGATGCGGCCCTCGTCCATGAGGGCGGCCGAGTCGCAGATCGACTTCACGACGTCCATCTCGTGGGTGATGAGCAGGACCGTGAGTCCCAGCCGGCGGTTGAGGTCGCGCAGGAGTTGGAGGATCGAGCGGGTGGTCTCCGGGTCGAGGGCGCTGGTGGCCTCGTCGGACAGCAGCACCTTGGGGTCGCCGGCCAGCGCGCGGGCGATGCCGACGCGCTGCTTCTGGCCGCCGGAGAGCTGCGCGGGACAGGCCTTGGCCTTGTCCGCCAGCCCCACCAGGTCGAGCAGTTCGAGCGCCTTGCGGGAGCGCTCCTTGCCGGACTTCCCGAGGATCTCCAGCGGCAGTTCGACGTTGTCCTGCACGGTCCGCGAGGACAGCAGGTTGAAGTGCTGGAACACCATGCCGATACGGCCGCGCGCCCGGCGCAGTTCCCGGCCGGCGCGCGGGCCGCGGCCGGCCAGGGCGGTGAGGTCCTGTCCGTCGACGGTCACGGTGCCGGAAGTGGGGCGTTCCAGGAGGTTGATGCAGCGGATGAGCGAGGACTTGCCGGCGCCGGACTGGCCTGTGACGCCGTACACCTCGCCTTCGCGGACGTGCAGGTCGACGCCGTCGAGGGCGGTGACCTCGCGGCCGCGGGAGCGGTGAGCCCGGTAGATTTTCGTCAGGCCCGAAGTGGTGATCACGTGGGTTTCCGTCACGATCGAGGGTGCGGGCGTGGATGTGCCCCGGCACGGGTGCGGGAAGAACATGTGCGGGCAGTGGCTTCGGACGTCAGGTACGGCGCGCGGCGTACGGACGTGCCACAGCGCCTCGCTTCGGGGCGCGAGGCTCAGGCGTGGCGCGGGGGCCTCTAGAAGGCGCACATTCGGCACAGACAACGAGCACCGGGCGCCATGGTCGCCTCGGTCGCAGGGATGCGGTCGCTCGTCGTGGTCATACGATCAGTAAAACATGCGTACGGTCCTGCCAAAGCGCCGCTGTCCGCATGCTGGACAGCCGTGGACAGCGGTGCGGGCGGGGTCAGCCGCGGACGAAGATCTCCACTCCCGCGTCCGTGACCAGTGCGGACAGGGCCGACAGGTCGGCCACGACCAGATCGGCGTCGAGCTCGTCGGCCCGGTGGGTTGTGGTCAATGCCACGGTGGTCATCCCGGCGGCGCGGCCGGCCGCGAGCCCCGCGGGGGCGTCCTCGAAGACGACACAGTGGGCCGGGTCGACGCCCAGGGCGCGGGCGGCGAGCAGGTACGGCTCGGGGTCGGGCTTGCCGCGCGTGACGTCGTCGGCGGCGACGAGGGTCTTGGGCAGGATGCCGACGGCGTCGAGGCGGGCCTCGGCCAGGCGCCGGCTGGCGGAGGTGACGACGGCCCAGCGGTCGGCGGGCAGCGCGTCGAGCAAGTCCTTCGTGCCGGGCAGCAGGTGCACGCCCCCGTTGGGTACGTCCTCCACCTCCAGCGTCTCGATCCGCGCGACGGCCCGCGGTACGACGTCGGCGGGCAGCAGGTCGGCGGCTATCTCGGCGGCCGGCCGCCCGTGCAGTTCGACGCGGGCGAACTCCTCGGCGGTAATGCCGTGCTCCGCGGCCCACCGTGTCCAGCAGCGGTGTACGGAGTCCAGGGAGGAGACGAGGGTGCCGTCGTTGTCGAACAGGAGGGCCTGCGCGTGGATCTTCATGCCCTCGACCCTACGGGGCACGGCGGGGTCGGCCGCGTCGGGCCATCTCGGCCGTAATAAGGTCACTGCCATGGTTGATGCCCTGACGCTGGCGACCGGCGTCGCCGCGCTGCTGCTCGCCGCCTGGTGCGGCTGGGCGGCGTACCGTGATCAGCCGACGAAGGACTGGCACTTCATCGGGATGGCCGTGGTGTCGGTACTGGCGCTGGTGCAGTTGGTGATCGGGATCGTGCAGTTGGCGCGGGGCGAGAAGCCGGTGCAGGGGACGACGATCTTCGTGGCGTATCTGCTGGGCGCGTTCGCGTGTGTGCCGGCGGCCGGGTTCATGTCGCTGGCCGAGCGGACGCGGTGGGGGTCGGTGACGGTCGCCGCCGGCGGGGTGGTGCTGGCCGTATTGGAGGTGCGGCTCTATGACATCTGGGGAGGCTGAGGTGGCGGCCAGGTCACGGCTGATCAGTGGGCCCGGGATGCTGCTGGTGTGGCTGTACGGCGTGATGGTCGTCGGGGCCGTGTCGCGGTCTGTGTTCCAGATCGCGACCGAGTTCGACAAGGCGCCGCTGGCTTATTCGCTGTCCGCGGTTGCGGGGGTGGTGTACGGGTTCATCACGTACTCGCTGGTGCGGGGTGGGGAGACGGCGCGGAAGGCGGCGTTGGTGTGCTGTGTCGCCGAGTTGGCGGGGGTGTTGACGGTCGGTACGTGGACGCTGGCCGAGCCGTCTGCGTTTCCTGATGCGACTGTGTGGTCGGACTACGGGATGGGGTACCTGTTCATTCCCGTGTTGTTGCCGCTTTCGGCGATTTACTGGCTGCGCAAGTCGCGGGCGCGGCAGGGGGATGCCGCCTGAGGTTTGTCAGGCGGCTGCGGATTCGTTGTGGCTTGTCGCGCCCACGCGGCGGAGCCGCATATCGATACAGCCCCGCGCCCCTGAGGTTGGCCCTCACGCCGTAGCTGCGTATGTCCCGGCGAGCTTTTCCAGGACAATCATGGGTACACCGTCCGAGCCCTCTGCGGTGCCTACCGTTTCGTAGCCCACCTTGCGGTACAGGCGCAGGCTGCCCTCGCTGCGGTGGCCGGTGTGGAGGCGGAACTTCTTGGCGCCGCGTTCCTCGGCCAGGGCGGACTCGGCCGCGCGGAGCAGCCTCGCGCCGATGCCGTGGCCCTGGAGGCGGGGGTGGACGCAGAGCTTGCCGATGGAGGCGGCGCCGTCGTCCGTGATCCGGCCGCGGACGGAGCCGACGACCTCGTCGCCGAGGCGGGCCACGAAGACACAGTCGTTCACCACTTCCGCACGGACCGAGTCCAGGCTCTGCACCAGCGGGTCTATGCGGTAGTTGCCGTACAGTGCCGCCTCGCTCTGGAAGCACAGGTACTGCAGCTTGAAGATCTGCTCCGCGTCCTGCTCGGCCGCCGCAGAGATGGTCACGCTCATGCCCATGTGCGCACGCCTCCCGCTCACCTGATCACCTGTCGTCCCTCACTCCTATCCCCGTCCTCAGCGACCCGCAACCTCCAGTGTGAGCAATCGACGCAGACATCCCAGGCATCTGGAACGTTCCGGGCCGAGACTGCCCTGTGACATACCCAACTCCCCTGCGATTTCCCTGTATGTCAGGTCCTGTTCGGAGAGCAGCGCCTCCATCAGCCGGGGGCAGCGGCCGGGGAGGCGGCGCACTGCCGCGCGCAGGGCACGGCGGCGGGCGGCGGCCAGGGCGAGGTGTTCCGGGTCGCGGTCGGCATCGTCGGCGGGCTCGATGTCGTACGGCCTTTCCAGACGGGCGGTACGGCGGGTGCGGCGGGCCTCGGTGCGGACGGCGCGGCGCAGCCAGCCCTCGGGGTCGCGCGGCGGGTCCTGGGCGTCGAGGCGTTCCAGGAGGCGGAGCCAGACGGCCTGTTCCAGGTCGCCCGGCTCGGTTCCGGCGGCATATGCCTCGGCCGAGGCCTCGGCGGTGAGCAACGGGCGCAAGGCAGTGACCAGGTCGTGCGTCATATGCACAACGACGCGGCCGCCCGGGCGGTGGTTGCCCGGGCGGCCGAAGGTCACCCCATCCGGGGCCGGTGGCTCAGCGGTTGACGTCAGTGGTTGACGTCAGTCATTGACCTCGGTCATTGACCTCGGTCATTGACCTCAGCTGTTGAGGAAGTCCTCTCGGGCCAGCAGGCCGGTGTCCGGGTTGTCGGTGAAGACGCCGTCGATGCCGGTGGCGAAGTACGTCTTGAAGGCGCCGAAGACGTCGCCGTAGGCGTCCGCGTCGGTGCCCTTGCGGAAGTCCGCGGGCAGGAAGGGGTTCTCGTTGCGCATGGTCCAGGGGTGCAGGACCAGGCCCACCTTGTGCGCGTCGCGGACGAGCGTGGTCGGCTCGGTGAGCCTGCCGCCCGAGTCGCGCGGGACGATCAGGTCGAGGGTCGGGCCGATGCCCTGCGCGTAGCCGGCGATCTCCCTGAGGCCCCTGGGTGTGATCAGGTCGGCGACCGTGCGCGGGTCGCCCGACTCGACGAAGTCCCAGGGGCGGTCGCCCGCGGCGGACAGCAGCACCGCGAGGGGGTTGTCGACGAGGGTGTTCAGGCGCTGGATGCTGGTCGGCTCGAAGGACTGCAGGATGACCGGCGAGGTCCGCTTGTCCTTGCCGTACTTGCGCAGCAGCTTGGCGACCCGCTCCTCCAGGCCGAGGCCCAGCTTGCGGAAGTAGGTGGGGTGCTTGGTCTCGGGGTAGATCCACACCTGCCTGCCGCGCTTGCGGGTCTGCTCGTCCTGCCACTTCAGGACCTCTTCGAAGGCGGGGATCTCCCAGCGGCCGTTGTAGAGCGTGTTGTGCGGCCGGTTGGCCGGGATGCGCTCGACCGCGCGCAGCGTCTTCAGCTCGGCGAGCGTGAAGTCCTCGGTGAACCAGCCCGTGGTGGACACGCCGTCGAGGACTTTGGTGCGCTTGCGGTCGGCGAACTCGGGGTGGTCGGCGACATCGGTCGTCTGGCCGATCTCGGGCTCGTGACGGCAGACGAGGTGGCCGTCCTTGGTGGGCACGAGGTCCCCGGCCTCGACGATGTCGGCACCCATGTCCAGGGCCAGCTCGTACGAGCCGAAGGTGTGCTCCGGGCGGTAGCCGCTGGCCCCGCGGTGCCCGATGACCGTCGGCACGGGCAGGCTCTTCAGCCCGCCGCCCCCGTGCCGGGCACCGGCGGCTCTCGCCGTGCCGCTCAGCCCGAGCACCGCTCCGCCCGCGCCGAGCACGGCCGCGCCGAGCAGTGCCCGCCGTCCGGTGCCGCCGCCCGCCTGCTCGTTCGACTCCTGCGTGCCCATGAGCCCCTCCTGCCGTTCCGTCGTTGGTGCGCGCCGATCGTACGGGCGCGTCCATGACGGACGGGAGACCTCTCGCGGAACACCCGGGTGACGCCGGATGTCGTACGGGGACGGTGAGGTGACGGTCCGTCGGATTCGGGGCGGGTTTCCTGGGAAGTCGTCCGGCATGCCCCGGACGCAACGTCCGTCACATCATGGCGGGCACGTTAACCGCGGCTGGCACGGCGCCACCGCAGGTAAACCCGCGTCAACAGTACGTAAGACCTCGGTGACCCGATGTGCGAGACCCCCCAGGGCGCGAGTAATGTCCTCACCTGCACAGACTTATACCCGCACCCGTCGACACCGGAGGGCCCGTTGTCCCGCTTCGCGCTCATCAAGGCAGTGCTCGGACCGGTCATGCGCCTGATGTTCCGCCCTCAGGTGGAGGGCGCGGAGCACATCCCGGGCGACGGTCCGGTGATCCTGGCCGGCAACCACCTGACCTTCATCGACTCCATCGTGCTGCCGCTGGTGACCAGGCGGCAGGTGTTCTTCATCGGCAAGGACGAGTACGTCACCGGCAAGGGCCTCAAGGGGCGGCTGATGGCCTGGTTCTTCACCGGCGTCGGCATGATCCCGGTGGACCGGGACGGCGCGAACGGCGGGGTGGCGGCGCTGATGACCGGGCGCCGGGTGCTGGAGGAGGGCAAGATGTTCGGCATCTACCCGGAGGGCACCCGCTCCCCCGACGGCCGCCTGTACCGCGGCCGCACCGGCATCGCCCGGCTCACCCTGATGACCGGCGCGCCCGTCGTTCCGTTCGCGATGATCGGCACGGACAAGCTCCAGCCGGGCGGCCGGGGCATCCCGCGGCCCGGGCGGGTCACGGTCCGCTTCGGCGAGGCGATGGAGTTCTCCCGGTACGAGGGCATGGACCGCGACCGCTATGTGCTGCGGGCCGTGACGGACTCGGTGATGACCGAGGTCATGCGGCTGTCCGGGCAGGAGTACGTGGACATGTACGCCACGAAGGCGAAGAAGGCCGCGTAGGCCCTCTCGAACGGCCATTCATACGGCGGGTTGCTCTTCGGGCGGCCCGCCGTTGGTGTGTTCGTCGCCGGGCGCAGGGAACCAACGTCGAGCCCTCCCCCACCCGGGAGAACAGCCGGACCTGTCCGCCGTGCGACTCCACGATCTGCCGGACGATGGCGAGACCGAGCCCGGCGTGCCGGTCGCGGCCGCCGCCCTGCGCCCTGGCCCGCCAGAACCGGCCGAAGACCCGGGCCTGGTCGTCGTCCAGGATGCCGGGTCCCTCGCCCCGCATGGCCGTCCACGGCCAGGAGCCGTCCCTGCCGTTCGGACGGTGATGCGGGTGCCGACCGGGGCGAGCCGTACGGCGTTGGAGAGCAGATTGCCGACGGCGCGGCGCAGGGCGTCGTGGTCGCCGATGACGGTCAGGCCGGTGACGAGGCGGCGGTGCAGGGTGAGGCACTCGGTAGGTGTTCCGCGTGTTCAGTGCCAGGGCAGCTGCCCGCGCCGCTCCCAGTACGCGTGCGGTTCCTCGGTCAGCGTGGCGAGCCGGTCGAGGTGGTCGTCGGAGAGGTCGACGACCGCCGCGTGGAGGTTGGAGGCGAGCTGGGTGACGGTCGCGGCGCCGGAGAGGACGACGCCGGCCCAGGGCTGCCGCAGGATCAGGGCGAGGGCGACGGCGTCGCAGCCGAGGCCGGTCTCCTCGGCGACGGCCTTGAGGGCGTCCGGCGCGTGCGGCTCCGCGAGCCGGCCGTTGGCCATGCCCTCCTTGACGATCACCGTGAGCCCGGCGTCGTGCGCCTCGGCGAGCGCGGGGCCGGCGGAGATCTCCAGCGCGTTGTACGTCGACTGCACGGTACGGAAGAGGGGCTCGCCGTCGACGGTCACGGCGAGCGCGGCCCGGATGGCGTCGGCCTGGGCGGGGCCGCTGGTGGAGAAGCCGAGGGTCACTCCCGCCGCGGCCGCTTCCGCCAGCCTGCCGTGGAGGTCCTTGTCCGTGAGGGCCGGGCTGTCCGGGGTCACCGAGTGGATCTGGTAGAGATCGAGCCGGTCGCCGAGCAGGGCGTCGGTCTCGGCGCGCTGCCGCTCGTATGCGGCGAGGCTGTGGTCCTTTACCTCGTGCTGTTCGGCGTCGGTGGACCAGTCGGCGGTGTAGGTGTAGCCCCATTTGCTGCCGACGACGATGTCGTCGATCTCGGGGCGGGGCTTCAGCCAGTCGGCGAGGAACTCCTCCGAGCGGCCGTAGGAGCGGGCGGCGTCGAAGTAGCGGACGCCCTGGGCGTAGGCGGCGTCGAGGACTTCGTGGGTGCGGGTGCGCAGGGCGTCGACGCTGCGGTCGGCCGGGAGATCCTCGTCCCGTCCGAGGTTGATGTAGCCGGGGCGTCCGAGGGCGGCGAGGCCCAGGCCGATGTGGCACGTGGGCGTCGTCGCCGAGGCGAGACGGGCGAAGGGCATCGCGGGCTCCGATCGGTCGGCTCCGGTACGGCTCCCGACCAACGTAACCCGTGACACGCCCGCCGCACGCGCAGGTCCTCGCCCCCGCCCTTACCCGTCCCATCCCGGGGCGCCGCCCCGGACCCCCGCCGGGCTGCGCCCCCAGACCCCTTCGGCCTGAACGGCCTCGTCCTCGAACTCGGGACGGGCTGAAACAGACTGAACCGGCGTTCTCAAGCCGCTTACCGCTGCTTGGCAGTAGCCCACTCGTGCTGGGTCGCCACGTCCGCCTTGACCTCCGCGAGCTGTACGGCGACCGCGCTGGGCGCCGTACCGCCGCGGCCGTTGCGGGAGGCGAGGGCGCCCGGCACGTTCAAGACCGTCCGCACCTCGGGGGTCAGGTGCGCGGAGATCTTCGCGAACTGCTCGTCGGTCAGCTCGTCCAGTTCCTTGCCCTTGGCCTCGGCGACCTTCACGCACTCACCGGCCACCTCGTGCGCGACCCGGAACGGCACTCCCTGCTTGACCAGCCACTCGGCGATGTCGGTGGCGAGCGAGAACCCGGCCGGGGCCAGCTCCGCCATGCGCTCGCGGTGGACGCTGAGCGTGGCCATCATCCCGGTGAAGGCCGGCAGCAGGACCTCCAGCTGGTCGATGGAGTCAAAGACCGGCTCCTTGTCCTCCTGGAGGTCACGGTTGTAGGCGAGGGGCAGCGCCTTGAGCGTCGCCATCAGGCCGGTCAGGTTGCCGATCAGCCGGCCCGACTTGCCGCGCGCCAGCTCGGCGATGTCCGGGTTCTTCTTCTGCGGCATGATCGACGAGCCCGTCGAGAACGCGTCGTGCAGGGTCACGAAGGAGAACTCCTTCGTGTTCCAGATGATGATCTCCTCGGCGATCCGGGAGACGTTCACGCCGATCATCGCGGTGACGAAGGCGAACTCGGCGACGAAGTCGCGGGAGGCCGTGCCGTCGATGGAGTTGCCCGAGCTGCCGTGCTCGAAGCCCAGGTCCCCGGCCACCGCCTCGGGGTCCAGACCCAGCGACGAACCGGCCAGCGCGCCCGAGCCGTACGGCGACACGGCCGTCCGCTCGTCCCACTGGCGCAGCCGCTCCGCGTCCCGGGACAGGGCCTGGACGTGGGCGAGCACGTGGTGGGCGAAGAGCACCGGCTGGGCGTGCTGGAGATGTGTGCGGCCGGGCATCGCCACGTCCGGGTGGGCCTCGGCGAGGCCGATCAGCGCGTCCTGGAGGTCGGCGATCAGGCCGCCGATGGTGCGGGCGTGGTCGCGCAGGTACATGCGGAAGAGGGTCGCGACCTGGTCGTTGCGCGAGCGTCCCGCGCGCAGCTTGCCGCCGAGGTCGGGGCCGAGCCGCTCCAGCAGGCCGCGCTCCAGGGCGGTGTGCACGTCCTCGTCGGCGATGGTGCCCACGAAGGAGCCGTCGGCGACATCCGCTTCGAGCCGGTCGAGCCCGGCGATCATCCGGGTCAGCTCGTCGTCGGTGAGCAGTCCGGCCTTGTGCAGCACGCGCGCGTGGGCACGCGAACCGGCGATGTCGTACGGCGCGAGCCGCCAGTCGAAGTGGACGGACGCGGACAGCTTGGCCAGGGCCTCGGCGGGACCGTCGGCGAAACGGCCGCCCCAGAGCCGTACGTCACCGCTGTTGCTGCTCACTTGCCTGTGCTCCTCGGGAGAGTCTGACTGTGTTATCTGGGGGATGCCCCCAGACCCCCGGCCACCGCCTCCCCACCGCGTACGGACGGGGAGGCGGTGCTCACGCTATCGGTTGGGCGAGGTCCCGTCGGGCTACGCCCGCGACTGACGCTGCGCGGCGATCTTCGACGACATGCTGTAGATGTCGATGAAGCCCCTGGCGGCGGACTGGTCGAACGTGTCGCCCGTGTCGTAGGTCGCGAGGTTGAAGTCGTACAGCGACTGCTCGGACCGGCGGCCGGTGACGACCGCGCGGCCGCCGTGCAGGGTCATCCGGACGTCGCCGGAGACGTGCTGGCCGGCCTCGTCGACGAAGCCGTCCAGGGCGCGCTTGAGCGGGGAGAACCACAGGCCGTCGTAGACGAGTTCGCTCCAGCGCTGCTCGACCTGACGCTTGTAGCGGGCGAGTTCGCGCTCGACGGTGACGTTCTCCAGCTCCTGGTGGGCGGTGATCAGGGCGATGGCGCCCGGAGCCTCGTACACCTCACGGGACTTGATGCCGACGAGCCGGTCCTCGACCATGTCGATCCGGCCGACGCCCTGGGCGCCCGCGCGCTCGTTGAGCTGCTGGATGGCCTGCAGGACGGTGACGGGCCTGCCGTCGATCGCGACCGGGACGCCCGCCTTGAAGGTGATGATCACCTCGTCGGGGTCACGCTGGACGGCCGGGTTCTGGGTGTACTCGTAGATGTCCTCGATCGGGGCGTTCCAGATGTCCTCGAGGAAGCCGGTCTCGATGGCGCGGCCGAAGACGTTCTGGTCGATGGAGTACGGGGACTTCTTGGTGGTCGCGATCGGCAGGCCCTTGTCCTCGCAGAAGGCGATGGCCTTGTCGCGGGTCATGGCGTAGTCGCGGACCGGGGCGATGCACTTCAGGCCGGGGGCGAGGGCGACGATGCCGGCCTCGAAGCGGACCTGGTCGTTGCCCTTGCCGGTGCAGCCGTGGGCGACCGTGGTGGCGCCGTGCTTCTCGGCTGCGGCGACGAGGTGCTTGACGATCGTGGGCCGGGAGAGCGCCGAGACCAGCGGATATCGGTCCATGTAGAGGGCGTTGGCCTTGATCGCCGGAAGGCAGTACTCCTCGGCGAACTCGTCCCTGGCGTCCGCGACCTCGGCCTCGACGGCACCGCAGGCGAGGGCGCGCTTGCGGATGACGTCCAGGTCCTCGCCGCCCTGGCCGACGTCCACCGCGACGGCGATGACCTCGGCGCCCGTCTCCTCGGCGATCCAGCCGATGGCGACGGAGGTGTCCAGACCGCCCGAGTAGGCGAGTACGACGCGCTCGGTCACGGGTTTCTCCTCACACTGCATTCACTGACCTGCATGAGTATGCAGTAGTCCGTATGATTCGTCAATCGGGGTGGGTGAGGCACGGGGTTTCGGCCATGCCCACGGCAATTTCATGATCGGTTGAACGCGAGAAATCGCTCTCTCGTACCTCTCGCCGAACGCAGGCGCCGCGTTTGTCAACCGAAGACATCCCCGACCCCTTGTGAGGCATCCGCATGTCCAGGGCTCTTCCGAAGTACCACAAGCGCCGCGTCACGCTCATCGGCGGCGCTGCGGCGGTGGCGCTGTCCGGCACGGTGATCGCCGGCTTCGCCCTCGCCGGGGAGCCGGCCCAGTCTTCGAAGAGCGGCGGCGCGAACGCCCGGACACTGGCGGGCCCCGGCACCATCTCGTGCCCGGACGTCACCGCCCAGCTGCCGGAGATCCCGGCGTCCGCGCAGGCCGAGGTCGACCGCAACCTCGCCCAGCTCCAGACGCAGATCGACGAGGCCAACCAGCGCCTCGTCGACACCGTCGGCCAGGGCGGGCCCAACTTCGTCCAGAACGCCATCCTCGGCCCGCTGGAGGACAAGCGCGTCGCCGCCCTCAACCGCATCGAGACGGCCATCGGGCGGGCCGCCGAGAAGCCGGAGGGGCTCGAAGCGGCCGCGCCGTGCACGCTCGAGGCCGACGGCGGGGGCGCCGGCGAGGAGGCCGGCGGTGAGGCCGGTGCGGGCGGCGAGGCCGGTGCAGGTGCGGGCGGCGAGGCCGGTGCCGGTGGTGACGCCGGCGCCGAGGCGGGCGGCGGTGAGGCCGGTGCGGGCGCCGGGGCCGGAGCGGAGGAGGGCGCCGGGGAGGGCGCGGGCCAGGCCGGTGGCGCCGGCACGATCAGCTGCCCCGACGTCGCCTCCCAGCTGCCCGAGGTGCCGGCGTCCGCGCAGGCCGAGGTCGACCGCAACCTCGCCCAGCTCGACACCCAGGTCCAGGAGGCCAACCAGCGCCTCGTCGACACCGTCGGTCAGGGCGGGCCCAACTTCGTGCAGAACGCCATCCTCGGCCCGCTGGAGGACAAGCGCGTCGCGGCCCTCAACCGCATCGCCACGTCGATCGGCCGCACCGCCGAGCGGCCCTCCGGCCTGGACTCCCTGGCCGCCTGCACGCTCACCAAGTGACGTGACAGGCGCTGTGGCCGCCCCGTGAGAGCGTCGGCCGGGGTAGCCACGGAAGCCGGCGCCCCTCGGTCGTGGACCTGTGTGGGTCCACGACCGGAGGGCAGTATTCCTTAGACAGCCGAAAGACTTGCGCTCATAATCGTTAGACATGGGAAAGACTTACGAGCGCATCGACGGCAGACTCCGCGGCTTCATCGAGTCCCAGCCGGTCTTCTTCACCGCCACCGCTCCCCTCTCCGCGGACGGCACGGTCAATCTCTCACCCAAGGGACTCAAGGGTTCCTTCGCCGTGCTCGACGAACTGACGGTGGCGTATCTCGACTTCGCCGGGTCCAATGCCGAGACGGTCGCGCATCTGCGGGAGAACGGGCGGATCACGCTGATGTGGTGTGCGTTTCAGGGCCCGCCGAACATCGTGCGGGTACATGGGCGCGGGGAGCCGGTGTTCCGGGACGATCCGCGGTTCGGGGAGCTGCTGTCCCGGTTCCCGGGCATCGATCCGGCGCCGCACGGGCTGCGGGCGATCATCGTCTTGACGGCCGAGCTCATTCGGGACACCTGTGGGTACGGGGTGCCGTTCATGGCGTACGAGGAGGATCGCGACCTGCACGGGAAGCGGTTCGCGCGCGAGGACGACGAGTCGCTGAGTGCGTACTTCGCGAAGAAGGATCACGTTGCCACGAGCCTGGACGGGCTGCCGGGGTTGCCGTTGCCGTTGCCTCCAACTCCGGGTCGGTGACGTCCGCCTGTTCACCGTAGGGGTGTGGGTTGGTGCGCGGCTGACTGTCGTCTGTGGCTGGTCGCGCCCACGCGGTGGAACCGCACATTGATACGGCCCCGGGACCCTGAGGGGGTCGACTCATCCGGCGCTGAACACTCTCACGTCTCCGCACGTATCTGAGGGCCCAAGGGTCCCGTCGGGCCAAGGGTCCTGTCCCCACGGAGGAACCGTGACGACCACGCTCGCGGGCGGCCGTGCCGCCCGTCGTCAGACGATGCGCCGGATACGTCCGCGCCGCTCCCCTGCTGTTCCGTTGCTGCTCGCCGTCGGGGCGGGCGCGGTGGGCGTGCTGTGGTTGTGGTGGGACAACACGCCGTCCCTCGCGGACAACACGAGCAGGATCCTGGCCGCGGGCCGGATCACCGGGCTGCTCGCCGGCTATCTGATGGCGCTCGTGGTGCTGCAGATGGCCCGCGTGCCCGCCCTGGAACGCCGGGTGGGCTCCGACCGGGTCGCCCGCTGGCACGCCATGTCCGGCCGGTACACGCTCTGCCTGGTCATCGCCCACGTCTTCCTCATCATGTGGGGCTACGCCCTGCAGGCCGGCAAGACCCTCGGCGGCGTCGTCCAGCAGACGATCGAGTCCATCAACACGCTGCCGGACATGGGCAAGGCCGCCATCGGCACCGGCCTGCTGTTCCTCATCGGGCTCATGTCGATCGGCGGCGTCCGCCGCCGCATCGGGTACGACACCTGGTACCACGTGCACCTGCTCACGTACGCGTCGGTGTTCCTGACGTTCTGGCACCAGATCACCACCGGCAACGAGTTCGCCGTGCAGCCCACCGCCAAGACGTTCTGGTACGTGCTGTACGGAGCGGTGACCGCGCTGGTGGTCTGGTACCGGATCCTGACCCCGATCCGGCTGAACCTGCGGCACCGCATGCGGGTCGAGGCGGTGATCGAGGAGACGCCTGGGATCGTGTCGGTGCTCATCGGCGGGCGCAAGCTGCACCGCATGGGCGCCGAGGCCGGGCAGTTCTTCCGGTGGCGGTTCCTGGCGCCGGGCATGCGGTTCAGCTCCCACCCGTACTCGCTGTCGGCGGCGCCCCGCCCCGGCATGCTGCGGATCACGGTCAAGGCGATCGGCGACCACAGCTCCCGGCTGCGCGAGCTGACGCCCGGCACGCGCGTGTGGGCCGAGGGGCCGTACGGTGCCCTGACCGCGTCCAGGCGCAGCCGCGGCAAGGTGCTGCTGGTCGCGGGCGGCGTCGGGATCACCCCGATGCGGGCCCTGTTCGAGACGCTGCCCGGCGCATCCGGTGACATCACCCTGCTCTACCGGGCCAACAGCACCCAGGACCTGGCTCTGTGGGACGAACTCGCCAAGATCGCCGACGAGCGGGGCGCCCGGCTGATGTACGCGGTGAACAGCCCCGAGGGCGAACGCCCCGACATCTCGGCGGAGAGCCTGCGCCGGAAGATCCCGGATGTCGATCGGCACGACGTGTTCATGTGCGGTCCGCCCGGCTTCGCGCAGTCGGTGTACGAGGCACTGCGCGGGGCGGGTGTGCCCGCCCGCCGGATCCATCACGAGTCGTTCGAGATGTGAGCGACGGGACATCAGGAGCTTGAGGAAAGTCATGAGGAAGAGTCACCCCGTCCGGCGCGTCGTGCTCGCCAGCGCCGCCACCGTGTCCGGGATCGTGCTGCTGCTGTCGCTGAAGCCCGCCTCCGACCCGGGCGGCGCCTCGGCGGCAGGCGGTGCCGCCCCGCCCGTTGCGGCGGAGCAGCCGCAGGGCGGCGCCCAGGCCGCCGGCAGCGGCACGGTCACCGGCGACGCGGCCCAGACCCAGTACGGTCCGGTCCAGGTCCGCCTGACCATGAACGGCGGCAAGATCACCAAGGCGGAGGCGGTGCAGGCCCCCCAGGGCGGCACCAGCACCCAGAAGACCGAGCTCGCCATCCCCCGCCTCAACCAGGCCGCCATGGCCACCGGCAGCGCCGACATCGACGCGGTGTCCGGGGCCACCTACACCAGCAGCGGCTACAAGCAGTCCATGCAGTCGGCCCTGGACAAGATGAAGGCCGCGGGCGGCTCCGGACAGGGCGCGGGCGGCGGCAGTGCCCAGGCGCGCACCGTCACCGGCAGCGTCGCGCAGACCCAGTACGGCCCCGTCCAGGTCCGCATCACCGTCAGCGGCGGCAAGGTCACCAAGGCGGAGACGGTGCGGGCCCCCCAGGGCGGCACCAGCACCCAGAAGACCGAACTGGCCGTCCCCCGCCTCAACCAGGCGGCGGTGGCGACCGGCAGCGCGGACATCGACGCGGTGTCCGGGGCGACGTACACGAGCAACGGGTACAAGGAGTCCCTGCAGTCGGCCCTGGACCAGGCCGGTGGCTGACACGGTGGCCGACTCCGCACAGGCTCCCGCCGCGGTACGTCATGCGGAGGAGGCGATGGGGACCGTCTTCTCCGTCGACGTCCGCGGCGGGGAACCCGGTGCCGTCCGGGCGGCGCTCGACCAGGCGATCGCCGGGCTGCACCGGGTCGACGAGGTGTTCAGCACCTACCGCGACGACAGCCAGATCTCCCGGCTGGCGCGCGGTGAGCTGACCGTCGAGGAGTGCGACGCCGAGGTCGCGGAGGTACTGGAGCTGGCAGCCGAAGCGGAGCGGGTGAGCGACGGCTGGTTCAGCACGACGTACGAGGGCCGCCTCGACCCGACCGGCATCGTCAAGGGCTGGGCCGTGGAACGCGCGGCCCGCCTCCTCGCGGCGTCCGGCGCGACCGGCGTGAGCGTCAACGGCGGCGGCGACGTCCAGCTCCTGGGCACCCCCGGCCCCGGGCGCCCCTGGCGCGTGGGCGTCTGCGACCCGCTGCGCCCAGGCGGCCTCGCCGCGGTGGTCTCGGCGGCCGGCACCGACGAACTGGCCGTGGCCACGTCCGGCACGGCTGAACGGGGCGCGCACATAGTCGACCCCCGCACCGGCCGCTCGGCGGTCACCGACCTGGTCGCCGTAACGGTAGTGGCCCCCCGCCTCACCTGGGCCGACTGCTGGGCCACGGCAGCCTTCGCCATGGGCGCCCGAGAGGGCCTGGCATGGCTGGAGTCCCTGCCGGACGTAGAAGCCCTGCTCATCACAGCAGGCGACGAGGTGAGATGCACGGGAGACCTGGCTTCTCGACTCGGGTGACTGGTCCGACCTAAGGGGCGCGGGGAACTGCGCGATCAACCCCACACAACCCGCACCCGGCACACCACACTCATCGCCCCACTCAGTGGCCGTTCTGAGCCAACCGCAGCAAATGCTCGGCCAGCGCCTGTCCCCCATCCGGCTGCCGACTGATCAACAGCAACGTGTCGTCACCGGCGATCGTCCCCAGAATGTCGTGCAGCTCGGCCTGATCAATCGCCGAGGCCAAGAACTGCGCAGCACCCGGCGGCGTCCGCAACACCACCAGATTCGCCGAAGCCTCCGCAGAGATCAGCAACTCCTGAGACAGCCGCCGCATCCGCTCCTCCTTCGCGGACCCACCCAGAGGAGCGCGAGGCGTACGGAACCCACCCTCACTCGGCACCGCGTAGATCAAATCACCGTCGGCGTTGCGGATCTTCACCGCGTTCAGCTCGTCCAGGTCCCGGGAAAGCGTGGCCTGCGTGACACTCAGCCCGTCATCCGCGAGCAGCTTCGCCAACTGGCTCTGCGACCGCACAGGTTCTCGGTTGAGGATGTCCACGATCCGGCGGTGGCGCGCGGTGCGGGTCTGCGGCACGGCAGGCCCGCCGACCCCGTTGTGCCCGTGATCCTGCGGCTGGCTCATCGTCGTCTCATTCTCCGGCTCGTCCGTCCCCGTCGGCCTCGGCGGCCTGGTCAAGGATGCCGGGCAGCGCGCCGACGAACGCGTCCACCGCGCCGTCGCCGAGATTCAGCGGTGGCATGAGCCGTACGACATCGGGGGCGGGCACGTTCACCAGGAATCCGGCGTCCTGAGCCGCCTGCTGCACCTTGGGCGCCAGCGGCTCGGTCAGCACGATACCCAGCAGGAGCCCCGTGCCCCGGACAGAACCGATCAGCCGGTGGTCGAGCGCCTCGATTCCGCCGCGCAGCTTCTCGCCCTGCCGCTTGACGTTCTCCAGCAGCCCCTCGTTCGCGATCGTGTCGAGCACGGCGAGGCCGGCGGCGCAGGCGACGGGGTTGCCGCCGAAGGTCGTGCCGTGGTGTCCGGGCTGGAGCAGCTCGGCCGCCCGCCCGAACGCCACCGTCGCGCCCAGCGGCAGCCCGCCACCGAGCCCCTTGGCGAGCGTGACGACATCCGGCAGGACACCCTCGTGCGCCTGGTACTCGAACCAGTGCCCGGTGCGCCCGACGCCGGTCTGCACCTCGTCCAGGACCAGCAGCGCACCCGCGTTGGCCGTGATGGCGCGGGCGGCCTTCAGATAGCCGGCCGGGGGCACCACGACGCCGTTCTCGCCCTGGATCGGCTCGATGATCACCAGCGCCGTCTCCTCGGTGACCGCGGCGGCCAGCGCCTGCGCGTCGCCGTACGGCACATGCGTGACGTCGCCGGGCAGCGGCCGGAACGGCTCCTGCTTGCCGGGCTGCCCGGTGAGCGCGAGGGCGCCCATCGTACGGCCGTGGAAGCCGCCGTCGGTGGCGACCATGTGGGTGCGCCCGGTCAGCCGGCCGATCTTGAAGGCGCCCTCGTTGGCCTCGGCGCCGGAGTTGCAGAAGTACACCTTGCCGTCGCGCCCGAAGCGCTCGAGGAGCCGTTCGGCGAGCGCGACGGGCGGCTCGGCGATGAACAGGTTGGAGACGTGCCCCAGCGAGGCGATCTGCCCGCTGACCGCCTCCACGACCGCCGGGTGGGCGTGGCCGAGGGCGTTGACCGCGATGCCGCCCACGAAGTCGAGGTACTCCTTGCCGTCGGCATCCCACAGCTTGGCGCCCTCGCCGCGCACGAGGGGCAGCCGCGGGGTGCCGTAGTTGTTCATGAGCGCGCCCTGCCACCGCGCGGTCAGTTCCTCGTTGCTCACTACTCCCCCTGTTCGTCCGGCACGACCATCGTGCCGATGCCCTCGTCGGTGAAGATCTCCAGCAGGATCGAGTGCTGGACCCGGCCGTCGATGACGCGGGCGGTGGTGACGCCGCCCCGTACGGCGTGCAGGCAGCCCTCCATCTTCGGCACCATGCCGGATGCCAGGTCCGGCAGCAGCTCCTCCAGTTGGGAAGCGGTGAGGCGGCTGATCACCTCGTCGCTGTTCGGCCAGTCCTCGTAGAGGCCCTCGACATCCGTGAGGACCATGAGGGTTTCGGCGCCCAGCGCAGCAGCGAGTGCCGCAGCCGCCGTATCAGCATTGACGTTGTAGACATGATGATCGTCCTCGGAACGGGCGATCGACGAGACGACCGGGATCCGTCCGTCGGCCAGCAGCGCCTCGATCGCGCCCGTGTCGATGTCGGTGATCTCGCCCACCCGCCCGATGTCGACCAGTTCTCCGTCGATCTGCGGCTGGTGCTTGGTGGCGGTGATGGTGTGCGCGTCCTCGCCGGTGAGGCCCACGGCGAGCGGCCCGTGCTGGTTGAGCAGCCCGACCAGCTCGCGCTGCACCTGTCCGGCGAGCACCATGCGTACGACGTCCATGGCGTCCTCGGTGGTGACGCGCAGGCCGGCCTTGAACTCGCTGACGATGCCGTGTTTGTCGAGCGCCCGGCTGATCTGCGGGCCGCCGCCGTGCACGACGACCGGCTTGAGGCCGGCGTGGTGCAGGAACACCACGTCCTGGGCGAACGCGCGCTTCAGGTCCTCGTCGACCATGGCGTTGCCGCCGAACTTGATGACGACGGTCTTGCCGTTGTGCCGGACCAGCCAGGGCAGCGCCTCGATGAGGATCTGCGCCTTGGGGAGCGCGGTGTGCTTACGCGTAGTGCTCATGAGGAATAGGCGCTGTTCTCGTGGACGTAGTCGGCGGTCAGGTCGTTGGTCCAGATCGTCGCGGTCTCGTCGCCCGCGGCGAGGTCGGCGACGATGTGGACCTCGCGGTAGCGCATATCGACCTTCTCGCGGTCCTCACCCACTCCGCCGTTCTTGCAGACCCAGACGCCGTTGATGGCGACGTTCAGCCGGTCGGGCTCGAAGGCGGCCTGCGTGGTGCCGATGGCGGACAGAACACGGCCCCAGTTGGGGTCCTCGCCGTGGACCGCGCACTTGAGGAGGTTGTTGCGGGCGATGGAGCGGCCCACCTCGACGGCGTCGTCCTCGGTCGCGGCGTTGATCACCTCGACCTTGATGTCCTTGCCGGCGCCCTCGGCGTCGCGGATCAGCTGCTGGCCGAGGTCGTCGCAGACGGTCCGTACGGCCTCGGCGAACTCCGCGTACTCCGGGGTGACTTCGCAGGCTCCGGAGGCGAGCAGCAGCACGGTGTCGTTGGTGGACATGCAGCCGTCGGAGTCGACCCGGTCGAAGGTGACCCGGGTGGCCGCGCGCAGCGCCCGGTCGAGGGTCTCGTCGTCGAGGTCGGCGTCGGTGGTGAGGACGACGAGCATGGTGGCGAGTCCGGGGGCGAGCATGCCCGCGCCCTTGGCCATGCCGCCGACGGTCCAGCCGCCCTTGGTCACGACGGACGTCTTGTGGACGGTGTCGGTGGTCTTGATGGCGATGGCCGCCTTCTCGCCGCCGTGCTCGGAGAGCTGGGCGGCGGCGGTCTCGACACCGGGGAGCAGCTTGTCCATGGGCAGCAGCACACCGATGAGGCCGGTGGAGCAGACGGCGACCTCGATGGCGCCACGTCCGAGCATCTCGGCGGTCTTCTCGGCGGTGGCGTGGGTGTCCTGGAAGCCCTTCGGACCCGTACAGGCGTTGGCGCCGCCGGAGTTGAGGACGACGGCGGAGACCTGACCGCTCTTCAGCACCTGCTCGGACCACAGGACCGGCGCGGCCTTGACGCGGTTGGCGGTGAAGACGCCCGCGGCGGCGCGGCGGGGCCCGTTGTTGACCACGAGGGCCAGGTCCGGGTTGCCGTTCTCCTTGATCCCGGCGGCGATGCCCGCCGCCGTGAACCCTTTGGCTGCCGTGACACTCACTGCATCTCCTTGTTCGCTTCTCCGCCCGTGCAGCGCAGAGGTGCGGCTTTCGTCGTCGTCTGCAGCCCGGCGGCTGCACGTGCGTCGCTCACGGTGCGATACCGATCGTGGAAAGCCCGGTGGACTCGTCGAATCCCAGGGCGATGTTCATGGACTGGACGGCACCGCCCGCGGTGCCCTTGGTCAGGTTGTCGATGGCGCTGATCGCGATGATGCGGCCCGCCGACTCGTCGTACGCGACCTGCACCTGAACGGCGTTGGAACCGTAGACGGACGCCGTGGCCGGCCACTGCCCCTCGGGGAGCAGGTGCACAAACGGTTCGTCGCTGAAGGCCTTGTCGTAGGCGGCGCGGACGGACTCGGCGGTGACGCCCTCCTGCGCGGCGGCGCTGCACGTGGCGAGGATGCCGCGGGGCATCGGCGCGAGGGTCGGCGTGAAGGAGACGCGCACGGGCTCCCCCGCGACCGCGCCGAGGTTCTGGATCATCTCGGGCGTGTGCCGGTGGCCGCCGCCGACGCCGTACGGCGACATCGAGCCCATGACCTCGCTGCCCAGCAGGTTCGGCTTGGGCGCCTTGCCCGCGCCGGACGTGCCGGACGCGGCGACGATCACCGCCTCGGGCTCGGCGAGACCGGCGGCGTAGGCCGGGAAGAGGGCGAGCGAGACGGCGGTGGGGTAGCAACCGGGCACCGCGATGCGCTTGGACCCCTCCAGCGCAGCGCGGGCGCCCGGCAGTTCGGGGAGGCCGTACGGCCAGGTGCCGGCGTGCGGGGAGCCGTAGAACTTCTCCCAGTCGGCGGCGTCCTTGAGCCGGAAGTCGGCGCCCATGTCGACGACCAGGACGTCCGGCCCGAGCTGCTCGGCGACGGCGGCGGACTGCCCGTGCGGCAGGGCGAGGAAGACGACGTCGTGCCCGGCGAGGACGTCGGGGGTGGTCTGGTCGAGCACCCGGTCGGCCAGCGGCAGCAGATGCGGCTGGAGCGCGCCGAGCCGCTGTCCCGCGTTGGAGTTGCCGGTCAGGGTGCCGATCTCGATCCCGGGGTGCGCCAGGAGCAGACGCAGCAGCTCTCCGCCCGCGTATCCGCTCGCTCCGGCCACTGCCGCACGTACAGCCATGAACCCTCCTCCTCGATGGCATGACTATACGCATCGCTGCACGTTTATGCAATCCTGCTGTCGCAGCCGTTCCGGCTGGACTTCGAGCATGCGGGTGGGCAGGCCTGGCACTTCGGCGGCGGGATGTGGCCGCTCGACGTCCGCCCGATGAAGCTGATCAAGGAAGAGGACGCGCTGAAGTTCGCGGCGGCCAGGGAAGTGGCGGCCGCCTGCGGCTGGCGGTACTCAGTGGTCGCAGGCTGGCGCCCACATGTCTGGAGCGTCCTTGATCACCTGTCCTCGCGCCGGCGGCCGGCGAGGGACCTGCTCGGCATGCGCGACCAGCTGCTCACCACTATCGGCGGGCAGCAGGGGCGGGTGATGACGTTCTCCGAGCCGGCCGATGCGACCAGCGTGCCTTCTGCTGGCCAGGCGAACATCGTCCGGCTGCTCTGGCAACACGAGCTCGGCGTTGACCTGGGCAGTCCCTTGCGCGACAGCTCGCTGATCTGGACGGCGTGATGGCGGCCCTCCACGACCACGGCGTCGAAGCGCTAATCCTGGACGACATCAGCCGACTGCGGATGCACCGGGCCGACGACCAGGACGTCCTCGACCTGATGCGGGCCTTCATGAGCCTGGACGTCACCCTGATCCTGACCGGCGTCAACATCTCCGGAACCGGGCCGCTTCGCGAGGCCACGTGGAACAAGAAGACCCGGCAGGGGGAGATGCCTCCGCTGGAGTCGACCCGCATCCACGGCTTGGAGATCACCCAGACCTAGCACCGCTTCGAGCTCATCGAGATCGACCGTTTCCGCTACATCACCCCGAAGCAGATCCAGGCCTTCGTCGATCACCTGGAAGGAGTCGAGCAGCACCTGCGACTTCTCAACGCGAAGGCGGGCATGCTCACCGGCGGCACCATGCCGGAGTACCTGATTCGTCGCACCGGCGGTGTCATCGGCCTGCTGGGACGCCTACTCGAAGACGGCGCTCAAGAGGCCATGGAGTCCGGGAAGGAACTGATCGACGAGAGCCTGCTGGACGAGATCGTGCTCCGGCCGAACAGGCACCGGACGAGCCTGTGATCCCGGCCGACCAGCCGACCGCCGACAAGAAGACCACGCCGGCGAAACGCCCCCCGGAACACCGTCTTCGATGACGCTGGTCCGGCTGCCCGCGCAGGCGCCTGACGGATGAGCCATCATGCATCCACTGCCCCGGAGTCTCGAACCCCTGTCCGGAGAATCCCTGGTCAGCTATCTGCTTCTGCTGCTGGACCTTCCCAAGCCTCAGACCGAAACATTCGCCCGGCTCACGGGACAGACGGCCAGGGCCCTCCTGCCTGGCGGGAGACGGCACTAGCCTCACGAATTCACGGCACCAGGAGCTTCAGTGACAGCCAGTCACTTCATGGAGGAAGGGTGCTTCCGACCTGCGATGATTCAGCT
>NZ_JACTVI010000129.1 GCF_014495685.1 Streptomyces sp. TRM68367 | reverse complement strand
GTCCCCATGGGGAATTACGTGACCGCGGGGGTGGGGAATTACGTGACGCGGAACCCGCTCCACCTGGGGAATTTCGTGATCGCTCACACCTGGACGAGCTGGAGCGGCTGGCCCGCGACGGCGGCTTCGATGAGCTGCTCGCCTGACGGCCGGTCACCGCACCTCCGCGACCACCGCGTACCGCTCGTCGTCCACGTCCTTGCCCCACAGCAGCGCGTCGTCGGACAGCCGCTCCACGCGCGTGTGCAGGGCGAGCGGTTCGAGGAGGGCGGTGAGCAGGTCGGCGGGTATGCCGACCGGGCTGACCGTCCCCCACACGCCCTCGACCAGCACCAGCCGCCCTCCCCCACTGCTGAACGCGTGGGAGGTGCCCCCAGGCCGCAGCAGCCCGCGCCATTGCCGCAGGGCGCGGCCGGGGTCGGGCAGCGTCCACAGCACGTGCCGTACCAGCACGGCGTCGAAGCGCTGCTCGCCGACCGGAGGTGCCGCTGCGTCGCCGACGAGGAACGCCGCGTCACGTCCGGCCAGTTTCTCCCGCGCGAGCGCGACCATCGCCGGGGACAGGTCGACGCCGGTCACGCGGTGTCCCTGCTCGGCCGCGAGGAGCGACAGGCTGCCCGTGCCGCAGCCGAGGTCGAGGACGTCGCCGGCCCGCGCGGGCAGCCAGGCACGCAGCCGCTCCGCCCATGCCCGGCGCACCTCCGGGTCGCGCATTCCGTGGTCCGGCTCGTCGTCGAAGCCGGCCGCCTGCGCGTCCCAGTCCACGGACGCCTTGCTCACACGGTCGCTGTCAGGTGTCATTCGGCCAATAGTGACACGCACCACTGACAGTCGAATCGTGACAGCCGCCACTGACAGACCGGAACCGATGAGTCACCCTCCCGGGAACGGTCTACCTCCGTGAGAACGCGGGAACCCGGTGGACCCGAGGAGGCAGCCATGCGCCGCATCACCGTGCAGAAGCCCCTGAAGAAGACGGAAGCCCGCCGGCTCCGCGAGGAGGCCGACGAGCGCCCTGCGGGACGCCCGGAGGTCCGCAAGGACATCGCACGGATCTGGTGGCCGGACAGCTGACCGGAACCGGGCACCGGACCATGAGACGCGTCAGGGACCATGAGACGCGTCAGACCAGCCGCTTGCGGTAGTGGATGCGGTCGTACGGCCCCTCCGCTCGACCCTTCACGACCTGATAGCCGTACTTCGGATAGATCTTCTGGTTCTCCCACATCATCGCGTTCGTGTAGAGCCTGACCTCGGGCAGACCCAGCGCACGCGCGCGTGCGTCCACGAACGCCAGGAGCCGCCGCCCCGCCCCCTTGCCCTGGGCGTCGGGGTGGACGGCGATGACGTCGAGGAACAGATGGTCCTCTCGCGCCTCGATCACGACGAGGCCGGTCAGCCGCCCGGTCCCGGGCTCCTCGGTGACGAACACCTTGCCGGCGGCCACGTTCGCCGCGTGGTCCGCCTCCATGGGCACCGGCACCACGCCGATGCGCTCGACATAGTGCCTGAAGGCTGCGTCGGTCAGGGCCGCGACCGCCGGTACGTCGGCGGCGCCGGCCTGCCTGATCTCGTCATCGGTCATACCGGGAACGGTAGCCACCTGATGCCAGGCTGAGCACTCCCTCAAGCCGACCACAAGGATCTCCGTCACCCGCGGGGCAACCCGGTCAGCCGGGTTTCGCAGTGGTACGCCGAGGGTCCCGTCGCCCCGGGCCGAGCGTCGGCCAGCGCCATGCGGGCCGGCATCGGCCCCGGCCCCGCACCGATCAGGCAGTCGACGCCGTACAGCGCGAGGGACCGGACGCGGATCACCGAGGCCAGCTCCACCGCGTCGCGCCCGAAGTACCGTTCGGCACCGCGCAGATCGGCCCGCGCCCCGTCCGGCGGCAGCGCCTCGACGACGGGCGTGAACTCCTCCAGCAGCCCGAGCAGCCCCGGCAGGGCGGCCTCATGCATCGGAGGCAGCCGTGTTTCACGCCTGCTCAAGGTTCGTGAGGACGAGGCGGGCTGTAGGGCTGGAGGAGCTGGTCGACGGGTGCGTAGTCGTCGGTGAGCAGTTGGGCATCGCCGGTCCAGGAGGTGAGGTCGTCACCGGTGGCGATCTTCCAGCCGGTTTGCCGGGCGTCCAGCGCTTCCTGGGTCGCGCGTAGGTCGACTGCCCGGTCGGAGGCGATCACCACCAGATTGCCGCCCTGGGGGGTGGCGTTCGGGTCGAGGCCGATGTCGGTGGGTTCGCCGACGAGGGCGACGTGCTCGAAGGTCTCGCTGAGGGTGGCTACTTCGGCACGTGCGAAGGCCAGACCACCGTGATCGATGAGGTTGGCAACGTACAGGCCGTCCTCGTTGAGCACCCGCCGAATGTCGGTCATCGCTTCCACCGTAGTGAGGTGCCACGGCACGCTGACGCCCCCGAAGGCATCGCCGACGACGAGGTCACGGTTGCCGGCGTCCAGTCGCCGCAGGCCGAGCCTGCCGTCCTCGGCGCGTACGTCGATACCGGCTGCTGATCCCAGACCTAGTTGGTCGCGGTTGATGCGCAGGACCCCGCTGTCGATCTCGGACACAAGGCTGCGCGTCCCGGGCCGCGTGGCCGCGAGGTAACGGGGAAAGGTGAGCCCGCCGCCGCCCAGGTGGTGGGCAACGAGTGGCTCACCTTCGGGAAAGGCGGCATCGATCACCGACGCGATGGCGCGCACGTACTCGAACTCCAGGAAGGTCGGGTCGTCGACGTCGACGTAGGAGTGCCGCAAGCCGTCCAGAACGAGTGTGCGGCCGCTGCCCCGGTCGGGGTCTGCGACGACTCGGGCGCAGTGGTACCTGGTCTCCGTGTCGCAGCCACCGGGCGCGACCGTGGTGGCGAGGCCGCCGGCAACGACCACGAGTGTGAGGGCAGGGATGCCGCTCCACCCGCGCGTTCGCCACTCGACCAGCGCCGCGCCGACCACCAGCAGTGTTCCGAGGCCGATCAGGATGCCGCTGACCGGCAACCGCGATACGAGGACGAAGCCGGTGAAAACGGTGCCGAAGATGGCGCCGACGGTGCCGACGCCGGACAGCCGGCCGACAACCGTTCCGGTCTCGGCGAGGCTGGTGAGACGCAACTTGGTCACGATCGGCGTGACCGCGGAGAGCAGCGCGCCCGGCACGAGGATGGTCAGCGACGCGATCAACAAGAGCAACGCCGGCGCCCACTCCGCGGTGCTGCGCAGCACGGCGGGGGTGAGCGCCACGACCGCTCCCGACACCCCGAGCGCAGGGCCTATGAGCCGGCGTGGATCGACCTGGTCGGCGATGCGCCCACCAAGCCAGGAGCCGAGGGCGATCGCGGTGAGGGCGATGCCGATCACCATGGTGCTGGTCTCGAGGGTGAGGCCGAGGTAGGGAGCCAGTAGCCGCAGAGCGACGATCTCGACCACCAGGACTGCGGCCGAGGACCCGAACACAAGCACGGCAGCGGCACGGGGACCCAGGCCGTAGTTGCGAGGCGCGCCCCCGGCGACAGGCGAGGAAGGCGATCTGGTCACGGGCGACATCCTTGCATGCGACTCATCGAGGCGAGGTCAGTCGTTCCCGGTGAGACCGGCTGAGGCGACGGCGCGCTACAGCTGTGTACGGCCTGCCGGAACCCAACTCCCGGACGCCGCCCGCGGTGGCGGCTTCGGCCTCGTCGGTCTGAAGGAGCGGGTGACCGCCCTGGGCGGAGATCCGCACTGCGGTCCGTGCCCCACGAACGAACTCGTCGCACGCGGGTGCTCATAGGGGACTGCCACGGCGGGCAGAACCAGCGATGGACCGGGGCCATTCCCGGGCCGGTCTCCCGCTGTTCGGCTCAGCGGCCCGCAACAGCCCTTCCTGATCTGCGACAACGGTCAGTCAGCCAGAGCGGCTGGGCGTACGGCCTCCGGTCCGAAGCGTCGGCGGGCACGGTCGGCCGCGGCTTCGGCTGCGCGGGCGCGGGCGTCACCGGGCTCCAGAGAGAGTTGACGGTAGGCCTTGTTGGCCGGCAGTAGACCGTCAGCCCGGATCGCGTAGGCGCGGACTCTCGCCCGTTGCAGCCCGAGGCTGGCCAGCAGGCCCAGGGCAGCTTTCGCGAGGGCGGGTGAATGGTTGGTGGGTTCCGGCAGTGTGCAGGTGCGAGTGGTGGAGCTGCGGTCGGCGTATCGCACCGTGAGGGTGAGGCGGCCGGTGATCTGGCTTTCGGCGCGCAGACGCCTGCCGATCTGGTCGGCAAGCCCCAACACAGCCCGGTGATGCAGCATCGGGTCGAGACAGTCCCGTTTCAGGACGAGGTCGGCGATCAGGTGCGCTGCCGGTTCTGACGGGATGACCGGGCGGGGATCGTGGCCACGGGCACGCTCGGCCAGCAGACGGGCAGGGCCTGCGCCGAGAAGTCGCTCCAAGGTACCGGAGGGCAATTCGATGACCTGGCCAATGGTGTGCAGCCCATATCTGCTGAGCGTTTCTGCTGTGGTGCGGCCGATCCCGGGCAGCGCGGTGATCGGTCGGGGATAGAGCCAGTCGGCGACTTGCCCGGCGGGGATCCAGGTGGTGTCGCCCGGCGCGGACGCGTCGGCTGCCATGGCCGCCAGCATGCGGTTGCCCGCGAGTCCGGCGCTGCTGTCGATGCCATAGAGGGCCTTCAGCCTGAGCTTCGCCAACTGGACGAGGTCGTAGGGAGACAGGTCGAAGTATCGCAGCGCCGAGGTCAGGTCGAGCTGGACGGCGTTGGGCGGGACGGTCTGGACGTGAGGAGTTACGCCAGACATCAGTTCGATTATGTCATCGTACTGAGCCTCGGTCAGTACGGTGTGCAGATGGAGGTGGGCGATATGCCGCCGGCGTGTGGTCATCCCGCGCTCCCGGGGCTGGTGTAGCCGAACTTCTTCAGGTCGGCCGAGCGAGTGCCGGCGGGCTGGAGATCGGCATAGGGATGCAGGCGGGCGCCGGTGGTGCCGTTGGCCAGGGTGCGCTGCGGCTGAGCGGGGGTCGGCTGCGGATGGTCGGTGCCGAGCAGGGCGAGCGCGGCCTCGGGACCCTTGTCGCGGCGGGCGGCGGCGATCTCGTCCAGGTCCCAGGCCATGGTGCCGACGACGGTGCGGCGGGTGCCGCGCACCTGGACCGTGCCGCGCACCAGCAGCAGTCCGCTGTGGAAGACGGTGTGTGCGCAGGCCGGGTGGGAGTCCTCGAAGAAGGCCAGGTCGACCAGGCCGGAGCCGTCCTCCAGGGTGACGAAGATGATGCGCTTGCCGCTGGCGATCGGCGGGGTCTGAGTGGAAGCCCGCACGCCGGCGACGAGGACCTGCTGACCGGCGCTCAGGCCGGCCAGGTGGGCCGCGTCGGTCGCGCCGATCTCGCGCAGCAGCCGGTGGTGGTGTTCCATCAGGTGCTTGGAGACGTCGATGCCGAGGGTGCTCAGCTCGGCGCTCAGGGCTTCGCGTCCCGTCATCTCCGGCAAACCGCTCGGCTCCGCCCCACCGACCGCGTTCGCGTCGATGGGAAGTTGCCCCTTGCCCGCGAACCGAGTGCGGGAGGCCCGGTGGAGTTCGGCGATCTGCAGCAGCAGGTCACGGCGCGTGAGGCGGCCGTCGTGAAGACAGTTCAGGGCGCCGATCTCGGCGAGGCGTTCGGCGACGGGTCGGCTGGGACGGGCCCGCTGCCAGAAGTCCGACAGCGATCCGTACGGCTGCCCCTCCTCGATCCGCGCACCCTCCTCCTCGCTGATGCCGTGCACCTCGGAGAGGGCAAGACGTACGCCCCACTGTTCTCCGTGCTGTTCTCCGTCGGCCTTCTCCACGGTGTGCTTCACCTTGGAGCGGTTGATGTCGACGGGCAGGACGGGGACACCACGCCGGCGGGCGTCGGAGACCAGGACCCGTTTGGGCCACATACCGGGGTCGTGTTCGAGCAGGCCGGCCAGCAGGAACGCCGGGTAGTGCGCCTTGAGCCAGGCGCTCTGCAGGGCAGGTACGGCGAACGCGACCGCGTGGGCCCGGCAGAAGCCGTACGCGCCGAAGGCCTCGACGGTCTTCCAGACCTCGTCCCGGACGGCCGCGCTGTAGCCACGCGCGCGTGCCTGGCGGTGGAACCAGTCCTTGATCCCGGGCAGCCGGTTCCTGTCGCCGAGCGCGCGCCGGGCGACCTCGGCCAAGGCGCGGTCGCAGCCGGTCATCACCGAGAAGGTCTCGATGATCTGCTCGTGCCAGATGGTCACGCCGTAGGTGTCGGCGAGCACCGGTTCCAAATCGGGATGGGCGTACGACGGTGTGCCGCCATGACGGGCGGCGATGTACCGCTCGGGCATGCCCCCGGCGACCGGACCGGGACGGAAGAGACTGATGTCGGCGATGACGTCCTGGGGGTCGCGCGGCTGCAGCCGGGACAGCAGGTCCTGCTGGCCGGGCGACTCCAGCTGGAACAGGCCCAGGGTCTGGCTCTCCTGGATGAGCTTGAACGCGAAGACGTCGTCGAGCGGCACCTGTTGTGGGTCGTCCAGGTCGATGTGGTTGCCGGTGGTCCGTTCGATCTCGGTGACGGCGTGGGCCATCGCGGACTGCATGCGGACACCCAGGACGTCGAGTTTGATGTTGCCCAGGTCCTCGATCTCCTCCTTCGCCGCCATGGCCATGGGGTAGTCGCCCTGCGGGGTGGGCTGCACCGGCAGCCGGTCCAGAAGGGTCGCGTCGCTGATGACCACGCCGCAGGGGTGCATGGCCATGCCGTGAACCAGGGAGTCGAGGCCTTCGGCGAGCTCCCACAGCGGTCCGTACCGGTGCGCCTCGGCGGCCAGTTGCCGCAGTTCGGGCAGTTCGGCGAGCGCGCCGGTGATGTCGGCGGCTCGCAGGTGCGGGAAGCTCTTGGCGATCCGGTCGACGTCCGCGGGCGCGATACCGAGGGCGAGTCCGGTGTCCCGCAGGGCGCGGCGGGCGCGGTAGGTCTCGGGCATCGCGGTGACCGCGACCCGTTCCTTGCCGAACCGGTCGAAGATCGTGTCGTAGCACTCGAGCCGCCGGGCGGATTCCACGTCGATGTCGATGTCGGGCAGCGACCTGCGGCGCACGCTCAGGAAGCGTTCGAACAGCAGGCGGTGGTCGAGTGGGTTGGCCGTGGTGATGTCCAGCGCGTGGCAGACCATCGACCCCGCACCCGAGCCGCGGGCCGCGACTCTGATGCCCTTGGCCCGGATGTCGGCCACGACCTGGCCGACGGCGAGGAAGTACGAGTCGTAGTCCAGTTTGGTGATCACGTCGAGTTCTTCGTTCAGCCGGTCGAGCGCCATCCGGTCGCGGTCGAGGCCCCGTCGGGCCATGCCGGCCTCGCACCGCCGGCGCAGCAGCTGCGCGGCTCCGCCCGCTGCGGGCTCGGCGCCGAAGAGCGAAGGTTCCGGGAAGTGTGGCGTGCCCAGCCCGAGGTCCGCTTCGGGGTCGACGGTGCACGCGGCCGCCGTAGCGGCGGTGTCCGCCATCAGGCGGCGTGCCCGCCGGACGTCCGCTCCGGCGCACTCGGCGACCAGCTGTGCGATGACCGTCATCGCCCTCTCGTCCTTGAGCCAGCGCTGCCCACTGTCCAGGTGGCGCCTGTCGATCGGCCGCAGCAGTCGCGCGGCGTCCAGGACGTCGGCGAGACGGTGCTGGTCCGGGTCGGCGTAGCGGACGGCGTTGGAGAGCACCGCAGTGGTGCGGGTGCGGTCGGCCAGCGCCAGCGTCCGGGCAGCCAGCCGAAGCGACCCAGGTCCGGTGCCAAAACGTTTCTGCGCAACAACCTCCAGCCGGAGCCCACTGCCGAAGACCTCCCGCCACGGCGCCAGCAGCTTCACCGCGACGTCCTCCCTGCCCACCGCCAGGGCCCGGACCGGCTCCGAGAGCGGTCCGAGCAACACGATCAGCCCTGGGCCGCCGTACGCGCGCAGCGCCTCCCACGGCACCACCACCGGGGCCGCGCCGGACGCGGTACCCGCGTGGGCGGCCGACGTGATGCGGCACAGCCGCGCCCACCCTTCCCGGTTCTGCGCGAGCAGCACGATCCGCAGCGGCGACTCGACGACGTACGCGCCACCGCGCGCCGGAGTGCGGCGCCGCCGGACGGGCGGCGGAGGCGCAAGGGCCTCCACCGCGAGGTCGACACCGAAGATCGGCCGGATCCGGGGTCCGGCGCACGCCTGCGCGAACCGAACGACGCCGGTGACCGTGTCCCGGTCGGTGAGCGCGAGGGCGGGCATACTCCGCTCGGCCGCCCGCCGGACGAGATGCTCGGGGTGGGCGGCGCCATAGCGAGCGGAGTAACCGGACGCGACGTGCAGATGGGCGAAGCCCGCCATGCCGCACCTCCATCACTCCACCCCTTTTCAGCCATACACCCGATATGTCCATCGTACTCTCGTTCGATTACCCTAGCCCCATCAACCCCGGCCGACGACCATATTCGAACACACAAACGATTTCTTGGCGAGGCGGGCAGCAGCCGGAAACAGACACCCGCCGCCACCTCCCCACCCGGCCGGAGCAGTTGAGGAAAACACCCAATGGCGTGCGTCTCGGATCGGCCGCGTCAGTCGGGACTGTCGGCGTTCTGCGGAGCCATCGCGCCTGCTCCCGCAGCCGGTGGGCGGTGTCGCGCCGGAAGCCCGCGGCCTCAAATCCTGGCGATCAGCACCGGCGCCCGCCCCGCCAGCCCGCGCCGCGCGGCGATCCGGCTCGCCGCCATGGCACTCGTGTCGGTCGTCGGCGCCCTCGGCGGCGCGGTCATCGTCGGCCCGATCCTGGGCGCCCTGCCCGGCAGCGTGGCGGCCTTCTGGGCCTCGGCGCCCTGATCACCTTCGGGGCGTAGGCGCAGGGCTTCCGCTGCTGGGGGCCCGACCGCACCACACCGTCGCCGTCCGCCTCGAAGCCGGCACTGAGCCGCCGGAGGTAGTCCTGAGCACCGAAATGCGGGTCAGCATCAACCAGTTCGACCTGGCTGAGGGTCGCAAGGGGCGCTTCCGCATCGAGGCGACCGACAAGGTCCGGTGGATCGCCGACATCCAAGTCCCCGACCCACAGGGCACATGACGCACGCCCCCCGGCTGAGCGCCTTGCTCGGGCGGCTGCCGAGCGCAACGAAAGTCCCGCCCCAACGGGGCGGGACTTCCGCAACAACTGGCGAAGATCAGCCGATCTCGGTACCCGTGGCCGACAGCGCCTCCGTCACCGGCTGGAAGAAGGTCTCCCCACCGGAGGTGCAGTCACCGCTGCCACCGGAGGTGAGGCCGATGGCCTTGTCGCCCGAGAAGAGCGAGCCGCCACTGTCACCGGGCTCGGCGCAGACGTCGGTCTGGACCAGGCCGTTGACGATGTCACCGTTGCCGTAGTTCACGGTGGCGTCCAGACCGGTGACCGTACCGTCGTGCACCTGGGTCGTCGAACCGCTGCGGGTCACCTTCATGCCGACGGTGGCCTCGGCCGCGCCCGTGATCTGCTGCGCGGAGCCGTTGTAGAGGTTCACCTCGCTCGGGTGGTCCACCTGGGCGGTGTACTTGACCAGACCGTAGTCGTTGTCGGGGAAGCTGGAGACCTCGTTGGTGCCGATCTCGTTGCCGCTGGAGTCCGACCAGGTGGAGATGGACTCGGTGCAGTGCCCGGCGGTCAGGAAGTACGGCTCCCCGCCCTTGACCACGTTGAAGCCGAGCGAGCAGCGCCCGCTGCCGTCGGTGATGGCGTCACCGCCGGCGATGAACGGCTTGAACTCACCCTTGGTGCGCTGCAGTTCGGCCTTGGCGCCGAGCCCGTCGACGACCTTGGTCAGCTTGGCCCATTCGGCCTTGGAGACCGTACGGTCGGCGGTGACGACGACCTTGTTGGTCGTGGGGTCGGTCACCCAGGAGGTGCCCGGGATGCTCGCGTCCTGCTTGAGCGTCGTACGGGCGACCTTCAGCTCGGCGAGGGTGTTCGCGACGACTCTGGCCTTGGCTCCCGCCTTCTCGACGGTCTGCGCGGCGGCCTTGTCGACCACGTTCACCACGAGGCTCTTGGCCTTCGCGTCGTAGTACGTACCCGCCGCGTCGGCGCCGAGGTCCTTGGCGAGGGTGGAGGCGAGCTTTCCGGCCGCCGTGACCGACAGGGTCTCGGGCGCAGCGGACTTCGCGGGCTCGCTGGCGTTCGCAGCCTGGAAGGTGACTCCCGCGGCGACCAGTGCGGCGATGCCCGCACCTGCCACGGCGGCACGCCGCTTGGGTATGCGTCGGTGCTTCAACTCACGTCCTCCTGTGGGGGGGTCGGCCCGGGAGGTTGTGGGGACCTCACGAACCGGAAGGCGTACGGAACCGAGGGCGGCACACAACAAATACGCCGCCTGCGGGCCCGGTTGAACGTCGCCCACTATTCCGAGGACCACAGGGGGCACACAAGGTTGAGTTCCGGACGCGCGTAGAGCAGGGGCAATGCGCTCCCCATTTTGACCGTCCACGGTCAAATCGGACGGATTTACTCAGCAAACCTTACGAGCGAGTAAGTTCCCTGCGTTCTGCGAGGTCTGGCCCTGGCTTGATTTCGACGTTTCGGGATCCGATTCCAAGCCGGGTACGGGAGGAAGGAGTTGCTCCGCCACCGACTGCGCCGACCACGAGGTCACTGCCGCTACAAGGGCGAGCCCCCGCACGACGGTTGCGTGCGGGGGCCTGTGTGCTGCCGGCTGCGAGTCGGTCAAGCCGTAACGGAGGTGCTGCGTCCGGTCAGTAGACGCTGACGCCGTAGGCGCGCAGGGCCTCGGTGACCGGCTGGAAGAAGGTTGTACCGCCGGTCCGGCAGTTGCCGCTGCCGCCGGAGGTCAGACCGTACGCGGTGCCGTTGCTGCCGTAGAGCGAGCCGCCGGAGTCACCGGGCTCGGCGCACACGTTGGTCTGGATCAGACCGCCGACGATGTCGCCGCCGCCGTAGTTGACGGTGGCGTTGAGGGCGGTGACCCGGCCGCTGTGGGTGCCGGTGGTGGAGCCGTCGCGGATGACGTGGGTGCCGACGCTCGGCGTGGCCGCGCGGGTGATGTCGACGCCGTTCGCGGTGCCGGGCCTGCTGACGGACCCGGAGTAGCGCACGATGCCGTAGTCGTTGCCCGGGAAGCTGGAGGCGGCGGTCGAGCCGATGACCGAGGTGCGGCCGGAGTTGGAGTACCAGGTGCCCGCGCCGTCGGTGCAGTGCCCGGCGGTCAGGAAGTACTGGGCACCGCTGCTGCTGCGGACGTTGAAGCCGAGGGAGCAGCGCCAACTGCTCGCGTAGATGGCGTCGCCGCCCTGGATCAGCTTGGTGAACTTGCCGGGGGTGCGCTTGATGGTGAGCGCGTCGGCGTTGACCCCGGCCTGCTGCTTGATCTTCGCTATCTCGGCCTGGGAGACCGTGCTGTCGACGGTCACCACGAGCCGGTCGCTCTTGCTGTCGACGGCCCAGGCGGTGCCCGGGATGTCGGCCTTGAGCACCGAGGCTCCGGCGCTCTTGAGTTCGGAGGCGCTGAACGTGCTGGGGGTGTCGGCCGCGTTCGCGCTGGGGATCGCGATCGCGGCGGCGGCCGCGAAGCCGGTGGTTACGGCGATCAGCCGGGTCCGTCTCGCAATACCGCTGCGGGGGGTGGTGCGCTTGATCCTCACTTTGCGTTCCTCCACATGGGAAGTCGGGGGCCCTCGTGGGGTGTGGGCCCGTGAGGCGCAGCCAGGGAACCGGTCATCCGGAATCCGAAAACGCCGTGCCCCTGACAAGCGCTGGACGGAATATTCGGCCGAACGGCCGGTCGGCGCAAGAGTGCCTTTCGGCCGTCGACCTTGAAACGAACCTTGTAAGGCGGGTTGACGGCGCTTCAGATCCGGTTACCGGACCAGGTTCCGCTCCCCCCGCATCGACCGCGACCCAGCGCATTCCCCGGCGGCGGGAATGGGCAGACGTAGTGGTCGGCGAATGCGCATGGCGGCAGCAGCGCGCGGTTGAAGTCGACCGTAGTACGGCCGTCGGCATCCAGTGCGGCGGGCTGCAGGAACCGGAAGCGGCAACTGCTGTTCCCGCTGGTGGCGTCGGCGAACACGGCCCACGGCGAGCCGTCGCCCTGGACCGTCACCTGAAGCGTCAGCTCCTGCCCGGCCGGCGCGAAGGCCGGCTCCCCGCCGAGACCGAGCGCGCGCTTCCGCCCGTCCGCGTTCGGCACGCGTACGGTGCGGTCGGCGCCGTACGGTGTGCGGCGGCCCGGCACCGACCAGCGCGGATCGTACGGGGTGGCCGCGATGCCGCGGAACGTACGGCGCGCCGCGGAGTCCGGGTCGAAGTCACGGACGCCCCACACGCCCTCGCGGACCAGCACCACCAACCGCCGCTCGCCGCAGGACACCCGGGCCAGGCTCACCGGCCCCGGATCGGCCGCGAGCCGCACCAGCGCCCGGGATGTCCGGAAGTCGCCCGTCCGGAAAGCCTGCGCCCGGACCGGACGGACCGCCGGGCGGCGCGCAGGGCCCGGCGACCGTGCGCGCAGGCGGCCGCACCGAAGGCGCGGTGCACGGAGTTGGGCAGCTCGTGCACCAGCAGCCGGTGCGCCAGCCGCCCATCCGTGAACTCGACCTCCCGCAAGCGCGAGCCGTATCCCGGTTGTACGGCGTCGTCGGCCAGCCGCCGGGCCTCGGTGAGGGAGGTCCCGGTGGCGGATGAGGGCCCCCGCTCGAGCGAGGCCGAGCGTGGGGGAGGGTTCCAGGCGCCCGACGCGGCGTCAGCTTCCCTGTGCTCCAAGGCGTCCAGGAGATGCGGGCGCCCGGCGCACCCCAGTTCGCGGCCACCCGGCGTGCGGCGAGCGCAACCGGCCGGCGGGCCAGCAGCCCGCTCCCTCCCCCTCGCCCTGCGCGACGGACGCGGTGCGCATCCCGCGCACCGGGCACGGTCCGGCCGTACGCCGCCACGCGTCCGCCCGCTCGGCCTGAGCCTCCGTCAGGACGGGCACCGACGGGTATGAGCAGCACCATCCATTCCCGGCCCGCCGCCCCGTGATAGCCCGTCACGATCCGCGCGAACTGTCCGTGGTCCCCGCGCAACGCGAGGCACAGTCCAGCGCAGATGCGCCAGCCACTGGCTCGCAAGCCCCCGCACCGAGCCGGTGACGGCGAGGCCTGACGATTCCTAACGCGGCACTCCTCCGTGGTTCGTACGGCGTTGAGCCGCCGCATCGTATTGGCCGCTTGTATGCCCACGGCGTTCACCCATACGCCCCGCCCATCACTCGTACGCCGAGAAGAATCATATTTCACTCACAGTCAGCAGTTGTGTACCGCAAGACCCTTGGGAAACACGGCCTCTCGACGTATTCGCTGTGCACCAGTACCGTCACAAACCCCCCGCGCGGCGTCTATCCACTTGGCGCGCCATCCGCATCATGGACGACCATAGGGGTGCGGAAAGCAAGAAAGACCGCTGTGAGAGGAGGCGTCCATGGGATCGGTACGCAAGGCAAGTGCCTGGCTTGGCCTCGTCGACGACAACGAAGACGAGCGTTACTACGACGACGACTACTCCGACGGGGCCGAGCCCGGGGATGCCTGGGTCACCGATCCGCGGGTCAAGGTGGCCTCGGACGTCGCCGAGGAGAAGGGCCGCCGCATCGGCACGGTGACGCCGGACAGCTTCCGGGACGCGCGCGCCATCGGCGAGCTGTTCCGCGAGGGGGTTCCGGTCATCATGAACCTCACGGCCATGGAGCCCGGCGACGCCAAGCGGGTCGTCGACTTCGCGGCCGGGCTGATCTTCGGCCTGCGCGGGTCCATCGACCGGGTGTCCAACCGCGTGTTCCTGCTCACCCCCGCCGACACGGAGATCATCAGCGGCGAGCCGGCCGCGCACCGCACGGACGGCTTCTTCAACCAGAGCTGAGGCAGGGCCGCTCACCGGCCCCGCCTGTGCTCTTCATTGAGCCGGCGGTCACCGGAACGCGTCGAGTCCGGTGAGCGCCTTGCCCAGCACGAGCTGGTGCATCTCGACGGTGCCCTCGTAGGTGAGTACCGATTCGAGGTTGGTCGCGTGCCGCATCACTGGGTATTCGAGCGAGATTCCGTTGGCCCCGAGGATGGTCCGGGCCGTACGACAGATCGCGATCGCCTCTCGTACGTTGTTGAGCTTGCCGAAGCTGACCTGCTCGGGACGCAGGCGGCCGGCGTCCATGCGCCGCCCCAGGTGATGGGCGAGCAGAATTCCCTTGTGCAGTTCGAGCGCCATGTCGGCGAGTTTGGCCTGGGTGAGCTGGAAGCCACCGATCGGCCGGCCGAACTGCTCCCGTGACTTGGCGTATGTGAGGGCGGCCTCGAAGCACGAACGGGCCGCGCCCATGGCGCCCCAGACGATCCCGAACCGGGCATGGGAGAGACAGCTGAGCGGCCCCTTGAGCCCGACGACCTCGGGAAGTGCCGCATCGGCGGGCAGCCGTACGTCATCGAGGACGAGTTCGCTGGTGACGGAGGCGCGCAGGGACAGCTTGTGCTTGATGTCCGGCGCGGAGAACCCGGATGTGTCCGTGGGTACGACGAACCCGCGAATCCCGACATCGGTCTGCGCCCATACGACGGCGACGCCGGCGACGGAGCCGTTGGTGATCCACATCTTCCGCCCGTTGAGGACCCAGTCTCCGCCGTCGCGCTTGGCGTAGGTCCGCATGGAGGCGGGGTCGGAGCCGTGATCGGGCTCGGTGAGCCCGAAGCACCCGATGACATCGCCCGCGGCCATGCGGGGCAGCCACTACTGCTTCTGTCCCTCGCTCCCGAACCGATGAATGGCGTACATGGCGAGGGAGCCCTGCACGGACACGAGAGACCGAATCCCGGAGTCGGCGGCTTCGAGCTCCAGACAGGCGAGCCCGTACTGCACAGCACTGGCTCCCGCGCACCCGTACCCGCTGAGCGACATCCCCAGCGCGCCGATGCCGCCCAGTTCCCGCGCGAGGTCCCTGATCCCGGGCAGCTCGCCCGTCTCGTACCACTCGGCGACGTACGGCAGGACACGGTCCGCTGCCCAGTTCCGCACGGTGTCCCGGATGGCCAGGTCCTCCGGTTCGAGCAGGTCATCGATGCCGAGCGGATCGGCGGGATCGAAGGGAGGCAACTTCGCGGACGCGGACATGGACCCTCCGGGACTCTTAAAACTAGCGCTGCTAACCACCGACGTTACGACCCAGCATGCCGCCCGTCCACCCCAGGATCGCCGGTGGGGGTGGGGCGCCGTCGGCGGTAGCGGGTGGGTGGGGGCGGGGCGGGTGACTGCGGACGCGTGCGGGAGATCCGTCCACGACGGCGGGCAGTGGAAGTTGAGCTCACGACTGCTGGTGGGAGGGGATGGACCCCGGTCATGTCCCCGGGTGGTGTAGCCGCGATCACGGCGAAGGTGCAGGCCAGGCACCCAGCCGGTCGGCGCCGCTGACCGCTTGACGATCTCCCCGCAAGCCGCCGACGGTGGTCCGCCCCCACGGGCGGCGTTCGCCTCTCGGACGACTGGAAACGGGTGGTGCGTGGGTGGGAGAGGATCACACCGAGACACGGGACTCTGCCGCGTCCCTCGGTGCAGGTACCTCCACCCCCGCACTCCCGCCACAAGCCATCACCCGCGGCAACCGCAACGCCATCCCCGCCCCCAACAGCAACAACCCCGCACTGACCAGCAACGTCACATGCAGCCCGTGCACAAACGCATCCCGCGCCGCATGACGAAGCGCAACCCCAGCCGGCCCACCCAGCTGCGCAGCCACCTCGTACGCCTCCCCCAGCGAATGCCCCGCCGCGGAAGACGCCGCCGCGGGCACACCAGGCACCCCGTGCAGGCCGGGCGCGTACGCCGCGTTCATGACGCTGCCCAGCAACGCGATCCCGATCCCCGCCCCCAACTGGTACGACGTCTCCCCGATCGCCGCCGCCCCACCCGCCTGCTCCGGCGGCGCCTCGCTCAGCATCGACTCGTACGCCCCGAACAAAGTCGTCTCCAGGCCGAAGCCCAGGAGGACGAACCCGGACAGCATGAGCGCGCAGTTGTCCGAGCGGCCCAGCGCCGTCAGCAGCAGCACCGACACCGTCGTGAGGCAGAACCCGAAGCACACCATCCGGCGCGGGCCGAAGCGTCGCAGCATCCGCGCCCCGGCCAAGCCGGCGGCCATCGCCGCGAACGTCAGCGGCACCAGCCTCAGTCCCGTCTCCAGCGGGGACAGCCCAAGGACCAGCTGCAGATACTGCGCCGCGATCAGCTCAAGACCCACCAACGCGAGCATCGCCAGCACGATGCACCCCACGGCCGTACCGAACGCCGCCCGCCCGACCATCCGCAGATCCACCAGCGGATGCGCCCGCCGCCGCTGCCGCCGGACGAACGCGACCAGCAACCCCGCACCCACGACCAGCGGCACCACGGTGAACGCACTGCCCACCCCCTCCCCGCCCCCGAGCCGCTTCACGCCCAGCACGACCCCGAACAGCCCGGCCGCCGCCATCAGCGCACCGCCCACGTCCCAGGGCCCCTTGCCGTCACCCCGCGACTCGGGCAGCAGCAGCCACCCCACCGGCAGACTGACCAGCATCAGCGGGATGTTGACGAGGAAGACCGACCCCCACCAGAAGTGCTCCAGCAGGAAGCCGCCGAGCAGTGGGCCGACCGCTGCGCCCACCGCGGCCACCGCACTCCAGATCCCGATCGCCAGCGCCCGCTCGCGCCGGTCGGGAAAGACCTGCCGCAGGATCGACAGCGTCGCCGGCATGATCATCGCGCCGCCGACACCGAGCACCATGCGCGCCACGATCAGCACCGTCGGATCATGCGCGAGCGCCGCCATACCGGAGGCGATGCCGAAGAGGCCGTACCCGAGCAGCAGGACCCGCCTGCGGCCCACCCGGTCGCCCAGCGTGCCGAACAGGATCAGCAGCGAGGCGCAGACCAGCGGATAGGCGTCGACGATCCAGAGCAGCTCGATGGCGCCGGGCCTGAGGTCCTCGGTGACGGCGGGGATCGCCACGTGCAGCACGGTGGCGTCGACGGCGACGAGCAGCAGGCTGGCGCAGAGGACGACCAGGACCACCCAGCGGTTGGCACCGGCCCCGGCCGCCCGACGGCGCAGCGCAGCGGCGGCCGTGGTCGTCCCGGACATGTACGTACCTCCCAGATGTTCCTCGCGTACGGCGGGCCACGGGGTGGGGACTTCCCCCGCGTCTCGGCCGGAGAGGAGCGGGGTCTCCGGCCCGCGCAAACGGAACGCGAGTGACATGTCAGCGTACGCGAGTCCGTGTCGCGGTCACGTGGCGGACCTCTCACGGTTGCGCCGGGACGCGTGTGGCGTGCGCCACACCCTCGCCCTCCGACCACGCCCCGGCCGCTCGGCCGGTTCCCCCGGCCGTCAATAATCGGGCCCGTGACCGATCTTGAAACGCGCGCGGCGCCGGCCCGCGCCGGGGCCCTGCGCCGGGGCGGCCCGGCGCTCCTCGGCTATGCCGCCGTACGCGCCCTGGGCCTGATCGCCCTGGCCCTGTGGAGCGCCGCGCACGACAAGAGCGCGTACACGCTGCTGACCGCGCGCTGGGACGCGCTCTGGTACACCAGGGTCGCCGAACTGGGCTACGGCTACGAGGTGCGCATGCCCAACGGGGACGTGCACTCCAACCTGGCGTTCTTCCCGCTGCTGCCCTGGCTGGAGCGGCTGGCGGCGGCGGTGAGCCGGCTGTCGTACGCCGACGGTGGCTTCGTCGTCAGCCTGTTCGCGTCGCTCGCCGCGGCGTGGGGGATCTTCGCGGTGGCGGACCGTGTGTACGGCCGTCGCGCGGGGGTGTGCGCCGTACTGCTGTGGGCCGTCCTGCCCGTCGGGATCGTGCAGTCGATGGCGTACAGCGAGTCGCTGTTCACCGCACTCGCCGCCTGGTCCCTGTACGCGGTGCTGACCGGCCGCTGGGTGACGGCGGGCACTCTGGCGCTGCTGGCGGGCCTGACCCGCCCGGTGGGACTCGCCGTCGTGGCGGCGGTGTGGACGGCGGCCATCGCCTCGTTCGTGCGGGACCGCGACACGACGGCGCCGCACGGCATGCACGAGGAGGCACACGCCCCCGGCGGCGCCGCCCGGCGCGTGCTCGGCATGCTGCTCGCGCCCCTCGGTGCCGCCGGGTACGTCCTGTGGGTCGGCCACCGTACCGGCAAGGGCCCGCTGGGCTACCTGGACGTCCAGGCCGGCTGGCGCAACGGCTTCGACGGCGGCTACGCCTTCGCCCGCTTCGTCGCCGAAAAGTTCACGTCGTTTCCGTCGGCCCTGGCGGGGGCCGGGCTGGTCCTGGGCGTCGCCCTGGTGGTCTGGCTGTATGTCGTCTGCGTACGGCAGGGCCAGCCGCTGCCGCTCCTGGTGTACGCGGGCGTCGTCACCGCCCTCGCCCTGTGCGCGTCGAGCTACTTCGGCTCGAAACCGCGCCTGCTGCTGCCCGCCTTCCCGCTGCTGCTGCCGCTCGCCCGCGCCCTGGCACGGCTGCGTACCCGCAGGTCAGCGCTGGTCGTGGGGTCCGTCGCCGCGCTGTCGGCGGTGTACGGCGCGTTCTGGCTGAACGGCTCCGGTCCACCGTGATCCCGGGCGTGCCCACGATGAGCCTCACGAATTCACGGCACCAGGAGCTTCAGTGACAGCCAGTCACTTCATGGAGGAAGGGTGCTTCCGACCTGCGATGATTCAG
>NZ_JACTVI010000128.1 GCF_014495685.1 Streptomyces sp. TRM68367 | reverse complement strand
GATGTGGGAGTGGTACAGCCGCTCTCGGCGCAGGATCGCGCCTTTCTCTCCGGCCGGGGCGGCGTCGTACTCGGCGACCATGCGCAGCAAGGTGAAGCGGAACAGACCGCTTCCTTCGCCGTCACGCCCGACGGGATCACCGAGCTGTTGGGCTTCCTCGGCGACAGCGAGCTGATGATCGACCGGATCGGCATCGAAGGATCATCCGGCCTGGGGCAGCCGCTCACCCTGGCCCTGACCACGGCCGGATACGACGTTCGGGAAGTACAGCCGAACCGCACCGCAGAACGCCGCAGGCGACGACGCCGCGCCAAGAGCGACATCGAAGACGCGGAAGCGATCGCCCGCGAGCCCCTGGCCGACCCGCACCTGCCCCCGGCCGGCAAGCACACCGCCCCGGACGCTGCTGGGACGAACTCACCGCCATCCACGACTGGCGGTCCTCCCTCATCCTGCAGCGAACCCGCCAGCTGACAGAAGCCGAGGCCGTTCTCGTCGCGCTGCCCCTGGACATACGAGCCGAACTCCCCCCGACCAGCCGGGTATTGCCCCAACTGGAGGCACTGGAGACCATCGCCGACCACCAGCCTGAGGTAGCTTCGGCGACCTTGACACGCCTCAACCGGCCGGCCGCCGCGCTCGACGACATCCGTCGGCTGACCCGGCGGATCAAGGACCTCGACAAGAAGATCCCCGCGCTGCTGGCCGCCCTGGGCTGCACACTCACCGAGATCTGCGGCATCGGCGCGGTCACCGCCATGGACCTGCTGGTCGAGGTCGGAGACCCGTGCCGGTTCCGCACCGAGGCCCAGTTCGCCCGCTGGTGCGGTGCCGCTCCGCTGGCCGTCTCCTCCGGCGAGGGCCACGGCCGGGCCCGCCGCCACCGGCTCGACGTCGGCGGCAACCGCAAGGTCAACTCCGTGCTGCACACCGTCCACGTCACCCAGGTCCGCTGCCACGAGCCAGCCCGATCCTTCATGGCCAGAAAGATCAGCGAGAACATGCCCAAACGGTCCGCGCGCCGCGCTGATCGCCCGCAGGCGGGTCGGCGAGGTGTGGGACGACCGGGGTGAAACCGCAGGCCAGGAGGATGAAGCGGGGAAGGCGCGGGGCTGGAACGAAGCCACGGCGCCGACGGCGGCGAGGCCCGGGTCGGTTGTTCCTCCCTGGCGGGAGGGGCTGTCGGCCGAGGTACTGGCGCCGGAGTATCAGCAGGTCATGGACCTGCTGGCCGAACGCCGCGCCACCGGCGGCCAGCCACTGAACTGCCGTGAGATCACTGCCTTGTTGGGGCTGGAGGTGGTTCCGGCGAAGACCGAGGGGGTGCGGTGCAAACTCAAGCGGCTCGTTGCGCGGGGATGGGCGCACGAGCCGGTGCCGGGCCGGTTCGTCTGCGGCGACGGCCGAGACGGCGGGTCATTACCATGGTCATCGACCACAGGATCATCGCCTCCGACGACGCGGGCAGCCGTTCGTAGTCGCGGGCGAGACGCCGGGAGCGGGTGAGCCAGGCGAAGGTCCGCTCGACGATCCACCGTTTGGGCAGCACGACGAAGCCTATGTGGCCGTCGCTGCGGCGGATGACGCTCAGTATCAGGTTCAGGGCCATCGCGCACCAGCCCACCAGCATGCCGGTGTATCCGCTGTCCGCCCATACGCGCCGAAGCCGGTGATGCCGGCTTGCTGCCCGGGAGAGGAGGTTCTGGGCGGCGTCCCGGTCCCCTGTCGAGGCGGGGGTGACCAGGACCGCCAGGATCAGGCCGAGGGTGTCCACCACGATGTGCCGCTTGCGGCCCTTGATTTTCTTCCCGCCGTCATAGCCGCTGGTCGCGGCCTCGACCGTCGACGTGCCCTTCGCGGACTGCGAGTCGATCACCCCCGCCGTCGGCTCCGCATCCCGGCCCTGCGCTTGGCGGGTCGCGGCACGGAGCCGGTCGTGGAACTCGCCGATCAGCCCCTGCTTCGGCCACCGGGTGAAGAGCGCAGGGGCGCGTTCGGTCATCGGCAAGCGCACCGCCAGTTCGTCGCCGAGTCGCCAGAGCTGATTGTCCCAACCCGAGGGGACCGGTCGAATCTCAAGGTCGGCCAATTCGGGATGCTGGTCCCGAACGAGATCACGGACAAAGCCCTCGTCGATGCCGGCTCGTTCCACATGCTCCTCCGAGTTGACGGTGCCGAGCTGAAAGTGAAGGTCGGCCCTTCGCGCTGGAAGCGCGGCTGGTCGCGTGCGACCGGGTTGCGCTCCGACGTACCTGTTGAGTGATCAGCATGTGCTGCGCCGTGAACGATGTACGGGCCGCAGTTGGACCCGAGGCCAAGCTCGGCAGGCGGCCTCCATAGGCTGCCTGCCGAGAGTGATCGCACATTGGTCTCAGATCCAGGGCCCGGGCACGAGGCACAGCTCGATCATGCGTCGCGTCCTGCACTACTTGGCAGCGTCTTGGCACCGAACCACGACGGGGCTTCGCCTGAGGTCAGTTGTAGACGTTGAATTCCGCGATTGACCACCAGTTACTCGCGACGTCGCCGGTGTTGACGACCTTGACGTAGCGAGCCGTCTGTGTCGGGAAGGACACCAGCTGGACTCGCTGGCCGTCTGTTACGGAAGAAACCTTGGTCCAGTCGATTCCGTCCGTGGACACGTATACGTCTGCGCTTCGCGCATAGTCGCCGGTACTGCTGCCGACATCCAGCACGATCTTGTCGAACGTCTGCGCCTGCCCCATGTCGACTTGGATCCAGAGTCCGTTGTACTGCCCTGTTCCGGAGCTGTACCGAGTGCCGGAGTCGCTGTCCAGCATGTTTCCGGGCGCGTCGCCGGAACTCGCGTCCGATGCCGTTGCGACCCATCCCGTCCGGGGCAGCGCGGAGGCCAGATCCATGACGTCGAAGGAAGATCCACCCGCAGCGGCTCCGCTGGCTCCATTCACGGAGATCGTGTGTTTCCCTGACGGAACTCCGTCCGGAACGTAAGCACTGATGCTGGTGTCCGACCAGCTGTCTATGCTGGCGAAGGCCGATCCGAAATACACGGTGCCCAGCTCCTGCGTGTCACCGAAACCGGAACCGCTGATCGTGAACCTGGAGCGCGGCATGCCTTCGCTCGGTGTCAAACCGCTGAACGCAGGCGTCGGGAAGCTCGACAACTTCTTGGTCGTGAACATCGCCGAGGTCCCGCTCGGGAGCTTATAGACATAGGAGCCGTCGTCGGACACCGGGAAACTCTGGCTCCTGGCGGTTCCGTTGAACACCACGGTGACGTGCGACCCTTCCGAGCTGGTCCAGGTCTTCAACTGAAGGCCCTTCGACACCGCAGCCGGAGCCGCGATCGATCCGGTTCCACGCGGAGAACCGTACACATCGATTTCGGCGATGGACCACCAGAAGCCGGATGTCGCGGTACTGACCACGCGGATGTACCGCGCCGTCTGGGCCGGTAGCGTGACGGTCACCTTTCCTATGCCGCCGCTGCCGCTCGCGATCGCGCCGCCCCAGTCGACACCGTCGTCCGAGACATACACCTGATATTTGGTGATGTAGTCGAACGAATTGTCCTTGCCGGTGTCGAGGACGATTTTGTTGAAGCTGGTGGAGCTGCCCAGATCGATCTGGAACCAGTCGCCGCTCGTCATCCCGTGCCCGAGGTTCCACCTGGTGTTGATATCGCCGTCGATCGCGCTTGCGGCCACACCCCAGTCCGCGCTCGCCGAAGCAGTGGCGGTCCACTCGCTACGGCTCAGCGCCGCTCCCGTCGTCTGGACGGAAGCTCCGATCGGCAGGGAGTACGTGATCAGGTTGTTTCCGGCGCGGATGGTGTTCTGGTAGGGCAGTAGTGCCGGATCGTAGGTGATGGTGACCGGACCGGACGGCGATGTGAACGTGAAGTCGTGCGTCGGGTCCGAGACCTTGGCCGCGGCGGGGGTCCTGCCGCTCTGCGTGAGCCCTGAGTAGGTGAAGGTGACGGCGTCGCCGGCGTTCAGGGTGTAGTCGAACGACTGTGTTCTGTCTGCGACGCTGAAGGTTTTCGCGGAACTCCCCGAGTTGTAGGCGATCAGGACCTTGGAGCCGTCCGGGTTCCGGAAGGCGACGTTCTCTATGCTTCCTTCCCCGAAGGTGTTCGAGTAGATCCGATGCGCTCCGGGCTTGACGAACCTGCTGGCGTGAGCGAGGGCGTGGTAGTCCACGTTGTAGGACACCTTGCCGCTGGCCGGATCAATCGTGACCAGTCCCCGGCACATGGGGATGCCGTCGGTGTCGCTGTTGAGCGGGCCCATGTCGGGGTCGAGTGCGATGTTCCAGAGCATCACGCCGTTCGCCCAGTTGCGCATGCTGTCGATGATCCACGTGCCCAGTGCGTCGTGGAACGCCGTCTGATTGTCGCCCTGCCAAAGACCTCCGGTGGCTTCCGTGAGATAGGCTTCCTTGCCCGGATAGTCGTTGTGGACCAGGGTCTGGTAACTCGGGTTTCCGCTGTAGATGTGCCATCCGGTTCCGGCGGCGTACTTCGAGGCCGCGGGATCGTTGAAAATCGTCTCGGGATACGAGGGCACATCCCAGTTGTGGTCCCACGCCAGAATCTTCGTGGACATCCCGTTGGCCTCGAACGCCTTGCCGATCTCCTGGATCACCTGGGATTCCTGATAGGCGGACAGGAACATGCCCGGCCAGGTGGGCGTGCCCATCGGTTCATTTTGCGGTGACACGTAGGAGATCGGTACGCCGGCCTTGCGGTACGCCTGGATGAACTTGACGAAGTAGTCGGCCAGTTCGGCGGTGTACTCGCTCTTGAGGGTGCCTCCCACCATGGAATTGGAGGTCTTCATCCAGCCTGGCGGGCTCCACGGGGTGGCCAGGATCTTGATGGACGGGTTGAGCGAGAGAGCCTGCCGCAGGGCGGGAATGATGTACGGCGCGTCATGCTGGACGGAGAAGTGGGACAGCGCCGGATCCGTCTGCCCCGCCGGCATGTCGTCGTAGGAGTAGCTTCCCGAGGCGTTGAAGTCCGTGGCGCCCATCGGGGAGCGGACCATGCTGAGGCCGATGCCCCTGGAGGGGGCGAAAAGTTCTTGCATCAACTTGGTTCGACCGGCGCTGGGCAGCTTGTTGATGAGCCAGGCGGCGGAGTCGGTCATGGCCGCACCGAACCCCTGGACTCTTTGGTACTTGACGCTGTCGTCGATCTTGATCGTGAGCGGGTTGGCCGTGCGCTTCGTCTCAAAGCGCACGGCGCTTTGAGGAGCGACCCACTTCTCTGCCGAGACGTCTGTCAGCCAGACACGCACGGAGTTGCCGTGTGAGGCTTCCTCCCGCTGCGGGGCGGCGACGGCGTTTTCGGAAACCTGCGTCCAGGCGGCGGCGACGCCGATGGCGGTGGTGAGGAACTGGCGTCGTCCGAGACCGTATGAGCTCATCGAAGATCCTCCTTCGGACCTGTGTGTCGGGTGCTTGAAAGGCAGGTGGGGGGAGGGGGAGCGGCTTCGAGTCGGCTCCAGGGCGACGTCGTCGGCGTCAGTGCCTGCCGACTACGCGGCGCCGGTGCTCGGCTCCTTGATCACGAGCGGGTGCAGCTGCCATGCGTCGACCGCGAATCCGAGGCGCGTACCTGATGCGGTGCGGGCCTGCAGGCGCCAAGGTCCCTGCCCTGTCGGGTAGCAGCGCAGGGTGAGGACCTGGCCGGTGGTGGTCAGGAAGACTTCGGCGATGGAGTGGTCGACGACCACGCGCAGGTCGACGGGCCGGCCGGTGGGGCAGGGCATCCGGTAGGAGCCGCCGCGGGCCCGGGTGTCCAGCGAGGCGTGGTCGCGGTCGACGACCAGGTCGCCCGTGTCGGCGTCGAGGCGGATGTCGAGGTACTCGGAGCCGTCCGGGGTGGTGAGCAGCCGCAGGCCGGCGTTTTCGGTGGGCTCCAGGCGGGCCGTCAGGTCGAAGGCCCGGCCCACGTTGCCAAGGTCCACCGGGTGCGGGCCGTGTGTCTCGCCTCGGGCGTGGACGGTGTGTTCGCCGCGCAGGGCGAGCAGTTCGGTGGCGGGCTGCTGGCACAGCGTGTTGTCGTCGCCGACGTGGATCTCGCGGGGCAGGGTGAGGACGCCGGCCCATCCGTCCGTGACGGTCCAGGCTTGGTTGCGGGCTTCCCATGACCAGCCCCACAGCAGCCATCTGCCGCCAGGTGCACGCAGGAGGGCGGGTGCGTAGAAGTCGGGGCCGTGGTCTGCCCACACCGGTGCGTCGGCCTTGAAGTGACCGTCGTGCTCTTCGCCGATCAGGGCTGCGACGCGCTGCGGGCCGGTGTGGTAATTCCAGGTGCTGACGATGAGGGCGCCGCTTCCGCCGGCTGTCGGGAGGTATTGGGGGCACTCCCAGCCCTCGCCGGTGAGCTGCTCGGTGCCGCCGATGGGCTCCGGGTGGCGGGTGGCGAAGGGGCCTCGGTAGGTCCAGTTCTCCAGGTCGGGTGAGTCGTAGAGGAGGGCGGCGGCGCGGCCGTCGGCGAGGGCGGCGCCGACCAGCATCCGCCAGCCGTCGCCGTCCCGCCAGGCGTACGGGTCGCGGTACATGGTGCAGCCCTCGGGCAGCTCGGGGATGAGCAGTTCGCCCCGCGGGCGGAAGGTCCGGCCGCCGTCGTGGGAGACGGCGGCAGTGACCGGCTGGTGCTGGAACGAGCGGTCCTCGCGGTGTGCGGAGTAGAAGGCGACTAGACGGTCGCCGTCGGAGACGGCGTTGCCGGAGAAGCAGCCGTCGCCGTCCACGCCACCGGGCGTCGGGGACAGTGCGATCGGCAGCGGCTCCCAGCTCAGCAGGTCGGGGCTGCGGAAGTGGCCCCAGTGCATGTTCGCGTGGGTCGCTCCGTACGGGTTGTACTGGTAGCACACGTGGTAGTGGCCGTCGTGGAAGACCAGCCCGTTGGGGTCGTTGATCCAGTTGCGGGGCGGGCGCAGGTGCGCCACGGGGCGGTGCGGATCGCGGGGTGTGGTGGACACACGCGTGCCTTTCGTATGTCAGCGGGTCCCGCCCCGCCGGCCCTCGGGTTGGCGGGGCGGCGGGCTGACGAGGCGGGGTCTGCAAGCCTGTAAGCGGTCTTCAGGTCCGGATGCGGAAGCCCGCGCTCAGCTGCTGTTCCCGACGTGAGCTGGGGCCGACACGGAGCATGAACTCACCTGGTTCGACCACGCGGCGGTTGTCGGCCGTGACGAGTGAGCACTGCGCGGCGGGGATGCCGAGGCGGACGTCCAGGCTTTCGCCGGGAGGGATTTCGACCTGGGTGAAGCCCTTCAGCTCCTGCTCGGCCCAAGTGACGCTGGTGGTCAGATCGCTGACGTATGCCTGGACCGTTTCCAGGGCCGGACGGCTTCCGCTGTTGGTGAGCCGTACCGTGGCGTTGACGGTGCCGCCCGCGGACACGTCGTGGTCGTGCACGACAAGGTCGGAGTAGGTGACGGTGGTGTAGCTCAGGCCCTCACCGAATGCGAACAGGGGGTCCTGGGTCAGATCGGCGTAGCGGTCGCCATGCTGGCCGCGCACCTGGTTGTAGAAGACGGGTTGCTGTCCGACGTGGCGGGCGAAGGAGACCGGGAGCCGGCCGCCGGGTTCGATGAGTCCGAGGAGGAGTTCGGCGAGGGCGCGGCCGCCGCGCATGCCCGGGTTGAACGCCTCGATGAGTGCTGGCGCGTTCAGTGCCGAGTCGGGGAGGGTGCTCGGCTTGGACTGGGCCAGTACGACGATCATCGGTGTGCCGGTGGCGGCGACCGCGTCCAGCAAGGCGATCTGGCCTCCTTGGAGGTCGAGCGTGGCCGTGGAGCGCACCTCACCGGTGAGGGCGATGGTGTCGCCCACGACCACCACGGCGTAGTCAGCGGCCTCCGCAGCAGCAGTGGCCTCCCGCAACTGTGCCTGGTCGACCGGGGCGGGAATGAAGGCGGGCGGCTGCGGTTGGCCGTCGGGCCCGACGACCCACTGGTCGGGGTCGAAGGCGGGGCTTTCGATGTCGGCTCCGCGGGCGTGCGTGACGGTCCAGTCGGACGGTGCGACGGCGCGCAGGCCGTCGAGCACCGTCTCCACCGACTCACGCGGATGTCCCTCGGGCATCCACTCGACCTGCCCGGAGGCCCCCGCCCAGTCACCGAGCATGGCCTCCGGACTGTCGGAGTTGGGACCGATGACCGCGATCGTCCGCGGCGTGCCCCGGCTCGCGGCGCGGCCCGTTCCGTCCGAGGTCAGCCCGCCTTCGAGGGGCAGGATCCCCTCGTTGCGCAGCAACACCAGGGAGCGACGGGCGGTCTCCAGGTTGAGGTCGGCGTGTGCGCTGCAGCCGATCACCTGCGCCTGCCGCTCGGGGTCGGGGGCCCGGGGGTTCTCGAAGAGCCCGAGTTCGAACTTCAGCCGCAGAACCCGCCGTACGGCGTCGTCGATCTGTTTCTCGTCGACCATGCTGCGGGCGACCGCCTCCTGCGCGCCCTCGAAGAACGCCGGTGTGGCCATGATGAGGTCGTTGCCGGAGTTGAGGGCGACCGCCGATGCCTCTGCGTAGTCGGCGCAGGTGCGCTGGTCGTAGACCATCCGGCCGACGTTGTCCCAGTCGGTCACCAGCGTGCCGGTGAAGCCCCACTCGCCCTTGAGCACGTCGTTGAGCAGCCATTCGTTCGCGGTGATGGGCACCCCGTCGATCGACTGGTAGCCCAGCATGAAGCCCCGGCAGCCGGCCCGGACCGCCTGCTCGAAGGGGGGCAGGAACCACGAGCGCAGCTTGCGGGGGCTGAGATCGGCTTCGCTCGCGTCGCGCCCGCCCAGGGTTTCGGAGTAGCCCGCGAAGTGCTTGGCGTATGCCAGCACGGCTGTCGGGTCGCTGAGGCCCTCGCCCTGATAGCCGCGGACCATCGCCGCCCCGAGTTCACCGATCAGGAACGGGTCCTCGCCGAACGTCTCGTTGATCCGGCCCCAGCGCAGGTCCCGGGTGATGCACAGCACCGGCGAGAACGTCCCGTGGATTCCGGTCGTCGCGATTTCGGTCGCGGACGCACGGGCGACCCGGTGGAGCAACGAGGGGTCCCAGGTGCAGGCCATGGCAAGCTGGGTCGGGAAGATGGTCGCGCCCGGCCAGAACGAGTGGCCGTGAATGCCGTCGTCGGCTGTCAGCAGGGGAATGCCGAGCCGTGTCCGCTGGGCCAGTTCCATGGCCTCCGGCATCCGTTCGGGAGTCACATGCAGAACTGAGCCGGCCAGCTTGGCCGACACGATGTCCGCCAGGTCCCCGTGTTGTGCGTCGAGCATCAGCAACTGCCCGACCTTCTCCGCCAGGGTCATCCGGGACAGCAGGTCCTCGATTCTCGCTTCTACGGACGCGTCCGGATCCAGGTACACGGCAGAGCGGACCGGCTGTCCCACTGTGGTCTCCAAGTCATGAGTCGTTGCAGGTGCGAGAGTTGATGGGTGGGCGGCGAAGGTCACTTCAGGCCGGTGGTGGCGATTCCGGCCACGAACTGGCGTTGGAAGCGGAGAAAGACGATCATCACCGGGAGCAGGACGACGACGGCGCCGGCGAGCAGGATGCCGTAGCGGGTGAAGGACTGTCCGCTGGTGGCCAGGGCGAGGCCGACGGGGAGCGTGTACTGGTCCTGGTTCTGGGCCACGACCAGGGGCCACAGGAAGCTGTTCCAGGAGCCGAGGAAGGTGATGATCCCCAGGGTGGCCAGGGCCGGCCTGGTCAGCGGCAGGATGACCCTCCAGAAGATGGCCAGTTCACGGCAGCCGTCTACGCGGGCGGCGTCGATGAGTTCGTCGGGCAGGGTGGAGATGAACTGCCGCATCAGGAACACCCCGAACGGGCCGGCCAGGAACGGCAGGATCAGTCCGAGCAGCGAGCCGGTCAGCTTCATGTTGGCCACCAGCACGTACAGCGGTACGAAGGTGACCAGGCCCGGGACCATGAGGGTGCCGAGGACCAGGCTGAACACGACGCGCCGACCACGGAACTCCAGCTTGGCCAGCGCGTAGCCGAGCATCGAGCAGAAGATGAGGTTTCCGGCGGTGATGGCCAGGGCCACGATGACGGAGTTCGCGAACATGCTCGTGAAGTCGAGGCTGCTGAACAGTTGGCTGTAGTTGGCGGTCGTGGGTGTGGTGGGTACCAGAACAGGTGGCAGTCTGCGGATGTCGGCCTCGGGCTTGAAGGAGCCCGAGAGCATCCACAGGAACGGCGCGATCATCAGCAGCAGGCAGCCGGTGAGCGGCAGATACAGCCAGGGCTGACCCCAGTTCTGCCGGATACGGCGGCGCCGCAGGGCCCGGTCCGCGTCCGGCCCGGCCGTCTGAGGGGCGGAGAGGGTGCTCATGGTCATCAGTCCTTGTCTCGCAGCACGCGGAACTGCAGAACGGTCAGCGCGACGATGAGAACGAAGACGACGTAACCGGCGGCCGACGCCATGTCGTAGTTGCCGTTGCCGAACTGGTTGTAGGCGTACAACGTGGCCGACAGGGTCGAGTCCAGCGGCCCGCCGTCGGTCATCACGAACGGCTCGTCGAAGAACTGCAGATAGCCGATGCCGGTGGTCACCGCGGTGAGCAGCAGGGCGGGGCGCAGGAGCGGGAAGGTGACCCGCCAGAACCGCTGCCAGGCCCCGGCCCCGTCGAGTTCGGCCGCTTCCATCAGGGACTGGGGTACGGACTGCAGCCCGGCCAGCATGATGATCATGACGGTGCCGAGGTTGCGCCACACGGCCATGAGGATCATGACGGGCAGGGCGAACCGGGTGTCCGCCAGCCAGGCCGGGCCGTTGATCCCGAACCAGGCCAGGACGGTGTTCACCAGCCCCGCGCGCGGGTCCAGGAGCGTTTTCCAGATCACGGCGACGGCCACGACGCTGGTGATCACCGGGAGGTAGAAGCCGACCCGGAAGACGGCACGGAAGCGGCGGATGCCGCGGTCGAGGGCGACCGCCGCGGCAAGCCCCGCGGCCAGGGTCAGGGGCAGGCCGACCAGGACGAACACACCGGTGTTGCGCAGGGCGTGAACGAACTGATCGTCCTCGAAGAGCCGTACGTAGTTGTCGAAGCCGGTGAACGACACGTTCAGCGGAGTACGCAGGTCGGCGCTCTGGGTGTCGGTCATGCTCATCAGCAGCGACCAGACCACCGGCAACACCATGAAGGCCGCGAACAGAGCGAGGAAGGGTGCGCCGAGGATCCAGGCGGCCCGGGCCTGCGCACGCGCCCTGCGGCGGAGCGCGAAGCGCCGGCGGCCGGCACTTCCGTCCGGCTGCCCGGTGCTCAGCTCATGGACGTCGCCCCGCCCGGGGAGCGTTTTCGTGGACATGGATGTCATCCGTCCGTAAGAGGGCTGCTCACGCGCCGACGCTCAGCGGCCGGTGCCGATGCTGGTGGCCTTGGACTGCAGGTCCTTCTGCACCTGGGCGACGGTGGCCTTGCCGAGGGACAGCTTCTCCAGTTCCGAGTCGATGGCGTCGGCGATCTGCTGCCAGGTCGTGATGGCGGGCGGCGCCTTGCTGACCTTCAGCTGCTCCTCGAACGCCTTCTTCGTCTCGTCCTGGGTCAGCTTCCCCTCCGACCAGGCGGCGGGCGAAGGGGGCAGGACGCCGGTGGCCTTGCTGTAGGTGGCGAGGTTGGCGGGCTCGGTGAGGAACTGGGCGAACTTCCATGCCGCTGTAGGGTTCTTGGCCTCCTGGAACACCGCCAGGTCGCTGCCGCCGGCGAACCCGGCGGGCTGCTTGCTGTACGGCACCGGCATGGTCTTCCACTTGCCGTCCAACTGCGGGGAGTCCTTGTGGAAGGCGCCGCCGGCCCAGGCGGCCTCCTGGTAGGTGGCGATCAGCCCGTCCTGGAAGCCCTGTACGTTGTCCCCCTGGTCGGTCGGTGCCAAGCCCTGCCTGGGGACGCTTGCGTAGTACTCCAGCGCCTTGGCGACCTCCGGCGTTTCGAAGGTGAACTTCTTGGTCTTGGCGTCATAGATGTCACCGCCCTGCTGCCAGACCATCGGCACCCAGAAGATCCAGGAGTTGAAGCCCACCACCAGCCCGCTGGCATAGCGCAGCTTGGGGTTCTGCTTGCCGGCGGTGGCCTGGATGGCCTTGAGGTCCTTCAGGTATCCGTCCCGGTCGCTTGCCAGGGGGCCCTTGATGCCGGCCTTCGTGGTGAGGTCGGTCCGGTAGTAGACCGCCGTCGTGTCGGCGATGAACGGGACACCGTAGGAGGTGTTCTTGTACTTGGTGGTGTCCCACTGGCCGGGGTAGAAGTCCGACGACTTGAACGACGTCGGGGTGGCCTGGAAGGCGTTCATGGCCGCCATCTCGGCCATCCAGGTGGAGCCGACCACGGACATGTCCGGTGTGTTGCCGCCGGCGATGGCAGTGGTCAGCTTGTCGTGAGCGGAGGCCCAGGGCACCGGGGTGATCTGGACCTTGACGTCGGGGTTCTGCTGCTCGAACTTCTTGGCCAGGCTCAAGAGGGCCGGGTCGGTGTCGCCCATGGACCACATGACGACCTTGCCCGTGGCCTTGCCGCTGGCGATCTTCGCGGGTGCGTCTTTGCCGGGTCCGGAGTCGGCGCCGCGGCCGCAGCCGGTGGCCACGATGGCTGCCGTGACGGTGATGCACAGGGCCTGGACTGTTCTGACGGTGTGACGAGTAGGGGTACGCATGGTGCGGCTCCTTGCCATTGAGCGATACAGGCGCGGGGGGTGGCGAAGAGTGGGAGCGGGCGGGTGCCCGGATGGGTCGGCCCGCGAAGTGGAGACTCGTCTGCGGTGACAGCGGCATCGACGCTCCAGCCGCAGGTCGCGGCTGGAGCGTCCGACCCGGAGTGGGTAGCGGCCGGGCGGGGTGTGCCAGGCGTGCCGTTGGGTGTGCCAGGTCGGGGAGGCACCGACGGAAAAGGCACCTAGGCGGTGACGCGTGAACACGGTTCCGCCGGATGGTGGTGAAGCCGGCCGGCAGGCGAACAGGCCGGTCAGGGCCTTCACGTGGAGCGGCTTCAGGCAGAGCTGGACGACCTGCCGGCCTGCCCGAGGACCGGTTGGGTCAGTTTCATGGCCAGATGGAGTCCGTCCCCGCCTGCGGGGCTGGGCAGGAGCGGCGGAGACGGACGGTTCGGTGAGACCTCACGCCTTGCGCATCTTGATGCCGTGGCGTCAGTTCGAGCCCGGCTGTAACGTCGAGCCACGGATCACGAGGCTGGTGGGAATGGTGCACGAGGGGGCGGCGTCCGGCGATCCGCGCACGTGGTCCAGCAGCAGACGCGCCGCCGTGGAACCCATCTCCCGCATCGGCTGTCTGATGGTGGTCAGTGCCGGATAGGTGTACGACGCCATCTCGACGTCATCGAAGCCCACCACGGCGACATCCTGCGGAACCCAAAGACCGGCCTCGTGCAGGGCAGCGAGCACGCCGGCCGCCGAGGGGTCGTTGTGTGCGAAGACCGAGTCGAACTCCAGGCCGTCCGCGAGGGCGCGCGCGACCGCGTTCCGGCAGCGGTCGAAGTCGAAGTTGCCGCAGACGATGCTGCGTTGGTCGATCTCGATCCCGGCTTCCTCAAAAACATCGACGAAGCCGCCCAGCCGTTCCCGAGTACAGCCGAACGCCTCGGGACCGGTGACGACCAGCGGACGACGGCGCCCGATGTCCAGCAGGTGCCGCGCCGCCTGCGCACCCCCCTCCCGGTTGGTGGTGGCCACGTAGGGGAACCCCGGCCGCTGGAAGCGATCGTCTATCAGCACGACCGGCAGCCCCGCTTCGTGCAGTTCCGTGATGTATCCCAGAGCCCCCTCGGGCTCTATCACCAGCAGACCGTCGAACGACTTGGCAGCGACCTGCAGACCCAGCCTGCGCAGTGACTCCTCACCGCGGTTCCAGGTCAGCATGCGCAGCCCGAAGCCCTCGGCCTCCAGCGTCTCGATGACCGCCTGCACGATGCCGGACCAGGCCCAGGCCAGGTCAGGGACCAGCATGCCGATCATCTGCGTGGTGCCGCGTGCGAGCCCCACTGCCCCGGCGCTCGGCACATAGCCGAGCTCCGAGATCGCCTTGCGGACCTTCAGGACGGTGTTCTCGTGGATCTCGCCTTTGCCGTTCAGCACTCGCGAGACAGTCGTCTTGCTGACGCCGGCCCGTGCGGCCACGTCGGCGATGGTGACTCCCATGCCACCTCCTCTCCCTCCACGCAGAGGCGGAAGACGTCCTCCCGCACCGCAGGGCCGATCGTACAGAGATCCGTGGAACCGGTACCGGGTGCGGTGCCGGAATCGGTTTCGGTACCGGTTCCGGCAGTGAAGCACCGGGAGGCTCGCCCCGTCAACACACCGGAAACAACTCGTTCACCGAAAGGTCGTCAGCCGTCCTGGGCGGGGAGTTCGCCGGAGCCGCGGGCGAGGTAGCGGGTGGGGAGCACGCGGTGGCGGGCGGGGCCGTCCTCGCCGTCGAGCCGGTCGAACAGCAGGCCGGCGGCTTCCCGGCCGATGGCGGCGTGATCCTGGGCGATCACCGAGATGCCGGGTTCGAGCAGACCGGCCAGGGGCAGGTCGTCGAAGCCGACCAGGGCCACCCGGTGCTGCAGGCGGAGCTCCTGCAGGGTCATGCGGGCCCCGACGGTCAGGAGGTTCTGGCCGGAGATGAACGCGGTGGGCGCATGGGCGAGGGCCAGGAGTTCTCGGGTGGCCTCCTGGGCGGCCTCCGCGCCGTGCAGGCCGCGCCTCACGAGCGAGCGGTGCAGGACGCATCCCGCCTCGGCCAGCCCCTCCTCGAACCCGGCGTAGCGCTCCTCGGCCGTCCAGATAGTGCGGAGGTCTCCGAGGAAGGCGATGCGCCGGTGACCTGCCGCGTGCAGCCTTTTCACCGCCGCCCGCAGGCCCGCGCGGTTGTCCACCGTCACGGAGTCCACCTGCGGCGCTGTCGTGGGGCGGTCCACGCAGACGACGGGTGTGCCGGCGCGGCATGCCGCGTCGAGGTCGGCGTCGGCCTGTCCGGTGGGTACCACGATGAGGCCGTCGACCCGGCGGCCGGTGAAGGTCTTGAGCAGGCCGCGTTCGCGGGCCGGGTCCTCGTCGGTGGACCCGGCCAGGACCAGCACGCCGCGCTCGGTGGCGGCGTCCTCCACCGCGCGGTGCAGCGCGGCGGAGAAGGGGTTGGCCGCGTCCTCCAGGACCAGGCCGAGGGTGTTGGTGCGGCGGTCGGCCCGGCGCAGGCTGCTGGCCGTCAGATCCTGGCGGTAGCCGAGCAGCTCGGCGGCGCGCGTCACCCGTTCCGCCAGCTCAGGGGTGACGGGCTTGCCGTTGACGACCCGAGAGACAGTGGCGATCCCCACCCCGGCCGCGGTCGCGACGTCACGCATGGTCGCCGGTCGCCGGCCTGTGCCGTTCTGCTGGCTGGGCAACGTTTCCCCCTGTGGTCGATGGCACCGTGCAGCCGTCTTCATCCTCGCATTCGGGAGTTTTCCTGCGCAGGGTCTGGACTTCGGCGACAGGTTGCCCGTACGTTCGGCGAAACGTTTCCAGCCTGGAGCTGGAGCTGGAGCCGCCGGTGCCGTGCCGTCCCGACAGGCCGGCCCGCCCATGGCCTCGGACGAGACCACGGCGGAGCCGCTGCCCGTACCCGCACCCGACACGCCTCAAGCGTCACTTGTCACCCGCCAGTCCCCGTACGGCTGGACCGAAGCCCGCATGCCTGCAAGGAGCCGCCATGTCCAGAACGACTCGTCCGCGCCGCAGACTCCTCGCCGCGCTGGCCGTCCTGTCCGGGCTCGGCCTGGTCGCCGCCTCCCCGGCCATGGCCGACACGCTCTACCACGAGCAGTACCGGCCCCAGTTCCACTTCACCCCGGCCCAGAACTGGATGAACGACCCCAACGGACTGATCTACTACAAGGGCCAGTACCACCTGTTCTTCCAGTACAACCCGGACGGCAACACCTGGGGCAACATGTCCTGGGGCCACGCCGTCAGCACCGACCTGGTCCACTGGAAGCAGCTCCCGGTGGCCATCCCCCAGGACGACAAGGAGATGATCTTCTCCGGCAGTGTGGTGCTGGACAAGAACAACACCACCGGCTTCGGCACCAAGAAGAACCCGCCGCTGGTCGCCGTCTACACCAGCGCGCAGAAGGCCACCGGCAAGCAGGAGCAGGCCCTCGCCTACAGCACCGACGGCGGCACCACCTGGAAGAAGTACTCGGGCAACCCGGTCCTCGACATCGGCTCGAACAACTTCCGCGACCCCAAGGTCTTCTGGTACGCCCCCACCAAGAGCTGGCTGATGGCGGTCGCCCTCGCCGACCAACACAAGATCTCCTTCTACAGCTCTCCCGACCTCAAGCACTGGACGCACCAGAGCGACTTCGGCCCGGCCGGCGCCACCGGCGGGGTGTGGGAGTGCCCGGACCTGTTCCCGCTGCCCGTGGACGGCAACCCGAAGAAGACCAAATGGGTGCTGGCGGTCAACCTCAACCCCGGCGGCATCGCGGGCGGTTCCGGCGCCCAGTACTTCGTCGGCGACTTCGACGGCAAGAAGTTCACCTCCGACGACTCCGGCACGTACACCCCGCCGAGCGGCACCGTCATGCAGGACTTCGAGTCCGGCTCGTTCGGCGACTGGACGGCCACCGGTAACGCGTTCGGCAGCGCACCGGCGACCGGGCCGGTGGACGGCCAGCAGACCGTCACCGGCTTCGAGGGCAAAGCCTTCGCCAACAGCTTCCACGGCGGCGACGCATCCACCGGCACTCTTACCTCGCCCGCGTTCACCGTGACCAGCAACTACATCAACTTCAAGGTCGGCGGCGGCAACCACCCCTACCAACCCGGCTCCGCCCTGGGCGACCAGCCGGCACCCACCGGTGAAACCCTCGCCGACTTCGAGGGCAGCACCTACACCAGCCCCATCGGCGACTGGACCACCACCGGCGACGCCTTCGGCACCGGACCGGCCCAGGGCACCCTCCCCGACCAGGGCCAGGTCTCCGGCTACCTCGGCCACGGCCTGGCCAACAGCTTCCTGAACGGCGACGCGTCCACCGGCACCCTCACCTCGCCAACCTTCACCATCGACAAGAAGTACCTGAACTTCCTCATCGGCGGCGGCTATCACCCCGCGAGCTCCGACGCCCCCACCGCGGTGGAGCTCATCGTGGACGGCAAGGTGGTGCGCTCCGCCACCGGATCCAACGGCGAGGCCCTGAACTGGGCCTCCTGGGACCTGTCCGACCTGCAGGGCAAGCAGGCCCAGATCAAGGTCGTGGACGACAACACGGGCGGCTGGGGCCACCTCAACCTCGACCAGGTCGTCCTCTCCGACACCCAGGCGAAGCCCGCCTCCATCGAGACCGGCGTCAACCTGCTGGTCGACGGCAAGGTCGTCCAGAGTGCCACCGGCGCCGACTCCGAGAACCTTGACTGGGCCTCGTTCAACACCAGCGCCTACAAGGGCGAGAAGGTCCAGGTCCAGATCGTGGACGCCAACTCCAGCGGCTGGGGACACGTCCTCGCCGATCAGTTCACCACCGCCGACGAGCCAGCCCTGTCCACCACCCAGCGCGCCCACTGGCTCGACTACGGCGCCGACTTCTACGCCGCCAACACGTGGACCGACGCACCCGGCGGCCGCCGCGTCATGACCGCCTGGATGAACAACTGGAATTACGGGCAGGCCATCCCCACCACCCCGTGGCGCAGCGCAGACACCTTCCCCCGCCAGCTCTCCCTGAAGACCGTGAACGGCAAGGTCCAGCTGATCCAGCAGCCAGTCCGCGAACTGACCGCCCTGCGCGGCGCCGGCACCCGGGTGCCCAGCACCCGCGTCACGAACACCACCACCCCGCTCGCCGTACACGGCAGCGCCCTGGAACTCCAGGCCGACCTCACCCCGGGCACCGCCGACCGCTCCGGCCTGGACGTGCGCACCGGCGCCGGGCAGCGCACCCGCATCGGCTACGACACCACCACCGGCGAGGTCTATATCGACCGCACCGCCTCCGGCGCGACCGACTTCGACCCCACCTTCGGCGGCGTCCAGCGCGCCCCCCTCGAACTTCACGGCGGCCGACTGAGTCTGCACGTACTCGTCGACGCCTCCTCCGTCGAGGTCTACGCCCAGAACACCCGCGGCGAACAGGTCACCCTCACCGACCAGATCTTCCCCGACCCCTCCAGCACCGGCATCGACGCCTTCGCCGAAGGCGGCACCGCCACCCTCAACCACATGCAGACGTGGCAGCTGAAGTCCATCTGGCCGTGACGATCCCTCAGGTCCGTGCGCCGGACGGCCAGGAGCAACTTCCGGCGCGCGGATATCGGCGCGGGAACCGCCCCGCTGACCTGCGCGGACTGGATTCGGTGAGCTGCGTGGGCTCGTTCATCGGGAAGGCCACAACTGTCCAACTCACGTCATCTCGGAGGATGGAGTACCGCCATGCCGTACTCGCCGATGCCGCTCCAACTGGAAAACGCTCGGCTGAGCATGCGTCCGTGGACCGAATCCGACGTCGACGCCCATCGCGTGCTCGTCGCCGAACGGGGTGGTGGCATGCCGTCGATCGAGGACAACCGGCGGATGATCGAGGATCAGCGCGCTGCGTCGACCCTGACAGGGATTGCGCTGCTGGCCGTCATCCGCCGCGATGTGGGCGACTTCATTGGATATTGCGGGCTCACTGTCGGTCGGGCTTCCGTTGACGAGCCAGAGATTGCCTACGAGCTGTTCCGGCGCGTGCACGGACACGGCTATGCCACTGAGGCCGCGTGCGCGGTGCTCAATGCGGCGATAGCGACTGGACGCAAACGGCTCTGGTCGACGGTGCGTCCCGCCGAACCGCTCGGGGAAGTCGCCGCTGTACTTGATGGTCTTGAAGTGGGCCTCGCTGTAGGGGTTGTCGTTGGAGACCTTCGGCCGG
>NZ_JACTVI010000127.1 GCF_014495685.1 Streptomyces sp. TRM68367 | reverse complement strand
CGGCCCAACGCCACACCCCCGGCCCGAGACACCCCCGGGCCGGTCACACCATACGAATCAACGACCCGCGAAGTACGGGACTAGCTAGGTCAGCGGCGTACGAACAAGGGCTCGCCCGGTGGGGTGGTCCCGGCCGGCAGCAGTGCCAGGTCGAGGCCGCGCACCAGGCGGGCCCTCAGTGTCTCGTCGGCGGCGAGGCGCTCGACGACCGCGCGGGCGGCGTCGGCCGGGGGTGCGGTGGGGTCGAGCACGAGAGCGAGGGTGCCGTCGGCCTGTCCCGGACCGAGGTGGGCCCACAACACGGCGGGCTCGGCGGCGACGACTGTGCGTACGGCCTCGATGACAGCCGGGTCGGCGAGCGGGTCGGTGGTCGTACGGCCCTCCGCGAGCGCGCGCAGCGCGGCGCCCGTCAGCTCGAACGGGACCGGGCCGGCCATGTCCAGGACGACGGTGTCGGCCTTCTCGTGCGCGGCGGCCTGCAGGGCCCGGTGCAGGGGTACGGCGACGGGGCGGGCCGCCGGGTCCCACCGGGCCAGGGAGTCGGTGGAGGTGAAGGCCGGGAGAGCGGTGCGGTTGCCCGCCTTCAGCGTCGGGACCGCCATGTCGCTGGTCTTCTCGCGGCGCAGCCCGCCCCCCCGTCTCCCGCCACCGCCCTTCCAAGGAGCTTCGCGCCCCTCCTGATCGTCCTCCTCGGCCTCGCCGAGCACCGCCACGACGGGGACCAGCAGCCGCGCGCCCTTGAGCGCCTCCAGGACCGGGCCGAGGGCGGTGCGGTCCTCGGCCCAGGCGGTGAGCGCGGCGCTCAGCCGGGGGTCGGCGGAGCCGTCGTCGTCGGAGAAGCCGGGGTCGGGGATGTCCTTGTTCGCCACGGTCACCGACCCTACCGGGCACTGTCGGGGGCTGCTGCTGGGCTTGGCGTTGGTCTGCTCAGAGGGTTGGTCTGCGACCTCTCCAGAGGACTACCGCTGCTACCAGGAGGACTCCGCCGGCGCTGCCTGCCAGGGGGGCCGCCCAGTCGGTGGTGTTGTTCTCGGAGGTGGCGGTGTCGGGGCCGGGGCCGAAGTACTTGTCGCCGTAGGCGGCCGAGTGCAGGGCCTCCGGCTTGAGGCGGGCGGCGGCCTTGATGGCGGCGGCGGGGTCGATGAAGCCGAAGCCGCGGGAGTCGTCGCGGCCGTCGGCGGGGGCGTTGCGCGCGGTGTCCTCCAGGAGATCTTTGATCTGGGCCGGGTGCAGGCCCGGGTGGGCCGCCTTGACCAGGGCGACGGCGCCGGAGACGAAGGCGGCGGCGGCGCTGGTGCCCCAGCCCTCGTAGTACCGGCGGTCGGGGTCGGCGATGACGACGTCGACGCCGGGGGCGCTGACGGTGGCGTACCAGCGGCGGGTGGAGAAGGCGGCGCGGGTGCCGAACTTGTCGACGGCGGTCGCGGCGATGACGCCCGGGTAGGCGGCCGGGTAGGAGATGTGGTCGCCCTTCTCGCCGCCGTTGCCGGCCGAGGCGACGACGGACACGCCCTTCTTCAGGGCGTACTGGATGGCCTCGTCCTCGGCGGGTTCGGGGTGGGCGGAGGCGGAGTCGTCGCCGAGGGAGAGGTTGATGACGTCGGCGCCGTGGTCGGCGGCCCAGCGGATGCCGTCGGCGAGGGCGTTGCCGCGTTCGCGGCGGGCCTTGGCGCGGGACGGGTCGCCGTCCTCCAGGATCACCCGGACGGGAAGGATCTTCGCCTCGGGGGCGATGCCCATGACGCCGTCGGCGCCGCCGGGGCCGTGTCCGTGGCCGGCGATGATCCCGGCCATGGCGGTGCCGTGGCGGGCCCAGGCGCGGTCGCCCTGCTCGGCGCCGAAGCCGACCAGGTCCTTGCCGGTGAGGACGTTGCCGACGAGGTCGGGGTGGTCGGCGTCGACGCCGGTGTCCAGGACGGCGACGGTGACACCGGCGCCCTTCGTCGTCTGCCAGGCCTCGCGGGTGTGCATGGCGTCCAGGGCCCACTGCGAGGCGCGTATGCCGTCGGCGTGCGCGGGGGCGGGCGGGAGGAGGGCGAGGACGGCGCCGAGGAGGAGGGCGAGGACGCCGGCGCGGCGGGTGGTCGGGGCGGCGGTCATGCCGGCTGCTCCGTGCCTGAGCGAACGTTCTTGCGCAGGTCGCGTTCGACGCGGTCGGCGAGGCCCTGCGCCTCCTGGCCGAGGCCTGCCTGGGCGGGGGCGGTGGTGGCGCCGGACTCCATGGCCTCCTCGGCGGGCTGGGGGTCGTCGACGGTGCGGCCGTCGGCCCAGCCGGAGACGGAGTAGACGACGACGGGGGCGTCGGTGAGGACGGAGAGGGTCCAGGAGGCCCGCTGTTTCGCGCCGAAGTGGGCGGCGACGGTGTCCTTCGCGGCGTACGGCAGGGGCATCAGGTCGGTACGGCGGGCCAGGCGGTCCCGGTCGAAGCGGCGGGCGAGGGAGGCCATGGCGGCGGCGTCGGCCTTGGTGAAGAGCAGGCCGACGGTGGTGACGTAGCTCTCGGTGGCGTCGGTGTAGGTGGCGCGCAGCAGGCGTTCGCAGCCGACGGAGGTGAGGGCCTTGCGCAGCAGGGGGTCGAAGGCGTCCGCGCAGCCGCTGTCCGGGGCGACGGCGATGCGGGTCCAGGTGCGGTCGGCGCCGCCGGGTCCGGCACCCCGTCCCTCGACGGTGGGCGGGAACAGCTGGTCCACGGGAAGGCTGTGCCAGAGTCCCCCGGCGGTGGTGAAGGTACTGCTCGCCTCGGCGGTCCCGGAGTCCCCGACGAGCCAACTCCCGGTGACGGCACCGCCGATGAGCCCGAGCCCGAGCACCAGACAGGCCGCCGCGGCAGCAGCCTGCGACCGCCCCCGCCGCCCCAACGGCCGCGGTCGCGCATCGTGGTCGTACCCCTCGGGCTCCCCGAACGACACGAGAGGCCGCGCGCCGCCGACACCGCCCGGTGCCACGGGGGCGCTCCAGGAGAGAGCGGGATCCGGCGAGACAGACGCGGAGTGCGCACCGGCAGGGGCCCAGGCCGCCCCGTCAACAACCGCGCCCGCACACACACCGCCCTCGCCGCGCGACGCCGCGGACGAGTCTCCGGAGCCGGAGTCGCGGCCGACCCCGGCGGACGAGGGTCGCGCGTACGACGACCCGGCACCGGGACGGCTGCCCTCCCCGGGCGCCACGGACTCCTCCCGACCGACTGCCGGGGCAGACGCGGGGCGCGAGAACGACAACCCCGCACCGGAACGGCTGCCTTCGCCGGGCGACGCGAGGTCCTGGCCGTCGGCAGCGCGGGCGGGCGCGGGGCGCGAGAACGGCGACCCGGCACCGGGACGGCTGTCCCCTCCGGGCGGTGCGGGGTCCTGGCGGTCGACGGCCGACTCCGGTGGCGGATCCGCGGGGATCGGGCGCAGGCGGGCGGTCGTCTCGGTCGAGGTTTCGCTGGGTGCGCCCGGGCGTCGGGGCGCAGAGGGCTGGCCGGGCCGCGGCGGTACGGTGCCGGAGGCGGGCGTACCGACCGGCCCGCGCCGGATGTCGCGGCCGAAGTCCCGGCCGCTCTCCCGCCCGACGGTCGGCGGCGCGTCCGGGAAACGAGCGGAGGCTCGCGGCGGGGGCGGCGTCCCGGGCCCGGCACTGTCTGGCTCGGTGGGCCCGAAGCTCGGGAAGCGGCGCCGGGCACCGGGGAACGCCGAGAAACCAGCGGCGTCGGAAGGACGGGACTGACGGGACTCGGAGGAACCGACGGCACCGGAAGAGCCGGACTCGGAGGAACCGGCCGGAACAGAGCGCCCGGGCGTGGGGTGGCCCCCCTCGGTCGCGCCTGCGCGCCGAGACGCCGGACCGACGCCCGAGCCGTCCCCGACCGCACCGGAACCCGACTCACGCACGCCGAAGGGAGCGCGCTGGGACGGAACTCCATCAGGCGACCCCGGGCGGCTGTCGGATGCCTCCTCCGCCGCTCCGCCGGAGGCAACCGCCTCATGGCGCCGCACCGACGGACCCGGCTCCGAACCACCGTTCTCCGGCGAACGGCCCGCAAACCCATCCGACCGTCCGGCCCCCTCGGCAGCCGCGCGTGCCGCTGACGTCGGCGGCGTCCTCCCGGGCTCGTCGGATTCCTCGGGTGTACGGGGGGCTGGTTCGGTCGGGTCGGTGTCGGTCGGTGTCGGCGGGTGCGCCGGACGTGGGGGCACCACAGGTGCGGTAGGCGGTTTGGGCGGCCTCGGGGGGACGGGTGGCTGCGGGGGTGTGGACGAGGGTGCGGTGGCGCGGTGCGCTTCTGTGCTCAAGGCACCCCCCGTTTCCTCGTGACCGGGCCGTTTCGTCGTACGCGGGCCGGTGTTCTCCTGGCCGGGCCCGGTGCGGGCTGGTCCGCCCCGGGCACGCATACCCGCACGGACGGTCCGCCATCCCGGCACGGGTCGTGGGCCGGAGTCGTACCGCCGCGCGTGCGCGTCACTCTACGGCGTGCCGCCACCCCAACGGGAACCAGTCCGCGTCACCGTGGCATCTGCCCGGATCGTCCCCCTACCCTGCGGTAATCCTGTCTGGCAGGCTGCGCTCATGACTGCGCGCGCCGCCGACCGGGCCCGTTACGACCGGGCCACCGCTCATCTCGACGCCCCTCTCGCGATCGTGGACCTGGACGCCTTCGACGCCAACGCGGACGATCTGGTCCGCCGGGCGCACGGCAAGCCCATCCGCGTGGCCAGCAAGTCCGTGCGCTGCCGTGCCCTGCTCGAACGCGTCCTGGCGCGGGAGGGCTTCGCGGGGATCATGTCCTTCACTCTCGCCGAGTCCCTGTGGCTGGCCCGTTCCGGCTTCGAGGACGTGCTGCTCGCCTATCCGTCCGCCGACCGTGCCGGGTACGGCGAGCTGGCCGGCGATCCCAAGCTGGCCGCCGCCGTCACCGTGATGGTCGACGACCTGGCGCAGCTCGAGCTCATCGACGCCTCCCGCGAGGGCGGGCGCGAAGTGGTGCGGGTCTGCCTGGAGTTGGACACCTCCCTGAAGCTGCTCGGGGGCCGGATGCGGGTCGGCGCCCGGCGTTCCCCGCTGCACTCCCCCTCCCAGGTCGCCGGCCTGGCCCGCGCGGTGGCCCGGCGGCGCGGCTTCAAGGTCGTGGGGATCATGGCGTACGAGGGTCACATCGCCGGCGTCGGAGACGCCCTGGCGGGCCGGCCGCTGCGGTCCCGTGCCATCCGGTTGATGCAGGCCGCCGCCAAGCGGGAGCTGGCCGAGCGGCGCGGCGAGGTGGTGCGCGCGGTGCGGGCCGCCGTGCCCGACCTGGAGTTCGTCAACGGCGGCGGCACCGGCAGCGTGCAGCACACGGCCGCGGAGGGCGCGGTCACCGAGATCGCGGCCGGGTCCGGGCTGTACGTGCCGCGGCTGTTCGACAACTACACGTCGTTCAGCGGGCGTCCGGCGGCGCTCTTCGCGCAGCCCGTCGTCCGGCGGCCTGGGGTGGGGGTGGTGACCGTACTCGGCGGGGGTTATCCGGCCTCCGGTGCGGCCGGGCGCGACCGGCTTCCGGTGCCGTATCTGCCGGAGGGGCTGCGCTACGACCCGCAGGAGGGCGCCGGCGAGGTGCAGACGCCGCTGCTGGGTTCGCCCGCCGACGATCTGCTGATCGGCGACAAGGTGTGGTTCCGGCACGCGAAGGCCGGTGAGCTGTGCGAGCGGTTCGAGGCGCTGCACCTGGTCGAGGGCGAGACGGTGACGGCGACAGTACCGACGTACCGCGGCGAGGGTCACACCTTCCTGTGACGCGCCGCGGGCCGAGTCACTGGGTCGGGCGGATGCTGCTGCCCACACCCCCGCCGGTGCCCGCGTCGCCGGCCGGTCGGATGCCCTTGGTGATGCGGTCCATGTCGGCCAGCGGCGGCCTCTCCTCACCCGCGTCGAAGATGTAGCGGACCAGGGCCGGTGACTCGGTGCCGACGCTGGACGGGAAGACCAGCGACTGCACGTGCCCGCCGGGGCCCTTGGCGGTCGGACGCGCCAGCGGACGTGGTATCCGGCGCGGCCCGCGACCGCGACCGGCCCGGACTTGACGAGTTTGTGGGACTCGATGCCACCGAAGGGCTTGTCGCCGACCAGGTCGCGGTCGTAGGCGTCGTCGGCCGCCTCGGAGATGTCCTGCTTGGCGAGGGCCTCGGGGGACGTCTCGTCGTTCTCGGTCACCGTGCGCAAGATGACCGTGCCGCGCCGGCACACGCCGCCGTCGCCGGGGCAGTCGTAGGTGCCGTCGGTGGTCATCATCACGTCGTCCTCGGCGACGTACCAGGGCCTGACCCAGCCGTCGAGCAGCGGGAAGGGGACGCCGTTGAGCTGGTCCTCGACGACGGCGGGGTCATCGGCGGACGGCTCGGACGCGGACGCGGAGGGCGTGGACGCCGAGGGTGCAGGCTCGTCACCGCCGGCCGGGGCGCCGGAGTCACCGGGGCCACGGGCGGCTCGCCTCGGTCCCTTCGTCCCCGAGCACCACCGCGCCGGTGACGATCGCCGCGACGAGGACGGCACCGGCGGCGGTGATGGCCACGGCCTTCGCACGCGCGGTGCCGCCGCCCGGGGACGGCGGCACCGAGGGGACGGGCGGTGCCGCCGGTACCGGCGACCGCGGCACCGGCGGTACCGCGGCCTCCGGCGCGCGCCGGTGCTCGGTCCAGGCCGTGCCGTCCCACCAGCGTTCGACGTGCGGGGCCGACGGATCGCGGTACCAGCCGGGCGGAGGCGTCATGCTCATCCCGGCACTGTAAGGGGTCCTTGCACTATGAGCGCCCGATTAGGTCGCGTGGTCTGGTGCCGTGCATCGCAAGGCGCCGGAGAGCCCTCGATGGGGGTGCCCCCGCTCGAGCAAAGCCGAGAGTGGGGGAGGAGCTACCAGGGCTTTTCGGCAACGCGGCGAGGTGCGGTGCCAGGCCGCGCGACCCGGGCGGGCATAGTGCAAGGACCCCTAAGGCGATACCTACAGCGGCGTGACATATGCCCCCGAAATCCCGCCGTCGACCAGGAAGTCGGTGGCGTTGACGAAGGACGAGTCGTCGCTGGCCAGGAACGCGACGGCGGCGGCGATCTCCTCGGCCTCGGCGAACCGGCCCAGCGGGATGTGCACCAGCCGGCGGGCGGCGCGCTCGGGGTCCTTCGCGAACAGCTCCTGCAGCAGCGGGGTGTTGACCGGGCCGGGGCACAGCGCGTTGACGCGGATGCCGTCGCGGGCGAACTGCACGCCCAGCTCGCGGGACATGGCGAGGACGCCGCCCTTGGACGCGGTGTACGAGATCTGCGAGGTGGCCGCGCCCATGCGGGCCACGAACGACGCCGTGTTGATGATGGAGCCCTTGCCCTGTCGCCGCATGTAGGGGATGGCGGCCTTGCAGCACAGGTAGACGGAGGTGAGGTTGACCTCCTGGACACGCTTCCAGGCCTCCAGGCCGGTCTCCAGGATGGAGTCGTCGTCGGGCGGGGAGATGCCGGCGTTGTTGAAGGCGATGTCCACACTGCCGTAGGTGTCGTACGCAGCCTTGAACAGGGCCTCGACCCGCTCGGGGTCGGTGACGTCCACCTTGACGAAGGTCCCGCCGATCTCCTCGGCGGCGGCCTTGCCGCGGGCCTCGTCGACATCGCCGCACACGACATGGGCGCCCTCGGAGGCCAGGCGGCGGGCGGTGGCGAGCCCGATGCCGCTGCCGGCCCCGGTGAGGACGGCGGTACGGCCGACGAGTCGGCGGCAGATGATGTCCTGGGTCACTGTGCGGGGCCCTCCGTGCTGATGAAGACGTTCTTTGTTTCGGTGAAGGCGGTCAGCGCGTCCGGGCCGAGCTCGCGGCCGATGCCGGACTGTTTGAAGCCGCCGAAGGGGGTCCAGTAGCGGACGCTGGCGTGGGAGTTGACCGACAGGTTGCCCGCACGGACGGCCTGCGAGACGCGCAGGGCGCGACCGACGTCCCGCGTCCAGATGGAGCCGGACAGGCCGTAGTCAGTGGCGTTGGCGAGCCGTACGGCGTCGGCCTCGTCATCGAAGGGCAGCACCACGGCAACGGGACCGAAGACCTCCTCGACGGCCACGCGCGCGTGCGGGGCGACGTCGGTGAGGACGGTGGGCGGGAACCAGAAACCGGGGCCCTCGGGCACCTTGCCGCGAATGCCCTTCAGGTCGTCCGTGACGTACGAACGGACGCGCTCCAGCTGGGCCCCGGAGATCAGCGGGCCCATCTGTGTGGCCTCGTCGGCCGGGTCGCCGACGAGAACGGACTCGATCGCGGGGGCGAGGAGGTCGAGGAACCGGTCGTAGGCGCTGCGCTGGACGAGGATGCGGGTGCGGGCGCAGCAGTCCTGGCCGGAGTTGTCGAGGAAGGACATCGGGGCCGCCGCTGCCGCCGCTTCGAGGTCGGCGTCGGCGAAGACGATGTTGGGGCTCTTGCCGCCGAGTTCGAGGGTGACGCGTTTGAGCAGCGCCGAGCCCTTCGCCAGCACCTGTTTGCCCACACCCGTCGACCCGGTGAAGACGATCTTCACGATGCCTGGGTGCTCGACCAGTGCGGTGCCCGCGACGGGCCCGTGGCCGGGCAGCACCTGGAACAGGCCCTCCGGAAGGCCCGCCCCCAGGGCGAGTTCGGCCAGCCGCAGGGCGGTCAGCGGGGTCGTCTCGGCGGGCTTCAGCAGCACGGCGTTGCCGGCCGCGAGCGCGGGGGCCGTACCCCAGGCCGCGATCGGCATCGGGAAGTTCCAGGGCGCGATGACGCCGACCACGCCCAGCGGTTCGAGGATCGTGACGTCGAGGCCGCCGGCCACCGGGATCTGGCGCCCGGTCAGCCGCTCCACTCCCCCGGCCGCGTAGTCGAGCAGGTCACGGACGTTGCCCGCCTCCCAGCGGGCGTTGCCGACGGTGTGCCCGGCCTCGCGGACCTCCAGCTGCGCCAGTTCCTCGAGATGCGCGTCCACCGCGCCGGCGAACCGGCGCAGCAGCCGGGCGCGGTCGCCGGGCGCGAGCGCAGCCCACTGGGCCTGTGCCCTGGTCGCCCGTGCGACGGCCGCGTCGACGTCGGCCGCCGAGGCGGCCGGGACGGTGGCGAGGACCTCCTCGGTCGCGGGGTTCAGTACCTGAAGCTCATGGGACTGGTGGGACAAGAAGGGCCTCACATGCGTTCGAAGGAGCGGCGCAGCTCCCAGTCGGTCACCGCGGCGTCGAAGGCGTCCAGCTCGACGCGCGCCATGTTGCGGTAGTGCGCAACCACCTCGTCGCCGAAGGCGGCCTTGGCGATCGGGCTGTTCTCCCACAGCTCGGCGGCCTCGCGCAGCGTGGTGGGGACGTGCTCGAAGTCGGCGCTGTAGGCGTTGCCGGGGCAGGGCTCGGGCAGCTCCAGCTTCTGCTCGATGCCGTACAGGCCCGCCGCGACCAGCCCCGCCACGGCGAGGTGCGGGTTGACGTCGCCGCCGGGCAGCCGGTTCTCGAAGCGCAGCGAGCGGCCGTGGCCGACCACCCGGAGGGCGCAGGTGCGGTTGTCGTAGCCCCAGGCGACGGCGGTCGGGGCGAAGGAGCCCGGCTGGAACCGCTTGTAGGAGTTGATGTTGGGTGCGTACAGCAGCGAGAAGTCCCGCAGCGCGGCCAGCTGTCCGGCGAGGAAGTGCCGCATGACCTCCGACATGCCGCCGGGTCCGTCGCCCGCCATGGCGTTCGCGCCGTCCTTGTCGGCGAGCGAGAGGTGGATGTGGCAGGAGTTGCCCTCGCGCTCGTTGTACTTGGCCATGAACGTCAGCGACATGCCCTGCTGGGCGGCGATCTCCTTGGCGCCGGTCTTGTAGATGGCGTGCTGGTCGCAGGTGACCAGAGCCTCGTCGTAGCGGAAGACGATCTCGTGCTGGCCGGGGTTGCACTCGCCCTTGGCGGACTCGACGGTCAGGCCGGCGCCGGTCATCTCGTTGCGGATGCGGCGCAGCAGGGGCTCGATGCGGCCGGTGCCGAGCACGGAGTAGTCGATGTTGTACTGGTTGGCCGGGGTGAGCCCGGTGTAGCCCGCGTCCCAGGCCTGCTCGTAGGTGTCCTTGAAGACGATGAACTCCAGCTCCGTGCCGACCTGGGCGGTGTAGCCGTACTCGGCCAGGCGCTCCAGCTGGCGGCGCAGGATCTGGCGGGGGGCGGCGACGACCGGCGAGCTGTCGTTCCAGGCGAGGTCGGCGACGAGCATGGCCGTGCCCTCGTTCCACGGGACGCGGCGCAGCGTGGTCAGGTCGGGGTGCATGGCGAAGTCGCCGTAGCCGCGGTCCCAGGAGGACATCGCGTAGCCGTCGACGGTGTTCATCTCGGCGTCCACGGCGAGGAGGTAGTTGCAGCCCTCCGTGCCGTGGGCGAGCACCTCGTCGAGGAAGAAGCGCGCGGCGAACCGCTTGCCCTGGAGCCGTCCCTGCATGTCCGGGAAGGCCAGGACGACGGTGTCGATCTCGCCGCCCGCGACGAGGGCGTGCAGTTCCTCGACGCTGAGCGGGGGTGTGCGGTCTGCCACGGGAAGGCCTCCTTGGGGCTGCTCTAGGTCGGCCGGATGGAGCGCGGGTCAGCCGGAGCCATAAGGTATTGCCGAGAACCATTGCTTGGGAAGGGGGCACGGCCAGATGCCGGAGGAACTCGGCGGCGGGGTGCCGGACCGGCTCACGCCGGTGCTGCGGCCGGTGCGCGCGGGCAACGGCTTCGAGGAGGCGCTGGAGCAGATCCTGCAGGTGGTACGGCTGGGTCTGGTGCCGGGGGGCGAGCGGCTGCCGGCCGAGCGGGAGCTGGCCGAGCGGCTCGGGATCAGCCGGGTGACGCTGCGCGAGGTGCTGAAGGTGCTCCAGGACCAGGGGCTGGTGGAGTCGCGGCGCGGGCGGTACGGCGGGACGTTCGTGCTGCCGCGCACGGACGCGGGTGGCGAGGACGAGCTGCGGCGGCGGAGCACCGAGATCGACATCGAGGACGTGCTGCGTTTCCGGGAGGTGCTGGAGGTGGGCGCGGCGGGGCTGTGCGCCGGCCACGGCCTCGCGGACGAACAGGCGGAGCGGCTGCGGGAGGCGCTGGCCGGGACCCGGGACGCGCCGCTGTCCGACTACCGGCGCCGGGACACGCTGTTCCACCTCACGCTCGCCGAGCTGTGCGGGTCGCCCACGCTGACCGCGCAGTACGCGGCGGTCCGGGCGACGGTGAACGACCTGCTCGACTGCATCCCGCTGCTGGTGCGCAACCTGGAGCACTCGCAGCGCCAGCACACCGCGCTGGTCGACGCGGTGCTCGACGGGGACGCGGACGGGGCGCGGGAGATGATGCGCGAGCACTGTGGAGGAACGGCGGCCCTGCTGCGGGGATTCCTCGGGTAGGGCACCCTCCCAGGGGCGGGGTTTACGGCGGCTTAACGCACGGGTCTTGCTTTCCTGCCGTCACTCCCACAAAGGTATGCATCCATTCCATTGAGCCGGTGGCCGGTCGACTCCGCCGCCATGTCGCAGCCCCCTGGGGGAACCGTCCCATGACCCTGGAATCCGACAACACACAGGCCGCCGGCGAGGCGGACGACTATCTGGAGCGCAGGACGCTGCGTCGGGGCAGCGCCGGCTGGCTGCTGCTGACCGGCCTCGGCGTCGCCTACGTAGTCTCCGGCGACTACTCGGGCTGGAACTTCGGCCTGGCCGAGGGCGGCTTCGGCGGTCTGGCGATCGCCATGGTGCTGATGGGCGCCATGTACACCTGCATGGTCTTCGCGCTCGCCGAGCTGTCCTCGATCCTGCCCACGGCCGGCGGCGGCTACGGCTTCGCCCGCCGGGCGCTCGGCCCGTGGGGCGGTTTCCTGACCGGCACCGCGATCCTCATCGAGTACGTCCTCGCGCCCGCCGCGATCTCCATCTTCATCGGCGACTACGTCGAGTCGCTGGGGCTGTTCGGGCTGGAGTCAGGCTGGCCGGTCTACCTGGCCTGCTTCGTGATCTTCATCGGTGTCCACCTGTGGGGCGTGGGCGAGGCGCTGCGCTTCAGCTTCGTCGTCACCGGCATCGCGGTGGCGGCGCTGATCGTGTTCGCGGTGGGCGCGCTGGGCTCCTTCGACGCCTCCTCGCTGGACGACATCCCGGTGGACTCGTCGGCCGTGGGCGCGAGCTCCTGGCTGCCGTTCGGGCTGCTCGGCATCTGGGCGGCGTTCCCGTTCGGCATGTGGTTCTTCCTGGGCGTCGAGGGCGTGCCGCTGGCCGCCGAGGAGACCAAGGAGCCGGCCCGGACCCTGCCGCGGGCGATCCGCTGGTCGATGGGCATCCTCGTGGTGCTGGCGGTGGTCACGTTCGTCGCGGCGGCCGGGGCGCGCGGCTCGGCGGCCGTGCAGGAGGCGGGCAACCCGCTGGTGGAGGCGCTCCAGCCGGACGGCAAGGCGACCACGCTCAGCCGGATCGTCAACTACGCCGGTCTCGCGGGCCTGGTGGCGTCGTTCTTCTCGCTCATCTACGCCGGTTCGCGCCAGCTGTTCGCGCTGTCCCGCGCGGGCTACCTGCCGAAGTTCCTGTCCCTGACCAGCAGCCGCAAGGCGCCCTACCTGGGTCTGCTGGTGCCCGGGGCGATCGGCTTCGCGCTGGCCGCCGGCACGGGTGACGGTGCGCGCATGCTGAACGTGGCCGTGTTCGGCGCCACGATCTCGTACGCCCTGATGTCGCTGTCGCACATCGTGCTGCGCCGCCGCGAGCCGGAGCTGCCGCGGCCGTACCGTACGCCGGGTGGCATGCTGACCTCCTCGGTCGCGCTGGTGCTGGCCTGTGCGGCGCTGGTGGCCACGTTCCTGGTGGATGTGACGGCCGCGGTCATCGCGCTGCTGGTGTACGTGGTGGCGATCGCGTACTTCGGCATGTACAGCCGGGGGCACCTGGTGGCGAAGGCGCCGGAGGAGGAGTTCGCGGCGCTGGCCGCGGCGGAGGCAGAGTTGTCACGGGACTGAAATCGACGCGCTGCAATCGAGCTTGCACTAGTTGGAGGAGCAGGAGTGGCCAGGCCGCTGATCGGCGTCAGTACGTATCTGGAGTCCGGGGCCCGCTGGGGCGTCTGGGAGCTGGAGGCGGCGCTGCTGCCCGCCGGGTATCCGCGGCTGGTGCAGCGGGCGGGCGGGCTGGCCGCGATGCTCCCGCCGGACGCGCCGGAGCACGCGGCGGCGACCGTGGCCCGGCTCGACGGCCTGGTGATCGCGGGCGGCCCCGACGTCGAGCCGGTCCGCTACGGCGCGGAGCGCGGTCCCCGTACGGGGCCGCCCGCGCGGGAGCGGGACGCGTGGGAGCTGGCCCTGATCGATGCGGCCCTGGCGGCACACGTTCCGCTGCTGGGCATCTGCCGGGGGATGCAGCTGCTGAACGTCGCCCTGGGCGGCACGCTCGTGCAGCACATCGACGGGCATGCCGAGGCGCCGGGCGTGTTCGGCCACCATCCGGTCAAGCCGGTGCCGGGCACGCTGTACGCCGGTGCCGTCCCCGAGGAGACCTCCGTGCCGACCTTCCACCACCAGGCCGTGGACCGCCTCGGCGCGGGCCTGCTCGCGTCGGCGTACGCCGGGGACGGCACGGTGGAGGCCGTCGAACTGCCGCCGTCCGCCGGGTGGGTGCTGGGCGTGCAGTGGCATCCGGAGATGGGCGCGGACCTGCGGGTGATGCGGGCACTGGTGGGGGCGGCCGGGGGCGGGTGAGGGTTCGGGAACTGCTGCGGATTCATAACGCCTGGGCGCGTTGAACCACGGGCGCCGCAGGCGGTTCCGCGCGCTCATTTCCGGCATGCCCGTGGCAGCACGCGGCTGAGCATGCGACCTGGCAACAGGACTCGCAGTGATGATTGCGGTGGCGCCGCTCAGTCTCAGGAACGGTGACTGTCAGTGCCGTACGGCATGATGCGGGACGTGACCGGACGACTGATGCTCCTCGACACCGCCTCGTTGTACTTCCGCGCCTACTTCGGCGTCCCGGACTCGATCAGGGCCCCGGACGGCACGCCGGTGAACGCGGTGCGCGGCCTGCTCGACTTCATCGACCGCCTGGTCCGGGACCACCGGCCCGACCAGCTCGTGGCGTGCATGGACGCCGACTGGCGCCCGCAGTGGCGAGTCGAGCTGCTCCCCTCCTACAAGGCGCACCGCGTCGCCGAGGAGCACGAGGCGGGCCCGGACGAGGAGGAGGTGCCGGACACGCTGTCGCCGCAGGTGCCGGTCATCGAGGCCGTCCTGGACGCGCTGGGCATCGCGCGCGTGGGCGTCGCAGGGTACGAGGCGGACGACGTGATCGGCACGTTCACCACCCGGGCGAACGGCCCGGTCGACATCGTCACGGGCGACCGCGACCTGTACCAGCTGGTCGACGACGCGCGCGGGGTGCGGGTGCTGTACCCGCTCAAGGGTGTGGGCACGCTCCAGCTGACCGACGAGACGTGGCTGCGCGAGAAGTACGGCGTGGACGGCAGCGGGTACGCGGATCTGGCGCTGCTGCGCGGCGACCCGAGCGACGGCCTGCCGGGAGTGCCGGGCATCGGCGAGAAGACGGCCGCCAAGCTGCTCGCCCAGTTCGGCGACCTGGCCGGGATCATGGCGGCGGTCGACGACCCGGCGGCGAAACTCACCCCGGCCCAGCGCAAGCGGCTCGGCGAGGCCCGGCCGTACGTCGCGGTCGCCCCGAAGGTCGTCCGGGTCGCCGCCGACGTCCCGCTGCCGGACGTCGACACGACGCTGCCGCGCGCACCGCGCGACCCGGCGGCGCTGGAATCACTCGCCGCCCGCTGGGGACTCGGGGGTTCACTGCAGCGGCTGCTGACGACGCTCGCGGTGTGACGGCTCAGACGGCTCCGGGACGCCGCGTGCGCAGGGGCAAAGCCTTACCCGTCGATCCCGTACGACCGTTGCATCCTCATCGGTCTTTCACGGCCGAGGTGTCAACTGGGGGAGGTGCTGCCGAGGGGAAAGTGCTAACTTAGGTAAACCTAAGCTAGTTGGCAGGGAGGCCGTCATGGCAGAACGTCCGGCCCGCAGGCCGCGCAGGCCCTATTCCGCGCAGATCGTCCGCACCGAGCGGCTGACCCCACATATGCAGCGCGTGGTGCTCGGCGGCGACGGCCTCGCCGGGTTCGCGCCGGACACCTGCACCGACCACTACGTCAAGCTGCTGTTCCCCCCCGAAGGCGTGACGTATCCGGAGCCCTTCGACCTGGAGCGGATCCGCGAGGAACTCCCGCGCGAGCAGTGGCCGGTGACCCGGACGTACACCGTGCGCCACTGGGACCCCGTCCACCGCGAGCTGACGCTGGACTTCGTGATCCACGGCGACGAGGGCCTGGCCGGCCCGTGGGCGGTGAGCGTGGAGCCGGGCGAGACCGTCCGGTTCATGGGCCCCGGCGGCGCCTACGCGCCCGACCCGACCGCCGACTGGCATCTGCTCGTCGGTGACGAGAGCGCGCTGCCCGCGATCGCCCGCTCCCTGGAGGCCCTGCCGCGCGGCGCCCGGGTGCACGCGTTCGTGGAGATCGCCGGGCCCGAGGAGGAGCAGAAGATCGACTCCGACGTGGCGGTCGTCTGGCTGCACCGCGGGGACCGCCCGCTCGGCGAGGCGCTGGTCGAGGCCGTGCGCGGACTCGCCTTCCCCGAGGGCCGGGTGCACGCGTTCGTGCACGGCGAGGCGCACTTCGTGAAGGAGCTGCGGCGTCTGCTGCGCGTCGAGCGGCAGATCCCGCGCGAGGACCTGTCGATCTCCGGCTACTGGCGGCAGGGCCACGACGAGGACGGGTGGCAGGCCTCCAAGCGGGAGTGGAACGCGCGCATCGAGGCAGAGGAGACCGCGAAGGCGGCCTCCTGACGTTCCCGGCCCTGCACCGACGGCGGCAGGGCCGGTTGCTTCCCGCGCCGGAGCTCCCTCACACCGGCCGCTGGCAGGACCGGAAGGTGCGGACCGACAGCCACACCGCCGCCACCGCCGGCGCGACCCCCGTGGAGACCCTCGGCCGGCACGGCCACCACCACTGACGCGCCTTCAGCGACGGCGTCGGCACAAGGTGCCGGGTGCCGGGCGGAACCTCCTCGGCGGCCAGGCGCTCCCGCTTGTCGTCAGGAAGCTCGTCCAGCGTGGGGCGCAGCCCTTCGATGATCTTTGCTGTCTCCTGCGGGTCGCGCCGGACGGGCAGGCCGAGGTGGTGGGCGAGCGTGCGGATCTTCATCGTGATCAGCTTCTTCGGGGCTGTTAATCCAGTGTGCGCTGCTCAGCAGCCATCCGACCAGTGCACGACGGATGCACACGGGGCCGAGATGGCCCGCTTTCGCCGCACGCTGGTCACCCGTGGCCCAGGCGGCGGACGGCGTGGGTCTCGGCGCGTTCCACGGCGCTGCGGCCGTGGGTGTGCACCAGGGCCAGGTGGAACAGGGCCGGGGCGACGGGGGCCCAGCGGCGGACGCGGTCCGGGCGCAGGAGGTGGCGGATCACGTCGGCCGGGCGGAACGGCAGCCGTTTCGCCCCGTCCCTGGCGGGCCGGGCAGGGGCGGAATGCCGCGTAACCGGTTGCGGCACGCCCCTGCCCCCTCACCCCGCGCTACGGCATCCGCCCTTACTGCGCAACGTGTTGCAGTGTGCGCATGCGCTGTGAAGCAGCCCACTTGTGCGTTTGCCCTGCGAGAACGGGGGCAAGCGCGGGCTCGGAGCGATGCCGGTTGCGATTTCGACTGTTCCGTCGGTTCTTTCACCGTCGCAGCAGCCGAACCGTCGCGGCCCGTCGCTCCGTTTCCATTGCCGCCGAGAACGAGAAGGTACGCGTGTCAGCCAGACTTGAGGCCGAACGCCTCTACAAGGTGTTCGGCAGACGACCGGACGAGGCAGTTCAGCGGCTCCGGGAGGGAGCCGACCGGGAGGAACTTCGCGCCGAGGGCACCACGGCCGCCGTTATCGACGCCTCGTTCACGGTGGAACCGGGCCAGACCTTCGTCGTCATGGGCCTGTCCGGCTCCGGCAAGTCCACCCTGCTGCGCATGCTCAACGGGCTGCTGGAACCGACCGCGGGAGAAGTCCGCTTCGACGGACAGGACCTGACCGCGCTCAGCGACCGCGAGCTGCGCGCGGTCCGCTCGAAGAAGATCAGCATGGTCTTCCAGCACTTCGCGCTGTTCCCGCACCGCAGCGTCCTGGAGAACGCCGCCTACGGCCTCGCCGTCCAGGGCGTGCCCCGCGCCGAGCGCGAGAAGCGCGCCGCCGAGGCGCTCGGCCTGTGCGGCCTGGCGGGCTGGGAGAAGTCCTGGCCGGACGAGCTGTCCGGCGGCATGCAGCAGCGCGTCGGCCTGGCCCGCGCGCTCGCCACGGACGCCGACCTGCTGCTGATGGACGAGTCGTTCAGCGCTCTGGACCCGCTGATCCGCCGCGACATGCAGGACCAGCTCCTGCAGCTCCAGCAGTCCCTGAAGAAGACCATCGTCTTCATCACCCACGACCTGAACGAGGCCATGCGCCTGGGCGACCGCATCGCCGTGATGCGCGACGGCCGCATCGTGCAGATCGGCTCGGCCGAGGACATCCTGGTCCGGCCCGCGAACGACTACGTCGCCTCCTTCATCAAGGACGTCGACCGCTCCCGCGTGCTGACCGCGAGCGCCGTCATGGACACCGGGCTGCGCGGCGACGAGGCCGACTGCGGCTGCGAGACCGCGACGCCCGACACGCCGTTCACCGAGCTGTGCGCGATCAGCGCCCGGCTCACGCACCCGGTGGCCGTGCTGGACGCCGAGCGCACCCTCGTCGGCGTCGTACCGAAGCAGCGGCTCGTGGGCTTCCTCGGCGACCAGGACGGCGATCCCGCGCCCTGCGACAGTCCGCGGCAGGGCGGCGAGGCGGTGATCGCCCATGCCTAGGCTTCATTTCGGCGACTGGATCGAAGACCTGGTCGACTGGCTGCAGTCCCATCTGACCTGGGTGTTCGACATCGTCCAGTCCGTGCTCGGCGGCATGTACGACGGCGTCGACGCGGTGCTCGGCGGCGGGGAGCCGCTGCTGATGGCCGGCATCCTCGCCGTGATCGCGTGCTGGCTGCGCGGCCTGCTGCCCGGCGCCATGGCCTTCGTCGGCCTCGCCCTGATCGACTCCCTCGGGCTGTGGGACGACGCGATGGACACGCTGTCGCTCGTCCTCGTCGCCGCCGTCATCACGGTCGTACTCGCGGTGCCCCTGGGCATCTGGGCCGCGCGCAGCAACCGGGTCAGCGCTCAGCTGCGGCCGGTGCTCGACGTGATGCAGACGATGCCGGCGTTCATCTACCTCATCCCCGGCGTCATGTTCTTCGGGGTCGGCACCACCCCCGGCCTGCTGGCGACGATCATCTTCGCCATGCCGCCGGGCGTGCGGATGACCGAGCTGGGCATCCGGCAGGTGGACGGCGAGCTGATCGAGGCGGCCGACGCGTTCGGCACCACGCCCCGCGACACGCTGGTCCGGGTCCAGCTGCCGCTCGCGCTGCCGACGATCATGGCCGGTGTCAACCAGGTCATCATGCTGGCCCTGTCGATGGTCGTCATCGGCGGCATGGCCGGTGCCGGCGGCCTCGGTGAACAGGTCTACTCCGCGATCACCCAGCTCAAGGTCGGCCTGGCCGCCGAGAGCGGCGTGGCTGTGGTCATCCTGGCGATGTACCTGGACCGCATGACCGGAGCGCTGGGCCAGCGGGTCTCCCCGCTCGGCCGCCGGGCCGCCGCCAAGGCGGCCGCCGCCCTCACGGGACGCCTCAAGGTCGCGCACTACAAGCCGGGCGGCGCCGTCGCCGTCATCGGCGTCGTGGTCCTCGCGCTCGTCGCGGGCGGCATGAACCTGGCCGGCTCCGACGGCACTCAGCAGGCCGCCTCCGGGTCCACGAACGTCGGCCAGGGCAAGCAGATCAACATCGGCTACATCCCCTGGGACGAGGGCACCGCCACCACCTACCTGTGGAAGGAGCTGCTGGAGCAGCGCGGCTACGAGCCGAAGGCCAGCCAGCTCGACCCCGGCCCGCTCTACTCGGGCGTGGCCCGCGGCGACATCGACTTCCAGACCGACGCCTGGCTGCCGACCACGCACAAGGCCTACTGGGACAAGTACAGCTCCCAGCTCGACGACCTGGGCTCGTGGTACGGGCCGACGTCGCTGGAGCTGACGGTGCCGTCGTACGTGAAGGGCATCGACTCGCTGGCCGACCTCA
>NZ_JACTVI010000126.1 GCF_014495685.1 Streptomyces sp. TRM68367 | reverse complement strand
AAGCCCTCGATCAAGTAGACATGGACGAGGTCAGGACCTGGGGAATTACGTGACGCCGGGCCCGGGGAATTACGTGATCGTTCACACCGGCCCGAGGTCGTAGTCGACGACCTCCACGGAGTGCCCTTCGAAGAACGCCCGGACATGTGACTCAACGGCCTCCGCGGCCAACACCCTCGCATCACTCACCACGCGATCATCCCACCGCGATCGACCGCCCCTGACGGCTCACTCAGCGTCATGGGGCTGCCGACGTCAGCTACGAATACGCGAAACCTCAATATGCGAGCCCACCAGTCCCAAGGCCGGTTCAAAGGCCGAACGCCGACTGCGGTGGGCAGTGCACGCGGTCCGCAACGACGTGTCTGCACGAAGGAGTGACGGCCCATGGCCGACCTGTGTCCCGGCGCTCGACCCGGCAACGGCCGGTTCGCCCTGGAGGTGGCCGGGTGATTCGCCGACTTGTCACCGGGCTTACCGTCCTCGCGGCCGCCTTGGCCGCTCCCGTACCTGCCCAGGCCGCCCCAGCCCACGATCCCGCCCTCGTGCGCACCGACGCAGGCTGGGTCCGGGGAGAGACCACGGCCGAGGGCCGGCAGTTTCTGGGGATTCCCTACGCCCAGCAGCCCGTTGGGAAGCTGCGCTGGAAGACCCCGAGGCCCGTAGAGCCGTGGCACGGGGTGCGCACCGCGACGGACTTCGGCAACCGGTGTGTGCAGACGGCGAGCTGGGACCCGGGCTACGAACAGTCGAGCCACACCGAGGACTGCCTCGACCTCAACGTCTACGTCCCCGACGGCTCCGTACGCCGTCCCGTCATGGTCTGGCTGCACGGCGGCGGGCTCACCGCGGGCGCGGGCGAGGACATCGTGCCGGACACCTTCGCCCGGCAGACCGGCAACGGTCGTCGTGACCGTCAACTACCGGCTGGGCGCGATGGGATTCCTCGCCGCGACCGGACTCGACGAGGAGACGAAGGACGGCGTCTCGGGCAACTTCGGCATGCAGGACCAGCAGGCCGCGCTGCGCTGGGTGCGCGCCAACATCGGCCGCTTCGGCGGCGATCCCGGCCGCGTCACCATCGCGGGCGAGTCCGCGGGCGGCCGCTCGGTCTGCACCCAGCTGGCCTCGCCGACCGCCAAGGACCTGTTCCGCGCGGGCATCGTGCAGAGCGGGGCGTACGGCTACTGCGCGGCCCGCACCCACAAGGACGCGGTTTCCCAGGGCGCCGCCTTCATGGAGAAACTCGGCTGCGCGAGCCCGGCATGCCTGCGCGGCAAGTCGGCGAAGGAGATCCTCGCCGCCCAGGCCGGCTTCGACTGGGGACCGGTGACCGGCGGCGACTTCCTCCCCGTCCAGCCCTTCGAGGCGTTCGAGCAGGGCGCGGCGGCCCGGGTCCCCGTGCTCAACGGCGCGAACCAGGACGAGGGGCGGCTGTTCGCCTTCTCCCAGTTCGACAACGACGGCACCCCGCTCACCGCCGAGCAGTACCCCGCGGTCATGCGGGCGGCCTTCGGCGAGCGCGCGCTGGAGCGCTACCCGCTGTCGGCCTACCCCTCGCCGACCATCGCGTACGCCACCGCCCAGGGCGACGCGCGGTTCGCCTGCCCCGCCCTCCGGCTCGACGACGTACTCGCCGCACACGGACAGGTCTACGCGTACGAGTTCGCCGACCGCACCTCGCCGCCCTTCGCCTCGCTGCGGAACCTGAACACCGACTTCGACTTCGGGGCGACCCATGTGAACGAGGTGCAGTACCTCTTCAAACACTTCGGCCTCCACACCCCGCTGAACGCCGAACAGCGGATCCTGGCCCGGCAGATGGTCCAGTACTGGGGGTCCTTCATCCGTGACGGTGTGCCGCGCGCCGCGGGTCAGCCCCCGCTGCCGAACGGACGGGAAGCCGTACTCTCCCTGCGGACGACCTCCCGGGGCGGCAACAACGTGAGCACCACCGTGCACAGTGAGCACCAGTGCAGCCTTTGGACCGCACCGCCGTCACAGTGAACAAGCAGACGAAACGGTGCGCGGCTCCGGAAGCGAGGCCAGGTGTCATCCGTCGATCGTTCGCACGAGTGCCTCGCCGCACGGGTGGGCGGTCACGGACACCTGGCCTGCCAGGGTGGTGATCGCGTCCGCGTCGGCCTGCACGATCGGCAGGTGCACGTCGTACAGCTCCGCGGCCACGAGCGCCCCGACGACCAGGATCTTGTCGCAGGGGGCGAGGACCAGTGCCGCCGGTGCGGTTCCGTCCCGGAGCCGCTCCCACAGGTCCTCGCGGATCGCCGAGCAGTCGAGCACCAGCCGGCGCTCGGAGTCCAGGTGCAGCCCGGAGGCCGGCACCCGCCCGGTCAGCGCGGCGGCGATGTCGACGAAGTCCCCGTAGCGGTCGGTCCTGGTCCCGAGCACCGAGTTGACGAACGCGATCGCGTTCGACTCCGCCCAGGCGACATGGGCGCCGAAGGCCGGGCGGTGGGAGAGCTGGTACGGCGCGCAGGACCAGGTCGGCTCGCAGCCGAGCGCGACATAGGCGTCCATCAAGCGCCGTGCACCGTCGGCGAGCGCGGCATCGCCGCGTACGAGGCCGGGGTGCAGCAGGTCGAGGGAGCCGACGTTGAGCGTCGTACGCACCGCCACGCTGCCGCCCAACTGCACCAGCCGCTCGGCCAGGTCGAACCCGGCCAGGCCCGTGGTACAGGCAGCCGTGGTCGGCTACCGCTCCTGCCGCTCGTCCATGCCGGCCATGAGGGCCTGGTGGCTGCGGCGGACGTGCTCGCGCATCACCTGTTCCGCGCCGTCGCCGTCCTTGGCGAGGATGAGGTCGAGCACCCGGTGGTGCTCGGTGTCGGACTCGACGAGGCGGCCCGGCCGGGTCAGTGACGTACGGACGAGCCGGCCGTAGGCAAGCTGGTTCATGAGCGTGCGGTAGTACGCCTCCAGCTTGGTGTTGTCCGCGCCGACGACGATCAGGTCGTGGAACTCGTGGACGAGCTCCGCGTACCGCTCCGCATCGCCCGCGCGCACGGCCTCGTCGGCCTCGCGCATGTTGCTCTGCAGCCGCTCCACCTCGGGCACACGGCCGCGGAAGGCCAGCAGCCGGGCCGCGGCTCCCTCCAGCAGCTCCTTCATCTGGAACAGCTCGGTGATCTCGCGCCGCGACGGCACGGCGACGAACGTGCCGACCCGCGGCCGCACCTCCACCAGGCCCTCGATCTGCAGTTGCTTGAGAGCCTCGCGGATGGGGGTGCGGCTGACCCCGAACGTCTCCGAGAGGGCCATCTCCGACAGGCTGGAGCGAGGCTGCAGCTCACCGCTGATGATCATCTGCCGAAGCTCTTCGGCGACCCTGGCCTGCATGCTGGTCGGCTGCAACGGCTTCCTCGCTCGCCTTGTGGGTTGTTGCATGGTACGTGAACGTAATGCGCGGTGAGCGGCAGCGTCAACCGTCCGCTGTCACCGGATCTGCCATGCAAGCGGGTTTCACGAACGCAGGATGAACGGGTCGCCCACCGGTTCCTCGCTCGTGTTGATCCACACGCTCTTCAGCCGGGTGTACTCCCGGATCACCTCCGTGCCGTGCTCGATGCCCGAACCGCTGCTCTTGAAGCCCGAACGCGGCGACATCGGCGACATCGACCGGTAGGTGTTGGCCCACACCGTGCCCGCCTCCAGTCGCGCCGCCATGCGGTGGACGCGGTTGACATCGCGGGTCCAGACGCCCGCGGCCAGGCCGTACGGCGTGTCGTTGGCGATCGCCAACGCCTCCTGCTCGGAGGCGAACGACATGACCGTGGCAACGGGTCCGAAGATCTCCTCCCGGCAGATCCGCATCGAGTTGTCCGTGCCGGTGAAGACCGTGGGGGAGTAGAAGTAGCCGCCGAGGCCGCCGGTGTCGGGCCGGGTCCCGCCGCAGACCACCTTGCCGCCTTCGGCCAGGCCCAGTCCCACGTACGACTCGACCTTCGTCAGCTGGTCCGCGAGGGCCAGCGGGCCCAGCTCGGTCGCCTCGTCCAGCGGGTCGCCGATGCGGATGGTGGCGGCGCGCGCGGTCACCCGCTCCAGGATCTCGTCGTAGACGTCCTCGTGCACCAGGATGCGGCTGCCCGCCACACAGGTCTGGCCCGCGGCCGCGAAGATGCCCGCGATCACGCCCATGGCGGCCGACGGTAGGTCGGCGTCCGGGAAGACGATGTTCGGGGACTTGCCGCCGAGTTCGAGGGTGCAGCGTACGAAGCGGTCGGCGCAGGTGCGGGCGATACGGCGGCCGGTCTCGGTGGAGCCGGTGAAGGTCACCTTGGCCACGTCCGGGTGCTCGGTGAGCGAGGCGCCGGCCGTGGCACCGAAGCCGGTGACGACGTTGACGACGCCGGGCGGGAAACCGGCCTGCTCGAAGAGTGGGGCGAGGGCCAGCAGGGAGGCGCAGGTGTGCTCGGACGGCTTGACGACCACCGTGTTGCCGGCGGCGAGCGCGGGGGCCAGTTTGGTGGCGGTGAGCAGGAGCGGGGAGTTCCAGGGGGTGATGGCGCCGACCACGCCGACCGGTTCGCGCAGGGTGTAGTTGAGCAGCTCGCGGCTCGCGCCGGGGACGACCTCGCCGTGGATCTTGTCGGCCAGACCGGCGTAGTAGTGGAAGTACTCGGGCAGTCCGGCCAGTTGGGCGCGCATCTCGCGCAGCAGCTTGCCGTTGTCGAGGGTTTCGGTGCGGGCCAGCTCCGCTGCGTTCTCGCCGATCAGGTCGGCCAGGTTGCGCAGCAGGCGGCCTCGGCGGGTCTGGCTGAGGTCGCGCCAGCGGGGGTCCTCGAAGGCGGTGCGGGCGGCGGTGACGGCGCGGTCGATGTCCTCCGCTGTGCCGCTGGCGGCCTCGTACCAGGGTTCGGCGGTGGTCGGGTTGAGGCTCGGGAAATACTCGCCGGAGGCAGGAGGGGTCCATTCGCCGGCGATGTAGTGCTGGTGGCGGGGGAGTCGGGTCATGCGGCTTGCTCCTCGGCTGCGGGTCGTTCGTGGTTGCTCGCGCTCGCGCGGCGGAGCCGCATATCGATGCAGCCCCGCGCCCCTAACGGGGCGCTGCACGTGCCGTGTGTTCGAGGATCACCTTGGTCAGCTCCTCCGGGTGTTCCAGTGGCAGGAGGTGGCGGGCTCCGGGCACGATCACCGGGTCGGCGCCAGGGACGCGGGCGGCCAGCCTGCGCGACATCTCGGGCGTGGAGCCGGGGTCGTCGGCGCCGGTCACCGCCAGCGTGGGCGCGGTGATCCGGGGCAGCCGCGGCCACAGCGCGGCGTCGGCGGTGGCGAAGACGTCGTAGCAGGCCAGGTAGGAGGTCCGGTCGTTGCCCAGCAGCGTGTTGCGGACGGTCTGCGCCAGCATGGGCTCCCGGGCCCGCCATTCGGCGGAGAACCAGCGCTCCACAGCGGCGGCCGCCGACCCCGCGAAGTCCTGGTGTGCCCGCTCCCGCCGCCGGGCCACCGCCGCACGCTCCTCCTCCGACCGGTCGGCGACCGAGCTGACCAACGTGAGCGAGGTCACCAACTCCTGTCGTACGAGGGCCAGTTGCTGGGCGACCAGCGCGCCCAGCGAGAAGCCCACGACATGTGCGGGGCCGTCGAGCAGCGCAGCCACATCCGTGGCCAGCTCCGCCAGTGACACCCCGGGTGCGGCTGGCGGCGAGGCGCCGTGGCCCCGCAGGTCGACCGAGGTCACGCGGTGCCGAGCCGTCAACCTCGGCAGACACCGCTCCCACATGCCCCGGTCAAGGCCCACCCCGTGCAGCAGCACGAGGCGGGGGCCGCTGCCGTACGACGCGTGGCTCAGCGGCACCGGTGTACCGCCGGAGGCGGCCGTCACTGTTCCGTCGACAGCGGGGCCAGCCGGGCCTGTGGCCGGCCCTGGGCGGCTGCCGCGAGGCCGATGACGATCTCGTCGGCGCGGGGTCCGTCCGGCACCCGCGCCTCGATGCTTTGGTGGTGCGAGCGGACGGTCGCGTCCGTGACGTGCTTGAGCGGGATGTCGAAGACCGTCCCGGCCGCCGCTCGCTTCTCCACCGCGGGCAGCAGGGTGGTGGCCTGCGCCGCGGTGCGGAAGTGGTCGCCGAACTTCAGCGTGTGGATCAGTGCGGAGCCGTGCTCGATCTCCCCGTCCAGGCCCACGATCGCGGCCTTGCCGTACGCCTCCACCGGCGCGCCGAGCGCCTCGACCACTCGCGGAGCCAGCAACTCGCCCAGTTTCGGGGCGACTTCGTCGATGCCGGGCAGCAGGTCGTCGACGAAGCCGCGTCCCGCCCACGGGTTCTCGATGACGGCCAGGACCACCGCCGTCCGGGCGGGCGGGTCGACCGGACGGCCGCCCTCGGTGTGGATGTCCTCGGTGAAGGTGATGATCTTGCGGACGTTCATCGGGTGCTCTCCAGCTTCTCCAGGTCGGCGAGGCGGACGACGGGGTCGGTCAGGCGGTCCCCGATCCGGGCGTTGGGGCGCGGACCGGACGAGGCGGCGGCGATCACGACGATCTCGTCGGACCGGGGCGCGTCCGGGATACGGATCTGGCAGGTCTGGTAGTGCGAACGGGTCGCGGCGGCCGTCTTGTGCCACAGCGGCACGGTGAGCGGCTCGCCCGCCGGCAGCCGGTCGTCGCTGAAGACGATGATCGAGGTGCCCTCGGTCAGCTCGCGCAGCACATTGCCGAAGTACGGGGTGTGGATCAGCGCCCCGCCGTGCTCGATCTCCCCGTCCAGGCCGACCACGGCCGCCTTGCCGAAGGCCTCGATTGGGTCGACGCCGCCCAGGGTCCCGATCAGCTTGCCGGTCAGCAGCCGCGCCAGATCCGGGGCGACGGCCTCGACCTCGGGCTGCAGGTCGGCGACGAAGCCGCGACCGGCCCACGGGTTGCGGATCACAGCGGCCGCAGCGACCCGTCGTACCGGAGTGGCGACCGGGCGGCCGAGCTCCAGCAGCACCTCGTCCACCACGGTCACCACTTTGCGGACGCCGCTCAAGCCGCTCAAGCCGCTCAAGCCGCTCATGCCGCGCAAGCCGCTCATGCCGCTCATGCGGTGAACTCCGGCATGACCTTCTCGGCGAACAGTTCCAGGCTGCGCATGGCGTTGCGGTGCGGGAGCCCGGGGTGCGTGGTCCACAGCAGCAGATGCTCCAGACCCACCTCGTCGCGCAGCTCGGCCACCTTCTCGGCGACGTACTCAGGCGTGCCCACCAGCAGGTTGCGGGAGTGCAGGAAGTCGAAGGACAGCTCGTGCGCGTCGGTGAGCTCCTCGCCGGCCTCCATCAGGTTGGCCAGGCCCCGCCAGTGCATGATCCAGCGGTACGTCGTCATCAGCGCCTCCTCGAACTCGGCGCGGGCCTGCTCCATGGTGTCGGCGACGTAGACGTCCCGGACGAGCCCGATGCCCTCGCCGAGCGCGTACTCACGGCCCGACGCCTGGCTCGCCGTGTCCCGGTACAGCTCGAAGCGCTCCTTGAGCGCCGACACCGGCGGCAGCCAGAACATGCCCTGGACACCGTCCGCGGCGGCGGCCCGGATGGAGCGGGGGCTGTCGATGACCTGCCACAGCGGCGGGTGCGGGCGCTGCAGCGGGAACGGCGTGACCTGCATCTTCGTGATGGCGCCGGCCGTCGTGTAGTCGGCGGTGGGGGAGAGGGGGTGGTTCCACTTCACGCCGGGTGCGGGGAACTCGTGGAAACGGCCTTTGTGCGAGAAGAACTCGCCGCTCCACGCCTTGCGCAGGATCTCCACCGTCTCGTCGTACAGCGCCCGGTTCTGCTCCTGGTCGCGCGGGTCGGCGAGGGCGTTGAGGTTGAGCGCCTCGCGGCCGTACAGGCCACGGCCGAGGCCGACCTCGACGCGGCCGCCGGAGAGCTGGTCGAGCATCGCGATGTCCTCGGCGAGCCGCAGCGGGTGCCAGAAGGTGGCGATGGACGCGGCCTGGCCGATCCTGATGTGCTCGGTGCGGGCGGCGATGTCGGTGCCCATGAGGACCGGGTTCGGGGTGATCTCGATCGCCTCGTGCCCGAAGTGGTGCTCGGTGTACCAGGTGGACCAGAAACCGGCCTTTTCCGCGGCGATTGCGAACTCGCGGGCTTCGTCCATGACTTGGGCGTACTCGCCGAGCCGTCCGGGCGCTCCGAGGTTGTGGAATATCGAGAACCGCATCGAGTGTCCTTTCGACTCCGGCTGTGCCATGCAAGTGAGGCTAGGAGTGCACTCAGGGGCCGTCAAGGGGTACCCGGACGGAAGCAGGCTTGACCTGTGACTTTGTGAGATCTTCCAGCGACTCCAGGCTTTTCTGGCTCAAGGTGTTGACACCACCAGACCCCCTCCCTACGGTCCTCTGCCATACAAGAGCTGACCGAGGGAACTACCATGACCCACACTCTTGACCCCGTCGCTCCCGCCGACCGCACCTCCCGGATCCGCTCCGCCTGGCGAGCCGCCTGGGACCAGGGGTACGTCGAGGCCCTGGACGACCTGCTCAGCCCCTCCTACGTCCGGCGCCGCGGACCCGCGGCCGCCACTCAGGACCGCGATCAGTTCAAGGACTCCATCCGCGCCGTGCGCGAGGCCTTCCCCGACCTGCGCACCGAGATCGAGGACATCGTCGAGGACGGCGACCGGCTCGCCATCCGCTGGCGCAGCACCGGCCGGCACACAGGCACCTTCCTGGGCGTGCCGCCCACCGGGAAGCCGGTCGAGGTGTCCGGCGCCACCTTCACCCGCTTCGACGGGTCCGAGGTCGCCGAGGAGTGGGTGACCTTCGACTCCCGGCAGCTCCTGGAGGCGCTCGGGATCATCACCACCACGCAGCGCGCCGCCGTCGACCCCGGCCTCGTGCGCGGGGTGCACCGCAAGTTCATCACCGGCGTCACCGTGGTCACCACGGACGACGGCGGCACGCCCAAGGGTCTTGCCGTCAACGCGTTCTCCAGCATCTCGCTCGACCCGCCGATGGTGCTGGTCTGCGTCCAGCGCAGCTCCGCCACGCACCCCGCGCTGCACCGGACGAGCCACATCGGCATCAGCATCCTGGCCGCCGACCAGCTCGAAGTCGCCAAGACATTCGCCGCCAAGGGCGACGACAAGTTCGCCCACGTCTCCTGGACGCGGGGTGCCTACGGTGCCCCGCTGATCGACGGGTCCTGCGCCCAGCTGGAGGTGGAGATCGGCGAACGGCTGGAGGCCGGCAGCCACACCGTCTTCACCGGCCGGGTCGTCTCGGCCCGCCACGACGACCTCGCCCCGCTGGTCTACAGCGGCGGCGGCTTCTTCGACATCTCGCACACGGCACCGCTGCCGTGGTGATCCGCAGTGATCAGCCCAACCAGGAGCACCCCATGACAGAGGGAACACAGGCGCCGGTCTACGGCAGCGCGGTCACCAAGGTCGAACCCTTCGGAGTCGACCACATTCCCGACAACGAGCGGCACGGCAAGCCCAGTTCGCAGTTCTTCGTCTGGTTCGCCGCCGGGCTCAACTTCCCCATCATCCTGCTCGGCTTCAGCGCCGCCTGGTTCGGGATGAGCTTCTCCGCGGCCGTCACCGCCATCGTGCTCGGCGCCACAGTCGGCTCGCTGCTGATGGCGGTCATGTCCCGGATGGGCGTACGGCTCGGTGTGCCGCAGCAGATCCAGGCCCGCGGCCCGCTCGGCTTCTTCGGCAACTTCCTGCCCGTCGCCTACATCAACGTCTTCGCCGGCATCGGCTGGGCCGCCGTCACCGTCATCCTCGGCGGCAAGGCCTTCGCGGAACTGACCCATCTGCCGTACTGGCTCTGCGCGTTGGTGCTCACCGCGGTCGAACTCGTGGTCGCGATCTACGGCTACAACATGATCAACTACCTTCAGCAGGTCCTGACGTACGTCCTCACCCCGCTGTTCCTGCTGATCACCGTGGTCGCGGTGGCGCGCGGCGGGAAGGTGTTCCAGGCCAACCCGCACGCGGACGGATACATCGGCGCCACCGGCGGCTGGGTCACCTTCGGCGGCTGGTTCCTGGCGTTCCTGGTCGCCTGGGCGCCCTTCGCCTCCGACTACTCGCGCTACCTCCCGGACACGCCGAGGGTCGTGAACCGCACCTCCTGGTACACCGGCCTCGGCAACTTCGTCACCATCTGCTGGCTCGGCATCGTGGGCGTGGTGGTCGGCGGCAGCGCGACCAGCTCGGACTCGATCACGGCCCTGCACGAACTGGCCGGACCGTTCGCCGTGCCCGCGCTGCTCGCCGTAGGGCTCTCGGCCCTCGCGCAGAACTTCCTCAACGTCTACGGCGGCGCGATCTCCGTACAGACCCTGAAGATCCCGGTCACCCGCTCCCAGGCGGTCACCGTCATCTGCCTGCTCGCCTACGCCATCAGCCTGTGGGGCGAGTCGGGCACGGAGGACAAGTTCAAGGTGTTCCTCAACCTCACCGCGTACTTCATCGCGCCGTTCGCAGCGGTCCTGCTGCTCGACTTCTACCTGGGCGGCCGCTCGGACCCGTCCCGGATCGCCGAGCTCTACGACCGGCGCCGGGTGCTGGACTGGGGCTTCGTCGCCTGGGCGGGCGGGGTCGTCGCCTCGGTGCCGTTCTGGCAGTCCAGCTTCTACACCGGACCGTTCTCGAAGGCGTTTCCGGGGGCGGGCGACCTGAGCATGTTCGTCGCGGCCGGGGCCGGTGCTGTGCTGTACCTGCTGACCTACCGGCTGAAGCCGTTGTGGGTGCGGGATGTCGCCGACGAGACGCCGGAGTCCGCCGTCAACAGCGCTTCTGCCACGCTGACCTGACGGTTTGCCAGGACGGGTGCCGTCTTTCGGGGCGGTGGCGAGACAACGCTCGCACCGCAGGCGTGCGCTGAGTGGTAATCAATGCGCAAAAATTGATGGTTGCCACTGTAAAATTCTTGTGACAGCGCTGTCATTACTGGCCCCACCGGGGGGCCGATCTGTGCTAACTTCCGCTCATGCCACCAGCTCAGCGGCACCCCACGTTGGCCGACGTCGCCGAACGGGCGGGAGTCTCCCCGTCCACCGTCTCGCGCACCATGCGCGGCCTGGCATCGGTCTCGCCCGAGGTCCGTGCCCGGGTCGAGCAGGCCGCCCGTGAGCTGAACTTCGCGATCTCGCGCCAGGCGTCGAGCCTCGTCACCGGCAGAACCGGCGTCATGGCGGTGCTCGTACCCACGCTCGACTCGTGGTTCATGGGCTCGGCACTGTCCAGCCTGGGCCCAATGCTGCGCGGCGCCGGCATGGAGCTCACCGTGTACGTGGTGCCCGATCTGGCCGAGCGGTCCGCGTTCTTCGAGCGCCTGCCGGCCCGGCGCAACGCGGACGCCCTGCTGGTGTTCTCCTTCGATCTGACCATGGAGGAGACCGCCCGGCTGGACGACCTCGGCATGCCGGTCATCTACATCAGCCAGCACGTCGAGGGCCGCCCCAGCGTCTACATCGACGATGTGGCCGCCGCCTGCCGGGCCACCCGCCACCTGGTCAACCTCGGGCACCGCCGCATCGCCTTCGCGCACACCGTCGGCGTCCGCGGCTTCAGCTTCAGCTCTCGTGACCGCCTCCTCGGCTACCAACAGGCACTCACCGAGGCGGGCATCCCCCTGGACGACGAACTGGTGGTCACCACGCCACCGCGCGACAAACGCGGCACCACCCAAGCAGTCGGAAACCTGCTGAGCCTGCGCGAGCCGCCCACGGCGATCTTCGCCGAGCAGGACGAACTGGCTGCCTCCGTCATCTCGACCCTGCGCACGGTCCAGATCGACGTACCCGAACGGATCTCCGTCCTCGGCTTCGACGATCAGCTGATGGCCGAATGGCTCGAACTGTCCACCGTCGCACAGTCCCCCTCCGACATGGGCCGAGCCGCCGCCGAACTGGCCCTGGAACTCATCAACGACGCCCAGGCAGACCGCAGCCGGCACATCGTCCTGCCCACGCACCTCATTCCCCGCGGCACCACCGCCCCGCCCCCCAGCCCGCACGGCGAGCAAGAGGCCGGCGGGCAGTCAAATGGAGCCGGCGGCCACCACGCATGAGGCAGCCAGGCCGGCCACCATGGCATGCCTGTCTCTTCGCCATCTTGGTTATCCAGCCTCGATGGCCTTGCTGAAGACCGTGGAGCTGTGTCGGACCGTCATGCCCACCCGCTCGTACAACGACAGGGCGCCGGTTGCCGAGTGAGTCCACAAGGTGCACCTTCGCCGGCCGCGCAGATAGAACGCGCGAAACGCTTCGCGCAGCAGTACACGGGCGATTCCGCGATCGCGGTGATCCCGCCGTACCGCGACGCGGTCGATGTACCCCTCGTCGGAGTCCGGGATGCATAGCGACAGCACCGCGCCGACCATCTGGCCGCCGGCGAACGCCACGGGTGACAGAGCCGGTGCGAACGTGGCGCGCTCGACGGTCAGGCGAGCCCATTCCTCGTAGGGCTTTCGCCGCTGCTGCCACTCGTCGAACGCGTCTTCGGTGAGTTGGTGTGCCGCTCGTTCGTCACCGAATCCGAACGGCCGCACCGTGATGCCGGCCGGCGGCTCCGGCACCACAGGTTCGGCGGGCATGGCGATCTGCAGCAGCCACTGGGTGATGTAGGGCTCGTACTGGTGGGACCGCAGCAGTGCGACGGCCGGCCGATCGCCGTCGGCGAGGGTCTGGGCAAGCCGTGTACTGCCCACCTGCCGGGCACGGGCCTCGCTCCAGGGCGAGCAGCGACCTGCCCAGCCCCTTCCCGCGGTGGTCGGGGTGGACGTCGATCGTGCTCCGGCGGCCGCCGTGCACCCAGGCCCAGCCGGCCAGCTCTCCGGCCCCGTCGTCTACGAGCAGCGTGTCGGACTCCGGGTCCAGGCCGGGCCGTGCCAGGTCGGCGGCGATGCTGTCGGCTCCCGTGTCGGCGCGGCCGGACAGTTCGTGCTCGCAGAGGGCGACCAGGTGGTGAATCGCGGCGACATCGGCAACGGTTGCCGGCCGGCTCTGGTAGCCGGTCGGAAGCCGCAGTTGCGAAGGAGCAGACATGGCCTGGATCTTGCGCCAGCCAACTCGTCCTGTCGAGCCGATGACGCTCAGGGGGGAAGATCCGCAGGAGCGACCTGGGCGACCGCGGCGAGCGTCACGACGACGGTGCCGAGCGCCACCCGCGTACACCGCGCCGACGACGATCGGATCCGACCAGGCCCGCCTGACCGTCATCGCCCAGCACAGCGACCCTGATCTGACCCTGCGCTCCGGTGATTCGGTCACGGGCTTCGTACGCAGCCCGGCAACTCTGGGCGACCTGGCGGATCAGTCACCTTGGCCACCGCAGACGCCACCTCGTACCGCGACGTCGCCGTTGCCATGCGCGAGCAGGACGCCGTCGGCTGTGCCCTCGGGAGGGGGAATTCGGTGACCGCCGACAGAGGCTGATCTACCGCACGCTGGTGCGATCGGGAGTGGATCCACCGCAGCTCTGTGAGCAGCGACGCCATGTCTTCGGCGCGCTGCTGCCTGGTGCTCACCTAGGGCGTCTGCGCGGTGCAACTCGTCGGCTTCCCGGTGATCACATAGATGTGGTGCAGCGTGCCGGCGGCGTGCGGAGCGACCGACTCCGGCTGCCGGCCGGTGCGCTCCAGGCGCAGCACCAGGGTCCGGACCACTCGGTCAGCAGACGCTGGCAGGGCGGCGCGGCAGCGAGCCGGCCGACTGTCGCGCCCGTAGTCGCCGAAACACCCTGGACGTCCGCTACTCGCGTGTCTCAGGTCAGGTCGCTGCCTGGCTGCTGGAGCGACCAGAGCTTTGATCCAAACGCCGGCCGCTCCACCTCTTGGTCACGGCACTGTCCACGCGGGACATGATGCGCCGCGAAGAAACGGGTACCCCGACATACATGACTCGACTACTGAAACTGAGGCATAAAGAACGCGCGTCCGGTCACGGTGGCGCTCGTCGGCGAGGGCACCCGGAAGCAGAGCCGGAGTCGCGTGCCAGGCCGCCTGAGGGCGGCGACCGAAAGGAGAGGTACGGTCCGGAGCCCGAGGTGGAGCGCCGGGCACCGGACGCTCCGACGAAGCTGGGGAAGAAGTCCTGGTGGGCGGTGCTGCGCCGGACGACGCGCGAGTTCAAGGACGATGAACTGGCCGACCGGGCGGCGGCGCTGACGTACTTCGGGATCTTGGCCCTCTTCCCCGCCCTGCTGGTACTGGTCTCGCTGCTCGGCATTGTCGGCACGGCGACGGATGCCGTACTGGACAACCTCACCCGGCTCACTCCGGGCGCGGCCCGTGACGTGATCACGAATGCGGTGCAGCAGTTGCAGGGCAACGCCGGGATCGGCTCGGTGATGGCGATCGTCGGTCTGGTGCTGGCGGTGTGGGCGGCCTCCGGTTATGTCGCGGCGTTCATCCGTACATCCAATGCCGTCTACGACATCCCCGAGGGTCGCCCGGTGTGGAAGGTGCTGCCGGTCCGTCTCGGCGTCACCGTGCTGCTGATGGTCCTGGCGGTGGTCAGCGCGCTGATCGTGGTCTTCACCGGTGGCCTGGCCCGCCAGGCCGGCACCGCGCTCGGGATCGGGGACACCGCGTTGACGGTGTGGTCGATCGCGAAGTGGCCGGTACTGGTGCTGCTGGTCACCATCATGATCGCCATCCTGTACTGGGCGACACCGAACGCGAGGGTGAGGGGTTTCCGCTGGGTCACGCCGGGCAGTTTCCTCGCCCTGGTGATCTGGATGATCGCCTCGGCCGGGTTCGCCCTGTACGTGGCGAACTTCGCCTCCTACAACAAGACCTACGGCACGTTCGCGGGGATCATCGTCTTCCTGGTGTGGCTGTGGATCACCAATCTGGCGATCCTGCTGGGCCTGGAGTTCGACGCCGAGACCTCCCGTCAGCGGGCCGTGGCCGGCGGCCATCCCGTGGAGGAGGAGCCGTATGTCGAACCGCGTGACACCCGCAAGTGGGACGAGCGCGACCGACAGCGACTGAAGGACCAGGGCTGACCGGAGTACCCGGCCGGCCATGGGCGGGAGCATCAGACCCGGGACGGCCCCGGCAGGTCCAGGGCGATGTCCACGATCATGTCCTCCTGCCCGCCGACCAGTCCGCGCCGGCTCCAGCAGGATGCTGCGGACGTCGATGCCGTACTGCCGTGAGGCGCCCTCGGTGTGGTGCGGGAAGCTGCAGTAGACGCCCGCGAAGCCGAGGGTGAGCGTTTCGCGATCGACCTGGACGGGACGGTCCTGCAAGGGGCCGGACCAGATCGGCGGCGGCGTCCTGGAGGGCGAACAGGTCGCAGCCGTGCCTCCACTCGTTCAGGGTGGCCTCGGCGATGAACGGCTTGATCGGGCTGGCCACCGCCAGGGAGAGGTTCTGGTGGGCGTGGATGCCGATCTGGGTCTCCGGGCGCAGTGCGTCGCGGTAGGCGCGGACGCGTTCGCGGACGCCGTCCATCGTGAGCCGGCCGCCGGAGTCGGTGACGTAGACAGGGGGCGCCGTACGACTCCATCAGCCGCGCCTGCTTGGCCAGTTCGGCGGCCGGGGCCTGGCCGAGCATGAGGAAGCCGGAGACGTCCATGCCGAGTTCCCGGGCCGTGGCGATGTGCTGGGCGGCCACGTCGGCCTCGGTGCAGTGGGTGACGATGCGGACGGAACGAGAGATGCGGTGCCGTACGGCGTGCATGCCGTCCCGCAGGGTGACGTCCTGGACGTACAGGCTGGTGGTCATGTCGTGGCCCCCCCGTCTGCGTGCTGGGCGATGCGTTCGGTGGTGCGCAGGGCGGCCGAGGTCCTACATCGCGATCAGCCTGCGGGCCCTGACGGACGCCGTCCAGGAAGCCGATCCGCGCTGCCGACGCGTCGTCCAGGCCGTACCTGCCGACGCGCGCGACCGGATCGCGGCCGCCGAGTCCGCGGTGTCCGGTACGCCGTCGACGTCGACCTGCGGCAGGAGGAACTCAGCCTGCTGGTCGCCGAACCGGACTGGGTGACCGGCACCGACATCGACCTGGACCGCGTTCCGGGCGCCTGAGCCCGGCAGCCGACGGCTGCGTGCAGTGCGCATCCCGTCGCCGCCGAGCCCGAGTGCCTGGCCGGAGGCCACGTAGTACGCGCCCCGGACTTGGCAGTGCCAGACAGTCCCGGCTCCCACGCAGACCCGCCGCCAAGCGGGGGCGGATTGGGCCCGCACGCGAGCAGCCGCCCGGACTCCTGGCGCCGCTGGCTGATCGACAGGGCGTGCCGGAGACGAAGGTCAGCTGGTACGTGCCCGGGCCGGCCCGTGGGATGTCCGCCCGGGTACGTCTCAGGTGCGCGGGCGGGCGGTCGAAGGCGCACCCGCACGGAGGCGAGGTCCAGCACCGAGGCCCCACGCCGGAGATTCCCCTGCGGCGTGCGCGCGGCATTTCCCCCCTGGAACCGCCGCTCCTCATGGTTTCCCGAGGCCGGGCATGAGACGGCAGAACAGCCACTCAACCAAAGGAGCCAGGCGACCGGAGTTCAAGAATCGTAGGCAGCGCGGGCCGACATGCCGCACATTTGGCGTAATGAGCCGCTCGGGCGTGCTTGGCAGTCACCTTATAGAGAGGCGATGGCCGGGGTGGTGGCAGGAGGAAGGTGGCGAACCGGACCATGGGTGAGGAGAGCGTGGACCGGTCGGAGGGGTTTGGCGAGCGGCTGCTCGGCCTGCTGCTGGACAGGGCGCGGCAGTTGCCACCGCAGCTGATCGCCCCGCTGGTCGCGGAGGAGGTGGCCAGGATCGGCGGCCGTGACCTCTCCATCCTGCTCCAGGACTACGCGCAGGAGCTGCTGGTGCCGCTGCCGGGCAGGAAGTTGCGCGTGGGCCAGCCCGAGCCAATGGCCGATTCCCCCGCTGGCCAGGCCTTCCTGCGCGCGGACGTCGTCGAGGTACCACAGGCCGCCGGCGGCGTACGGATGTATCTGCCCCTGCTGGACGGAAGCGACCAGGTGGGCGTGATGGCCGTGACCCTGGACGCCGTCGCCGACGATGACCGGCGCCTGCTGGGCAGGCTCGCCAACCTGGTTGGCGACATGCTGGTCACCAAGAACGCCTACACCGACCAGTTCTTCCTGGCCCGGCGCCGGGAGCCGATGACCGTGTCCGCGGAGATCCAGTGGAGCCTGCTGCCGCCGCTGACGATGTCGGTACCGCAGGTCAGCGTGGCCGGCATCCTGGAGCCCGCGTACCGCGTAGCCGGCGACAGCTTCGACTACGCCCTCAACGACAACATCCTGCACATTGCCGTGATCGACGCGATGGGCCACGACCTGGACGCAGCCGCGATGGCGACCATCGCCATCGGCGCCTACCGGCATGCCCGGCGCGTGTTCGTCAGCCTGGCCGAGAAGTACGCCTTCATGGACGATGCCATCTCCCGGCAGTTCGGGCCCGACCACTTCGTCACGGCACAGCTGATACACCTGAACGTCGCCACCGGGGAGATGGAACTGGTCAACGCGGGCCACCCCGCGCCGCTGTTGATCCGCAAGAACAGGGTCGTACGGCAGTTGGAGAGCGCGACCACGCTGCCCGTCGGCTTCGGCGGTGAGCCGCCCCAGATCAGAGAACACACGCTCCAGCAGGGCGACCGAGTGCTGTGCTACACCGACGGCATCATCGAGGAGCACCTCGCCGGCGGGGAGCTTTTCGGTGAGGAACGCCTCATCCGGTGCGTCAATCGCCTCTCGGCGGAGCCGTCAGAAGGGGTGCGGGCGGATCTGCGCCGTCTCTCCCACACGCTGAAGACGGAACGGGGCGGGCGCACCAGCGACGACGCCACCCTTTTCATGATCGAGTGGTGCGGGGGCGCCGCCGACCACCTCGCGGTCCTCGACTGAGCACCTAGACCTCAGAGGAGTCCCCGTCCCCGACCGAGGCCGCGGCCGGCTTCCGCACCGCGGCCGAGCGACGGCGCGTCCCGCTGACCGTCGTCGGCCAAGCCTTCAGGACCGCTTCGGGAGGTGAGCAGTGCCGTGCGCGTACTGGCCGCGCTGACGGCGGCCTGCGGACTGGAGAAGCCGTCGCCGGACAGCCGCAAGATCTTCGTGACCGGGCCGATCACCACCCAGACGGACATGGCCACGACTCTGGTCACAGCGGACGGCATCTTCGTCACCCCCGACCCCCACCACGCCCGCGCCCTGTTCCCCGATCTCCCAGGGGAACCGACCGAGCACTGCTGACCGGCGACCACGGCTGTGAACACGTACCGGCGTTCGCCCGTACCCCCTGTCGTATGCCCGGCCGCCTCTCGTGGGGAGGGCCCGAGTATGGAGAGGCAACGTGCCACAGCGACAATGGCGAGGACACATCGGCAGCGACCTGTCCGCCGCGCGCCTGGTGCGCGGCGCCGCACTGGCCGCGAGCGTGGCCATCCTGCCCCTGGCCACGGCCTGCAGCCCAGACGACGACGGCGCGGGAGCGGACATCGAGCAGTCGCGGAAATCCAGCCCGGTGGCCGCGGCGGTGGCCCCGGCCAGGGTCGAGGTGATCGCCAACCTGACCGGCTGCAAGGCGAAGATCCGCATCGAGGCCGAGCAGCTGCGCGAGGGCTTGTGCCACACCAAGCAGGGCGACTACATCATCACGACCTTCCCCGAGGAGAAGTACCAGCAGACCTGGCAGGCGCGGTGGCGGCGGCCGTCGCCGGCGGGCCGTTCCTCCTGAAGCTGCTCAGCCGCCCCGGTCACGCTCTGACTGGCAACCGCGGCGACGGCAGGCGTCGTCCGGCGAGAATGGCGAAGATCCGACCGCGCACAGCGGCAAGCGGACGGCAGAGCGCCGCGTGGCCATGCCCTGCGGCGCATCATCGGCCCGCACAAGCGGAAGTTCGGCGTGGCAGCAGTGTTGTCCGCACTCCCACAGCTGGCGGAGATGGCGCTGTTCGCCCCCTGGCTGTCCTTCCGCTTCCACGAACGCGCGATCGCCAGCCACGCCGCCTCCGACGAGCGCCGAGCACGGCTGAACAGCCGGGTGGCCGAGAACCTCCTGCCGACGGCGGCGTTCGGCCCGCTGATCGAAATGCCGGGCATCGTCATGCTGAAGCTGTCCCGACTGGGCAGCGGCACGCGTGACAGCGAAAGACTGCGCCCGAATTACTGGGTCTTCGAATTTAGTCGGGGTCCCCTTCGCGTCGGGAGCATCTCGTGGTCGCGCAGAGTGACCGTAGGCGCTGGTTGGCGCGGTTG
>NZ_JACTVI010000125.1 GCF_014495685.1 Streptomyces sp. TRM68367 | reverse complement strand
CGCCATGACTGACGGCCTATCAAGACCGAGCCCTCGCGCGCAGGCGATCTACCGAACTCCTGATCCGAACTCCAGACAGAACCTAGTGGCGCAGATCGACTTCACCGAGTGGACCCGCGACGGCATACTGCGCCATCCGCGCTATCTGGGGGTGCGGGACGACAAGAAGCCACAGGACGTGGTGCGGGAGAGTGGGGCCGCGTGACGGCGGAGGGCAAGGGCCGCCGTTGGTCACAACAGCCAGGGGCCGTCGGTCAGAACAGCGGTGTCAGGGACTGTTCGGCCCAGATCGTCTTGCCTCTGCCGGTCTGGCGGCTGCCCCAGCGCTGGGTGAGCTGGGCGACCAGGAGCAGTCCCCGCCCGCCCTCGTCGAACGCGTGGGCGCGGCGCAGGTGCGGTGAGGTGGAGCTGCCGTCGGAGACCTCGCAGATGAGGGTGCGGTCGCGGATCAGGCGCAGCTGGATGGGCTCGGCGCCGTACCGGATGGCGTTGGTGACCAGCTCGCTGACGACGAGTTCGGTGACGAACGCGGCCTCGTCCAGGCCCCACACGGACAACTGCTCGGTGGCGGCCTGCCGGGTGGCGGCCACGTGTGCAGGGTCCGGCGACACGTCCCAGGTGGCGACCTGGTCGGCGCCGAGGGCCCGGGTGCGGGCCAGCAGCAGCGCCACGTCGTCGCCGGGCTCCTCCGGCAGCACCGCCTTCAGCACGGTGTCGCACAAGGTGTCGAGGGTGTCGGTGGAGGCGGTCAGGGCGCGGCACAGTTCGGCGGTGGCGTGGTCGACGTCGCGGTCGCGGTCCTCGATGAGTCCGTCGGTGTAGAGGGCGACGACGGAGCCCTCGGGCAGCGTGAGCTCCGTCGCCTCGAACGGCAGCCCGCCGACGCCGAGCGGCGGCCCCGCGCTGAGGGGAACGAGGTGCGCGGTGCCGTCGGGCAGTACGACGGCGGGCGCGGGATGTCCCGCGGCGGCCATGGCCAGGCGACGGGAGACGGGATCGTAGACGGCGTAGAGGCAAGTGGCGCCCAGTTCGGCGACCTCCTCGTCGGCGTTGTCGTCGGAGGCCAGGTGGGTGACCAGGTCGTCGAGGTGGGTGAGCAGCTCGTCCGGCGGCAGGTCCACGTCCGCGAGGGTGCGCACGGCCGTGCACAGGCGGCCCATGGTGGCCGAGGACGGGATGCCGTGGCCGACGACGTCGCCGACGACGAGGGCGACCCGGCTGCCGGACAGCGGGATGACGTCGAACCAGTCGCCGCCGATGCCGGCCGCCGACCCGGAGGGCAGGTAGCGGTGAGCCACCTCGACGGCCGCCTGGCCGGGCAGTCCGCGGGGCAGCAGGCTGTGCTGGAGGGCGAGGGCGGTGGTGCGCTCGCGGACGAAGCGGCGGGCGTTGTCGATGCAGACGGCGGCCCGGCTGGCCAGTTCCTCGGCGAACACGGCGTCGTCGGCGGCGTAGTCCTCGGGCTGTTTGATGCGGACGACCACGGCGACGCCCAGGGTGGTGCCGCGGGCGCGCAGCGGCACCGCCATCATCGAGTGGGCGCCGATGCGGTAGGGCTGTCCGTCCGGGGAGCGCGCGTTGCGCTCCGCGACCCAGCGCATGAACGGGGGCTCGCCCGCCTGGCTGAGGATCGCCCGCCCTTCCCGCATGGCCTGGACGAGCGGGGACAGGGAGGGGTAGGAGTCCGCCTCGCCCAGGTGGACGGCCGCTTCGGGGGTGCCCTCGGTGATGGAGCCGTGGGCGACTCGGCGCAGCAGGATGGCCGCGCCGGGTACCGCCGGTGCTTCGTCGGCGCCGAGGACCCAGTCGAACAGGTCGACGCTGGCGAAGTCGGCGAACCGGGGCACGACGATCCCGATCAGCTCCTCGGCGGTGTGTACCACGTCGAGGGTGGTGCCGATGGTGGCCGCGGCCTCGTTCAGCAGGGCCAGCCGCTGCCGCGCCCAGTACTGCTCGGTGCTGTCGAACGCGGCGAGCGCGGTGCCGAGGATTTCGCCGGAGGCGTCCCGCACCGGCCACATCTCGGTGGTCCAGGCGTGTTCCCGGTTCAGGGCCGGGGCGCCCGTGTAACTCTCGTAGCGCGTCGGGTGGCCCGTCTCGGACACCTGGCGCAGGTGCTGTAGGAAGCCGCGGCTGTGCTCGGCGTCCTCGACGGTCTCGGGGAAGTGCCGGCCGACCAGGATCTCCTCGGGTACGCCCATTACGTGGCAGGCGGCGTTGTTGAGCCGCAGATAGCGCTGGCTGGTGTCGAAGACGGACATCGACATGGACGCCTGCTGGAAGGCCTGCCCTGCCAGGGAGGTCTCCGCGCCGCCCGGCTGTTCGGCGGTGACCACGTATCCCGCGGGTGCGCCGTCCGGGCCGGTCACCGCGCAGGGCCTGAGGCGGAGCGCGACGAGCGAGCCGTCGTGGTGCCGTAGCAGGACGGTGCCCGACAGCTTGGGCTCCGCGTCGGGCGGCGGGTCCTCGGCGAGCAGCTCGCGTACGGCCCTGCCCACGACCTCGTCGGCCGGGTATCCGGTCAGCCGCCGGGCTCCGTCGCTCCACCCGGTCACAATGCCGCGGGCATCGATGACCACCGCGGCGGAGGCGTCCTCCATATCGTCCAGGATTATCCTTTTGCCGCCCCGTATCAACCGCGGCGGCACTTGTGACAGCCGTGATTGTGTCAGGTCCGGTGGGCGCGCAGCGCGGCGAGCGCGCGGTCCGCGTGGGTGTTCATCCGCAGTTCGCTGCGCACCACGTCAAGGACGGTGCGGTCCTGGGCGATGACGAAGGTGACGCGCTTGGTGGGGGCCAGGGAGAAACCGCGGGTGGCGCCGAACCGCTCGCGGACCGTGCCGTCGGTGTCGGACAGCAAGGGCATGCCGAGGGTGTGTCGGCCGGAGAACTCGGCCTGCCGTTCGACCGGGTCCGCGCTGATACCGACGGGCTGCGCGCCGACGGCCGCGAACTCGGTGGCCAGGTCCCGGAAGTGGCAGGCCTCGGCGGTGCAGCCGGGGGTCAGGGCGGCGGGATAGAAGAAGAGCACGACCGGGCCGTCGGCGAGCAGCTCGGTGAGGCGGCGGGTGGTGCCGGTCTCGTCGGGCAGGGCGAAGTCGTCGACTGTGTCGCCGGTCTCCACACGGCGGGTCACGACCGGCCCTCCCCGCTCCGGGCGATGCCGCGGGCCCACAGCACCAGCGGCACCTGCAGCGGCAGCCGTCCGAGGGCCAGGGCCCGCTGCGGGGCGGGGCGGTGCCGCCAGTCCACGGCCATCTTCACGTTGGCGGGAAACACGCCGACGAAGAACGCCGCCGTGGCCAGCGCGGCGGCCTGCCGGGTGCGCGCCAGCGCGAGCCCCGCGGCCAGCGCCAGCTCGGCGGCGCCACTGGCGTACGTCCAGGCCCTGGGCGTGCCCGGCAGGGCGCGCGGGACCGTCGCGTCGAACGGGCGGGGCGCGGCGAAGTGGGCGACGCCCGCGGTGGCCAGCAGGCCGGCGAGCAGCAGGGGGGAGCGTTGGGACCGGGGCACGGATCCTCCTGGTGGTGGCCTGACGCGGATATTACTGGGGCGTAAGCGGCGGGAGGATGCCGGGGGTTGGGGAGCGGACGTGCGGGCGACGCGGGGGTGTGCGGTGCGTGCCCGGACTGAGGCCCGTCTCTCGGATCAGCCCGTCTCGCAGGGACGGTGCCTGACAGGTCCTAGCGGCGGTTGTGGGTGCCCGGCGTGTAGCCGAAGGAGCGGCGGAAGACGTCAATGAAGGCTGGTTCTCCCTGGGCGGCAACGCCGGCTTCGCGCTGGCGCCGCTGCTCGTCGCCGCGGTCGTCGCCACGGGCGGGCTGCGTGCCTCTCCCCTGCTGGTCGTACCGGCTCTCGCGGGGGCGGTGCTGTGCTCGGCTGCGGTGCGGGCGGCGGGGGCGGCTCACCGGCCGGCCGTCGCCGGGGCCGCTCGCAGGCCGGCTGTCGGTGCGGTGGTCGACGCGCCGCCGCCCGCTGGCGCGGGCCTGGCGGGACCGCCGCTGCCGGCCCCAGTGACGACTGGGCGTCGTTCCTCCGTCTCTCCGGTGCCGTCGTGTGCCGGTCGATCGTCTTCGTCGGGCTGAGCGCGTTCGTGTCGCTGTACGTCCGGGAGCGCACCGGCGGTGGGGAGGCGGCGGGGACTGCCGCGTTGTTCGTGCTCCACCTGGGCGGTGCGGCGGGCACGGTGGCGGGAGGCCGGCCAGCGGACCGGTACGGGCGGCTGGCGGTGGTCCGCCGTTCGTACGTGCTGACCGTTCTGGCGGTCGCCGGCGTGGTGCTGGTGCCCGGACCGGCGGTGTATCTGTGCGTGACGCTCGCGTCGGCCGGTCTGTACGTCTCCTTCTCGCTGCACATCACCCTGGGCCAGGACTACCTGCCCCGGCGGGTGGGCACGGCGAGCGGCGTCACGCTGGGGCTGGCCGTCAGCGTCGGCGGGATCGCGGCGCCCGCGGTCGGTGCGCTCGCCGACGTGACGTCGTTGCAGCTCGCGCTGCTGCCACTGGTCGCCCTGCCGGCCGTGGACCGGCTGCTGCTCGTCGGGCTGCGCGAGCCCGCGCCGCCGGGACCGTCGGCGGCCGCCCGCACGGCGGCGGGTGATGTCGGCGCACGGTGAGCGCGTGGACGGGTCAGGCCGTGCCTGCCGTCCCGGCGGGCTGCTGTTCCTCCTCGACGGTGGCAGCGGCGGCGAGGAAGTCGTCGACCATGCGGTGGAAGAGGGAGGCGAGCTGCCGCAGGTCCTCGGGCTCCCACTGGGACAGGGCCAGCTGCATGCCGCGGGCACCGGCCGCGCGGATGCGGCTGATGGCCTGGCGGCCGGCGTCGGTGAGCTCGATGCGCTGGGCGCGGCGGTCGTCGGGGTCGGGGACCCGGCTGACACAGCCGGACTTCTGCAGCTGCTGCACCGTGCGGGTCACGTGCGAGGCCTCCACGCCCAGCCGGGCGGCCAGCTCCCCCGGGCGCAGCGCCTCGGAGTCGGCGACCTGGCGCAGCAGCGCCACGGCGGCACGGTCCAGCGGCACCCCCGCCATGGCCATCAGGCGGTCGTGCTGCCGGGCACGCGTGCTCAGGTAGGTGATGCGGGTGAGCGCGCGCTCGATCTCGGCCACTTCCGGGGACACGGGGACGTCGGGGAGCGGTTGTGTGGACATACGAGCCACTTTACCATCTCGTTGCGTAACTCAACTAATTGAAGTCAACCAGTAGACGCATCGACGTGTCCGCGAAGGTGCAGTCGGCGCTGGTGCCCTATCTGACGGCCTGGCGTTCGTGCTGCTGCTCGTCGTCTTCCGGTCCGCCCTCGTGCCCCTCAAGGCGGCGCTCGGCTTCCTGCTGTCGGTGCTCACTGCGCTCGGCTCGGTCGTCGCCGTCTTCCAGTGGGGCCACGGCGCCGGCCTGCTCGGGGTCGAGGAGACCGGTCCGGTCATGAACCTGATGCCGATCTTCCTGGCGATCGGGTTCGGGCTGGCGGTCGCCGTCCTGTTCGACGCGTTCGTGGTCCGCGTGGCGTTCGTGCCCACCGTGCTCGCTCTGCTCGGCGACCGGGCCAGGTGGCTGCCCGGATGGCTGAACCGGCTGCTGCCGAACGTCGGCGTGGAGGGCGAGGCGCTCACCCAGCGGGCCGCCGCCGTACCGGCCCCGGCCGAGACGGCGCCCCCGGCGCGAGTCTGATCCCCCTGGCCCCACGTCCGAGGGCCACCCGTGTCACGACACGGGCGGCCCTCCGCGGCCGTCCGGACGCATCATCGTCCACGATGGTCTCAGCCCCCGACCGGAGAACCCATGGCCCTCACCCTGGAGCGGTACACCGCGCGCCATCCGCACCTCACGCATGCGGCGCCGGTCATGGCCCTGCTCGGCCTCGCCATCCTGGGCGGCGTACTCAGCCCGCCCGGTGCCGAGCAGCCGCCCAGTCTGCTGCCTCACATGGTGCTCTCGGTCGTCGCCTGCGTCTCCCTGCTGGGGCACCGCCGGCACCCGCGCGCCGTGACCGTCGTCGCCGTGGGCTGCACTGCGGCCGCCGCCACGCTGGGCTATCTGCTCAACCCACTGTTGATGGCACCGGCCATGGGAGCGCTGTACTGGCTGGCGGCGTTCACCGACCGGCGGACCGCGCGGCGCTACCTTCTCGGCGCCATCGCCTTGGTGGCGGTGAGCACCACGCTGCTCGACCCGAACCCGTATCCGCTGATCGTCAAGACGGTCAGCCCGGCCTTCTGGTTGCTGCTGCCGGTGGCGGCGGGCACCGCGGCCCGGATACGGCAGGCCTATCTGGAGGCCATGAGGGCACGCGCCGAGCACGCCGAGCGCGCCCGGGAGGAGGAGGCGCGCCTCGGGGTCGCCGAGGAGCGGATGCGCATCGCCCGGGACCTGCACGACGTCGTGGACCATCACCTGGCCCTCGCACACGCGCAGGCGGGCACCGCGGCCCACCTCGCGCGCGTCCGCCCCGACCAGGTCGGGGAAATCCTCACCGGTCTGTCCGGCACCACCGCGGAGGCGCTGCGCGAACTCAAGGCCGCCGTCGGGCTGCTACGCCAGGCGGATGGCACCGACGACCCGTTGCAGCCGGCGCCGGGACTCGCGCGGCTCCCCGAGCTGACCGCCGCGTGCAGGGCCGCCGGAGTCGAGGTCACCGTCACCATCGCGGGCGAGGCACCGGTGATCTCGCCCGCGGTGGACCTCACGGCGTTCCGCATCGTGCAGGAGGCCCTCACCAACGTGCCGGGCCACGGCTACGGCCTCATGGGCATGCGCGAGCGGGCCCCGCTCCGTCGGCGGCACGCTGCGCGCCGGGCATCGCGCCGAGGGCGGGTTCGAGGTCACCACGACGCTGCCGCTGCATCCGCGCGCTCCGGGAGCGGACGGCTCTGCGCCCGCTCTCTCCGGCAGCCTCCAGGCTCCGCCGCCGGACACCCCCGGGACCCCACCACCCAACACCCCTCACGCACCGCGACCGGGCAACCCCCGGCCCCCGCAAGCCGACGCCGCTCACGCACCACCACCGGACACCCCCGGGACCCCACCACCCGACACCCCTCACGCACCACCACCGAGCACCTCCCTGACCTCACCGTCCGACGACCCCCAGGCCCCACGACCGGAAGACCGCTGCGCATGACGATCCGTGTACTGCTCGCCGACGACCAGGCCCTGCTGCGGGCCACCTTCCGGATCCTGATCGAATCGTGCGAGGACATGGAGGTGGTCGCCGAGGCGACCGACGGCGCCGAGGCCGTCGGCCTGACGCGCACCCACCGCCCCGACGTCGTCATCATGGACATCCGCATGCCCGGCACCGACGGCCTCGCCGCCACGTCCGCGATCTGCTCCGATCCGGAACTGTCCGGCACCCGTGTGCTGATCCTCACCACGTTCGAGATCGACGAGTACGTGGCGCAGGCGCTGCGGGCCGGGGCCAGCGGTTTCCTCGGCAAGGACGTCACCGCCGACGGGCTCATCGACGGCGTCCGGACCGTGGCCGCGGGCGAGTCGCTGCTGTCGCCGCTCGCCACCCGCGCCCTGATCACCCGTTTCCTGGCCTCCCCCGAGCAGAGCTCCCGGCTGGCGTCGCCGGAGGACCTGGCCTCCCTCACCGCGCGCGAGCGCGAGGTCATGGCCCGGGTGGCCGAGGGGCACTCCAACGACGAGATCGCCGAGAAGCTCTTCGTCAGCCCGCTGACGGTGCGCACCCATGTGCACCGGGCGATGACGAAACTGGGCGCCCGCGACCGCGCCCAACTCGTCGTCGTCGCCTACCAGTCGGGGCTCGTGCGGGCCGCGCCCCCGCCGTCCGGGGAGCGCTGAGGGGCGGCGGCACCGCGAGCCGCGGTCGACGCCGGTCCGCCAGGCAGGTCCAGGCCCTCGGGCCGCCGGCGGCTGGTGGCGTGTGGCTGAGCGGGGATCGGCGAACCGCCGGCGGTCGGCGCCTGTGACATCCGGCGCTGTCGCCTGTCGGCGCCGTTCAGGCGAAACCGGCGGGAAACGGGCGTGGCCGCGCGCGGGTGCGTCGAGAACTCACCCGTGGACCTGCCGCTGATCGCCCCGATGCTCGCCACGCCCGGCACGCTGCCGCCCGCCACGCAGGAGGCACGCTGGGCGTACGAAACCAAGCAGGACGGCCAGCGCGTGGTGGTCTATCTCGCCGGGGACGGCAGTGTGGCGCTGCGTGCCCGCTCGGGGCAGGACATCACGGCCGCGTACCCCGAGCTGGGGCCGCTCGGCGGGGCTCTCGGCAGCACGTCCGCGGTGCTGGACGGGGAGATCCTCGCCCTGGACGCGGAGGGCCGCGCGAGCTTCCAACTGCTGCAGTCCCGCATGGGCCTGGCCCACGCGCCCGGCAGGGCGGCGCGGCGGGCGGCGACCGTACCGGTCCACCTGGTGCTGTTCGACGTGATGCACCTCGACGGGCACTCGCTGCTGCGGCTGCCCTATGCGCGGCGCCGCGCGCTCCTGGAGGGCCTCGGCCTCGTCGGCCCGGCCTGGTCGACTCCGGCCGCGCTCGTCGGCCACGGCGAGCAGGCCCTGCGCGCCACCCGCGAGCACGGCCTGGAGGGCCTGGTGTGCAAGCGGCTGGACTCGCTGTACGAGCCCGGGGTGCGCTCCCGCGCCTGGATCAAGATCCGCAACATGCGCAGCGAGGACGTCATCGTCGGGGGCTGGCTCTCCGGCAAGGGGCGGCTGACGGGCCTGCCGGGCGCCGTGCTGGTGGGACAGCGGGCGGCGGGGCGGCTGCGGTACGTCGGCGGGGTGGGCACCGGCTGGAGCGAGGCCGAGCGGACCGAACTGGCCGCGCTGCTGCATGCCGCCGCGACCGACGCGTGCCCCTTCGACCCGGTGCCGCACGCGCCGGGTGCGCACTGGGTGGTGCCCCGGCTGGTCGGCGAGGTCCGCTACAGCGTCCGTACCCGCGACGGCATGCTGCGCCAGCCGTCCTGGGTGCGGCTGCGGCCGGATCTGATGCCCGAGGAGGCGGCAGCCGACCTTCCGGACGACTTGGTGTGATCCCTGCGCCGGCTGCGAAGTGTTGGGGCGTGATTCACCGATGAGACGCCTGCACCCTCTTGGCATGGACGCGACTAATGGGGAGGCTGAACTGCCTTGCCCCCCACAGCCGTTGGGCTGCGCCCGCATCAGGAGGAGGACGCAGTGTCGTCACCCGTGCTCTCAACTCGCCGCAGGCGATGGCTCACCGGTGTTGCCGGTGCCGCCGCGCTCGTCGTCGCCTTCCCCGCCACCGCCTTCGCCGCCCCGCCCGGCGCGCTGCCCGCCAACGCCGAGGCGGCGGAGCAGGCGTACCAGCCCGCCTACGACTACGACACGGACGGCTGCTACCCGACCCCCGCGATCGGCCCGGACGGCACGGTCAACGGCGGCCTCAACCCGACCGGCTCCCTGAGCGGCGACTGCCGGGACGCCTCGGACCTGGACAACACCAACGGCTACTCGCGCTCCAAGTGCAACAACGGCTGGTGCGCCTACATGTACGGCCTGTACTTCGAGAAGGACCAGGCCGTCGCGGGCAGCAGCATCGGCGGGCACCGGCACGACTGGGAGCACGTCGTGGTGTGGGTGCAGAACAACACGGTCCAGTACGTGTCGACGTCCAACCACGGCTCGTACACCGTGCACGCGCGCTCCGCGGTCCGCCTCGACGGCACGCACGCGAAGATCGTCTACCACAAGGACGGCGCCAGCACGCACTGCTTCCGGCTGGCGGGCTCGGGTGACGAGCCGCCGGAGAACCACAAGGGCACCTGGCAGTATCCGCCGCTGGTCGGCTGGAACGGCTATCCGGCGGGGCTGCGCGACAAGCTGAGCGCGTACAGCTTCGGCAGCGCCAACTTCGGCCTGAAGGACGCCAACTTCGCGAACAACCTGGCGTCGGCCAAGCCGTCCGGCATCCCGTTCGACCCGAACGCCTGATCCGGCCGGTTCCGGGAGCCCGGGCGACTCCCCGCCCGGGCTCACCGCCCCGAACCCGGACCGGCGTGCGGTGACGTGCGGCACGGGCGGTACGGCACAGGCGCACCCTCGTGAGGGTCTATCGTGTCCGCATGTCCGTCCCTGAACTGATTCGTATCGTCTCCCGCGACTCCCCCATGGCGCTCGCCCAAGTCGAGCGTGTACGCGCCGAGTTGAGGGCCCTCCACCCCGGGGTGCGCACCGAGGTCGTGCCGGTGAAGACGACCGGGGACAAGTGGATGGGCGATCTGTCCAAGGTCGAGGGCAAGGGGGCGTTCACCAAGGAGGTGGACGCCGCGCTGCTGGCCGGCGAGGCCGATCTCGCGGTGCACTGCGTCAAGGACGTGCCCGCCGACCGGCCGCTCCCGGCGGGCACGGTGTTCGCGGCGTTCCTGAAGCGGGACGACATCCGGGACGCCCTGATCCGCCCGGACGGCCTGACCCTGGACGAGCTTCCGGCCGGGACCCGGATCGGCACCTCCTCGGTACGGCGGGTCGCCCAGCTGGCCGCCACGCATCCGCACCTGGAGTGCGTGCCCTTCCGCGGCAACGCCAACCGGCGTCTGGCGAAACTGGCCGCCGGCGAGGCGGACGCGCTGCTGCTGGCGGTGTCCGGCCTGGAGCGCATCGGCCGCCGTGACGTGATCAGCGAGGTCCTCTCCCCCGAGACGATGATGCCGCCGATCGGCGCGGGCATCCTCGCCCTCCAGTGCCGCGAGGACGACACCGAGCTCATCGACGCGGTCAGCGGCCTCGGCGATCCGGACACCTACCGGGAGGCCGCCGCGGAGCGGATGTTCCTGCACGTCCTGCAGGGGCACTGCAACAGCCCGATCGCCGGGTACGCACGCGTGGACCGGGGCGGCGAACTGTCCCTGCGGGCCTGCGTGTTCACGCCGGACGGCAAGACCCGGCTGAACGCCCACGAGTGGGCGGGCCGCCTGGACCCGGCCACCCTCGGTACGTCGGTCGCCGTGGCCCTGCTGCGCCAGGGCGCCCGCGAGATCATCGACGGTATCCCGCACTGAGGTCCGTCATCCGGATTGGCCCGCTCCGGGGCATGGTGCCCGACTGGACCAGGGGTGATCCACCCCTGGGCGGTCCACTGACGCCCGATCAGGAGGTGCCTTCCTCCGCCTGGTCCCGCAGGAAGGCGCTCACCTGGTGCGCCAGGCCGTCCTCGCGGCCCGCGCCGGAGCCGGTCCCGGCGGGGCCCTCCTCGTGTACTCCGATGCCGCCCGCCCACACACGGCGGCCGGTCCACTCCTCGTCGACGCGCAGCTGGACTTGGACGTCGACATGGCTCAGGGCGGCCTCCGGACCCGCGGCATACAGCACGGCGGTGACCCGGCGCAGCGGATAGACGTCGAAGCCCTCGATGAACTGCGAGTTGCGCCAGTCGAGGAACGCGCTCTCGCCGTCCGGGCCGATCCGGACGTCGATCTGGCCGTCCTCCAGGTGGATGCCGAAGTGCCGGTCGCCGCGGTTCTCCACGGTCACCCGCAACCGGAAGTACGTCAGTGACTCGGCGGCGTCGTCCCGGGCGCGCGGCGGTTCGGCCGTCTCCAGCCGGTGCACGCGCACCCGCAGACCGGCATGCTCGTCGTACTCCTGCCAGTCCCCGACCACGTTCGGCTCGTACACGGTGCACCTCTCGACATCTCGGAGCTGCTTCTCTATCTGTGCGCTCAAGCCACTGTCAAATGAGCAGAATGCGCTGTGGCCAGGCAGTTCACCCCTTCTGATCGCTGATCAAGCCATGCGCAGGAGGAATCCGGCAACAGTTGCTGAAAGCGCTTGCCGGGGCGTGCCGCACATCACGTCCACGGGTGAAGATCAGCGGGCCAGCCGGCCCAGGAGGGCCGAGGCCGCGGTGATGCCGAGCGCAGCGGCCACGGCCAGCACCGCGAAGTCGGCCGCGAGGTGGTGGGGCGTGCCGAGGAGGAGGCCGCGCAGGGCGTCGACCTCGTAGCTGAGGGGGTTGGCCTTGCTGACCGCCTGGAGCCAGCCGGGCATCAGCGACAGCGGGTACAGGGCGTTGGAGCCGAAGAACAGCGGCATGGTGATCGCCTGCCCGAAGCCCAGTAGCCGGTCGCGGCTGAGCACGATACCGGCGATGGTCATCGACAGGCAGGAGAAGAAGGCGGAGGCGAGGACGACGACGGCCTGGACGAGCGACTTGACCCCGGCCGCGAACGCCTTGCCGGTGATCAGGGCCGCGCGCGGTGTCGGTGTCACCAGGAGCTTGTTGAGAATTCCGGCGTCCCGCTCCCAGATGATCTGGATGCCGTAGAAGATCGCGATGAACATCGCGGACTGGGCGATGATGCCGGGCGCCAGGTAGTCGATGTAGGGGATGCCGCCGGTGGGGATCGCCCGCAGGTGCGTGAAGGTCTGACCGAAGATCAGCAGCCAGAGGGCGGGCTGCACGGCGCGGGTGTACAGCTCGGTGCCGTGCCGCAGCTTCTGCAGTTCGACCGCGCACATGGCGGCGACGCGGGCGGGCAACAGGCGCCAGCCGGCCCGTGGTTCGGGCGGCCGCAGCAGCAGGCCGATGCCGGGGCCGGGGTCGCGGTCAGCCGACGCGGTGGGCGGTGCGGCGGGTGCTTCGGACATCGCGGAAGTCTCCTGAGTCGGCGTCGAGACCGCTGCCGGCGACGTCGCGGAAGACGTCCTCCAGGGTCGGCAGCGTGTCCGTGCCCCTGCGTTCGGCGAGGGTCCGCCGCAGCTCGTCCGGGGTGCCGAGGGCGCGGACGCGGCCCCGGTGCATCAGGCCGACGCGGCCGCAGTACTGGTCGGCCTCGTCCATGTAGTGGGTGGTCACGAGTACGGTCATGCCGGTGGCGGCCCGGACCGCGCCGATGTGTTCCCACACGCCGGTGCGGGCGATCGGGTCCAGGCCGATGGTCGGTTCATCGAGGATCAGCAGGCGGGGCGCGCTGACCAGCGCCTGGGCGAGTTCGAGACGGCGGACCATACCGCCGGAGTAGGTACCGGCGAGCCGGTCGGCGGCGTCCGCGAGGCCGACCGCGGCCAGGGCCTGGGCGACGCGTTCGGCGCGCTCGCGGCGCGGTACGTCGAAGACGCGGGCGAACAGGGCGACGTTCTCCCGGCCGGTGAGGCCGGCGTCGGCGGACAGCTGCTGCGGGACGTAGCCGAGCAGCCGCCGTACGGCCATGGGCTCCTTCGCGGCGTCGTGGCCGAAGACGCGGACCGTGCCGGCGGGGACCGGCAGCAGGGTGGTGACGCAGCGGATCGCCGTGGTCTTGCCGGCACCGTTGGGGCCGAGCAGTCCGAAGACCTCGCCCTCCCGGACGCCGAGGTCGAGTCCGTCCACGGCGGTGGTCTCGCCGAAGGTGTGGACGAGGCCGGTGATGGTGATGGCCTTCTCGGCGGCGGTGTTCCGGGTCATGTCTCGTCGGCCTCCTCGCGCAGGGTGACGGCCAGGGTGCGCAGGGCGGGCAGCGCCGCGCACAGCGCCGCCCGGTCCGCCGCGCCGAGCCGGCCCAGCTGGTGTCGTACGACGTCGGCGCTGCGCCTGCGCCACTCGCCGAGCCGTGACCAAGGACGGGTCAAGAGCCGGGCCACGAGTCGCGAATTCACGCCACGCATTCTTCCGATTGCACAACGTGCAACTCCGATGCGAATTCCCCGGGCTTTCGACGACGATGCAGAATCGTCCGGTCGCCCGGAGTCATGACATTCCATGAATTGTTTTGAATCTGGGCATTCCGGGAATGTGCATTTCAGTGCTTCGGCCAGGAGGCACGTCCGTGGGAGCCGGATCATCGGGCCCTCGGTGTCTCCCTGAGGTCCGGGTCGCCTCCCGTGGTGTCCGTCCATCCAGCACCTGCTCAGGAGGTGCGCACCATGCCTGCAGCGGGCAGGACGAAGCAGCACCCGCATGACGACGCCCCGGACACGGCGGAGGATTTCGCACGCCTCGCCGCTCTGCCGGAGGGCCCCGAGCGCCGGGCCCTGCGGGACGAGCTGGTCCGGGCCTGGTTGCCGATGGCCGAGCGGATCGCCGTCCGCTTCCGTGGCCGCGGCGAGTCCCTGGAGGACCTCTACCAGGTGGCGGCCCTGGGTCTGGTGAAGGCCGTCGACCACTACGACCCGGCGCGCGGCAACGCCTTCGAGGCGTACGCGGTGCCGACGGTCACCGGCGAGATCAAGCGGCACTTCCGCGACCACATGTGGACCCTGCACGTGCCCCGGCGGGTACAGGACCTGCGCAACCGGGTGCGGGTGGCCGCGAAGGAACTGTCCCAGACGACCTCGGGACGGCCCCCGACGGTCGCCGAGATCGCCGAGTTCGCGCACCTGAGCGAGGGCGAGGTGCGCACCGGGATGGAGGCGCTGGAGTGCTTCTCCGCGCTGTCGCTGGAGGCGGAGATGCCCGGCACCGACGGGTACGCTCTCGGCGACGCGCTGGGCGGTCCGGAACCCGCGTACGACACGGTCGTGGACCGGGTGGCCGTCACGCCGTGCCTGCGGGCGCTCCCGGAGCGCGAGCGGACCATCCTGTACCTGCGGTTCTTCGGGGGCATGACGCAGAGCCGGATCGCGCAGCAGCTCGGCATCTCGCAGATGCACGTCTCGCGGCTGCTCAGCGCCTGCTTCGCGCGGCTGCGCGAGGAGATGCTCGCCGATACCCGCTGAGCGGCTGGGCCACGCCCCGCGCGGCCCAGCTCACTCACCTCTCCGGCGGTGCGCCGGGAATCTGGGTGGGGCCGTAGCGGTCCAGGGCGTCTTCGAGTTCGGCCCGGATTTCCTCCGGCATGGTGCCGGTGCGGCCCCAGATGAGAATCATTTCCGCGACATTGCGCAGCTTGGTGTTCGTGTGCTGCGAGACGTCCTTCAGTACGGCCCAGCCCTGGTCGGGCGCCACCCGGCCGAGCGCGACGATCATGCCGATCGCCTGGTCCACGACGGCGTGCGAGACTACCGCCTCCTTCAACTGCTGGACCTCTTCCTGCAGCTCGAAGATCCGCTCCGAGCCCCCGTCCGTGGGCATGGTCACCTCCGGGTACGGTGCGATGCTCTGGCGTGCCGCGAATGCTCCGACCCATCTATCGTCGTCATTCGCCCCGCACTGTGCCACTGGGCTGCCCGGGAAGTTTCCGGCGCCGTTTCGGCGGCGCGGCCGGGGTACTCGACAGGCGCCGGGAGCGGTTCCGGTTGGACACTGGTGTCGGACCGGTGCCTGCCGGCCGACGAGATCAGGACGCGACTGCCATGAACCACGACTCGACCTCCCGCGCCGGTACGGCGCACGTAGTCTCCACGCACTCCATTTTCGGCGCGCCCTGCTGGGTGAGCCTGACCAGCCGTGATCTGCCGGCGACCGAGGAGTTCTACGGGGCCGTGCTGGGCTGGCAGTGGCGGCCGGGCAGGCTCGGCGACCGGTTCCGGATCGCGACGGCGGACGGGGCGCCGGTGGCCGGGATCGCGGGCGTGGCCACGATGTGGCAGATGGCGGTGGCGTGGACGCCGTACTTCGCGGTGCGGAGCGCGGACGAGGCCGCGTGGCGGGCTCAGGAGCGCGGCGGTACGGCGGCGGTGGGGCCGCTGTCCTTCCCGCCCGGGCGGGCGGCGCTGCTGGCGGACCGGGACGGGGCGTCCTTCGGGATCTGGGAGGGCGAGCTGTTCACCGCCTGGGAGACCTGGCGACGGGCCCAGCCGGCGTTCATCAAGCTCCACACGCGGGACGCGTTCGACGCAGCCATCTTCTACGGGGAGGTCCTGGAGTGGGCCACGGACCGCCCTGGCTGCTGCGAGGTGCACTACGAGGGCGGTGAGGTGGTGCTGCGCAGCCGCGGGGACGTGGTGGCGCGCATCGAGTCGGGGGCACTGGAGGAGGCGCCCGATCCCGCGATCCGGCCGCACTGGCAGGTGCACTTCACGGTCGCGGACGTGACGGCCTGCGCGCGGGCCGCGGAGCTGCACGGCGGCAGCGTGCTGTCGAAGGGCAGCGACGAGGCGGTGCTGCGGGACCCCGACGGCGCGCAGTTCACGGTGACCTCGCGGCGCGGGCGCTAGGTGTTCTGTCCCGGGAGGTCGTGGGTGCGGGGCGGGTGGGTGAGCAGGACGAGGCTGCGGGCGCCGACCGTGACGGTGGTGCCCGCCTTGTGCTCGCGTTCGTCGGGGACGCCGTCTGCGTCGGCGGTGTCGAGAAGCGTCGTCCAGCGCTCGCCGTACCTGACGTCGGGCAGGCGGAAGTCGACCGGTTCCCAGTGGCTGTTGAGCAGCAGCAGGAAGGAGTCGTCCACGACGGGCCGGCCGCACTGGTCGGGTTCCGCGATGGCGTCGCCGTTGAGGAAGACGCCGACGGAGTGGGCGTCGGAGCGCTGCCAGTCGTCGTCGGTCATCGCGCCGGCGTCCGGCAGCAGCCACACCAGGTCGGGCAGCGACTGTCCCTTGCGCTTGCGGGTGTCGCCGCGTGTGAGGGTGTCGCCGCGGAAGAAACGGCGCCGGCGCAGCACGGGGTGGGCGGCGCGCAGCGAGATGACGTACCGGGTGAAGGCGACGAGGTCGCGCTGCCCGGCGGTGAGTTTCCAGTCGGTCCAGGAGATCTCGTTGTCCTGGCAGTAGGCGTTGTTGTTGCCCCGCTGGGTGCGGCCCAGTTCGTCGCCGTGGGCGAGCATCGGGATGCCCTGCGACAGCAGCAGCGTGGCCAGGAGGTTGCGCTGCTGCCGACCGCGCAGTTCCAGCACCGCCGGGTCGTCGGTCTCGCCCTCGGCGCCGCAGTTCCAGGACCGGTTGACGCTCTCGCCGTCGCGGTTGCCCTCGCCGTTGGCCTCGTTGTGCTTGTCGTTGTACGACACGAGGTCGCGCAGGGTGAATCCGTCGTGCGCGGTGACGAAGTTGATGCTGGCGCGGGGGCGGCGCCTGCTGTGTGCGTACAGGTCGGCGGAGCCGGTCAGCCGGGAGGCGAACTCGCCGAGGGTGTGCTCCTCGCCGCGCCAGAAGTCCCGTACGGCATCCCGGTACTTGCCGTTCCACTCCGACCACAGCGGCGGGAAGTTGCCCACCTGGTAGCCACCCTCGCCCACGTCCCAGGGTTCGGCGATCAGCTTGACGCGACTGATCACCGGGTCCTGCTGGATCAGGTCGAAGAACGCCGACAGCCGGTCCACCTCGTGGAACTGCCGGGCCAGGGTGGCCGCGAGGTCGAAGCGGAAGCCGTCGACGTGCATCTCGGTGACCCAGTAGCGCAGCGAGTCCATGATCAGCTGGAGGACGTAGGGGTGCCGCATCAGCAGGCTGTTGCCGGTGCCGGTGGTGTCGTAGTAGTGCGCCCAGTCGCCGTCCACCAGGCGGTAGTACGAGGCGTTGTCGATGCCGCGGAAGGACAACGTGGGGCCCTTCTCGTTGCCCTCGGCGGTGTGGTTGTAGACGACGTCGAGGATCACTTCGAGGCCGGCCGCGTGCAGCGCCTTCACCATGGACTTGAACTCCATGACCTGCTGGCCGCGGGTGCCGTGGGCGGCGTAGCCGTTGTGCGGCGCGAAGAAGCCGATGGTGTTGTAGCCCCAGTAGTTGGACAGGCCGCGGCCCTGGAGCACACCGTCCTGGACGTACTGGTGCACCGGCATCAGTTCGACGGCGGTCACGCCCAGTGAGGTCAGGTGCTCGACGACCGCCGGGTGGGCGAGGCCCGCGTAGGTGCCGCGCAGTTCGGGCGGGACCTCGGGGTGGGTGCGGGTCAGGCCTTTGACGTGGGCCTCGTAGATCACCGTGTCGGCGTACGGGCGCTGCGGCGGGCTGTCGTCGCCCCAGTCGAAGGCCTGGTCGGTCACGACGCCGAGCATGGTGTGCCCGGCGCTGTCGGCCGGGTCGGGGCGGCCCGGGGTGCGCTCGTAGAGCGAGGGGTGGTTGTCGATCTGCCCGTCCACCGCGCGGGTGTACGGGTCGAGGAGCAGCTTCTTCGGATTGCAGCGCTGGCCGACGGCCGGGTCCCACGGGCCGTGCACCCGGTAGCCGTAGCGCTGGCCGGGGCCGACGCCGGGCAGGTAGCCGTGCCACACGAAGCCGTCCACCTCGGTCAGCGGGACGCTGCTGTGGCTGCCGTCGTCGTGCACGAGGACGAGGTCGACGCGGTGGGCCACCTCGCTGAACAGCGCGAAGTTGGTGCCCTTGCCGTCGTGGGCTGCGCCCAGGGGGTAGGGGCGCCCGCTCCAGGCGGGCACCCCTGCTCCGCGGCGCCGTTTCGCGGTCACCGGGCGTCCTCCAGGGCAGCGCCCGCGGCGTCCTCCAGGGCAGCGCCCGCGGTGTCCGCCAGGGCGGCAGCCGCGGTGTCCTCCAGGACGCCGCCCGCCGTACTCGCCGGTCCGGCCAGCAGGGCGGCCGGGACCTCGCGGGGCACCTGGAGCCCCTCGCGCAGGGTGGGCGCGGGCGCGGTGGGCACCAGCGGGACGCGCTGGCCGGCCCGGGCGCGCTGCGAGAACCAGATGACCTTGCTGCCGGTCTCCGCGGCGCAGCAGCCCCAGCCGTCGCTCATGGCGGCCAGGTGCTCCAGGCAGCCGCGCAGGTCCTGGTCGGGGCGCAGGGCGGTGTCGTTGTCGGCGACGGCGGTGATGAGGTGCTGGCCGTTCCACCACATCTCGATCGAGGTGTTCTTGTCCGTCGCGTGTTCGTCGATGGCCTTCAGCAGCATCTCTGCGGCGTGGCAGACGGGCTCGACGAGGTTCTCCAGGTCCCAGAAACGGAGGTGAGCGGCCAGAATGCGCCTGACCTGTCCGACCCGTTCCGGGCTGACTTCCACGTCGAGGTGGTAGTAGCAGGGCACTGCGGTCTTCATCGTCGTTTGCTCCTCACCGCGAAGGTCCACGCTCCTCATCGGTCCCGCGGACCGAGCCCCGAACACGAAGCGTGAGCACTGATCGCTTCTGAGTGACTCCAGAGTGGGAGTGCTACGCCATTCGTGCAACACGAGCGCACATCTGAGGTGGTCGGGTCACATGAGAGACCCTTCGAGCGACCGATGCGCGCGAATGGTTGAAGATCCAACAGGACGCTGGGTCGCCACCCGTGCACCATGAGTGAAGGCTTCGACCGCCGTAACGGACCCGTGCCCCGGCGCGCACGGACCACCGGCCCGACCGTCGGGACACGTCCGTCGAGCCCCGGGAGGTGAACGGTGCCATGCTGCTGCCCTCGAAGACCGAGGTCGCCCGGCAGTTGCGGCGGTACCGGGCCTGGGAGCGCGTGATGCTCGCGTCCCCCGCCGACCGCACGGTGCGGGCCACGTTCGAGGACTCGGGCTACACCCTCTGCGTACTGATGGGGAAGCGCTGCGCGCGGGAGGCGGCGGACGCCGCCGAGCGGTATCTGCGCACGAGCCCGACGGCCTACTTGCGGGAGCAGGACGGACGACCCGGGCCGCGCGGCGCGGGCCGGCGGGGTCCGCCGGCGACGGAACGCCGTATCCCGGTCGGTATGTAGCGCCTTCCGGCGCGGCTTGTCCCTTGGCCGGGCCTTCGGGCCCGGCTTTCGAGCACGACGGAGGTGAGACCCATGAGGACGACCGAGGCGATCGGCCGCATCCCTGTAAGGGATGTGCGGCCGGCCGTGGAGTGCGGCAGACGTCCGGCGAAGGCGGCCGTCGGCGAGACGTTCGAGATCTCGGCCACCGTGTTCCGTGAGGGACACGACGCGGTCTCCGCCAACGTCGTCCTCACGGATCCCGCGGGCCGTCCGGGCCCGTGGACTCCGATGCGGGAGCTGACGCCGGGCACCGACCGGTGGGCCGCCGAGGTGACGCCCGGCGCCGAGGGCCGCTGGACGTATCACGTGGAGGCCTGGAGCGACCCGGTGACGACCTGGCGGCACACCGCCGGCATCAAGGTCCCGGCCGGGATCGATGTCGGGCTGGTACTGGAGGAGGGTGCCGAGCTGTACGCTCGGGCGGCCGCCGGGGTTCCGGAGGATGCCGGGCGTGCGGTGCTGCTGGAGGCCGCGGCGAAGCTGGGCGACGACTCGCTGCCGGGGATGTGGCGTCTTGCGGCGGCGTTGACGCCGGAGGTGGACCGGGTGCTGGCCCGCCACCCGCTGCGCGAGCTGGTCACCGCCTCGCAGACACTGCCCCTGC
>NZ_JACTVI010000124.1 GCF_014495685.1 Streptomyces sp. TRM68367 | reverse complement strand
GCACTCGTCGGTGGTGGTCACCGATCCGGCGCTGCCTTCGGGGGAATCGTCGCAGGGGGTGAACTCCTGGTTGACGAAGGAGTCCTGGGTGGTCCAGCCGTCTCCCACCCAGGAGGCCTGGGCCTGGGTGTTGGCCGTCTTGCCGTCCACGCTGCCCGAGTCGTACGACAACGACGGGTCCGGGGCCAGTGAGGTCGAGGCGGCCGGCGCCTGAACCTTGTAGGTGTACGTGAAGTCGCCCGAGGATCCGGACTGGGCCCAGGAGCCGGACGAGGACAGGGTCGAGGCGTAGTTTCCGCCGGCGCCGCCTTCCTGCCCGGTGGAGTCGGTCGCCGCGATGACCGTCGCCCCGCCCGAGGTCGACACCGTCTGGGCGAAGGCCGTCGACGAAGCCGGACCCGAATAGACGGCCGGGCTGACCCTCGCCACCGCGGACCGGCCTGAGCCCGCGTAGGCGGCGTTCTTCGCCGAGGTCGGCGCACCGAGCGTGAGTACGGCGGACACCGCCCCGGCCTTCGGGGCGTTGGCGGTGGTCAGCGGCGTCTGCTTCCGGCACTTCGCCAGCTGCGGTGTGGTCAGCGCGCAGGCGGGCAGCTCCACCAGGTGCAGCCGGGAGGCGTAGTTGCCGCCGATCACCTGGCTGAACGCGCTGTAGTCCAGGCCTACGCGCACCCGCCCCGCGCCGGAGGACGCGGCGCTCGGGGCGAGGGACCATATGGGGCCGGAGACTCCCAGGCGTGCGGACACGGACCGGGGCTGGACTGAGACGCCCAGGTTCGTCGGCCCGGCGTAGGTGCCCTTGCGGGGGGCCACGGCCTGGGCCCACACGGGCGTGCCCGCTGCTGTCGCCTTGGGGCCTGCGGCAGTTGAGCGGGGGGCTGACAGGTGCAGTGAGCCACTGCGGGCGGCCGGCCATGCGGTTCGGGTCGGCACGGCGGTGTGGCGGGTTGCTCCGGAGGTGCGCACCCGCTTCGGCTTCACCGGCTTCAGGCCGGTCACGGAACGGCCGAGGTCCGCCTTCGGCGCGGCTGCCGCATGCTGGGGCAGTGCGACCGCCGGGTGCGCGAAGCCCGGTCCCAGGGCCAGGCACCAGGCGAGCGCAGCAGCCCAACCCATCAGCAGACGGCGGCCGGTGCGGCGGCGACCAGCCCGTGTTCTTCGACCCGCAGGCACCCGTCGATAGGGCACAGCCCACCCCTTTACACGTCCGACGTTCCAAGAAGCCGGACGTTCGTGTGGGGTTCACGCAGCTATTCCGGGTCGCATGACCGACCGTCCGCGACGAAAGGAATACCCGAAAGCGCACGGTGGGTGAGACGGCAGGTAAGTAAGAAAAAAGAAAGACGCGCAGGGCGAGCACTGAAAATCTTCACAGAGCCGGACATTCTATGACCTTCATGTGTATGTGATCTGCGTCACAATGGGTAACTCGTGGTCAGAGCAGGCCAGTACGGTGACGCGGCGCCAGCCAGAGCCAAACAGCCAGGGCTTCCCGCCGCACCTGGAGCAGGGCCGAAACGGATGGTCAATGGATTCTCAAATTTATTTTTTCTCTGCTTGAGAATATGCCGTCGAACGTCGATTTCAGGGAAAGGAAACCCCAAGTAATGATCCGACATTTTCTGTCCCCGCCCTGGGTGCGGCGCCTGATCGCAGGCGCCGCCGTTCTGGCTGTTGGCGGCGGCCTGGGCGCTCCCGGTGCTGCTTACGCGACCCCTTCCACGGTCCATGGCGGGTCCGCCGGCCGGCCGTCCGCCGCCCACTCGTCCGGGCTGACGCAGCAGCAGGCGATGGCCAAGGCCAAGGCCACGGGCAAGCCTGTGCAGGCGACGGCCGAGACAACGGACTCCTCCACCCTCACCGCAAACCCGAACGGAACGCTGACGGTCAGACAGACAATCGCACCAGTACGCAAGCTCGTGCGCGGCAGGTGGGAGAACCTGAACGCGACGCTGGTGCGTCAGCCGGACGGAAGCATCTCCCCCAAGGTCTCCACCAGCTCACTGCGCCTCTCCGGTGGCGGCGCCGGTGCCCCGCTGGCAACCATGCGCGCCGGCAGCGGTTCCCTGGCCGTCTCCCTGCCTGCCGGATTCACCCTTCGCTCGCCCACACTGTCGGGCGCCACCGCCACCTACCACAACGTCCTGCCCGACGTGGATCTGGCCGTGACGGCCCGGGACGCCGGCGGCTTCAGCGAAGTCCTCGTCGTCAAGAACGCCGCCGCGGCGGCCAACCCGTCCCTGGCGAACCTGACGCTTGCCACCAGGGCCACCGGGGTGAAACTGGCCAGCGACAAGGCCGGCGACATCACCGCCAAAGACCGCAACGGACGCACGGTCTTCTCCGCCACCGCCCCCACCATGTGGGACTCCACCCGTGCCTCCGCGAACACCCCGAAGACCACTGATCCGCACACCGGGCAGATCGTGGACCTGCGCAGCGGCGCCCCTCTCGCCTCCACCCCGGCGTGGCCCGGCACGGCCGCCCGCAAGGCCGGTTTGAAGGCCGCCTACCACCGCGGGGGAATCAGCCTGACCCCTGACCGGAGCCTGCTGACGGGCAAGCACACCGTCTACCCGGTCTACATCGACCCCACCTTCACCGCCTCCGGACAGACCGACACCGTCCAGGCGTGGGCGTTCGCCGACAGCGAGTGGCCCAATACCGCCTTCTGGAAGCCGGCCGCCTCCACACCCGGCCCGCAGCATGTCGGCTACACCGACTGGACCTCCGACGTCTCCACGAACCGGTCGTTCTTCCAGACCAGTGTCCACAGCACCCTGTGGGACGCGTCGGTGATCTCCTCGCACATCTCCTTCTACGAGAACTGGTCGGCCTCGTGCACTGCTGAGGCCCTCGACCTGTACTGGACCGGGTCGATCTCCTCCAGCACCACCTGGAACAACCAGCCGTCCTGGTTCACCAAGCTGGGCTCCCAGTCCGTCGCCCACGGCTGGTCCACCTCCTGCGGCCCCGCGGACGTCACCTACAGCATCACCTCGCTGATGCAGCGGGCCGCCGACAATCACTGGTCGAAGGCCACCTTCGGGCTGCGCGCCGCCAGTGAGACCAACGACCTGGCGTGGAAGCAATTCAGCAAGCAGGCGACCATCACCACCACCTACGACCACACCCCCAACACCCCGAGTTCGCTGGCCACCAGCCCGGCCACGAGCTGCACCGCCAGCAACCCCACCACACTCGGCCTGGGCGACATCACCCTGCGGGCCGCGGTGTCCGACCCCGACGGCACCACCAGCCCGCTCACCGCCAACTTCACCCTGAAGAACGTGTCAAGCGGCGCCACGTACACCCGGGCGATCAACGCCACCAGCGGCACCACCGCCAGCGCCGCCTACTCCCACACCGACACCAGCGGGCCCTTCCACTCACTCACCACGAAGACCGAGTTCGCCTGGTATCTCACCGTCACCGACCAGCATCTCACCAGCAGCCAGTCGACGACCTGTCACTTCTACTACGACCCCACCGCCCCCGGCGCCCCCACCGTCAGCTACGTCAGCTCCTCCACCAGCGAATGCCCCAGCCTTGACGACGCGTCGTCCGGCAGCACCCTGTGCACGGTCGGCACTGCCGCCGACTTCACAGTGACGGACACCAACACCACCACCACTGCGCCCGCCAGTTACCGCTACCAGCTCAACGGCGGCAACCCGGTCAGCGTGCCCGCCGCCGGCACCAGCCCCTACACCACCACCATCTCCCTGAAACCCACCACCCAGACCAACATCCTGACCGTCACCGCCGTCTCCAGCGGCGGCAACGTCGGCGACAGCATCGACTACAAGTTCATAGCCCGCGCCCCCGCCACGGCCGCCGGCGACGACCTCAACGGCGACGGCAACGCCGACCTGCTGACCGTCGGCGGCAAGAACTCCCTGCCCGCCGGACTGTGGCAGGCCACCGGAACCGGCAGCGACAAGATCAACCCCGTCGCCCGCAACATCGGCATCGCCGGCAACGGCGTCTCCACCGCCCAAACCGCCACTTCCTTCACCGACAGCCAGGCCATCACCGGCCACTTCTTCACCGGAAACGGCTTCAACGACGTCCTGGACTACAGCTACAACACCGCCACCGGTGCCATCAGCGGTGAGATCCTGCCGGGCCAAGGCGACGGAAGCGACCTCCAGCCCGTCGATGCCACTCCGGTATTCGACGCCCCCAACGTCTTCGGCATCACCACCACCACCTTCAACTCCGACGGCACCACCACCAACACCACCACGCCCGCCACATCCATCGCCAGCGGCGGATCGCTGTACAACACCGTCAACGGCTACACGCCCACGGGCTACCCGGACCTCCTGCTGATCATCGGCGGATCCCTCTACGACGAGAACTCCAACGACGGCGCGGGCAACTACGCCAAGACCGACAACGCCACCGACCTGGCCGACTACAACCCCTACTGCCTCGCCCAGAACACCTCCACCGCCACGAACTGCACCACCGGCTGGAGCGGCTGGACCATCACCAGCACCCTCATCGACGGGCTACCGGCCCTGTTCGCCCGCGACACCAGCACCGACAGCAGCGACCCCTCGGCCGGGCAGCTGTGGTACCTCAGCCCCGGCAACCTGCAAACCCTGGAATACGACGCCCTGTCCAACCTCGCCACCGACACCAGCCTGACCTCCGTCGAAGCCGCCACCACCGGCTGGGACGCCATCAGCCACCCCACCCTCCAGGCCGCCGACATCAACAACGACGGCACCCCCGATGTGTGGACCGTCTCCAGCACCGGCACCGTCACCGCCCACGAGATGACCCTCTCCGGCACCACCGCCACCTTCACCACCCCCACCGGCCAGGCACTCAGCACCGACACCCACGACTGGCCACTGAACGACTACGACACCACCACACACACCGCCGACGACTCAGCCAGCAGCCCGATCACCCTCACCGGCACCAGCAAGGTAGCCGTCCAAACCGGCCAACTGTTCGACCCCGACGTGCAGCTGAAATCCGCCGACAACGACTACCTGCAGGGCAGCAAGGTCCTGGACCTGACGAAGTCCTTCACCGTGTCGATCTGGGCCAACCCCACCGACTACGGCGGCGCGGTGCTCTCCCAGAGCGGCAGCGCCGACTCCGGAATCCTGCTCATCCCCACCACCAGCGGCTGGCAGTTCAGCCTCAACACCGGCTCCGGCACCGCCTGGAGCTTCGACACCATCACCGGCGGCACCGTCCACCTCGGCACCTGGGCCCACCTGACCGCCACCTACGACAAGACCACCGCCGTGATGAACCTCTACGTCGGCGACGTCTTCGTCGCCACCGGCAACCACACCGCACCTTCCACCGGTGCCGGCGGCGACTTCCAGCTCGGCGACGCCCTGCACGCCTCCGCCCGCACCGACTACTACAGCGGCCAGCTCGCCCGCGCCCAAACGTGGACCGGCTCCGCCGTACGCCCCGCCCAGCCCTACACCCCGGCCGGCTATCACCAGGCCGTCACCCCCACCCGTATCCTCGACACCCGCAGCAGCTCGGGCCTGACCAACACCACGGGCGTCACCGCCGGCGCCAGCACCATCGCAGACAACTCCATCACCGCCCTGCGGATCGCGGGCGACAACATCACCACCCCCGTCAGCGGCGCACCCACCACCATCCCCAGCACCGTCACCGCGGTCGCCGTCGACGTCACCGTCACCGGCGAGACCGACAGCGGCTACGTCACCACCTACGCCGACGGCACCCAACGCCCCAGGACCTCGTCCACCAACTTCACGGCCGGCACCACCGCGACCGGCTACCAGATCGTGCCCGTCGGCAACGACGGCAAGATCGACCTCTACACCCACATCAACAACACCAGCGGCACCGTCGCCCTGATCGTCGACGTCACCGGCTACTTCACCAGCGACCCCAACCTCACCGGCGACCAGACCTACACCCCGCTGACCAGCGCCGTTCGCGCCCTGGACACCCGCTCCAGCGCAGCCAACACCAGCCTGGCCAGCAGCGGCCCCGTCGCCGCCGGCACCGCCTTCACCCTGCAGATCACCGGCCTGAACGGCATCCCGAGTACGGCCACCGCCGTCGCCGTCAACCTCGCCGCCGCCGACGCGGCCGGCACCGGCTACCTGCAGGCCTACGCCACCGGATACGCCCCCACCGCGGACACCAGCCTCAGCTACAACACCGGCAATACCATCGCGTCCCTGTCAGGCGACGTCCCCATCGGCACCTCCGGAACCATCACCATCTCCGTCCACGGCAGCGCCACCGACGTCCTCGCCGACATCTCCGGCTACTACACCACCAGCACAACCGGCCAGACCTACCACACCATCAACCCCACCCGCCTGGTCGACACACGCAGCGGCATCGGCGGAACAACCGGCCCCGTCGCCACCAACAGCGCCTACACCCTCACCAACAGCACCACCCAGCAAGCGACCATGGCCACCACCCCCACCCTCGCCGCCATGCTCACCGTCACCGACACCAAAGCCGGCGGCTACGCCACCATCTACCCCACCAACACCGGCAAACCCGCCACCAGCAACATCAACTGGGGCACCGGTGACACCCTCGCCAACCTCACCCTCACCCCCACCGACACCAACGGACAGATCAGCATCTACAACAACAGCTCCGGCACCGTCGACTTCGTCGTCGACTGCAGCGGCTACTACACCTGACCCCCCACGACTGCTCCGCGACAGCCGGGCTGCGTCATCCTCAATGAGTCTTTCCCAGTAAGCGCCCGTCGCTCACTGTGATCGCGATGCTGGCGGTGCGGCCCGTGTGGGTCCCCAAGTACGGGCAGGCGTAAGGCCCCTGATAGGAACGATCTTGCTAACAGAAAGATCCGACCGAGGGGCCTTACGTGCCGACGAGTGTCACATACACCGCCGTGCTCGATGTGAAGCGGTCCACCGCCGAGCACCTGGCCTGCCTCCTGCGCGACCACCGGATCGTGGTCAGGACCCGCAAGGGGCGACGTGCGCTGGGCTGCTTCAAGCAGGCCGTGCCCGTGCCGCGCTGGTTCATCGACGGCACCCGCCTGGCCCAACTCGCCCGCGACAACGGTCTGTCGACCTCCACCGCATACCGCTACCTTCACGAAGGACTAGCCGTCCTGGCCGCCCGTGCACCGGACCTGTCCACCGCGTTGGAGCTGGCGAAGGCGGCCGGGCTGACACATCTGAACCTCGACGGCACCGTCATCCGCACCGACCGTGTCGCCGCCCCGGGCCCCAACGGCGCAGACCTGTGGTGGTCGGGCAAGCACAAGCACCACGGCGGGAACGTGCAGGTGATCGCCACCCCGGACGGCTGGCCGATCTGGGTCTCACCGGTCCGCCCGGGCCGTGAACACGACACCACCTGCGCCCGCCACCACGGCCTGATCGACGCCCTCAACCGGATCGCCGCCGAGCTGGACATGCCGACCCTGGTCGACCTCGGCTACGAGAACGCCGGCGACGGCTTCCGCCACCCACACAAGAAGCCCGCCGGAGGCGAACTGACCGAAGCCCAGCAGACTACAACAAGGTCATCCGCGGCATCCGCGGCATCTGCGAGCGCGCCAACTCCCTGCTCAAGACCACCTTCAAGGCCCTACGGAGGGTCAGCCTCGACCTCAGCCGCATCACGAAGATCGCCGCCGCAGCCCTCGTCCTGCTCCAGCTCGAGTACGACCGCACCATCTGAACGATCACCCAGCGCCATGATCCATTACTGGCAAAGACTCACCGTGGTGGCCTCCACGGCCACCGGGCTCTGATTCGTCGTCACAAACGGTCATGATCACGGTGGCCGTACCCGCGCCCGCGACCACCCCCGTCGCCCCGCTGACCAGCGACAACCCGCTACCCATCACGAACTACAGCTGCCGTGTCAGTTGCTGCCGCTGGTGAGCCGCGCGAAGGACGCGCCGCCCGACTCGGGGGCGTACACCGCGACCCGCATCTTGACCCTCGACGGGACGTACACGTTGGAGCTGGATGCCGCGGCTGCGGCCGGCCAGCTGCCGACGGAGCTCGCTGTGGGGGTTGCGGCCGGAGAAGATAGAGGCGATCTCGAGCTGCCGCATCCGCTCGTCGCGGTGGAAGTCCACGGCGATATCGACGTCGTGCGGCTCAAGTGGCGCCGCGGGCGTAGGAGCCGAACAGGTAGACCTCGTCGACCAGCGTCAGCGGCCAGTCGGTCCCCTCATCCAGCCTGCGCAGCATGTCCTCCACCAGCGTGGTGGCCCGCTCCCGCTTCACCCGTCCCCGCCCTTTCCCGTGTCGCGCTCCCGGGCCAGCGTAGGCCTCCGCGGCGCCGGTCGGGCCAGGGTCTTGGACGTCGACTGTCTATGCCTCGATGTCGTCATTGAGCAGGGGAAGTAGCGCTTGGTGCAGGTCGACTTCGAGGTACTGTGCGGGGACGGGCAGACGTTGGCGCACGGCGCCGCTGACGTTCGTGGCCGTTGCGCGCCATTCGCCGACGAAGGAGTCTGCCGCTTCCTGCGTGCTGTAGAGCGTGATCGGATCGAGAGAGACGGTCTCGTGGGGTCGCAGGTCGACCGGCGCGAAGCGGATGATCGTGCGGCCCTCTTCATGCTCGATGTCCGGTGAGTCGATGGGCGGCAGCCGAAACGCCGGTGCCTGCAGGGCGGCCATGCCCGGGAAGGCACTGAGGCTGACGGGGAGAGCTGCTGATCCGTATTCTTTGGGCTCGTCAGGCCAGTCGACGTCCTCTTCGTCGTCTGTGACGTGCGCGAGGACCGTGTCGGGGAGACTCAGCACAACTTCGACCTTGAAGAGATTCTCCTCCCCGGGGTTGGTCAGCTTCAGCCGCAGTGGCGTACCCGTTGTACCAACCACCTGTACGAAGGACTGCTGCATCGCCGCGTCGAAGTCGCGCAGGTACTCCTCAACCTGCTCACGGAACTCATTGGGCGAACGGTAGTCCGTGGGGGGCAGGGCGCGGAACACGTCGAATGCCGGGGCGTACGGGAAGGCACCTGTCGCATTGTTCTTCTTCGCCTGGCGCCTGGCACCGAACTGCTTCAGCAGGTTCTCACGCAGGACGTCGAGGATCTTGGTGCGCATGTCCTCGGTGGGCGGCACCACAGCGACGGCGCCGACGGCAACACCCACGGTGACGTTCACGCGCTTGGCCGCGCGCCGGGCCCGCTCCGTCAGGGCATCGATCTCGGCTGCGCGCGCGGGCTGGGTCTTACCGGCGTACCGGTGGAAGACCGTGCCCGCGTAGAAGTCTGGTACTCCTTGCTCCGGCAGCTCAAAGACCTCGGCCACGACGTCACCCTCACCCCGAAAGCCGCCTGACTAGCCACGCCCGGCAACGAAACAGCCCCTCGGCACCGACCGCCCAGGGTCCATCCCGCTCTGCCCACCTGACAGTGAAGTTTTCCGCTTAGGGTGGGATGGCAGCGGCAGCGGGCCTGGATCGAGGTCTTCTCGTCCGCGCTGATCACGTACTCGTCCGCGCCGAGCGGTTCGCCTTCCCAGGTGCGGGCGTACAGATCCAGCACCCGCTCGGCCTTGGGGCGGAAGGCGGGGTCGGTGATGAAGATCCAGGACTGGTGCTGCCAGGGCTTGAGCGNGCGTACAGATCCAGCACCCGCTCGGCCTTGGGGCGGAAGGCGGGGTCGGTGATGAAGATCCAGGACTGGTGCTGCCAGGGCTTGAGCGCGTCGTTGCTGAGCCAGCGGCGCACGGTCGAGGCGGACACGCATACGGCGATGCCGCGTGCCATCGCTTCGCGGGCCAGCTCGGGTGCTGACCAGCGCGACAGCGGGGTCCCGGTCTCGGCGGGCAGCCGGCACGCCAGCGCGGTGACCTGGGCCGCCTGTATCGGGGTGAACGCCGGCGGGCGGCCGGAGCGTTTGCGGTCGGTCAGCCCGCCCAGGCCGTGCTTGGCGAACCGGCTCCGCCAGGTGCGGACGGTGTCCAGGTGCAGGCCCGTCTCCCGGGCGATACGCGCGTTGGACCGTCCGCGTGCGGCGTGCAGCACCACTTGCGCACGCATCCGCAGCCGGTACTCGGTCTTATGGCCGTAGGCCATCAGCTTCAGACGTTCGCGCTCGGCGGCGCGCAGGGCTATCGGACAGGCAGCGGCAACAGGCAAGGCAGGCAGGCCGATCGGGAGAAGTGGATCACGATCAGGTCGTAGCCTGCCGTATCCGGCCACCGGCCTGTCGGGCAGGATGGGCGCCATGCCCACGCCCTCGGAACACACCCGGCTGTCACTGGAAGCACGTCTGGGCGAGCAGGCCCGCACCGCCTGGCCGCAACTGGAGCAGTTGCACGTCCGCCACCGCGGCTCCTTCGCCTACGTGGAAGCCGAACTGACCGACGGCGAACGGGGCAAGCTGATGCGCCTGCGCTACACCGGCGCCGTCGGCAGGTGGGGCTTCGCCCTCTACCTCGCCAGCAGCGACCGCTACGAGGACTGTCTGCTGCCCACCGGCAGCCCCACGGGCACCCCCGCAGACGCACTCGACTGCGCCTGCCGACTCCACCTCGCCGCCCCCGGCATCTGACCAGACGCCGACCACACCACCGCCTCCGACGTCAACCCCCGAAGGACTTACGACGCAGACCACTNCACCTCGCCGCCCCCGGCATCTGACCAGACGCCGACCACACCACCGCCTCCGACGTCAACCCCCGAAGGACTTACGACGCAGACCACTTAGTGGTCGAGTTGGGTCGGTGACGGTGACGCCGTCGCGGGTGCGGGACAGGACCCGCGCGTACTCCCGGCGGGGGTCGTCCATGCCGCCCCCTCCCCCGTCCAGGGTCAAGGTCTTCACGTTGGCGCGCTTGACCCGGTAGCGGCCGGTGACGGCGGTATCGAGGCGGAAGTCTCGCACGCGCACGATGTCGCCGGCCTGGAAGTCGGAGCGTTGCCACTCCCGGGTGCGCAGCGCCTCGATGGCGGCGAGGTCGGCGAGGGCCTGCGCCTGCCGGGCCTTGTGCCGGGCGCGCTCGGCGGTCTTGCCGGCCTCGATGGCGCGGCGGGTGGCGTTGTCGGCGCGGTCCCGGTCCCGTACGGCGGAGCGGTAGGAGTGGTGGCCGACGAGGAGCGGCTGCCCGCCCTGGAAGCGGCCGTACATGCCGGATGCCTGCTGGGACATGCGTTCCGCGGCGGCCTCCAGGTCATCGGCGATCTTGGTGAGCCGGTCGGCCTCGCGCTGCTCGGGGGTGTCCACGCGGGTAGGCCCCGTGGCCTTCGGCTGTTCCTGCTCGGCGGTGTCGGCGGGTGCCTCCTCGGCGGCCGGGGCCGGGTAGGGGGTGCCCGGGGGTATGCGGGTGAGCTTGCACCAGCGGTCGCCGTTGACGGTCTCCTTGCCCCACTCGGAGGCGACCGCGTAACCGGCTTCCCACAGGGCGCGCTCCGCGGCGTCCAGGTCGTCGGCGGGGTACTCGCCGAACGGGCCTGATATGCCGGCGGGGATGTCGCGGATGACGGTCACCTCGCGGTCCGCGGGGGTGAAAGCTGCCTGGTAGGTGGCTTCGGCGGTCATGTGGTGGGGCTCCTCGTGCTCGTGTGCGGGCAGGCATGGGTGGGGCCCGCCGGATGCGGCGGGCCCTGGTGGGGTGGGTCAGGGGCGGTTGCGCTGGATGAGGCCGCGGTTTCGGGCCATCCGCATGTACACGAGGACCGTCGGCCGCTGGACGCGCAGGTGCTTGGCGAAGTGCTCGGCCGGGTCAGTCACTCCGTCTGCCTCGGCTCTCAGGTAGTGCTCGGCGAGCCGGACCAGGAAGGGCGTGGTGACGCGGGGACCTGCCCACAGGTCCCGCAGCTCGGTGATCTCCTCGTCCGTGATGTTGGGAGCGTCAGACATGGCTGTTCCGTTCCGGTGGGCCCCCGCCCGGGAGTGGCGGGCGGGCCCGGTGGGTGGGTCAGAGGGCAGTGCCGGGGTGGGGGTAGACCTTCACGGGGCTGCCGTCGGCGAAGTACACCCACTGGCCGGAGCGCAGGTGCTCGACCTTCTTCACGAGCTTGCCGTCCAGCGTGATGCCGCCCATGAGGTACTGCATGCGGCGGGGCTTGGCGGTCTCGGTGGTGTTCTGCTCGGCCATGGTGTCCTCCTTGCTGGGGTCGGGCCCTACACCCTCCCTCTGCACCCCATTCTTGCATCATGACGTTGCAACGTCAAGCGGCGTCACGGGGGGGTGTCAGCAGGGGGCGGGCGGCTCGGCCTGCTGCGGCTTGCGGTACAGGAAGCCCCAGTGACCGCAGTCGGCGACCCACATGTAGGTGAGCCCAGGCGCGCACTCCTGGATGGTGGTGCGCACGTCGGCGCGGCACTCCGGGTCCAGGCAGGTGTGCAGCTCCTCCGGCGGCGTGTCCATGGCTCAGCCCTCCACGGAGCCGCGGGGGCGGGTGTCGATGGTGAAGGTGCCGGCGGTGCGGAACCCGGCGTAGATGGCGCCGTTGCCTGCCTCCCCGTCCAGGACCACCTCGAAGGAGGGGGACCCGAGGAAGCGGCGGGCATATGTGGCGATGTCGCGGGCCAGGCGCTCCCCGCCGTAGATGCGCACCAGCGGGGCCGGGGCCGGGGGGCGCGGGCCGTCGGGGGTACCTCCGCCATGGCGGCCGATGCGGCCGAACGTGACGACGTACTCCAGCGACTGCGGGTCGGTGGTACTCATCGGGCGGTGGCCCCCTTCTTCTTGCGGGTCTTGTTCCTGCGGTGCTCCGGCTCCGGCATCGGGAAGCCGTAGCGGCGCAGTTCGGCGAGCTTGTTCTCCAGGGCGCGACAGTCCCCGGGGGTCCTCTCCAGCCACACCGGGCGGGTTGCGGCCGGGTGGGTGGCCTTCCAGTGGCCGCCTCCGGCGGGCACGACCTTGGCCTTGTTGTCGCGCAGCATCTTGATGAGGGCGGTGATGTCCTTGCCTCGTGACACGGGGTGTCCTCTCCAGACAGGGCCGCCCGCCGTGATGGCGGGCGGCGCGGGCGGTCAGACCTGGAATCCCTTGCGGCGCAGTTCGGCGATCTTGTTCTCCAGGCCGCGGCTTTCGACGCGCCCCTTGGGCAGGAAGGCGAGGGCGCGGTTGGTGGGGTGTTCGACGCGCCACCGTTGGCCGTGGGCCTTGACCTTGGCGCCGCCGGCCTCCAGGGCGGCTATCAACTTGGCGATGTCCTTTGCTGCCATGCGGTGGTGCTCCTTGCGCGTTGCTGGCCCCCCGGGCGGCGGGCCCGGGGGTGGGGGTGTCAGGGGGTGAGGTCGGCCACGAGGGCGGTTGCGTTGTCCGTCCAGTCCGGGCGGTCCGGGTGGGCGGCGTTGGCGCGGGATATGGCGGTCTGCACGAAGTCCGTGGCGGCCTCGGCCGGGGTGCCGATGAGGTAGTTGGAGAGGTGGTGTCCGGCGTCCTCGTGCGGCTCGTACGCGCCATCGGAGGCCAGCAGCAGGCGGGAGGGCACCACGTGTACGGGGGTCGACTCGATGGCCGCGTGCCCGTGCAGGTTCTTGACGTCCTGGTCCGTGTTTGCGGAGCCGAGGCAGGACGTGACGACGTTGCGGTTGCCGCCCTCCGGGTACATGTCGTTGGGCGGGTAGACCCTGCGGAGATTGTGGTCCTGCGTGAGGCGGCGCAGTACGCCGTTCGTCAGCAGGTAGGCGCGCACGTCGCCGCTCCAGGCGACGGTCAGCGGCTTGCCGGGGGCGGTGACGGCCACCAGGGCGCAGGCTTTGGGGCCGTAGCCCCATGGGCCCTGCCGGTCCGGGTTGGCGGCGTACCCGTTGTAGATGCGTCGGAGGCCTGCCTCGGCGTCGGCGCGGTGGGCGGCGGCGCGGGCGAGGCGGCGGGCGGCGGTGCGGGTCCAGTCGCGTACGGACTGCTCGCGGCCGATGCCATCGAGGAGGACGTACGCGCGGGCGCCGGTGGGGGCGGTGTGGACGGCGGTGGCGTCGCACTGGCGGGGGCGTCCCCCGGGGTGGTTGGCGGTGGCGTAGTTGCGCACGGCGGTGTCTCCCGTTCGTGGGTGTGAGGTTCGGTCTCGTGGGGCGGGGCCGCCATGCCGGTGGGCGACCCCGCGCGGGGGTCAGGTGGCCAGGCCCACGGCGCGGCGGAGGCCCTGCCGCTCGAAGCGGTCGGCGAAGGCGAGGGCGCTGACGTAGGCCAGGCCGTAGTAGCCGCGGCCGTCCTCGGTCTGGACGCACCAGCCGCACCGTTCCTTCCACATGCGGTAGGTGGGGGCGGGCTTCTTGGGGGCCGGGGTGATGCCGGCCTTGCGTGCGCAGGTCGGGCCGTACCCGAGGGCGATGCTCTTTGCGGAGGTGAGGGTGCGACCGCATCCGCCCTTGCACTTGACGGCGGTGGTCTTGGCGGCGGTGGCGGTCATCTCGGGTCCTCCTCGGTGTTGGTGGGCGGTGCGCCCTCCCTCATGCCTCACATCATTGCATCGCAAGGTTGCAACGTCAAGTGGCTTTCTTGCGCGGGGTGGACGGCTGGTGACCTGCGTCCGGATGTGTCCGGATCCGCGTCCGGACGCTTTCCGGAGACTTTCCGGATGCGCGTCCGGACGACATCCGGGCCGGTCAGTGGGCTATGTCGCCCATCCACACGTGACGGCCCTCCTCGTTCAGACGGCGGGCCTCCTCCCGGGCGCCGAGGCGGGACCGTTCGAACGTGCGCCAGAACTCCGGGCCGTGGGGCTTGCCGTGGCGGACCACGGCGTGCGTGAACTCATGGACCAGCACGTGCCGCACGAGGGGCGGCGGGAGCTGGAGGGTCTGCCACGCGATCCGGATGTGGTTCGTGCGGCCGTCGTGGACGCCCCACCGGCGGCGGCCGATGTCCGCGACGCGCACCGTGGGCATGGGCTTGCCTGCCGCCATGCTGTGCCACAGGGAGGGGGCGACGTGCCACTGGTGCAGCCACGCGGTGCCCTCCCGGCAGTACCAGTCGATGAACGGGCGGGCGCCGAGCTGCACGGCGCGGCGGTCCAGGCGCATCCACCACTGGCCGTCATGGACGCGCTCCAGCGGCACGGGGGCGTCGTCCACGATCTTGAGCCGGGTGGAGTAGCCGAGCCACAGGAACCCGGACCCGTTGACCAGTTGCTTCGGCGGGTGGTCCGGGGGGCACTCGCGGGCCTTGAGGATGAGGGCGGCGAGGCGGTGGCTGTTCTTGGCGAGCAGGGTGATGACTTCCGCGGTGTCGGCGGCGGCCGGCACGTGGAGGGTGAGGCCGGGCTCGCCGGGCTTGATGCTCAGTCCGAGGGTGCGGCGGCGGCTGCTGATCTTGACCTGGTGGACGTACTTGCTGAACCGTCCGTCTGCGGCGAGGGCGGCGGTGATGTCCGGGGCGGTGGTGGGCACGGGTGTGTCTCCGGGTGGTGTGGTGGTGCGTGGGCGGGGTGGGCGCGCCCGCCGGTGGGGGCGCGCCCGGGTGGGGGGTCAGCTGCCGGGGCGGGTGAGGACCAGGCGCTGCGGCCAGGCACGGCGGGGGCCGTAAACGGTCTTGGCGTGGGCGGTGGCCGCGGCGAGCAGGTCGGTGATGATGCGCTGGTTGATCGTGAAGGCCATGGGGATCTTGCGGCCGTGGATGGGCATGACGTCGTACTTGGACCGGCCGCCGTTGTGCATGAACACCAGCTGCGTGACGCTGCCGGGCTCGTAGGAGCGGTCGACGGTGGCGAACACGTGGGCGAGGGTCTGCGCGCCCGGCTCCTCGGGCTCCTCGGCGGGCTGCTCGTCGGTCGGCCATACGGCGTTGACGGCGGCGGTGACCTCGTCCGCGTCCTGCGGGGCGAGGGTGGCGAGCACCTCGTCCAGTCCGACCACGGGCAGGCCGTGGCCCATCTCGTCGGCGTGGGCGGTGCGGTTGTCAGCGGCGGTCATGTCGGGTTCCTCCCTGGCGCCGGTGGGCGGTGTGCCCTCCTTCATGTCCCACATCATTGCATCATGACGTTGCAATATCAAGTTGCTTTGCGGGGTGGGATGGACCCGAAGACGCAGCATCCGGACGCATCCGCCAGGCAGGGGCGGGGGCATCCGGACGCGGCGGGATCAGGGGGTGAACGACTTCTCGTACCCCTCCAGGTCGGCCACGCAGTCCCCACGGTCGCCACGGCACACCGGGGCGTTACAGCAGTAGGTATCTCCGTTGGCGAGCAGGTCCTGCGGGCGGGTGCTGTGGCTGCCGCAGTAGGCGCAGTGCGCGCGGGCCGGGCCCGGGCACCCCTCCACGGGGCCCAGGGCGGGCGCGGCCGGGGTCGGCTCGGCGGTCGCGGGCTGCGGCTCCAGCGCGGGCTCGGCGGTGGCGGCCGGGGCACTCAGGGGGCCCATACGGGCCGGCATGCGCTGCATGTAGGCATCCTCGATCTCCTCCGGCCACAGGTCGTCCGGGCAGTACAGGCAGTCATCCCACGGGATGCGGTGGGGGCAGCGCGGGGCACGGTGGGTGACCTGGACGGGGGTGGTGGTGGGGCAGGTCTTGGTGGCCACGGGGTCCGCGGTCTGGTGGTGGACGGTGAGCGTGCCGTTGTCGTTGGGCCACACGTAGGCCACGGTGACCTCCCGACCGGCCGTCACATAGCGGTCGCCGATGGAGAGCGTGCCCGCGGGCTGCTCGCCGGTAGCCGGGGGCGGGGTCTCGCGCACGCGGGTGCCCTCGTTGCTGATGAGGCACTGCGGGGTGGTGCGGGTGCCGTAGTAGATGCTCACGTGGAAGTACCAGCCGGTGTTGTTGGCGGCGTACTCGATGATGTCCGCGCTCTTGGCCACGGCGTCCTCGGCGTGGCGGGTGTAGAGCACCACGTAGGTGCCGGTGCGCTCCTTGAACTTGGTTCCGTCCGCGTACCGCACGGTGCGGTAGTTGCCCATCACGCGGAAGTCCTTGCCGGGGCCCTGCTTGAGGCCGATTCCGCGCAGGACTCGGGCGATTGCGACGGCGGGGGTGCTGGCCTGTGCGGTGCGGGCGAGCGTCATGGGTGTGGGTCCTCTCGGGCGTGGGGGGCCGGGCGCCAGTGGTGCGCCCGGCCGGGGTGGGGGCCGGTCAGGCGGTGGGGGCGTCGGCGGGGACGATCCACACGGGCTCGTCGGCGCGGTCGTCGAAGCGGCTGCCGTTGCTGTCGCGCCAGTCGATGACCTGGTAGTCGAAGTGGCTGTAGGCGTTGGCGTCCCACGGGCGGTGGGTGCGCTGGTTGCGGGGAAGGGCCCAGTTCGGGGTGAAACCGGTGTTGCGGGTGCGGCCGAGGATCTCGCGCACAGGGCGGGCCAGAACGTGTGCGTTCGGGTTGCTGGGGCTCAGCGGCCACTTGACCACGCGGTCGCCGGGCTTGATCTCGCCATAGGTGCTCTGCACGAGGTGGGGGTTCACGGTGGCGGTGGCGGTCATGGCTGGCTGATCCTTTCCGGTGGGCGGTGCGCCCTCCCTCATGTCCCACATCATTGCATCCTCACGTTGCAACGTCAAGTTGCTTCACGGGGTGGAGTGAGGGCCGGAAAACGCAGCGTCCGGACGCATCCGCCGACCAGGGGGCACGTCCGGACGAGGCGGTCAAGGAGGGTCAGCCGTACAGGAACGCGCGCTCCACCTTGGAGCGATACACGTACAGGCCGTACGCGTTCACGTCGCCGTCGAACGTCACGCCGCTGTACCGGGCGTGCGCCCCGTAGCCGACGCGGTACGTCCAGCCGAGCGGGCCATCCTGGCCGGAGGCCACGACGGGCTGGAAGTCGTGCGCGTCCGGGTGCTTGTCCTGCACGGCCTTGCGGGCATCCTCCTCGGCGAGGGCCACGCGCACGGTGGGGTCGGTGAGGCGCAGGAACGCGAGAGCTGCGGTGAGCCGGTCCAGGGCCGCGCGCCACTCCGGGTTGTCCGGGTCGGGATCGGTGCGGACGCGCTCGCCGGCCGCGTTGCATCGGCGGTGGGCGTCGAGGATGTCCTCGCGGTTGGCGTGCACGCACATGGCCACCGGCAGGCGGCTGCCGCCCTCGGTGAGCACGTGGGCCACCTCCCCCGGGGTGCGTATCGCCATGCGCTCCACGGTGCGCACGGAGCTGTCCGGGCACAGGATCTTGTCGCCGGGCTCGAACGTCACGAGCTCCAGCTCCTCCTCCTTGAAGTCCGAGGGCAGCCCGTCCGGGTCCCCGTCCAGGATCACGCCGTACCCGTCGCCCGGAGGCTTGGGCAGGCTGTCCACGGTGGCGAGGGTTCCGGCGGGCGCGTCGAACGCGCCGGGCCAGGCCGGGCCAGCGTCCACGGTGGTGCGGACGCGGTCCCCCTTGACGAACTGGTACATGGCCGTCTCTCCGTTCTGCGGGGTGGGCGCCGTGCGGGCGTCCGGGCGGGGCGGGGTCATCGAGCAAGGGGCTGCTGGCAGGTGCGGCATCCGACGGAGCGGCCGGCGAAGAACAGGGGCGCGGACACGTGGGGGCGCCACTGCGCGTCCTCGGCCGGGGTGCCGTCGGGGCGGATCGAGAGGGAGGCGCGGCCGTCGTCGGCGACGCACGCCACCTCCACCAGTTGCAGGGGCTCCATGCCGGAGCGCACCGCGAGCTCGTGGCGCACGTGAGGGGCGAGGGCGGCGTGCCAGTCCTGCGGGGTCTCGGGTGTGGGGCGGACCATGGCTTTCCTTGGGCGGGCGGCGGGCGCCTCGGGTGGGCGCCCGGCCGGGGGGGGGGGGGGTTATGCGGCGAGGCGGGCGGAGCGCTTGCGGGCGCGCAGGGTGCCGGCCTTCATGTGGACCTGCCGGGCTCCGTCGAAGCGGGATGCGCCGCGCTCGATGCGGCGCAGGACCTTCTCCGACAGGCCGTCCAGGGTGGCGGCGGCGGGCTTGAGTTCGCGGGGGAACATCAGGGACGTGGTCTGCATGGAGGCGTCGCCCTTGCCGTACCACCACACCAGGTAGCCGCAGGTGGGGTCCGTGCCGAACAGTCCCAGCACGATTCCGCGGCTGGTGGCCTGCGGTTCGCCGTTCTTGACCGGTCGCCCCGTGACGATGTCACCGGCGGTGTAGGTGGCGGTGGCGGTCATGGCGGGGTCCTTCCTGGTGGGTGGTGTGGGGGTGTCTCCCTCACACCCCCATAGTTGCACTCTTATATTGCAACGTCAAGTTGCTTTCGGGTGTGGGAGGGTCGCGCGGAGCTGCTCGCCGAGCTGGTCGGCGGCCTGACCGTGCACGGGCTCATCGAGCGGCGGCAGCCGCTCATCGAAACGGCCCATCACCGGGCTGTCGGGGACACCGAGCAGCCATCGGCGCATGTACGCGGCGAGGAAGGTCCAGCGGTGCGCGGCGTCCAGGTCCTCTACGGCGGTGAGGTCGGCGGCCACCTCTTCGGCTCGTTCGATCTCGGCCTGCACTTTGGCCCGGGCCCACTTGATGGCCTCGGGGTCGCTGTCGTACGGGCTCGGGCCGTAGGTCACGGCATGGCTCCTTCGGTCGGCCCGGGCGCCGTTGCGGGCGCCCGGGCGGGGTGGGTGGGGGTTAGGCGACGGCCAGGGTGCTGCGTACGCCGAGGCGCCAGAACTCGCCGGTGGGCTGGTCCCACTCCTCGCGCACACGCATCGGCACGGGCACGCCGACGTAGGTCTTGGGGGCCGGGGTGCCGGGCGAGACCTTGCGCACGACGACTGCGGAGCACTTGCAGGAGCAGGGGCAGCGCTCGCAGTCCTGGCAGAGGTCGTGCGGGCAGTGGCCGCAGTGATAGCGCTGGTGGGGCATGCATGGGTCGCCCTCGGCCGGGGGCTCGGTGGCGGCGGTGAGGAAGTCGGCCATCTCCTCGGTGAACACGGCCGGTCCGTGCTCGTAGCCCGGCCCCTTGGTCACCCACACGTTGCCGTGGCCGAAGTACGTGAACGTCCACTCCGATCCGCTGTGCTGGGCGGTGAGGGTGATGCGGCGGCCCGGCTTGGGTTCCGGGGTGATACCGAGGGGGGCGAGTACCTCGTGCAGCTGCTGGAGGCCGGCGGCGGGGATGTAGCGGGGCAGGACGGACACGGCTGACTCCTTGGCGTGTGGGGGTGGGTTACTCGGCGGTGGTGGCGATGCGGCGGAGGTCCAGTTCGCCCTGCTCCCCGCCGAGGAGCCACGTTGCGACCTGGTTGAGGTGCTGGGCGCAGGCACTCCAGACCCATTGCGGGCTGTCCTTCTGCTTGACCTGCCAGACGGCGCGCTTGGGGCAGTTGTGGGTGCCGTTGTTGGTGGACCCGTCGCAGTCGTGCATCGGGGATGTGCCTTTCGCGTGCGCTTCCGGGCGGGCGCCGTGGTGGGGCGCCCGCCCGGGTGGGTGGCTAGTTGGTGGGGGGTATGCCGGCGCTCTGGCAGTAGTGGGCGATGAGGCTCTGGCCCACGCCGATCACGGCCTGTCGGGGGCTTTCGCCGTTACCGACGCGCCGGTCGTAGTACTGCCGGATGAGGCACAGCACGTCGCCGGAGGTGATGCGGTCGAACACGGTCTCCAGGTCGTGACCCGGGTGGTTCCCGTCCGCGATGACCTCGGTTGCCAGTGCTGCGATGCAGGCAACGGCGTCCTCGGTGGTGCGGATGTTGAACGTGCGGGTCATGGCTGGTGGCTCCTTCCGGCGGGGCGGTGCGTCCGCCCCTCACACCCCCATAATGGCACCCTCGTGTTGCAACGTCAAGTAGCAACAGAGGGGTGCCTTGAGGCTAGGCGGTCTTGGCTGTGACCTCGACCCTCGCCCCGCCCTCGTACCGGACGGCGTACTTGCCTTTGCCGCGGATGAACTCGGCGATCTCGGCGAGGCGCCCGGGCTCGCGGTCCATGGGCATGCGGGCGCCCTCGCCGTACCAGACAACCCGCACGCCGGCGGACGGCCCGCCCTCGTTCTTCATCACGCGGAAGCCTGCGGTCAGCCGTCCGTCGTCGCCGGTGCGCTCGAATCCGGCCCGGGCCAACTGCCCGGACAGAGCCGGCACGGTGGGGTTGCCCTGCGCGCGGCGGGCCTTGCGGGCGGCCTCGCGAGCGGCCCGGGCCTTGCACGTGTCCTCGTTGCACGGGGCGTCCACGGGCTTGATGTGGCTGCCGTACGCGGAGCCTGCGCCGTTGGGGCACTCCTCCCATGCACCCGGGGCGTACCAAAACGCGTAGTCCACGGTGCCGCGTATGCCCTTGACGCCGTCCTCGTCGCGCTGGTCGATGATCTTCTGCACCATGGCCAGGCACTCGCGGGCGGTCTGGCCGTACTCGCCGAGCATGCGCTCCCCGGGGCGGGGGGAGGCGTCGTTGACGGTGAAGGCGGGGGCGCCGTAGGGGTTGACGGGGGCCAGGATTTCGATGGTGCGGCCTTTGTACGTGGCGTGCAGGGTGATCACGTGCAGCTCTCCGTTCGAGGGGGCCGGGCGCCGGTGGGGCGCCCGGCCGGGGGGTGGGGCGGTCAGGCGGCGGGGTTCAGCTCCACCACTCCGGCCTCCTGCTCGGCGGCGGCGAGGTCGGCCAGCAGGGCGCGGGCGTCCACCTTGAACGTGGTCTTGGTGGACTTGCGCGGGGGCAGGGCTCCGGCGAAGTTCAGGTAGTCGAGGGCCACCTGATCCCCGTCCAGGACGGACCGGCCGGGGGTGCGGGTGACGGTCACGCGCCCGTACGTTCCGGCGGGCAGCTGCCGCAGCCACTTCTTCTCGACGTCGGCGGCCTTGCTGAAGTCCTTGGCGCGCTGGTCCAGGTCGGCGAACCGGGCGGCGTGGGTCTCGATGTCCTCCACCGTGGGCAGCTCCTGCTCCGGCAGGGTGCGGTCCTCGGTGGCGGCGGGGGCAAGGTTCTTCTCGCCGAGGCGGCGGGCGATGTCGCTCACGGTGGCGGTGGCGGCCAGGGCGGCGCGGCGGGCGAGGGTGTCCATGCGGCGGGCGGCGGTTCCGGCTGCACGGCGGGCGGCGGTCGCCTCCTGCTTGGCGTCGGTGTGCGCGGTCTGCGCCTCGCTCTGCTTGGCCTCTGCGCGCTCCAGGCGGCGCACGGCCACAGTCACGCGCTTGCCGGTGGACTCCGCGGCGCGCAGGCCCCGGCGGGCCTTGGCGGTGTTGGCGCGGGCCTTGCGCAGGCGCTCGGCGATGCGCTCCGCGGTGCGGGCGGTGCGGGTCTCCTCGGCGCGGGCGGCCTTGAGGGCGGTCTCGGCGTCGACCAGCTTGGCCAGGGTCTTGGCGGTGGTGGCGGTGGTGCTGGTCATCTCGGTTCCCTCCCATGCGGTTTGGGCTCTTTGCCCGTCCTCGTGACACCAATATTTGCATCATGAGGTTGCATGGTCAAGTTGCATCACAGGGATGCTTGGCACCGTTGCTTGCTCGTGACCGAGCAAGGGGCAGGGAAGCCGGACGCCCCGACCCGGGGGCGGGATCGGCCGTCCGCGATGCCGACGACCAGCAGGGGAGACCCTTCGCTGACACGGCGTTCATTGCTTTGGCTATCGGCGAACGGCTTCAACGAGGTGGAGCGCAAGATGCGGCCAACCTTTCGGCACTTGCCACCGGCACGTCAGCAAGCCGGGCGACCGTCCGCTTTCCCGTTGCACGCAGGGCATCGGCCCGTCCACCCCCCACCGGGCCACGCCCTCGATCGCGCCATCGGGAGACGAATGTTGACCAATTCCCCACCTATGGCAGGAAGTTACAGCGGGGGACGCTGTTTACTTGAGCCTTGACGCGCAGAGGGAGGAACAGAACGCGTGTACGGAAGGAGGCGGATCGAGATACGACGATCACATGTGACACACTTTCAGGGTGTTCCGGATCTCGACTCGTTGAGACGGGTATGCGTCTCAGTTATGCGCCCTTAGCCGTCGACGGTGCGCCGCAGGCCACCGCGTAAACCCTGGCCCGGGTGGCGCAACTGGCAGACGCAACCGCCTTAAACGCGGGAAAGTGTGGGTTCGACTCCCACCCCGGGCACCAACCCGAGAAGACTTCGACTTCGGTCCGCCTCCAGCAGGCGGGCCGTTTTGCTTGCGGCAGCGGGCGAGAGCCGGACGCCCCGGCTCTCCGAGTGGAGGCGGGGCGTCCGTGGCGGGGCCAGTCAGGCGGTGGGGGCGGCGGGCTCCTCGACCATCGGGGCCGGGGTGCTCGTGGCGCGCGCGGCCTCGCGGTTGTCGATGACCCGCTGGACCTCCCGGCGGCGGCGCAGGAGGCGGGTTGCGGCCAGGACGGCGGCCATGTCCACCGGGCCCACCTCGGCGGGGGCGTCGGCGTCCACCGGGGCGCCTGCGAGGTCCACGCGGATCGGGTCGGTCTCTCCGCGCACCCATACGCGCTCCCCCTGGTCGTCCCGGACCAGGATCAGGGCCACCTTATTGACCGTGAATCGCTCCTCCTTGGCGTTCCAGCGGGGCATCCGGCGCAGGCCGGCGATGGCCTCCAGGACGGTGTCAGCGTCCACGTACAGGGCGCGGTCCTCTTTGTCCGTGCCGTTGAGGAACAGCTGCTCCATGGCGGCGGTGTAGGCGGTCACCTCGGCCTGTCCGGCGGGGGTGTCCTCGGCAGGCTCCGCGTCCTCGGCGGCCGGCGCCTCTTCCAGTTCCTCGGGCTCTGCCTCGGCGGGCTCCTCGACCTCGACGGCCGGCGCCTCGTCCTCCTCCTCGGGCTGAACCTCGGCGGGCTCCCCAACTTCGGCGGGGGTGTCGCCCGCTTCCGCGGACTCCGCGGCCTCCTCGGCGTCTGCGGCCAGGCGTGCAGCCTCGGCGATCTCCTCGGCGGCCCGGGCGCACTCCCGGCACGGCTTGTTCTTCTTCTCGGCCTGTTCGGGAGTCAGGACGCGGGTCACAGTCCGGCCGCACAGGGTCTCGGTGCTGACCGTCTCGGCGTCGGTCAGGTGCACAGTACGGCCGTTGCCGACCTGGGCGGGGGCGTGCTGGGCGGTGGTGGCGGTGATCTCGGCCATGGTGTCCTCCTGGGGGTTGGTGGGGCGGCGTCCCCGTCCCGACACCCATAGTGTTGCATCATGATGTTGCAACGTCAAGTCGCTTTCGAGAAATGCTCGTCGGGCAGGGTGTCTACGTACGCGGCCTTGGTGCGCCACAGGGCGCCACAGTCCCCGCAGTGCACGAGGGAGTAGGGGGACGGGGTGCGGCGGTAGCCGTTGAACGCGGAGTAGTTGGCGCGGCGGACGCGGACGCGCCACGCGGGGCGGTGTGCCTTGTCGGGGCAGGCATGCATGAGGGGCTCCAGGGGATACGTCGGCCCCCGCCGGGCGGCGGGGGCCGTGGGGTGGGTTACTCGGCTCGGGCGACCCATTCCGGCTCGGAGGCTTTGCGGAACACGCGGTCCTGCTCCGCGGAGGGGGTGGTGGCATAGGCGACGGTCACCCGGGTGCGGCCAACCTTGGTGACCAGGCCTCGGCGCCACGCGCCCATGGCGTACACGTAGACCACCTCGTCCACCGTGAACGGCTCGCCTTCCTTCTCCAGGTGCTCGGAGGTCTTGCGGGAGTGGATCAGGGGGCGCAGTCGGGGCAGGATCTCGGCGTCCGCGTGGCGCTCGTCCGCCTTGGCGCGGGCTCGGGCGAGCGCGGTGTCGAGGTCGGCGGACCTGCTCTCCGTGCGAGTGCCCTCCAGGGCGGCGACGTGGAACGGCTCCCTCGTCCAGGTGTCGCACTGAAGCAGGGGGTAGTACGTCACCACGATGGTGGTGTCCCGGTAGGTTTCGCGGTGCACCTCATGCGGCTCGGTGGGGCTGGCCGGTTCCTGGGGCTCCTCGGCGGGAGTGAGGCGCTCGCGCAGGGTCTGGGCGGCGGTGGCGGTGATCTCGCCGTTGCGTCCGGCCATGGTGCGGAACACGGCGTACGGGCCCTTGTTGGCCCACTCCGCGGCGAGGCGTCCGGCCTCGTCCAGCAGCTCCCTTAGGTTCACGTTCAGCTCCTCGGCGAGTTCGCCGGCGAGGACGGGCCAGGTGCGCGCGATGGCGTCGACGGCTTCCGCGCCGTCCGCGTAGAAGCCGGCGGTGCAGCCGTTCCCAGTGCCGAACGGGGACCAGGTGGCGTAACGGCCGCGGGTCATGGCCTCCCCCTCATCCCAGATCACCCCGAGGACCTGCTCCCCTCGCTCCACGGTGAACTTGCCGGGGGCGTCCTCGTAGACCGTGACGTCGTCGGGGCGCGCTACGTCAAGCGGGTGGGTGATCTGGGGGGTGGCGGTCGTGGCCATGGTGTCCTCCGTGGGGCGCACTGTCTTTACACCCCATAGCATTGCATCACGATGATGCAATGTCAAGGTGCAACAAGGGGGCGCCCCTGCCCTGGTGAGGCGGGGCGCCCGTCAGGCTTTCCGGGGCTTACTCCGCCTCCTCCTCGTCCTCCTCGTCCTGCGGCTCCTCGGCGCAGTCCTCGCACGCGTCGGCGCGCTGCTCCTCGTGCTCGGTGCAGATGAGGGCCCACATGTACAGCGGGTCATCCGCGGGGTGCTCCTCCTCCTTGTTAAGGCGGTGGGCCTCGTCGCTGGCCTGGACGGCGCAGTCGAAGGCATCCATGCATCCCTCGTCCGAGAACACCCCGGCGCTCTGGTTCGGGTGCTTGCGCTCGCAGGCCTTCACCGGGTTGGTGCGGTCCTCCGGGCGCTCGTAGAACCCGTGCACGCACCGCGGCTCGCCGAAGTCCACCGTGTCCAGCGGGTTGGCGGGGGACTCGCCCGGGCCACTCACGCCGCCCTGCTCGGCAGCCTCCCGGCGGCTCTTGCCCTCCCGCACGGCTTCCTCGACGTCGTTCGGCAGGATCGCCAGGCAGGAGCCGTGATATCCGGTCTTGCTGTACTCCACGTACCAGCCCGCTCCCTCAAGCGTCGCGGTGTACCCGTCCAGGAACGTGTCGAGCGTGTGGCCCGTGTACTCCTGGCCCTCCTCGTCCACGGCGTACAGGCCCACGGCGAGGTGGTTCACGCGGATCCGGTAGCCGTAGTGGCCCTCGGTGTGCTCGGTGTGGCCGGCCTCGTTGAGCAGGGCGGCGGCGCGCTCGGCGATCACCTGGTTCGTGGCGAGGGCCTGCGCCTCCACCTTGTCTATGTGGGCGCGGGCTTCCTCGGCACGCTCGGTGCGGATGCGGTCGGCCTCGGCCGGGCGCTCCGCCTCGGCGCGGTCGTGCTGCTCCTGGACGGTAACGGGCTTGATGCTGGCAATGTGCCTGTCGTGCTTGGTGGACATGCGCAGCTCGGCCGTGTACCAGGAGTGCGCGCAGCCGTTGAGCAGCAGCAGGGTGAGGTACTGCACGGCTCCTGCGCGCGGGCGCTGCTCCACGCGGTCCCCGTCGTTGATCTCGAACGTGGACGCGCCCTTGAATGTCACGTCGTTCAGCAGTCCCTCGGCCCGCTCCTGTGCCCACTCCCGCTCAGCGCTGCGGGTGCACCGGACGCGGCCGTTCCAGAAGTCGGAGTAGGTGGCGTGCTTGTCGCAGCGACTGCACGCGAACGCATAGGCGCTGTACGGGCCGTCGATGTTCTCGCCGGTGTTGGCGATGCGGTGCGGCCCGGCGGCGATGCCGTCCTCCTCGGGCTGCTGCGGGGCGGGCAGCTCGGCCGGCGCCTCGGCGTCCGCGCTCGGGCGGTGGGCGAACACGCACACGCTGCTGCGCAGCATGCGCTCGACGCGCCAGCCGCGCCGCTGGAAGCGGTCGGCGAGGCAGTCCAGGGCGGCACCGTGCAGGAAGGTGTCCCGGCGGATCGTCTTTCCGCTCTCCAGCCAGTACACGGCGACGCGCCCGTGGCCGCGCGGCTCGATGAGGTACCCGCGGACGAGCTGCTCGTCGCCCTCCGGCTCGTGCACGTCGTGGTGGTCGGTCATGGTGGCGACGGCCAGGCCGGCGAGGGCCTCGCGGGCGGCCACGACGTCCGGGTGCGTGGCGTCCTCGGGCAGGCTGCCCTCGGCGGCCGGGGTGCGAGCGGGGCGGCAGTCCTCGGCGATCCACTGCGCGCCGCCCCCCTCCACGATCACGCGGGCGGGCTCCCCGGGGATGTGCGGGGCCATGGCCTTGAAGGTGCGGGTGATGCCGTCGGCGCACACGATGCGGTCGCCGGGCTGGAACGGCGCCTCCTCGGCGGGGCGCTGCGGCACGTACCGGCGGTCCTCCACGCAGATGGCCCCGTGCTCGTCCTGGCGGAACGGCTTCTTCTGGAATCGCAGGTTGGACACGACCTTGCGCACGTGGGAGGCGGGCAGCCCCTCGTGCTTGCGGTTGCCGGCGTCGTAGAAGTCGTGGGGGGCGTCCACCACGTCATCGATGGTGGGCAGCTTGAACAGCTCGGTCTTCGCGTCGTAGTCACACGTGGTGTCGTGGTGGAGCTCGCGCACGCGGTACTGCCCGTTGCGGGTGTAGTGGACGATCTCGCCCACGTACTCCGGCTGCGGCACGTACACCTTGTTGAAGGCGTCCCAGCTCTGCGGGGCTACGCGGACTCGCTCGCGCGGGGCGTACAGGGTGCGCACGTCCACCTCGGCCGGCGTCTCGTCGGCGGGCAGGTCGGCCCCGTACGCCTCGTTGAGGGCCTCGTCCAGGGCGCGCCGCCCCGTGTCCGCCGGGCGGTGTGAGCCGGTCAGATGCTCCACCACGGCCCACCCGAGGGGGGCGAGGAAGTACCCCCGGTATCCGCGCCCGTCGGCACCCTGTCCAGCCAGGCCGCGGCGCACGAGGGCGCCGTGAGTGCCTCCCCCGTTGCCCAGGTTGGTGCGGGCGATGCTGCCCTGCGGGTTCTTGGCGTAGAAGCGCAGGTAGGTCAGCATGCGCTCCGACATGCCCTTGACGATCTGCTGGATTTCTTCCGGGGTGGCAATGGCGGGCATGGGGTCCTCCGTGGGCGGGGCTCATCCTTACGCACCACAGCATTGCAATATGAGTTTGCAATGTCAAGTTGCTTCCTCATGTATCATGGCTCCCACGTTGCAACACCATGTGGCATAGTGAGGGCCATGCCTGCTACCGACAACCCCGCCGAGACGAAGGCCATCCGCGAGCTGGACCGGCTCACAAACCGCTACAACTCCACTGAGGACGCCGTTGACGAGGCGCGGGAGAAGCTGCGCGTGTGCATCGTCAAGCACCTGCGGGCGCGTAGTGCGCCGCCGGGGCAGATCGCTGATCATGTGCCGTACGACCGGAACCACGTGGGCCGGATCGGCGCGGAGGCCGTGCCTCCCGTCACGCCACTGAAGGGGCCGAACCGCGACCCGAACGAGCCGAAGCCGCAATACTCGGATGCCGTCGTGGCCGCCGCCCTGGCGGAGCTGGACGAGCACACCAAGGAGTTCAGGAATGCGGAGTCCAAGCGGGACAAGGCCCGAGAGGCGCTGCACGAGGCGATCGTCCGCCACTACACAGACCGCAACCTCGGCCCCGGTGAGATCGCGCAGCATTCACCGTACGACCGGAACCACATCATGCGCCTGGCCCGAGCTGCCGGCGCGCCCCACGTCCGCCCGCGCGCCGGCAACGCGTAGTCGCAGGCGACGACGAGACCCCCGCACGGAAGCATCCGGCGGGGGTCTCCTCATGTCCGGACGCGGACGGATATCCGGACGTCCGCGGATGTCCGGACGCGGACGCACATCCGGATGCCGAGGGTGTCCGGACGCACGGTCACACGGATGGGCGGACGAGTCCGGGAGCCGGGGAGCCGATCATTCCTCGTCGCCGTGCGAGCTGCGTCGGTAGCTGCGGCGCTTGCTCATGGTCTGCGTGACGGTGGAGCCGCGCCATCGGTTGACGCCGTGGGCGGTGTTGTCGGGCTCGGGCCATCGGTCCCGGGAGCGGTCGGCGCGGATCGTTCCGGCGGTGACGCCGATATCGGCCTCTTCGAGTTCCTGGGCGGTGTAGAGGCGCTCGGGTTCGAGGTCGACCGTGGGCCGCGCGGCGTGGTCCTGGACGAACTTGTCGACGGCGGCGGCGTCGTACTCCTTGAAGCGGCCCCGCTTGCCGGTCGACCCCGGCCACTCGGGGTGTTGCATCCAGGTCTTTGTGACGGTGCTCAGGCTCACCCCGTACGTCTCGGCGATCTCGGGGCTGATCAGGCGGGGTGCGTCTACCATGGCGGTGATTCTCCTTTGCGGAGTTTTCAACTGGTAGGGGCCGACGCTCTCTCACCCCCGCGCGAGCCGGGGACCGCGTCGGCCCCTGTTGTGTTTCTGCGTGAGAGTGGGGACCGGTTGAAGTTCCGGGAGGAGGTGCCCGCCCCGGGCTGGCTGCCCGGGGCGGTTGAACCGTTACGACTGGCTGTCGTCCGGCTCGTCGCCTTCGATCACTTCGATCCACGTCGTCATCCGCACGAGTGCGAACTGAACAACGTCGAGTCGCCAGGGGGCGGGTCCTGCCAGCTCGGTGAGGACCAACATCTCGTAGGCCGCGAACCAGTCGAGCACCATGTGCTCAAAGGATCGCTTGTGGCGTTCCGAGATCGGCTCGTCCTCGATGAGCTGCCGCACTCGGTTCAGGCTCAGGAGGGCCTTCGCCGGGGCGTCCTCGTCGTCACCGCTCGGCTCCAGGTCCGGGACCGTGACGGGGAGGGGAAGCTCCTCGAAAAGTGCCTGCATGTAGGCGTACATCCCGAGGGCGGCCTCCTTGAGCATCAGGAACCGCTCCCTGCTGTCGTGATCTGCCACGACATCTCCTCTCTGGAATTTTCAACTGGTCTGTCAGTTCCGGGGCTCTCACCCCCCGTCCTGACGCGTCTAACTTTACAGCACTCACTTCTAATTTTGCAACAACACCGATGGCATGGGACAGGGCCGAACCCGAAGGAGTCCGGCCCGCCCCGCCTACGGCAGTTCGAACCGCTCCAGCTCGCCGTTCTCGCCGACCACGGCGACAAGGTCCGCGCCCGCGAGCTCCCCGCGCGCGAGACCGGTGTCCTTGGTGATCCGCTCGACCGGCACCCGCTCCGGGTCGGAGGAGTCCCGCTCCGGCGTCGTCACCTCCGCCACGTCCCCGATCAACAGCAGGACCGACACATTCACGCGCTCGCTCATCAAGTGTTCCTCTCACTCGTCATCGTCACTGCGGGCTCCGCTTCACCACGGAGCCGCCACACTCGCGCCGCCCGGGGCCCGGCGGCCGGCAGGCCCCGACGTCGCGGGAGCCAGTTCGGGCAGGCGCGCCGGGCGGCGGTCACGATCCTGCACCCACGGCGACGCAGAGAAGGAGGAGACCGAGGACAGCCACGATGACCAGCCGTTTCGGCACCACCCGACCGGCCTTCAGCTCGCGGATCTCGCGGGCCATGGCGTCGGTCTCCTCCTTGTAGAGCTCGTGCGCCTCGGAGCCCTCGGGGTAGCCGCTGAGCACCGCCGCGCGTCGTTCGATCTCCTGCCGCAACTCCTGGATCCGCTTGCCGCGGTCTGCGGTGCCCCGCAGTACGAGGATGAGCAGGCCGAGCCCGAGCAGGCCAGCGGCCTGCCCGGCGGTGGGCAGCGGGATACCGAGGAAGGTCATCGCGCGGGGCTCCTGGTTGAGGGAGTCCAACCCCTCTCGGGGCAGGCTGCTCGGTCGGTAGACGGACAGGTAGAGGCGGGTAGAGGGCGGTAGATGCGTCGGTAGAACCGCAGGTAGACGGCCCGGTAGATGGGTTCTACGGCCTTCTGGGCGGGGTCAGGCTGCGGTCTCCGGGGAGGGGTCGGGAACGACCCTCAGCACGGGCCCGCTGAGCACCTCCTGCTCGGGGCTGAGGAGGGGGGCAGGCGAGGGGTCGGCAGGGGGTTGTTCTGCGGCCTCGGCGGGGGCCTCGGCACCCCCCTCCGCGGGGGCCTCCGTCGGGGTGCGCAGGGTGGTCTGATCGAGGGTGTCCAGGTAGTCGAGGAGGGGCATCCCGACGACCGCGACCAGTTGGTCGGCGCGGATGCCCCACGTGGGGGATTTGGCTCCGACTTTCGTCTTGGTCACGGGGAACCCAGCGGCCTCGCACCACCTGCGCAGACGCGCGATGTCCCACGCCTCAAAGCCCCAGTTCTTCTTCTTGAGCCGGTCCAGGAGATCGGCGATGTGCACGCCCTGGAGGCCCTCACCTCGATCATTCACGTGCGCGCGCCGGCCTGGGGTGGTCGGTCGGGGTTGAGGATTCGTCCTGGTTCGTCCTTCGGGTGGTGGT
>NZ_JACTVI010000123.1 GCF_014495685.1 Streptomyces sp. TRM68367 | reverse complement strand
CATCCCGGCGTGCGGGTTGCGCTTGGTGGCCTTGCTGCCGTGGCGCCAGGTGACCGTCCGCGCGGACCCGCGTCCGGCGGCCAGGGCCGGCGCGCGCAGGGTGGTGCCTGTCGACCTTGAGCGAAACGAGACCGACCGGTGACACACGGGAGTCGGCACCGCCCGCCCCTCGGCACCGACTCCGGGAGTACCAGCGGCCCTAGCCGCGCAGCGCCTCGGCCGCCGTGGCCGTCACCGCGTCGGCCACCGCCGCCAGAGCGGGGGAGTCGAGTTTCCACTGCTGCCAGTACAGCGGGACGTCGACCGCCCGGTCCGGGGCCAGGCCGACGAGGCGGCCGGTGCGCAGGAGGGGAACCGCCTGCGCCTCGGGCACCATGCCCCAGCCGAGGCCGGCGGCGACCGCCTCGACGAACCCCTCCGACGTGGGCACGTGGTGCCGCTGTGCGCTCGCGGCGCCCCGCCCGGCCCGCAGCCGGCGGACGAAGCCGTCCTGGAAGTCGTCCCGCCGGTCGAAGGCCACCACGGGCACCACGGCGAGCGCCTCCCGCAGCGGCCCGTCCAGATACCGCGCCGCGAACTGCGGGCTCGCCACGGGGAGATAGCGCATCCGCCCCAGGGCCCGTACGGAACAGCCCGGCACCGGATCCGGCGACGAGGTGACCGCTGCCATCACCAGCCCCTCGCGCAGCAGCGCCGCCGTGTGCTCCTCGTCCTCGCGCCGCAGCTCGAAGCAGAGCCGCACCTCCTCCGGCACGCGCGTGAGGGCGCCGAGGAACCAGGTCGCCAGCGAGTCCGCGTTCACCGCCACCGACACCCGGGTCGGCTCCCCGGCCCCGCTCAGCCCCAGCTCGCCGTACGCGTCCTGCTCCAGCCGGGCCACCTGCCGGGCGAGCCGGACCAGCACCGCGCCGGACTCGGTCGGCCGCACCGGCTTCGTGCGCAGCAGCAGCACCCGCCCCGTGCGCTGCTCCAGGGCCTTCACCCGCTGGCTCACCGCCGACGGCGTCACATGCAGGGCCGCGGCCGCCGCGTCGAACGTGCCCTCGTCCACCACCGCGAGCAGGGTCCGCACCTGGTCGAGGGGGAGATCGACGGTCGTCGTGGCGGGCGGGCCGCGCCTCGCCGACGTCCTGCACGGCACCGCGGGCTCGGCCTTCGGCCCGCGCACGGCCGTCGCGGGCGGCGGACTCCTGGTCGTCGCCGTGATGCTGACCCTGGCCGCCGCGGTACCGGCACTGCGCCGCTACCGGGTCTGAACGCCAGTTACAGCGCGCTGCGCCGATGCGGCGCGTGCTGCTCCATCAGCCTGCCGCGCGTCAGCTCCAGCCGGTGCGCGAGGATCTCGGCCACGCTGCGCACCAGCATCAGCCCGAGCCGCGGATCCTCCTCGCACAGCCCGAGCACCGCCGCCGCTTCGAACTCATAGGCCCGCACCGGGCTGAAGGCCTGCGCACCGAAGTCCCACTCGTACGGCGGGAAGAGCCACGACCAGCCGAGCAGGTCGCCCGAGCCGAGGCTGGCGACCTTCACGCGCTGCACGGAGTTCACCCGCTGGTCCAGGGTGACCGCGCCGGAGCGGACGACCCAGAAGCGGTCGGCCCGGCCACCCGCCTCGAAGATCCGGAAGTCCTCGGGGAAGGAGACCTCCTGCGCGAGCGCCATCAGACGCTGACGCTGGGGCGGCGGAAGGGCGGTCAGCAGTTTTATGGCCTTGGTCATGACGCGGGGCTCCTCGCCGGGGACGCGGTTGCGGTGCTTTCCCTACGCCCATTTCAGCCGCTGCCGACGCCCCGGGCACCTCGGCGGACGGCAGATCCTTCGGGGGGTCCGCACCCGCGGGCTCCCGCATCACTCCGGGAACATGAAAAGCCCTGGCTGGACGGGGGAAACCAGCCAGGGCCGTAAGCGGTGGCACAGGGAGGACGGCTCAGGGTCGACTCCATGACCACGTATGAATGGACGGTAAACCACGCCGAAGGATTTCGTGTACCCAAAAGCGGGGTAAGTGACCTGTTTCACTCTTCGCCCATTCCGCGAGCCCGTGCCCAGATACCTCAGGACCGGCCGGGACAGCCGCTCACAGGGCGAGACGGCTGGGATCCCGGGATACGGCGTGACCATCTCCGCCGCGACACGGCCGGCCGGCACGGTCGACCGGCACGTCCTCGGTGGGGCCGAAGAACGCCTCCCGGGGCAGTCGCACCTGTTCCATACGCAGCCCGTCGGGCGGCGGCACCTCCACCCGAGGGGCGGCCGCATTCCGGGCGCGGCGCGCGCGGAGTCTCGCCGCGCGGCCAGCAGATCCCCGGCCGTCTCCCGGTCGTCCTCGAGCGTGCTCTGCGCGCCGATCCGGCGGCGGTCGACCAGAAGCGCGTCCACCGCGCGGTGATCCCGCAGCCGGTCCTCGGCCGCGTAGCCGGTGATCCCGAGGCCCTCGACGTCGATGATGCCCGGCAGCGGGTCGAGGTCGTCGGCCAGTCCCGGCCCGCAGAAGTCCTCGCGGCCGCCCACGTGCAGGCCGTCGATCTCCTCGACGGTCGCCCGGACCTCGGCCGCGAGATCCAGGGTGGCGCCCATGCGCTCCTTGCGGCGCAGGGCCATCTGCCGCCGCCAGCCGTCCAGACCGGCGAAGATCAGCACCGACGGGCTGGTGGTGCCCAGCAGATCGGCACGCATCCCGAGCAGCTTCGGCGTGACGAGATCGCCGCGCAGATGGAACACCGAGCCCTGCTCCAGGCCGCTGCCCATCTTGTGGATGCTGGTCACGCAGCTGTCTGTGCCTGCGTCCATCGCCCACGACGGCAGGTCGGGGTGGAAGGGCAGGTGCGCGCCCCAGGCCTCGTCCACGATCAGCGGCTCCGCGCGCGCCGGTGGCACACCTCGGCGATGTCCCGCAGGGTGGCGCAGGCGCCGTACGGCGTCGGGCCGGTGACGAGCGCGCCCTTCGCGTCCGGATGGGCCGTGAACGCCGCCTCGAACTCCGCGGCGGACGGCGGATGCGCGAGGTGCCGCTCGGCGTCCCGGCGCGGCTCGACCGACACCGGCTCGATGCCGGACAGGATCAGACCCGACACGACGGACTTGTGTGCGTCGCGTCCGATCAGCAGCTTTCGTGCGGGCCTGCCACGGCGAGCATCGCCGCCTTGACCGACAAGGAACTCCCGCACGTGCTGAAGAACGTGTGCTCCGCGTGCACCGCGTCGGCCAACAGCTCCTCGGCCCCTCGCAGCACCCGGCCCCGGGTGAGCCGGTCGTCCAGCCCCGGACGCCAGGACGTCGCCGAGGAACACGCGTCGCCCTGGGGCGCACGTGCGGGGCGCTGGGCGCGGGGCCGGCGCCCGCTGTCCAGCCGTACGGTCAGTCGTCCTTGTCGTGCCGGCCGGGAACCAGGATCTCGTCCAGCACCCGGACCACGACCTCGTAGGCCAGCGCCCGCACGGCGGCGTCGTCGGTTCCGTCCGCGCCGGGCGGATCCGGCGCGGAACTCCTCGTCCGCCACGCCCGCCGCTCCCGTTCCGCACAGGCCCTCGCGCGCTGCATGCGCCGCAGCAGTTCGTCCGAGTCCACCACATCGGTCATGCACGCCGCGTACCCCGGCAGGGCGCCCTGACTGCGCCACATGGCGGAAATTCCGCACCCCGCGGGCGGCAGGGATGTTTGCCGGTACGGGGAGAGGTGAGCCGACAAGAAAGATCCGGCTTGTGCCTGTCCCAGCGGACGGCCTTCGAGGACCGGTGCTGCCGAAGAGCGGCGTCACTGAGGGCCGGCGTCACCGGGGACCGGCGCCGCCGAGGTCTGCCGTCGGCGCGGACCGTCGCCGCCAGGGCCGCTGTCACCGCAGACCAGGGAGCCGAAGCCAGGGAGCTGAAGGATGTGCGAGGAGCACACGACCGAATCCGTCATCGAAACTCCCGGCGCCCGCGCGACGGTGCGGCCGCCGGCGTGGAGGCCCGGCGACGCGCGCAAGGCGGTGGAGCGCGCGGTGGCCGAGCGGCGCCGCACCAGCGACACCGGGTACGACGAGGACGCCCTGTCGGACGCCGTGCTCGTCGCCTCGGAGCTCACCACCAACGCGATCCTGCACGGCGGCGGCGTCACGGACGTCCGGGTCGACCTCGTCGGCACCGAGGTCCGCGTCTCGGTCAGCGACCGCAGTGACCGGCTGCCGGTCACCACGCCACCGACCGACCGGAACGGCCGCCGCCGGGCCGGCGGCCACGGCTGGCCCATCGTCTGCCGCCTCTCGCGGGACGTCCGCGTCCTCGACCTGCCCACGGGTGGCAAGTGCATCACCGCCGTGGTCCCCCTCGCCTGAGACACACGTTGGCACATTGCCCGAGACGCGGAGTTTGTTCCGCCGACGGCAGGGCATGCGAACTACGTGCTTCGGACCGGAGGCGCGCAGCGGGAGCGGTTTGTCTGCTCCGGCCCCCTCCTGGCGGTCCGGGTGCGGCGCCCTCCCGCGGTAAGTCCCTGACACGATCCCGTTCAGGAGCGATTCCGCATGCTCACCGAAACGCCGAACACGCACATCGACCCGTCGGACACGCCGACCGCACCCTCGGTCAGCCGACCCGCCCCGTCCGCGGCGAAGGCCGCGACCGCCCGGCGACACGACGACGCGCCGGACACCACCGACCTCTTCGCCCGGCTCGCAGCCCTCGACGACGGGCCCGAACGGGACGCGGTGCGTGACGAGCTCGTCGCGGCGTGGCTGCCCATGGCCCACCGGATCGCCGGCCGGTTCCGCGACCGCGGGGAGTCGGTCGAGGACCTGCGGCAGGTAGCGGCCCTGGGACTGGTGAAGGCCATCGACCGGTACGACCCGGACCGGGGCGCCTTCGAAAGCTACGCGGTGCCGACCATCACCGGCGAGGTCAAGCGGCACTTCCGGGACCGGATGTGGGCCCTGAGGGTGCCCCGACGCGTGCAGGAACTGCGCAACAAGGTGCGCGTGGCACGGCGCGATCTCACTCAGAACCCCGGCAGCCCCGAGCCCTCGGCGGCCGACATCGCCGACCACACCGGCCTGAGCCGGGAGGAGGTCGCCGCCGGCCTGGAGGCCCTGGAGAGCTTCAGCACCCTGTCGCTGGACGCCGAGCTGTCGTCCGGCGACGAGGGATACAGCCTCGCCGACACCCTCGGCGCGGCGGACTCCTCGTACGACGTCGTGGTGGACCGCGAGTCCGCCAAGGAAGGCCTGCGCCGCCTGCCCGAACGCGAGCGCGCCATCCTCTACATGCGGTTCTTCGAGGACATGACGCAGAGCCGCATCGCCGACCGGCTGGGCATCTCGCAGATGCACGTCTCCCGGCTCATCAGCCGCAGCTGCGCCCGGGTCCGCGACGAGGTCCTGGGACAGCAGCGGACCGGTCATCCCGGCACCGGGGGACGGGCGAGCGCGGCCTGACCGGACGGCTCCAGGCCGAAAATCGCCCGCAGGGCGTCTGACCGGCGCCGTACGGGGAACACGGAGCAGATGAGCGAACCCGAGATCCCGCCGGAGGGCCGCCCCGTCGACGTATACCTCGACCTGCTGCGCATCCGGATGGACACCGAGGACTACGACCGTCTGCTCGGCGTGGTCGAGCCGGTCCTGCGGGCGATCGACGAAGAGCGGCCGGCCGCCCTGGACTTCGCGCTCGACGGCGGCGAGCTCCCTCAGGAGATCCGCGACGAGGCCGCCCTGGTCATCGCCACCGCCGTCACCGGACGGCTGGACAACGAGGTGGTCGAGATCCACACCGAGGAGACCGGCCCGGTCCGGGTGGTCACCGACGCGGCCACCGCCGCCGACCCGGCGCGGCTCGGCGAACTCGCCGAGCACATCCGGGAACGGCACCGGCAGAACGAGGAACTGCGTGGTATCGCCGAGGCCAGCGGCCTGCCGACCGACTTCTGACCCGACTCCCGCCTGCCGGCCGTCGCGCCGCGGTCATCGCCGCGGCGCGGCGACCGGCACTTTCAGCGGACGGGCCAGGCCCGTCACCGCCTCGTCCAGGCGCTCCAGGTGCCGCAGCACGCGGCCGGTGACCCGGCCGTAGCGGGACGCGCCGCTGACGTCGGGCTCCAGCAGGGAGGCGATGCTCGGTCCGGTCGTCACCTCGGCGGCGGAGTTCTCGTCCGCGACGTGGGCGGCGATCGCCTCGATGTTGCGCACCGTGCGCCGCACCGCTCCGCGCAGTCGCGGGTCCGCCGCGATGGACGGATGGGTGGGCAGCAGCTCGGCCGTCGCTGCCAGGGAGCGCGCGTGATACGCGCAGGTCTCCAGCAGCGCGACGACGTAGCGGGCGGTGGTGCGGCGGGACCGCAGCGGCGTGACCGGGTGAGTGAGCGGCTGCGTCGCGGCGCGCAGGTCGGCCAGCGCCTGGTCCAGATCCCGCGCCTTGTCCAGCAGTTCGCCCGCGGGCCCGCCGCTGAGCTGCTCGACGGCGTGCTCGGTGACGTCCACAAGCCGCTCCAGCACGGTCACCAGCAGTTCGTTCGTACGCCGGTCCGTCTGCACCGGCAGCACGAACGCCGCCGCGATCACCCCGCACGCCGCGCCCAGCGCCGTCTCCTCTATCCGCAGCACCAGCACGTCCAGGCTGTAGGTGTGCAGCAGGGTGTACAGCAGCCCCAGCATCGCGGTGACGAAGAACGACATCAGCGTGTACGAGAGCGGCGCCGTGTAGAACATCGCGAAGATCAGTACGAGCACCAGCGCGAACGCCGTCCACGTGTGCTGCCCGACCAGCCCGGCCAGCACGATCCCGGCCAGCACGCCGAGCACGGTGCCCACCAGCCGCCGGTAGCCCTTGACCAGGATCTCGCCGGTCGACGCGGTGTTGAGGAAAACGATCCAGCACGTCAGCACCGCCCAGTACCAGCGGTGGCTGGACAGCAACTCGCCGCCGGCCATGGCGAGCGCGGACCCCACCGACACCTGCACGGCCGCGCGCGTGGTCGGCCGCCGCAGCCCGGTCTCCTCCTTGGACGGCGTCTCCTCCCCGGCGTCGATCGCGGCGTCCTCGGCGTCCAGCTCCTCGCGCGAGCGGGCCGTCGCGGGGGAGTCGTCCGACTCGTCCTGCGGCCCGTCGAGGGCGATCCGCAGCCCGAGCACGGCACGGGCGGTCTCGCCGATGCCGCGGAAGACGTCCTGCACGGCGGGCGAGGCCACCGGCACTTTGTCCTCGTCGCGGTAGCCGAGGAGCCGGTTGCGCACATGGGCCAACGCGGTTCCCGCACTCTCGGCGGGCGACCGCAGCACCAGCACCCGCAGCGCCTGGAGGTCGCGGCGCACTGCGTCGAGGGCCTCGTCCCGCGCCGGCGCCCGGCCGACCGACGGGGCGGGCGCGCCCGGCAGGTGCAGGGTCAGCGTGTCCGCCCGCTCGGCGCTGCGCGCGGTCAGCAGCAACAGGCCGAGCCGCTCGGCGGCGATCTCGGCGTCCGCGACGCGCCGCTGCACCAGCCGTGCCACGGACTCGTCGGGCGTGCCCTCCTCGAGCCGGTCCTGGATCATCATCGCCGTCTCGTGCAGCCGCGCCGTGCCCTCGCGTACGGCGTCCAGCGCCTTGTCGATGTCGTCCGGACCAGCGTCGAGCAGTTCCAGCTGCGCCGACACCAGCTGGGCCAGGCGCGCGCGAAACGCCCGGCGCAGCCGCTGCAGGACGCTCGCCGGCGTCGTCGGCACGAGGGCGAAGCGCAGCACGGCGCTGCTGAGGAACGCGACCGCGAAGGCGCCGCACAGCCGGGGCAGGGCCGGGACGGTCGCGCCGATGAACAGGGACGCGAAGTAGACCTGGAAGCCGATCAGGCCGAGAGCCGTGCCGCGGTCGCCGAACCGGCGGCCGTAGACCGCGCTGAAGATCAGGACGACGAAGAACACGCCGCTCGCGACGACATGGGACCTGAGCAGCGCGCCCAGCGACACCGAGGCCAGCGCCACCGGCAGCCCGAGCGCGAGCGTGACCGCCTGCTGGGGCCGCTGCTTCTCACGGATCGCGAACGTGGCGACCATGGCCGCCATGGCGCCCGCCACCAGATACTTGACGCTTGTCCCCAGCGGGGCGAGCACGGCCAGCGTGAGGGCGATGGCGCCCACGGTCCGCAGCCCGGCCGTCAACCGCAGCAGCCCGGGATCGGAGGCCGCGGCCCGGTCCCACAGTCGTGCCCGCGCCGAGCGCCCCGCTGATCTCACGCCGCCGTACTCTCTCCCATGTCACACCAAGATCCGGCCCTCAGCATGGCATGCCGCGCACGCGGCCCTCGCGGCGGGCGCCTCACCCCTCGTGCCGCTCGGTGCCCTCCACGTGCGCGCGGACCTCCTCCGGGGACAGGTACTTGTTGGTGAACTCGAAGTCCTTCAGCCGGGCGGCCTTGCGGGCCTGGAAGCCGGTGCGCACGAAATCGTCGCCGGCGACCGCGTTGAGCACCCAGTTCGTCACCACGCGCGTCTTGGCGACGTTGGTGCGCAGGGCCGACCAGTGGTAGCCGCGCGCCACGGCCTGGGCGGGCACGCCCCGCAGTTCGATGCCGAGCGGCTTGGAGACCGCGTCCTTGCCACCGAGGTCGACGACGAGCCCGAGGTCCTTGTGCACGTACGGCGTCATCGGCTGGTTCCGCAGCGTCGCGATGACGTTGTCGGCGACGTGCCTGCCCTGCCGCATCGCGTGCTGCGCGGTCGGCGGGCAGACGGCGCCCTCCTCGCCCTTGGCCTGGTCGGGCACGGCGGCGGCGTCGCCGAGCGCGAACACCCCGTCGTGGCCCGGCAGGTTCATCTCGGCGCCGACCGCGAGCCGTCCGCGGACCGTCTCCGCGCCGAGCGTGGCGATGAGCGGGCTGGCGACGACCCCGGCGGTCCAGATCAGGGTGTGGGTGGGGACCACCCGGCCGTCGGTGAAAGTGACCTCTTCCGGGCCGGCCTTGGCGATGGACACGCCGAGCGAGACTTCGATGCCGCGCCGGCGCAGGATCTCCTGCGCGCTGCGGCCGAGCTTGTCGCCCAGCTCCGGCATCAGCTTGGGCGCGATGTCGATGAGGTGCCACCGGATCAGGCCTGGGTCCAGGCGGGGGTAGCGTTTGACGGCGGCGTGGGTCAGGCGCTGCAGGCAGGCCGCGGTCTCGGTGCCGGCGTATCCGCCGCCGACCACCACGAACTGCAGGCGGGCGGCGCGCTCGGCCGGGTCCTGGCTGGCGTCGGCCAGGTCGAGCTGCGAGATGACGTGGTCGCGGACGTAGGCGGCCTCCGCGAGCGTCTTCATCCCGAACGCGTGCTCCGTGAGCCCGGGGATGTCGAAGGTGCGCGTGACGCTGCCGGGGGCCAGCACGATGTAGTCGTAGCGCTCGTCGACTATGTGGTCGGTGATGGTCCTGATGACGCAGACCTTGGACTTCAGGTCCACGCCGATGGCGCCGCCCGGGATGATCCGGGTGCGGTATTTGCGGCTGCGGCGCAGGGACACGGCGATCGACTGCGGCGTCAGCACGCCGGAGGCGACCTGGGGCAGCAGGGGGAGGTAGAGCTGGTAGGCGGACGGCGTCACGAGCGTGACGTCGGCCTCGTCGGGACCGAGTTTCCGCTCCAGGCGGCGAACGCACTCGACGCCGGCGAAGCCTGCGCCAACCACCAGGATCCTGGGTCGTGTCACGGTGTTCATCCCTTTCTGCGGCTCCGGGCGGTCTGCCACGAACGCCCTTCGCATGCCCCGGATCGCTGCGCTGCACCACATCGATCCCACCGTGCCCGGGACGGCTGCGCCAGCCGGGCGCGGTAGGCAGACGAACGCGTCGAGCACCACCATGCCCGTACCGGCGCGGAAACGCACCGGTCAGGAGTGAAGATCGCGTGTGCGCGATCTCTTGACGGCACAAAGGTCTAGTCCTGCGGCCCCAGAGGCTCGTTCACTATCAGGCCGGGCGTTCATTCATGTGAACGCTCGCGCGCTCGTGAACGCCCGTCACCCCCACCCTCGGGAGTCCAGCATGCCCACACGCCTGAGAGCGCTCACCTCGCCGCCCTCGGCCCGGACGTCATATCCACCGGACTGCTCACCCTGCCCGGCGAGCGCCACGCCTCCTGCCGGATCCGAACCGTCCGGCTCACCATCGGCGCCTCGACGGGCGCCGGATCCAGCGCAGCCCGATGTGACCGAATGCTCCGGACGGCACCGAATGCCGACGCCGCAGAAGGGTATTGGGCCTGTGGGGCACCCGGACGTGCAAACCGTTCACAGGTGCTTCACGACCCGTACACCATTCGGGAGGGGAGGAGCAACGTGACCACCGACAGAATCTGGTCGTACGCGCCAGGCAGCGGGCACGCCGAAGGACAGGACCTGACCGGCTTCACCGTCGCCGCGTCCGACGGCACGATCGGACACGTGGCCCGGGAGGCCGCCCCGCACGGCATGCGGCACCTGGTCGTCGACACCGGCGTCTGGATGTTCGCGCGCAGCGTGCTGGTCCCGGCGGGCATCGTCACCGGCGTCGACCCGCGAGCCCGGCGGATCACCCTGGCCTGCACGGGCAGCGTGGCCAAGGCGGCGCCCCGCTTCCGCACCGACAGCGAGACCATGGACCGCGGCTACCTCACCACCGTCGGCGACTATTACCAGCGGCGCCCGCCGCGCGGGGCGACCGCCGCCTGACCCGCGCACCGGGCGGACCTCTCACCAGGGCAGGAAGGCGTGCACGTCCTTGCCGTGGTCGCCGGTCACGACGCTGACCTGGTCGCAGAGCGTGTGGACGAGATGCCAGCCGATGCCGCCGCCACCGCGGCGCGGATCGAAGGGGCGCGGGGCGGGCGGCGTGGTGCTGGTGTCGTGCAGCGTCACATGCACCCCGTCGAAGGTCCGGCGCATGTGCAGCACGAACGGTCCCGGCGCATACTGGACCGCGTTGGCGGCGAGTTCCGTGACCACCAGCAGGATGTCGTCCCAGTACTCGGCGGCCACCGGCGGCGCGGTCCGGGCCAGGCCGCGCAAGTAGCCCTCCGCGGCCAGGCGCGCGCCCGTCACGTCCTGCGGCTCGCCCGCGAAACTGCTGGTCAGGTTCGGAATCTCCACAAACGCCAGGGTGTTCTCTCCACGCGGCTCGGATGCCATCTCGCCTTTCCTGCCGGGCCACGGGGAAGCCGTCGTCGGCGCCTCCCCCCGCCACCCGTTTCTCTCGCATGGACTTTCTCTCGCATCGACACTCAAGCGTGTTCCCGGACGTACGGCGCCTACGCACGACGGCGGCGCTCAGCGGAAGACGTTGTCCGCATCGTCCCATTCGGCCGGCACATCCGGCGCACTCTGCGGGCGCCGACGCGAGCGCGCCTGGTACATCGCGTCGATCTCGTGCGCGTAGTGCCGCACGATCTCGTCCCGGCACAGCTTCATCGACGGCGTCAGCAGCCCGCTGGCCACGTCGAACGGCTCCGGCAGCACCCGGAACACCCGGATCGACTCCGAGTGCGACACCGCGCTGTTGGCCGCGGCCACGGCCCGCCCGATCTCCTCCCGCAGCGCGTTCTCCTCCCGCATCCGCTGGACCGGCGCGTCGCCCTGCAACGCCAGCACCGACCGCCAGTGCGGCACGAAGTCCGGATCCAGCGTGAGCAGGGCACCGACACAGGGCCGGTTGTCGCCCACGACCACCGCCTGGCGGATCAGCGGATGCATCCGCAGGCGCTGCTCCAGGGCGGCCGGGGACACGCTCTTGCCGCTGCTGGTGATGATGACGTCCTTCTTGCGGCCGGTGATCGTCAGATAGCCCTCCGAGTCCAGGTGCCCGAGATCACCGGTGGCCAGCCAGCCCCCGCGCAGCGCGGCCCGGGTGGCGGCCTCGTCGCCGACGTACCCCTGGAACACCGCCGGACCGCGCACCAGGATCTCGTGGTCGTCGGCCACCCGGATCTCCATGCCCGGCAGGGCCTGCCCCACGGTCCCCGACTTCTCCCGGCCCAGCGGCTGCATCGTCAGCCCGCCGCTGGTCTCCGTGAGCCCGTACCCGTCGTGCACATAGATGCCGATGCCCTCGTAGAACAGCGACAGATCGCGGCTGAGCGGCGAGCCGCCGGACACCGCCCGGTTCACCCGGCCGCCCAACGCGGCCCGCAGCCTGCGGTACACCGTGCGCTCGTACAGCGCGTGCTGGAGCCGCAGGTCGAAGCCTGGGCCCCGACCGCGGCCCAGGCGCTGGCGCTCCACGGCCGTGGCGAAGTCCCGCGCGGTGTCCGCGGACCGCTCGAACAGTGCGCCGCGGCCCGACTGCTGGGCCGTGCGCAGCATGTTCTTGTAGATCTTCTCGAAGACCGACGGGACGGCGTGGAAGTACGTCGGCCGGAGCGAGCGCAGGGCCGCCGACAGCGCCTCCTCGCCCAGGTCGGGCTCGTGCCCCATCAGCATCCCGCCGCGCACGCACAGCCCCTGCACCATCAGGCCGTACACATGGGAGAACGGCAGGAACGCGAGCACGCACGGCTGCTTTCCCGGCGGTGCCGCCGAGTGGCGCCAGCCGCCCAGCAGCGTGTCGCAGGGGCTGGCCAGATTGCGGTGGCTCAGCGCGCAGCCCAGAGGGCGGCCGGTGGTGCCGGAGGTGTAGGCGATGGCGGCGGAGGAGTCCGGCAGCACGATGCGGCGCATCGAGTCGACCGTGGCCAGCGGCACGAACGCGCCGCGCCGCACCAGGTCCTCCAGCGCGCCCGCGTCCAGCTGCCACACGTGCCGCAGCTGTGGCAGCGAGGTGCACACCGAGCCGACGGTCATGACACCCTGCTCGTCCTCGACCACGACGCCCACGCAGCCGGCGTCCCGCAGGATCCACCCGACCTGGTCGCGTGAGGACGTCGGATAGACCGGCACGATCTCGGCGCCCACCGCCCACAGGGCGTAGGCGAGCACCGTCCACTCGTACCGGGTGCGCGCCATGACCGCCACGCGGTGGCCCGGCGATATCCCGGACGCGATCAGGCCCTTGGCCAGATCGACCACTTCGTCGCGGAACTCGACGGCGGTCACCTTCTCCCACCGCGTGGCGCCCGCGGCGGGCCGCCGGGCGAGCACCGGCAGGGTGGGGTTGTGGACCGCCGTCTCGAACACGCTGTCGGCGAGCCCGCCGGTCAGGGGCGGTGCGGCCGGGGGAGCGAGAGCGAGGTCGCGCATGCGCTGCTCCTGACGTGACGGGGTGTGACACTGCCGACGAGTACGGTCATCGGCTGTTCGAATCTAGTGGAGGCGGACGCTCCCCGTGGCGGGATACGGAGGATTGGCCGGGCCCTGATGATCTTGGCGCTTTGGGGGACCCGGACGGTATGAGCCACATCAGTCCCGATCCCGAACCCGAGCGCAGCACCGGTCTGGAACCGGGTGGCGGCGTCCCCCCGGGCGAGACCCCGCCCGCGGAGAGCAGCCTGCCCGAGTCGGGCCCGCGCGAGACGCACAACCCACCCAAGGGCTGGGCCAAGGCACCCCTCACCCTGATCCTGCTCCTGGCCGCACTGATCGCAGCGTTCTTCCTGGCGTACGCCCTGGTCCTGCTCCTGTGAGCCGGTGCACCCACGGGGCCACACACCGGGCGGCCCCCGCCCGGTCTCACCCCTGGGTGTGCCGCACGCACGCGGCGACCACGTCCCGCAGGCTCCCCGTGTGTTCCAGTACCGCGCGCTGGACCCGCGAACCGGTGCCGCGTCGCAGCAGTCCGTCGGCGATGTCGCGGGCCGCACCGAGGTCGCCGCAGTCGGCGAGGGCGTCCCCGACGTGCTCCAGCAGGCCCCGTACGACCGCCTCCGCGGGCATCCGCCGCATGGTCACGGGATGGAGCAGCTCACTTGTCAGACCGGAGCGGGCCGCGCGCCAGGCGGCCAGCCGGAGCAGGCTCACGCTGTGCTCGGCCGGCTCCCGGCCCGCCCGCCACTCGCGCGCCGCGGTCTCGACGAGCCCGCGGGCCAGGGCAGCGACCAGCACCGCGGTGTCCGCGTGCAGACACACGTCCGCGACCCGGATCTCCACCGTCGGATAGCGCCGGGACAGCCGCGCGTCGAAGTAGGCCATCGCCTCGTCGAGGATGACGCCGGTGGCCACCATGTCCGCGACCCGCCGGTGGTACCGCTCCGCCGAGCCGAAGACCTCGGTCGGGCCGGCCGACGGCCAGCGCTGCCACACGCGGTTGCGGTAACTGCAGTAACCGGTGTCCCTGCCCTGCCAGAACGGGGAGTTGGAGCTCAGCGCCGCCAGCACGGACAGCCAGGGCCGGATCCGGTCGACGACCGCGACGCCCTCCTCGTCGGAGCCGACGGCGACATGGACGTGACAGCCGAGGACGAGGTCCCGCGTGGTGATGCCGTACTCCCGGACCATCCACCTGTAGCGCCGGTCCAGGGCGATCGAGGGAGTGACGGGCAGCGGTGACGTGGCGAGCGCGGCGACGGCGCAGCCGATCGCCCCGGCGTGCCGGGCCGCCTCCTCACGACAGCGGACGATCTCCGCGCGCAGCGCGCCCAGGTCCGACTGCGGGTGGGTGGCGAACTCCAGCATCTGGGTGTGCAGTTCCTTCTCGAACACGTCGCCGTCGTCCTCGTCCCGGGCGGCGCGGGCGAGCACGGCGGCCGACATTGCCCGGGGTTCGCCGGTCTCGGGGGCGACCAGGAGGAGTTCCTCCTCCACTCCGACGGTGCGCACATGGCTCCGGGTTCCCCGCTCCCCGGCGGTCACCCGTCATGCCGGGTACGGCTTCAGCCACACGGTGGCCAGCGGCGGCAGCGTGAGCCGGATCCGGCCGTCCTCCGGTTTGACCGGGTCGGCGTTGGTGACGTCGCCGCCGCCGTACCGCGCCGCGTCGGTGTTGAGGATCTCCACCCAGGCGGTGACGTCGCCGGGGACGTGCAGGACGTAGTCGTGGCGTACGGCGGGGGAGAAGTGCGACACGGCCAGCAGCGGGCTGCCGTCCGCGGCGTAGCGCAGGAACGCGAACACGTTGTCGTCCGCTGCGTCCACGGCGACCCAGCGGAAGCCGCCGGGATCGGTGTCCCGCTCCCACAGCGCCGGCTCGTCCCGGTAGCAGACGTTCAGGTCCCGCACGAGGTCGCGGACGCCGCGGTGGTCGGGTTCGGCCAAGTAGCCGGGGTCGAGCAGCCACCAGTGAGGACCCTCCGCCTCGCGCCACTCGGCGCCCTGCGCGAACTCCTGGCCCATGAAGAGCAGCTGCTTGCCGGGGTGGGCCCACATGAAGCCCAGGTAGGCGCGGTGGTTGGCGCGCTGCTGCCACCAGTCGCCCGGCATCTTGGAGACGAGCGCGCGTTTGCCGTGCACGACCTCGTCGTGGGAGATGGGCAGCACGTAGTTCTCGCTGTAGGCGTACACCATCGAGAAGGTCATCTCGTGGTGGTGGTACTTGCGGTGCACCGGCTCCCGGCACATGTACTCCAGCGAGTCGTGCATCCAGCCCATGTTCCACTTCAGCCCGAACCCCAGCCCACCGCTGTCGGTCGGCTGGGTCACGCCGCCCCACGCGGTGGACTCCTCGGCGATGGTCACGACACCCGGAGCCCGCCGGTACACGGTCGCGTTCATCTCCTGCAGGAACGCCATCGCCGCCAGGTCCTCCCGGCCGCCGTACTCGTTCGCCGCCCACTGCCCGGACTCGCGCGAGTAGTCGAGGTAGAGCATCGAGGCGACCGCGTCCACCCGCAGCCCGTCGATGTGGAACTCCTCGCACCAGTACACGGCGTTCGCCACCAGGAAGTTGCGCACCTCGGTGCGCCCGAAGTCGAACTCGTACGTCCCCCAGTCCGGATGCTCCGCCCGCCGCGCGTCCCCGGGCTCGTACAGCGGGTCCCCGTCGAAGCGGGCCAGCGCCCAGTCGTCCTTGGGGAAGTGCGCCGGAACCCAGTCCATGAGCACGCCGATGCCGGCCTGGTGGCAGGCGTCGACGAAGCACCGGAAGTCGTCCGGAGTGCCCAGCCGGGCCGTAGGCGCGTAGAACCCGGTGACCTGGTAGCCCCACGAGCCGCTGAACGGGTGCTGGGCGACCGGCATCAGCTCGATGTGGGTGAAGCCGAGGTCCTTGACGTACGCCGGGAGTTCCTCGGCGAGTTGACGGTAGGTCAGTCCGGGCCGCCAGGACGGCAGATGCACCTCGTACACCGAGAACGGCGCCTCGTGAACGGAGACGTCGCCCCGGTGTTCCATCCACGCGGCGTCGCCCCACTCGTAGTGCGAGGCGGTCACGATCGAGGCGGTGTCCGGCGGCACCTCGGCGAGGCGTGCCATCGGGTCCGCCTTGAGGAAGCGGTGGCCGTAGCGGGAGGTGATCTCGAACTTGTACCGGGTGCCCTCGCCGACGCCGGGCAGGAACAGCTCCCACACCCCGGAGGCGCCGAGGGACCGCATCGGGAAGGCGGTGCCGTCCCAGTAGGTGAAGTCGGCGGCGACCCGGACCCCTTGCGCGTTCGGCGCCCACACGGTGAAGCGGGTCCCCGCCACGCCCTCGTGGGTCATCGGGTGCGCGCCGAGCGCGTGCCACAGCTGCTCGTGCCGGCCCTCGCGGATGAGGTGCAGGTCGAGCTCGCCGAGCGCGGGCAGGAAGCGGTGCGGGTCGTGCACCTCCTGCTCGTCGTCCCCGTACGCCACCTGCAGCGTGTACGCGGGGATCGCAGCGAGCGGGAGGACACCGGAGAAGAGCCCGTTCCCCTCCGACGTGAGCGGTGTGCGCTCGCCGTCGACGACCACGCTCACGCCGCGGGCGAACGGGCGCAGCGCCCGGAAGGCGATCCCGCCGGGGACCGGGTGGGCGCCCAGCAGGGCGTGCGGATCGTGGTGGGCGCCCGCCAGCAGGCGCCCGCGGTCCGCCGGATCCAGCGGTGGCGCGGGCGCGCACGGGACGGGACCGGACGGCTCGGGCAGGGAGGTGTCACGCAGGGCCACGGCTTGGGTCTCCTCTCAGGGCGAGGCGTTCGATCGCCGCCATCGGCACGGGCAGCCAGTCGGGGCGGTGCCGCGCCTCGTACAGCACCTCGTACACGGCCCGGTCGGTCTCGTAGGCGCGCAGCAGCACGTGTTTCTTGCGCGGGTCCCAGCCGGCGAGGGCGGCATAGCCCGCGCAGTAGGCCTCCCGGCAGCGGCGCGCCCACTCCGGGCGCCAGGGGCGGCGCTGCCGGGCCGCGTAGTCGAAGGAGCGGAGCATGCCGGCGATGTCCCGCACGGGGGAGTGCGCGCTGCGCCGTTCGGACAGCGGACGGGACGGCTCGCCCTCGAAGTCGATCACGAACCAGTCGCGTCCCGCCCGCAGCACCTGCCCCAGGTGCAGGTCGCCGTGGATGCGCTGGGCGGACGGCCCGGCGTCGCATGTGGCCAGCGCGGCGAACGCGGCCCGCAGACCCGGCACGAACGGCCGCAGCGCCGGCACGCAAGTCGCGGCGGCGGTCAGCCGCTCGGTCATGTCCGCGGCCGTCCGGCCGTTCTCGCCGGGGGCGCCGACGGGGAACGCCGAGGCCAGCGCGAGGTGCACCTCCGCGGTGGCCCGGCCCAGCTCACGGGCCTGAGCCGTGAAGTCGTCACCGGTGGCCAGCGCGTGCAGGGCCAGCGTCCAGCCGTCGGCGGCGTCCCGCAGAAACGGCTGGAGCACGCCCAGCGTGGCCCGCTGCGGATACGTGGTGCGGAACCAGGCCACCGGCGCGGGCACCCGGCGGCAACCCTGCCGGGCCAGCGCGCCCGGCACCTCCAGGTCCGGATTGACGCCGGGCTGGATGCGCCGGAAGACCTTCAGGATGAGCGCGTCGCCGTACACCAGCGAGCTGTTGGACTGCTCGGCGTCCAGCAGCCGAGCCGGCAGCCCGGTGGGGACCCGCAGCGACGGATCGGCCTCGAAGCGCAGGGGGCCCGCCGTGCCGGGGTGGCTCAGCCGGTCCAGGAGCAACTGGGCGGAGCGGGGGTCGTAGAGGGCGTCGTAGACGGTGAGGCCGGCGAGCGTACCGTCGTGCACCCTGCCGATCAGCGCCCGGGCCAGGCGCGGCGACGGGTGCTCCCGCGCGGCGAGGAACAGCTGGTAGACGTCGCCGGGCGGGTGGGCGCCGCCGGGGGCGGGCACGGCCGAGTGGGAGGCGTGCACCAGAAGGTGCAGACAGCCCGGGTACAGCTCGGTCATCGACAGCAGTCCGAGCTCGGTGACAGGACGGTCCTTGCCGGCGAACCAGCGCTGCCGCGGCAGCCACTCCCGCAGCAGCTCGGCGAGCGACATCATGGGCTCGGCGAGGTGCGTACGGCTGGGGCTCAGGTATGCGGTCTTCGGCATGGTCACGCCTCCTTTCGTCGGCGCACGCTCACTGTCGTCGGCCGATACGGGATGCGACTCGGGTGAGCCGGAACCAGTAGAAGCCGTGGCCCCCGAGGGTCAGCAGATACGGCAGCTCTCCGATGGCAGGGAAGCGGACGCCGCCGAACAGCTCCACCGGATGGCGGCCGCTGAACTCGCGCAGATCGAGCTCCGTGGGCTGGGCGAACCGCGCGAAGTTGTTGACGCAGAGCACCAGGTCGTCGTCGTACTCGCGCAGGAAGGCCAGCACCGCCGGGTTCGACGACGGCAGTTCGGTGAACGAGCCCAGGCCGAAGGCGACGTTCTGCTTGCGGATCTCGATCATGCGGCGGGTCCAGTGCAGCAGCGACGACGGCGAGGCCATGGAGGCCTCGACGTTGGTGACCTGGTAGCCGTAGACCGGGTCCATGATCGTGGGCAGGGCGAGCCGTCCCGGATCACACGACGAGAACCCGGCGTTGCGGTCCGGGGTCCATTGCATCGGGGTGCGGACGGCGTCGCGGTCACCGAGCCAGATGTTGTCGCCCATGCCGATCTCGTCGCCGTAGTAGAGGATCGGCGTGCCCGGCAGGGACAGCAGCAGGGCGGTGAAGAGTTCGATCGAGTGACGGTCGTTGTCGAGGAGCGGGGCGAGGCGCCGGCGGATGCCGATGTTGGCGCGCATGCGGGGATCCTTGGCGTACTCGGCCCACATGTAGTCGCGTTCCTCGTCGGTGACCATCTCCAGGGTCAGCTCGTCGTGGTTGCGCAGGAAGATGCCCCACTGGCAGCCGGAGGGGATGGCCGGGGTCTTGGCGAGGATTTCCGAGACGGGGTAGCGGGACTCGCGCCGCACCGCCATGAAGATCCGCGGCATGACGGGGAAGTGGAACGCCATGTGGCACTCGTCGCCGCCGCGTTCGTAGTCGCCGAAGTAGTCGACGACGTCCTCCGGCCACTGGTTGGCCTCCGCCAGCAGCACGGTGTCCGGATACAGTGCGTCGATCTCGCGCCGCACGCGCTTGAGGAACTCGTGGGTCGCGGGCAGGTTCTCGCAGTTGGTGCCCTCGGCCGCGAACAGGTAGGGCACGGCGTCCAGCCGGTAGCCGTCGATGCCCAGGTCCAGCCAGAAGCGGAGGGCGGCAAGGATGTCCTCCTGGACGTGCGGGTTCTCGTAGTTGAGGTCCGGCTGATGGGAGAAGAAGCGGTGGAAGTAGTACTGGCCCCGCACCGGGTCGTGCGTCCAGTTGGAGGGCTCGGTGTCGACGAAGATGATGCGGGCGTCGGCGTAGCCCTTGTCGTCGTCGGCCCACACGTAGTAGTCGCCGTAGGGCCCGTCGGGATCCTTGCGGGACTCCTGGAACCACGGGTGCTGGTCGCTGGTGTGGTTCATGACGAAGTCGATGATCAGCCGCATGCCGCGCTGGTGGGCGGCGTCCACGAACTCCACGAAGTCGGCGAGGTCGCCGAAGTCGGGCAGGACGGCGGTGTAGTCGGACACGTCGTAGCCGCCGTCGCGCAGCGGGGACTTGAAGAACGGCGGCAGCCACAGACAGTCCACGCCCAGCCACTGGAGGTAGTCGAGCTTGGCGGTCAGGCCCCTGAGGTCGCCGATGCCGTCGCCGTTGCTGTCCTGGAAGGAGCGGACGAGGACCTCGTAGAAGACGGCGCGCTTGAACCAGTCGGGATCCCGGTCCTTGGCCGGAGTGTCCTCGAAGGTGTCGGGTACGGGCGTGTTCACGGTCATGACGTTCCTGCCCCTCCGCTGTGCGGCGCGGCGCACGAGCTCTGGACGTGGAGGACGTGCGCAGGCGACCGCCCAGGTTCGAGGCGCACGTAGTTGGCCCTGGCCCAGTGATAGGTCTCTTCGGTGAGCTCGTCGCGCACCGGCATCGACTCGTGCCAGTCCAGGCCGAGTTGCGGCATGTCCAACGAGACCGTGGCCTCCTGGGCGTGATGCGGGTCGAGATTGACGACCACCAGGACCACGTCGGATCCCGAACGCTTGCTGTAGGCGATCAGTGCGTCGTTGTCGGTGGCGTGGAAGCGGAGGTTCCTGAGCCGGTGCAGCGCGGGGTGGGCGCGCCGGATGGTGTTGAGGCGGGTGATCAGGGGGGTGATGGTGCGGCCCTCGCGTTCGGCGGCCTCCCAGTCACGCCGTTTGATCTG
>NZ_JACTVI010000122.1 GCF_014495685.1 Streptomyces sp. TRM68367 | reverse complement strand
CCCGGGTGCGGATCCCGCACCCGGGCAGCCCCCTCGCCGTGGCCGGACTCAGCTCGCGAGAACGGCCTTCATCACCGATCCCGCGGCCACCGCGGTCACGGCCTCGCCCGCCGACACCAGGGGGTAAGGGGTCACCAGTTCCTCCAGTGCGAAGCGTGCGGTCAGGGCCGGCAGCAGCCGGATGTAGTCGACGAGATGCGCGCCGGTGAAGGCCCAGGAGCCGATCACGTCGAGCTGACGGTGGACGATCTGGTGCGGGTTGACCAGGGTGTCCCCCGCGTCGGTGTACTGGCCGACGATCAGGTACGCGCCGCCTCGGCGGGCCAGTGTCAGCCCCTGGGCGACCGCCGCCGGCACCCCGGTGCACTCGATGACCAGGTCGGCGCCGCGGCCGCCGGTGAGGTCGCGCACCTGCTGCAGGGCCTTGCCGGTCCCCTCGGGTCCCGCGCCGACGATGTCCACGTGGTCGTCGCCGATGCCCGCGGCCCGCGCCAGATCCAGCCGGCCGGCGGGTCCGCCGACGAGGATCACCCGGCCGGCCCCCGAGAGCTGGGCGATCGCCGCCGCGGCCAGGCCCACCGGGCCGCTTCCCTGCACTACGACGGTCTCCCCGACGCGCACGGGCCTGCGGTCGTACAGCGCGTGCACCATCGTCGGACCGGCACAGGCCAGCGACATGGCGGCCAGCGGAGGGACGTCCTCGGGCAGCCGGACGACCGTGGTGCCCGGGCGCAGGTGGATGTACTCGGCCCAGGAACCGGAGAGGGCGGAGGGCTGGGTGGTGGGGCGGTTGACGCCGTAGGTCCTGCGGTGCTCGCACAGCGTCGGTTCACGGTACTGGCGGCAGGGCACACAGACACCGCAGGCGATCGAGGAGGCCCACATCACCGGATCTCCGGGGCGCAGCTCGCGGCCCTCGGCGTCCTGTCCTGCTCCCGGCCCGGCCTCGTGCACCGTGCCGAGGCCCTCGTGACCGAGGACCAGGGGGACGGGGATGTCGAGGTGCCCCTGGGACAGATGGACGTCCGTGCCGCAGATCCCGCCGTAGGTGCAGGCGACGACGAGTTCGCCGGGCGCGGCGGACGGCACCTCGAACGAGCGCAGCACCAAGGGATCGCCGAAGCGCTCCAGGACCACCGCACGGCCCGTGGGCCGCGCCTCGGGGGTGGTCATACGGCTCCTCCGACCCTCATGTCGATCGGCTCGTCGCTGAACTCCAGTGGCGTCGTGTCCCGCCCGACGACGTAGGAGGGCCGGGGCTCGCCGAGGGGACGGGGCTCGTTAACGCTCTCGTTGTACGTGATGATGAGCAGCCGCCGCGCGAACGGCGACATGTTGGGTGCGGAGCCGTGCACGATCTCGGGGTCGAAGAAGATCACGGATCCGGCGGGTCCCTTGGGGCTCACCATGCCGTGCCGGTCGACCAGTTCGCTCATCTGCTCGGGGCGCAGCGCGATGTCGTCCGGGTCCAGGTGCTGCTCCGAGCGGGCCGACGCGTTGCGGAAGTCGCGCAGCTGCCCGGCCCGGTGCGAGCCGGGAATGAAGATCAGCGGTCCGTTGAACTCGGTCACTTCGTCGAGGAACAGGCCGACGTTGACCTGGCGCGGGGCGGGCAGGTTGTCGGCCAGTCGCCACGCCAGGTAGTCCTGGTGCCAGGCCCACTTGTCGCCCCCGAAGGCGGGCTTGGCGTTGATCTTGAACTGGTAGATGTAGAGCCGGTCGGACATCATCTGCCGGGCCGGTCCCAGCAGGCGCGGGGTGCGCACGAGTGTGGCGAACTCGCGGCGCCGGTCGTGCGAGGCGTACACCGCGCGCACCGCCTGCCCGCCCTCCTCGAGGATGCGCTGCGGCCCGGGCACGAGGCAGTCGGCGTCGAAGGCGTCCGACAGGGCCTCGACCTCGGCGGGCTTGAACAGGGAGTGGACGACGAGAAGGCCGGTCCTGCGGTACTCGGCCAGCTGATCAGGACTGAGCTGCACTCTTTTCTCCTTGCTTGCTTCACGACCAGTACAGAAGCCGGCCCTGCCCGGTGATGCCGAGGAAGAACGACAGACTGACCCGTCGGCCCTCGCCCTCGCTGGCCCTGACGAGGTGGTAGTTGCGCGGATCGAAGACGATCGCGTCTCCCGCCTCCGGGCGCACCGCGGCGACCGGTTCACCGGCGACCATGTCCTCGGACCACCCGTAGCCCTCCCGGTGCTTCTCGTCGAGCGGGCTCCAGCGGCGCCGGTAGACCCAGGTGTCACCGCCTCCCTCGGGCATGGACAGGTACCAGTTGAAGGCCAGTTGGCAGACCGGTTCGGTGTCGAGGGCACCGGGCAGTTCGCGCACGATCTCGTCCCAGTGCATCTTCATGCCGGTGGAGATCTCCCGGATCATCCCGGCGAACAGCGGGCGTCCGCGGCTGGTGGCCGGTTCGACGGGCCCCTGCCAGACCGAGCGGAAGCGGCCCACCGCGTGGTCGAGCGGGTCGGCGCCGTCCAGCAGGACGGAGCGGACGGCCATCGCCTCCTGCGCGTTGCTCCAGTACTCCTGGTTCAGCTCGCGGGCGCCGTAGTAGTCGTACGCGGCCGGCCCGAGTTTGGCGACCGGGGGGTGGACGACCTCGGCGTCGTAGGCCCCCATCGGGTGGTCGTCGAGCCCTCGCATGATCTTCGCGCACAGTTCGGCCGACCCGAAGCCGCGCAGCCGGACGGCACCGAGCACACCGGAGGCGAGGCGCAGCAGGTGGTCCGGGCGGAGGTCGTCGGTGACTTCCGCGTCGAACAGTGTGTAGATCGGGGAGCTGTTGGTGCTTACATCCTCCAGTCGGCGACTGTCCAATTCGGCCACTCGATCCCCCAGTTCCTGTTGCTCTCAGGGTGGTGTTCTTCCTTAATTCTCTCGGCAGCGGACACTAACAGCGGGAGAATCCGCGCGTCATCGTTGTTAAGCCGTGGTTGAAACAGCCCCATGCCGGATTGACGGCGTATGGACGGCCGAGCAGACTGCGCCCGATGCAGGGAAATTCAAAGGCAGTCGACGAGCGGAGTCCGAGTGAATGACATAACCGTCTGCATTGCCACGATCCCGCCGCGCCGGGAACATCTGGAAAGAGCCCTCGCGTCGGTGACGCGGCAGACGCTCCAGCCCGCGTCGATCGTCGTCGAGTACGACCACGACAGGACCGGAGCGGCGGCCACGAAGAACCGGGCGCTGGACAAGGTCACCACGGCCTGGACGGCGTTCCTGGACGACGACGACGAGTTCCTGCCGCACCACCTGGAGCGGATCCGCGACTGCGCCGAGACCACCGGCGCCGATGTCGTCTACCCGATCCCCCGCGTGCCCCGCTACGAGAGCGGTCGGGACCCGATGGGGCGCTACGGGGTGCCGTTCGACGAGGCGGAGCTGCGCCGCCGCTCCTACATCCAGACGACCACCCTGGTGCGCACCGAGCTGTTCAAGAAGGCGGGCGGGTTCCAGCTGCCCAAGGACTTCCCCGGCTGCCCGTTCGACGACTGGGGCGCCTGGCTGGCACTGCTGGACGTCGGGGCGAAGTTCGTGCACCTGCCGGAGGAGACGTTCATCTGGAACCACTGGGGCATGGGCCGGCCCGGGGTGCCGGGCAACACCTCCGGCATGGCCAGCCGTTGGTGAGCAACGGCCCGGCCCTGAGCACGCCGAACGCCGCCCGTGCGCATCGCACGGGCGGCGTTTCACATGCGTGAGCCGGTCGGCCGCCAGCTCGCTCGGGCCCCCCAGGCCGCGTACTTCTCCAGCACCCGCACCGCCCTGGCCGGTCCGTCGGTGCCGCTCGCACGGGCGGACAGCTCCCGGACTGCGGCGCGTGCCCGCGGGTCGGCGGCCAGGCTCGTGACCGCCGTACGCAGTTCCCCGGCCGCCACGTCGGGGTCCACACGGACGCCCGCGCCGAGTTCCACGAGACGCCGTGCGATGGTGCGCTGGTCCCAGAACGACGGCACCAGCACCATCGGAACGCCCAGTACGAGCGCCTCGAGCGCGGAGTTCATCCCGGCGTGGGAGAGGAACACGTCGGCGTGCTCCAGCACGGCGGACTGCGGGACGTGCCGACGGGCCGTCACATTGCCGGGGAGCGGTCCGAGCGCGGCCGGGTCGGTGTGTGACGTGGCCATCACGACGTACCACTCCGTGCCGTCGAACGCCTCCGCCACCCTGCGGAAGAACTCCGCGCCGCGGGTCGAGAAGGTGCCCGTGGACACGTACAGCGTGGGTCCCTTCTCGATGCGGTCCCAGGGCAGATCGGCCGGGTCGCCCCGGTCGGCGACGGCCGGGCGCAGCGGTCCCACGAAGTGGTGGCGGTCGTCGAACGAGGCGTACTCGGGCTGCAGTTCGGGGACGCTGTTGACCAGCACCAGCGGTGCCCGGGCGGCAGGGCCGCGCACGGCGGGGTGCAGGCGCAGCAGCCGGGACCGGCGCAGCAGCCGTACGCTGCGTGCAGCGGCCCGCCGGGCCACGTCGGCCAGGATCACCTCCTCGTTCAGGGCGTACGTCGCGCACAGCGCGGCGTGACGGATCCCGGCCGTGTGCGCCGCGTCAGCGCCCCAGGGCGCCATCGCGTCCGCCACCACCACCTCGGCCCCGGCACGGCCGGCCTCGTCGGCCAGGCGCGCGGCAAGCCGCTCCCGCTCCCGGGCGGCACGGCGCCGGGCCTCACGCGCCTGACGCAGCGAGGCCGGTTCACCGGGTGCCGATGCGCCGGCTCGGGGCTCGATCTCGACCTCGGCCACCGTGCAGCCCGCCTCGCGGAACGGCTCGGCGAACGGCGGGCTGATCGCCGCCGTGACCCGGTGGCCGCGGTCCGTCAGTTCCGCGGCGAGGGCCGCCATGGGGAACACGTGGCCGTGCAGGGGGTAGGGCGCAAGAAGGAATTCGTTCATCTCATGGGGCTCCTGCTCTCGTTCCGGCGAAGAACTCCAGAATGCTTTTGTTGACTTCCTCCGGGACTTCGAGGTAGCCGTAATGGCCTGCTTTCTCGATGAGATCGAATGTTGCTCCGGGAATTATGTCGGCGAGTTCCCGGCCGTGCCGCGGAGGCGTCGTGAGGTCGTCCGCGAAAGAGATGACGTGACACGGGACACGAATTCCGGAATAAGCGGAGATCCGGTCCGGCATCGGCTCCAGTGCCATCTGGGCACGGATTCCGGGACCCTCGCGTCTGGCCATTTCGAAGATGTCGATCCAGTCGGCCGCCACCTGGTCGTCGTCGAGGGTGCTCGGCGAGAGCGACTGCAGGGCCTGCACCACGGCCCGGTAACGGGACGGGAGTTCGACGCCGGAGTCGTGGAGCTCGATCTCGGCGCGGGCCAGCGCGGCGCGGGTCGCATCGCTGCGTCCCCGGCCGGCCATCAGGACCGCCTGATGCACCAGCTCCGGCCGGGCCAGGGCGAGTTCCTGGACCACGTAGGCGCCCATGGAGGTGCCGACCAGCCGGACGGGCCCCAGTCCGAGGTGCTCCACCAGCCCCGCGGTGTCCGCGACCAGGTCGCCGACCGTGAAGCCCTCGGGGCACTCGTCGGTGGGCGGGATCCCCCTGTTGTCGAAGGTGATCACGCGATATCCGGCCGCCTTGAGTGCGGGCACCTGGTGCATGTGCCACACCCGGCCGCTGCCTGCCGTGCCCATCACCATCACGACGGGGTCGCCGGAGCCGACGTCGTCGTAGTGCAGCCGTATGCCGTTCACCGCAGCCACGGGCATGGCCGTCTCCTCTCCCGCAGTCCAGCGGTGTTCTCGTGGTTGTCGGTCATCGGCCGCCGTCCAGGACCAGGGTCCGCAGCGCGGGTGAGGCGGCGATCTCCGCGTCGGTGAAGCGGTCGCGCACCCAGCGGCCGGCCGAGAACAGCCTGGTCTGGTCGGCGTGGTGGGGTGAGGTCGGGTCGCTCGACTGGCCGTAGGTGAGCAGGGTGGCGGCCCGCGGCCCGCGTCCGCCGGGGAACTCCACGACCTGGATGAAGCTCGAGCCGTGGACCACCTCGGTGTTCCCGGCCTTCGGGTCCCACACCGGGGTCACGACGTTCAGCACGCCGAGTGCGTGCGGTGCCCCCGGTACGGGGATGCGTGCGCCGCCGCGCGTCACGTACTGGTGGTCGCCGAGCGGGCCGTCGAGAGGGATGCCGGCGGTGCGCAGTTCGGCCGCGGCATCGCCGAACGCCTTTTGCACCTCAGGCCGTTCGTAGTCCAGCCCTCTCGGGGTGTCCACCGGGTCGGCCGGGTCGAACGGAACGCGCCAGGGGCCGCCGGGCACCGCGCCCAGCCGTGCGACGAACCGGGCGAAGAGCAGCGAGCCCTCGCTGTCCACGCCGTAGGTGCCGTCCCACCGGGCCAGCGCCGCACAGCCGTCCGCCATGTCGACGCTTCCGCCGGCGGACGGGGCCCGCCCGTCGGGGAACTCCCGGCACATCCGGACGGTGTCGGCGGCGATCAGTTCGGCGACCCTGCTGTGATCACCGAACAGCGTCCGCTGCATCGTGCGCAGCGAAAACCCCCTGCCCGGCAGTGTGTCGGTGCCCGAAAGCCGCCGCTCGGTGGCGGTGATGGCCTCCTGGGTCCGGGCGGAGCGGGCCGTGCCCGTGTCGCCAACCACGCGGGGGTAACCGGCCAGCGGCGCCCGGGGGTTGGTGAGCCACGGGCTGTTGTTGGCGTTGGCGACATAGTCGTCGCGGCCCAGCGCGGGCAGCGCCGACGGGCCGAGGAGGCCGGGCTGTACGGCGTCGGGGTCGGCGCCCCACGCACAGTCGCCGCGGCTGCCGTCGAGGATGGGAATCCCGCTGACCGGGAAGACCTGACGGCCCAGTGCGGTGCTGCAGCGCTGCGCGTGCTCGTCGGTGACGTGCGGGACGACCTGGAGGTCGGCGTAGAGCGCGCGCCCCCGGCGGTCGGTGGCGACGGTGTTGACCCAGGGCAGTCCCTGGGTGCGGGCGAGCGTGGCCCGCACGTCGTCCGTGTCCTTCGCCCGGTCCAGGCCGAGCCAGCTGTTGAGCAGCCGCAGGTTCTGCGCGTTGGGGTCGCCCAGCGAGTAGGCGCTGGCTCCCCAGGGCAACGGCACACCCGGTCCGGCGGTGACGACGGGTCCGTAGCGCGTCGACCACAGCGTCCGCCGCACGGTCGCGGTGATGCCGTCGGCTTCGCGCACGGGTACGGAGACCTCCGTGGCGTGCATCCGCTCGGGCCTGCCGTCGACGAGGTAGCTCGTGGGGTCGCCGGGCACGGTTCGGACCTCGTGGAGTCCGAACGTGGCGGCGGTGGACACCGTGTGGCTCCAGGCGACCTTCTCGTTGTGCCCGATGGCGACGACCGGCAGGCCGAGCAGGGAGGCACCGGTGACGTTCAGCCTGCCGGGAATGGTGAGCTGGCTCTGCCAGAAGCGGCGGGCGCCCTGCCACGGGTAGTGGGGGTTGCCCAGCAGGACACTGCCGCTGCGGGTGGCGCCCCGTGCGCCGACGCCGATCGCGTTGCTGCCCAGGCCCTGGTCGTTTCGGGCCCGCAGCGCGCGCACCATGCGGGCGGCGGACGGTGCCCCGACAGTGTCGCGTGCCGCGGCCGAGGTGCCGGGCGGCTGCGCCTCGACGATCCCGTCGACGGCGCTGCCGCTGCCCGAGATCGTGGCGATCGCGTGCACGTGGCGGTAGACGTCCAGTTCGGTGATGGGCCGGACCCATGCCGCGCCCCGGCAGGCCGGATCGCCGATCCCGTCCGCGCCCGTCTCACGCAGCTGGCGGTTGTAGCCGGCCACGTACCCGCGGACCATGCTCATCACCTCGGGCTCGGGGCCGAGCGGCGGTGCGCTGCGGGCCAGCCGCCGCACCACACCGCTCGCCTCGATGCCACGGAAGTACAGGTCGCTGTTGAGGTTGCTGGAGGCCGCCGACAGACCGGAGTCGGGGGCCGCTTCGGGGCCCAGATGGCGCGAGCGGTCGCCGCGCACCGTCATGTATGTCTCAGCGAGCGCGCAGATGTTGTCCCGGGCGGCGGCGTAGCCGTAGCCGAATCCCAGGCCGCGGTAGTCGGACGCCTCGATGTGGGGGATGCCGTACTCGGTGTAACGGATCACGACGCCCGTGTCACGCGGACCCTGGTCGACCGCGGCCGGCGCGGTGGTCGGAAGTGCCGCCAGGGCGAGGGCGAGCAGACCGACGACCACCGTGGTCAGCCTGGCCGGCAGGGGTGCTCTCGGGAATGCCATGGGCTGGGGAAACCTCTCTGGATCACGTCGTGCACCGGTGCACGACGGCCGCGGGCCGCCCGCCGCACGGCGGGCGGCTCCCGGCACCTGCTGGGCGGGTCCGCGTCAGGCCGCGTCGGCCGCCGCGCCCTCCATGGCCGCGATCAGGCTCTTGGGGCGCATGTCGGTCCAGTTCTCGTCGATGTGGTCGAGTGCGGTCTGCCGGTCGGTCTCGCCCAGCTCGACCTGCCAGCCCTGCGGCACCTCGGCGAACGCCGGCCACAGGGAGTACTGGCCCTCGTCGTTGACCAGAACGAGGTAGGTGCCGTCGTTGTCCTCGAAGGGGTTGGTGCTCATCTGCGGTGTCCTCCTGGATAGGGATGGGTGAACGGGTACTGCGGTGGTACGGGCGGTGGGACCACCGCCCGGGTCACAGAGCGCCGCGCAGCGCCTCACCGATGGCGGCGAGCGCGGCGGGGTCGGAGAGCATCGCGCCGTGGGTGGCGTCGACGTCGTGGTTGCGGACGGCTCCGGAGACCAGGGGCTGCCAGGCGGAGGCGGTCATCCGGCTGCGGACCTCGGATGGCAGCGCGCTTCCCGGGGTCTCACGGGTGGCGGTGAAGAACGTCAGGTCGCCGTCGAAGACGGTGGGGTCGAAGGTGCCCATCAGGCGGTCGTTCGCAGCGTAGACCCGCATGACGCCCTTCAGTCCCTCCTCCCCCAGCGCGGCCATCGGATGGTCCTCACGCCGCAGGTGGCGTGCGTAGCGCGCGACGAGACCGTCGACGCCGTCCCGTAGTTCCTCGGGGTCGAAGGCGAAGCCGGGCAGGAGTGAGCCGGCGAGCAGCTCGTGTTCGGTCATCTGAGGCCTCGCCAGGTCCGGCGACGGCGGGTAGGCGTCGACGACGGCCAGCAGGCCGACCTGCTCGCCCTGCTGCTGAAGCCGGGTCGCGACCGCGTGCGCGGCGAGTCCGCCGAAGGACCAGCCGAGCAGCCGGTAGGGGCCCGAGGGGCTGACCTCACGGATGATCCGCACGTAGTCGTCGGCGAGTTCGGCGAGCGAGGCGGGCAGGGCGCCGGGGTCACGCAGCCCGCGCGCCTGGAGTCCGTACACGGGCTGGTCCTGTGAGAGGTGACCGAGCAGTCCGGCGTAGCTCCAGCTCGTCCCGGAGCCGGGGTGGATGCAGAACAGCGGCGGCTTCTCGCCCCGGGGGCGCAGCGGCAGCGGCGTGGCGAACGGGTCCCGGGTGCTGTCGGACGCTATCTCGCGGGCCAGTCCGGCCACCGTGGGTTCCTCGAAGACGCTGCGTACGGACAGTTCGACGCCGAAGGTGGCACGGATCCGCCTGACCAGTCGGGTGGCGAGGAAGGAGTGCCCGCCGAGCTGGAAGAAGTCGTCGTCCACAGCGACACCGGGCAGTTCGAGCAGCTCCGCGAAGAGTCCGCAGAGGATCTGCTCCTCGGGGGTGCGCGGCATGCCGTCCCCGGTCCGGCCGGACTCGGGCTCCGGCAGTGCCCGCCGGTCGAGCTTTCCGTTGGGTGTCAGGGGCAGCGCGTCCAGTACGACGAAGGCCGCGGGCACCATGTGCTCGGGCACGATCCCGCCGAGGTGGGCACGCAGCTCGGCGGCGTCCGCCCGGCGGCCATCGGCCGGCACCACGTACGCCACCAGGTACTTGCCCGCTCCGTCGGTGCGGGCCACGACAGCGGCGCGGGCCACCGACGGGTGGCGGGCGAGGACCGCCTCGATCTCGCCGGGCTCGACCCGGAAGCCCCTGATCTTGACCTGGTGGTCGGCACGGCCCGCGTACCCCAGGTGTCCCTGCCGGTTCCAGCGAACGAGGTCGCCGGTGCGGTACATCCGCTCACCGGGCGCCCCGAACGGACAGGCCACGAACCGTTCCGCGGTCGCGCCCGGCCTGCCGAGGTAACCGCGGGCCAGGCCCGCACCGGCGATGTACAGCTCACCGGTCACGCCGGGGGGCACCGGGTGCAGGTCCTGGTCGAGGACGTACATCCTGGCGTTGGCGACAGGCCCCCCGATGTCCGGTGCCGGAGCCCAGCGCGCGGGATCGGCGGGCAGGACGCGGCCCGTCATCACATGGGTCTCGGACGGCCCGTACTGGTTGTGCAGGCGGCGGCCCGGGCGGGCGAAGAAGGAGCGCATCGCCCGGGTGGGGACGAGGGCCTCGCCGGACTGCACGACGTCGCGCAGTGCGGGCAGGTCGAGCCCGAGGTCGGAGGATGTTCGGCACACGGCGTCGACCACCAGGTTGGGCGCGAACAGCTCCTCGACCCGGTGGTGGTCGAGCCAGGCGACGAGCTGCTCCGCGTTCCTGCGGGTCTCCTCCGGGCACTCGACGAGCGTTTTGCCGTACAGCAGGGCCGAGCACATCTCCTGCACGGAGCCGTCGAAGCTGATGGGCGCGTACTGCGCGGTGATGCCGCCGTCGGTGGGCGCGCCGTCCTCGTTCCCGGCACCCGTGCGGGCCAGGAGCGGGTTCTGCCAGGTCACCAGGTTGGTGATGCCCTCGGCGCGCATGTGCACGGGCTTGGGGCGGCCGGTGGAACCCGACGTGTAGATGACGTACAGCGGGTGGTCGGGCAGCAGGGGGACGGGCCGTTCGCCCTCGGCGATGTCGGCCGCGGAACGGCCGGCCAGCCGGCGGACGACGGCGGGGTCGTCGATGAGCAGCTCGCGCCGCGGGTCCGCCGCGCCCGGCAGCCCGGCGGCGACGGCGCCCGTGGTCAGGACGATCGAGGGCGCCGCGTCGTCGAGCATGTAGGCGACGCGGTCGGCCGGGTAGGCCGGATCGACGGGTACGTAGACCGCGCCGGCCTTGAACACCGCCCAGACGGCGGTGATCAGTTCCAGGGAGCGTCCCAGTGCCACGGCGACCCGGTCCTCGGGGCCGATGCCGCGGGCCGTGAGTTCGCGCGCCAGCCGGTTGGCGGCGGCGTTGAGTCCGGCGTAGGTGAGCTTGTCGCCCTCGTGCACGACGGCGATCCGGTCGGGCGTGCGGGCCACCTGCTCCTCGAACAGGTGGGGCAGGGGGCGCCAGGGCAGGGGGCGATCCGTGGCGTTCCAGGTCTGAAGGACCTGGCGCCGTTCGTGCGGCTGAAGGATGTCGAGCCGGCCGATCCGCCGTGCAGGGTCGGCGACCACGGCCTCGAGGACCCGCAGCAGCCTGTCGGCCAGGCTCCGCACCGTCTCCTCGTCGAAGAGGTCTCTGCTGAAGCCGATCGACGCGGTCAGTCCGCTCGTGCCGTCCTCGCCGCGGGGGTGCTCGGCGAAGGAGAACACGAGGTCGAACTTGGCGGCCTCCATGGCCACGGCGCGGCGTGCCGAGCTCAGTCCGGGCAGCGGGACCCCGGCGGAGGCCTGCTCGTTGTTGTCGTACGACAGCTGGACCTGGTACAGGGGGTGGCGGGCCAGCGAGCGGCTCGGCCTGAGCATGTCGACGAGCCGGTCGAAGGGCACGTCCTGGTGGGCATAGGCGGCGAGGTCGGTCTCGCGGACCCGGGTGAGCAGATCGGTGAAGGCCGGGTCGCCGGAGGTGTCGGTGCGCAGCACGAGCGAGTTGACGAAGAATCCGACCAGTTCGCCGAGCGTATCATCGGTGCGGCCGGCGATCGGGGTCCCGATCGGGATGTCGTGTCCCGCGCCGAGGCGGGTCAGCAGGGCGGCGAGGGCTGCCTGGATCACCATGAACGGCGTCGTGCGGGTGGACCGGGCGAGCCGCTGCACACCTGTGCGCAGCTCGTCCGGGACGTCGAACTCGACGCTGCCGCCGCGGTGGGTGCCGACGGCCGGCCGGGGCCGGTCCACGGGCAGGGTGAGCTCCTCCGGCAGGTCCTTCAGCGTCCGGGTCCAGTAGTCGAGTTGGCGGGCGATGGGCGATGCGGGATCGTCCTCGGTGCCGAGCACGTCGCGCTGCCAGAGGGTGTAATCGGCGTACTGGACGGGCAGCGGGGCCCAGGCGGGTGCGTCGCCCGCCGACCGGGCGGCGTAGGCAGTGGTCAGGTCGCGGACGAGCAGCGGCATCGACCAGCCGTCGGCGGCTATGTGGTGGGCCAGCAGGAACAGCACCCGCTCCTGTCCTCCGAGTTCGAACAACTGCACCCGCCAGGGGACCTCGGATCCCAGGTCGAACCTGTGCCGGGCGGCCCGGGCCAGCCTCGCCTCGACGTCCTCTGCCCGGACCCGCTCGACGACGAGCTCGGGGCTACCCGCGCCGCCGTCCAGCACACGCTGGTACGGGCCTTCCTCGTCCTCGGCGAAGACGGTGCGCAGGGCCTCGTGCCGGTCGGCCACGTCGGCCAGGGCCGCCCGCAGGGCGTCCACGTCGAGCGGACCAGACAGGTGAAGGGCGGCCGGGATGTTGTACGTGGGGTTCGCGCCCTCGACCTTGTTGAGGAACCACAGGCGCTGCTGGGCGTACGACAGCGGCATCCGGGCCGGACGCGGATCCACCCGGCGCACTCCGGCACGGGCCGCTCCGTCCGCGCGGTCGAGCACCGCGGCCAGCGCGGCCACGGTCGGCGCGTCGAAGAGCTCGCGGACGGACAGCTCCACGCCCAGGGTCGAGCGGATGCGTCCGACCAGCCGGGTGGCGAGCAGGGAGTGGCCGCCGAGTGCGAAGAAGTCGTCGTCGATGCCGGGCCGTTCCACGCCGAGCACCTCGCCGAACAGCCCGCACAGGATCTCCTCGCGGGGGTCGCGCGCGCTGCGGCCGTCCGGCATGGCCCGGTAGTCGGGGGCGGGCAGCGCCGCACGGTCGAGTTTGCCGTTGGGGTTGAGGGGCAGCGTGTCGAGTTCGACGAACGCGGACGGCACCATGTACTCGGGCAGCGCGCCCGCGGCCAGCGCACGCAGGTCGGCCGGTTCGACCGGCCCGCCGCGCGGGACGACGTAGGCGACCAGGCGGTGGTCTCCGGGGCGGTCCTCGCGGACCACGGCCGCGCACCGGGCGACACCGCGGTGCCCGGCGAGCACCGATTCGATCTCGCCGAGTTCGATGCGGTGGCCGCGCACCTTGACCTGGCTGTCGGCCCGGCCCAGGAACTCCAGCGCGCCGTCGGCAGCGCGGCGCACCAGGTCGCCCGTGCGGTACATGCGCTCCCCGGAGGCGCCGAACGGGTCGGCGACGAAGCGCTGAGCGGTGAGCCCCGGGCGGTTGAGGTAGCCGCGGGCCACGCCCTGGCCGGCCACGTACAGCTCGCCGACCACGCCGTCTGGGGCAGGGCGCAGGGCGGCGTCCAGGACGTAGGCGCGGGTGCCGGCGATGGCGCGGCCGATCGGTGGCGTCCGGTCCACCGGCGAGGTCGCCGACCATGCGGTCGCGTAGACGGTGGCCTCGGTGGGGCCGTAGATGTTGGAGAGCCTGACCGGGGAGAGCGCCTTGTGGATCTCGGTGGCGGTCTGCGCAGAGAGTCCCTCGCCCGCGAGCACGACCTCCGTGCTGGTGAGGGGCGCGGCCGACTGGGCGAGCGCCTGGGCCAGCGCGGACGGCACCGCGCTGAGAAGGGTAGGAGCGGGTGCGTCGGGGGCACGGTCGGCGAGCGCCAGCACGTCCGCGAGGATCTCGACGGTGCCGCCGGACAGCAGAGGGGCGAACAGCTCGAAGACGGAGACGTCGAAGTTCAGCGAAGTGGTGAACAGCACGTGGGACAGGACCTCGTCGCCGAACTCCCCGGCGGCCCAGGCGGCGAGGTTCGCCACGTTGGCGTGGGTGACCACGACGCCCTTGGGGCGGCCGGTCGAGCCGGATGTGTAAAGGACGTACGCCGGGTGCCGGGGCAGCAGCGGTGCCGTGCGGTCGGCGTCGGTGAGGGCGCGTGCCGGCACCTCGCGGATCCGGCGCGCCTCCTGGGGGTCGTCGAGGACGAGAAGCGGTACGCCTGGCAGCTCGGGCAGGGCGTGCAGGCTGTCCTGAGCCGCGACGACGAGCGCCGGGCGTGCGTCGTCGAGCATGAAGGCGATGCGGTCGGCGGGGTAGGCGGGGTCGACGGGCAGATACGCCGCCCCGGTCTTGAGCACGCCGAGCAGTGCCACCACCGCGTCCGTGCCCCTGGGCAGGCACAGGGCGACGACCCGCTCCGGCCTGGCCCCGTGTGCGAGCAGATGGCGGGCGAGCCGGTCGGCCCGGGCGTCCAGTTCGGCGTAACCGAGCCGCTGTGCGCCGTTGATCACGGCCGTGCGGTCCGGCGTGCGGGCGGCCTGCCGCTCGAAGAGGCCGGGCAGCGTGGCCTCCTGGGCGGGGGTACGCCTGCCGGTGCTCTCGCCGAGGATCCTGTCCCGTTCGCCGGGCAGGAGCAGGTCGAGCCTGCCCACCGGTGTGTCCGAGCCGTCGGCGAGGGTCTCCAGGACCCGCACCACCCGGTCGAGCACGGTGCGCGCGGCGTCCGCGCCCACGGCGTCGGGGCGGTGGTCGAGGCGGAGCGAGAGGGTCTGTCCCGGTCCGGCGATGAGGGCGAGCGGGTAGTGGGTGGCGTCGTGTCCGGCGACCCGGGTGACGCGCAGCCCGCCGCCGCGGCGCGGCTCGCCGCCGTCATCAGGGCCCGAGGGGTAGTTCTCGAAGACCACCAGGGTGTCGAAGAGACGGGCCCGTCCGCCGAGTCCGGCCTCGGCCTGGATCTCGGCGAGGCCCAGGTGCTGGTGGGGCATCATGGCGGTCTGCTCGGCCTGCAGCCGCCGAAGGAAGTCCGCCACCGGCTCGGTGTGGCGCAGCCGTGCGCGCATCGGCACGGTGTTGATGAACAGGCCCACCATGCCCTCGATGCCGTCGACCTCGGAGGGGCGGCCGGAGACGGTGACGCCGGTGGTGATGTCGCTGCGGCCGGTGATGTGGGCCAGCACCAGCGCCCAGGCGCCCTGCACCAGGGTGTTGAGGGTGAGGCCCTGCTCACGGCCCCATGCCGTGACCGCCGCCGTGCGGTCGGCGGACAGCTCGGCGTGGATCTGCCCCGGCGTGACGGGGAGGTCGCCGACGTCGGGTGCCACCAGCGTCGGGCCGTCGGACCCGGCGAGTGCCTCGCGCCAGGCGACCGCGGAGACCGACCGGTCCTGGCGTGCCAGCCAGGCCAGGTACTCGCGGAAGGGGCGCACCGCGGGCAGTTCCCGGGCCACGCCCCGGCCGCGGTACAGGGCGAGCAGTTCCCGCCACACGATCGGCAGCGACCAGCCGTCCATGAGGATGTGGTGGAACGTCAGCACGAAGCGGTGGCTGTGCTCGCCCATGCGCACCAGGGTGCAGCGCAGCAGGGGCGGCTGGGCCAGGTCGAAGCGCCGGCCGCGTTCCTCGGCGGTCACGGCGTCGGCGGCCGTCGCGCGCTCGTCCTCGGGTGTCCCGGTCAGGTCCACCTCCCGCCAGGGCAGGGTCACCTGCCGCGGCACGATCTGCACGCTGCGGTTCAGCCCTTCGTAGCGGAAGCCCGCGCGCAGGTTGCCGTGCCGGGCGAGCAGTCCGGACGCCGCCGCGCGCAGGGCGTCGCGGTCCAGCGGACCGTCGAGGTCCACGGCGAGCTGCGCGGCGTAGACGTCCGGCGCCGTCGCGTCGTAGACGCTGTGGAAGAGCATGCCTTCCTGAAGCGGGGACAGGGGGAGGATGTCCTCCAGGCCCGACTGGCTCATTTCGTCGTCCTCCACTCGGCTTCCAGCAAGTCGATCTCGCTCTGGCTCAGTTCGGCCAGGGCCACGTCCGACGGCGTCCAGCCGCCGGCTTCGGGTCCCTGGGCGTGCTCGGCGAGCGCGTGCAGCGCCCGGATCCACGCCTCGGCGAGGGCCCGGATCTCGGCTTCGTCGAACAGGCCGCGGGGCCACACCCAGTGCGCCTGGAGTTCCGGCCCCTCCACCCGGTCCCGGGTGACCGCCGCGATCTCCAGTTCGTGCGGCATCCGCATGGCCGGGTCCTGGCCGCCGATACCCTCGAGATCACCGAGCACGGCCCAGTCGCCGAGGGCCCCACGCAGCCCGCCCGCGGGCCGGCGGGAGTCGGCCTTGCCGCTGCGCCCGAGGTAGTTGAAGCCGATCTGCGCCTGCGGCCGTGCGGCGAGGTCGGCGGCGGTGTCCGGGTTGAGATAGCGCAGGGCGCCGTACCCCAGACCGTGGTGCGGTGCCGACCTGCGGCGTTCCTTGATCCGCCGGAGTACCCGGCCGGCGGCGGCTCCGCCCGCCATCGCCTCGGTCAGGTCGTAGCTTCCGGCGTCGAGCCGGACGGGGGCCATGGCCGCGAACCAGCCCATGGTGCGCGAGAGGTCCGTACCGGCGATGACGTCTTCCTCCCGGCCGTGGGACTCGACGTCCACCAGCACCCCCGGGCCGCTGCCGCCGCGCCTGGCGGCCAGCGCCAGGGTGAGCGCCGCCAGGAGTACGTCGTCGACGCTCGCGTGGAACGCCTCGGGGAGGGTGGTCAGCACCGTTCGGGTCACGTCGGCCGGGACCGTGACCGACACGACCTCGGCGTTCTCGTTGGTCTCCGTCTCCCAGTCGCGTCCGCCGCGCTCCAGGAGGGGCTGGGCGCCGTCCAACTGACCGGCCCAGTAGGCGAGTTCGTCCAGCCGCTCCGGGTCCAGCGCCCATTCCTCGAACCGCTGGGCCCACTGGCGCAGGGAGGTGCCGGCCGACTGGAGCCGCGGGGGACGCCCGGCGGTGACGTCCTGCCAGGCCTCGACGAGGCCGGGCAGGAGAATGGCCCAGGACACCGGATCGACGGCGAGGTGGTGGGCGACCACCAGGACGAATCCGGGCTCGTCGGGTCCGCGGTCGAACCAGACGACCTGGAGGATCAGCCCCTGGTCGAGGCTGAGCCGCTCCCGCGCGGCGCGCGCGTGCTCGGCCATCGCCGTGCGCGCATCGGCCTCCTCAAGCCCGCTCAGGTCCACCCGCCGGACGCAGTCCGCTGCCCGCACGGCACCGGGTTCCTGGACGTCCATCTGCAAACCGTCGCCCGCACCCGGGCCCTCGGCCGGAGCGTTCGGGTCCTTGCGCACCCGCAGCCGGAGCGCGTCGTGGTGGTCGAGCAGCGCCTGCACGACCTCGCGCAGCCGGTGTTCCTCGCAGTCGTCGGGCGCCGCGAGGAGCCGCCACTGGTTCAGCATCTCGAAGGGACCTCCGAGTTCGGCGAAGTACCGCATGATCGGCGTCGGCGGCAGGGCACCGACGGCGTCGCCCGCCGCCTCGGTCTCCTGGTCCGCGGCCTCCTCGGCCACCTCGGCGAGGGCCGCCACGGTGCGGTGCTCGAAGACGTCCTTGGCGGAGACGACCAGGCCCGCCCGGCCGGCCCGGCTGGCCAGCTGGATGGACATGATGCTGTCGCCGCCCAGGGCGAAGAAGTCGTCGTCGATTCCGACCCGTTCAAGGCCCAGGACCTCCTCGTACAGGGCACACAGGGCCGCCTCCCGCGCATCCCGCGGACCACGTCCGCCCGAGGCGGCGTCGAAGTCCGGAACCGGGAGCCCCCTGCGGTCGACCTTGCCGTTGGGCGTCAGGGGGAAGGCGTCGAGCAGGACGACGGCAGCGGGGACCATGTATTCGGGAAGGCTCCCGGCCAGGTGACGGCGCAGTTCCTCCGACTCGGGCGTCGGCTGCGGTCCGCCGGGCACCGCGTAGGCGACGAGCCGGCGCGTGTCCTGTGCGTCGGTGCTCATCAGGACCAGGCACTGGGCCACGGCCGGGTGCCGGGCCAGTACCGCCTCGATCTCGCCGAGTTCCACGCGGAACCCGCGGATCTTCACCTGCTCGTCGCTGCGCCCGACGAACTCCAGGTCGCCTCGGGCGTTGCGGCGCACCAGGTCGCCGGTGCGGTACATACGGCTGCCGGGTGGCCCGAACGGGTCGGCCACGAAGCGCTGCGCGGTCAGTCGCGTCCGACGCAGATAGCCGCGGGCGAGTCCCGCTCCGGCGAGGTAGCCCTCGCCGATCACACCGTCCGGCACCGGCTGCAGACCGGGGTCCAGGATGTGGAGGCGGTCGTTGGGGATGGGCCGGCCGGCGTCGGGGACCGCGTCGCCGCGCAGAGGCTCGCTCATGGTGGTGACCACGGTGGATTCGGTGACGCCGTAGACGTTGACCACGCGTACGCCGGCGCGGGCCCACCGGGCGGCCAGGTCCGCCGGGAAGGACTGGCCGCCCATCAGTACCCCGCGCAGGCCGGGTACCGTCTCCGGCTCCAGGGTGCTGAGCAGGGCCGGGGTGCTCGTGATGTGCGTGATCCCGTGGCGGCGGATCAGTTCGGCCAGCTCGTGGCCGCCGACGTGGCCCTCCACCGGGCCGAGCACCAGCGTGGTGCCGGTGAGCAGCGTCATCACGAAGTCGCCGACGGCCGCGTCGAAGTTGGGCGAGACCAGCTGGAGCAGCCTGCTGTCGGCGTCCAGGGCGAACTTCTCGGCGTGGCCCACGGCCAGGCTCGCCAGGCCGGAGTGCGGCACCACGACACCCTTGGGACGGCCGGTGGAGCCGGAGGTGTAGATCGCGTAGGCCACCCCGTCCGGGCTCAGCGGTGCGTTGCGGTGGCGGTCGGTGGGGTCGGTGGCCGGCTCCTGCTCGAGCGCACGGATCGTGTCCGGGTCGTCGACGAGCAACCGGGCGGCATCGGTACGCGGCAGCCGCGCGGCCAGTTCCGTGGTGGTCACCAGGAGGTCGGGCTCGGCGTCGGCGAGGATGAACTCCAGCCGCTCGTTCGGGTAGTTGGGGTCGAGGGGCAGGTAGGCGGCGCCGGCCTTGAGCAGGCCGAGCAGGCATACGACCAGGTCGGCGGTGCGTGGCAGGGCCACGGCGACGAACTGTTCGGGCCGTACGCCCAGGGCGATGAGCCGGTGGGCGAAGCGGTTCGCCCACTGGTTCAGTTCCGTGTAGCTCAGCCCGGTGTCGCCGTCCACGACGGCCGTACGGTTCGGTGTGGCGGCCACCTGCGCCTCGAAGAGCTCGGGCCAGGTGCCGCCCGGCAGCTCGCGGTCGGTGTCGTTCCACACGTGGATCAGCTCGTGCCGCTCCTGCGGTGTGAGGATGTCGATGCGGTCAACCCGCTGGTCGGGGTCGGCCAGCACGCAGGACAGCAGCCGCTGGAACCGCTCGGCGAGCGAGCGGGCGGTCTCGGCGTCGAAGAGGTCGGTGCTGTACTCCAGCAGGGCGGACAGCCCGGCGCGGGCGCCGCTGTCGTCGTGCCGTTCCCCAAAGCCGAACAGCAGGTCGAAGGCGGCGGCGCCGGTGCTCACCGGCTGAGGGGTCGCGGTGAGGCCGGGAAGCGCCACCGGCCCGTCGAGTGCCGGACGGTCCGCCCCCGCCAGGGACAGCATCACCTGGAAGAGCGGGTGGCGGGCGAGCGACCGCTGCGGATCGACGGCGTCCACCAGCCGTTCGAACGGGATGTCCTGGTGGGCGTAGGCCGCCAGGTCCGTCTCCCGTACCCGGGCCACGAGGTCGGCGAAGGTCGGGGACCCGGAGACATCGGTGCGCAGCACCAGCGTGTTGACGAAGAAGCCGACCAGGTCGTCCAGCGCGTCGTCGGTACGGCCCGCGACGGGGGTGCCGAGGGGGATGTCCGCGCCGGCGCCGACACGGGAGAGGAGCGCCGCGACGGCCGCCTGCAGCACCATGAAGGTGCTGGCGCGGTGCCGGCGCGCGAAGGCGGTCAGCCGGGTGTACTCCTCCTCGTCGATGGCGAACTCGACCGTACCGCCGCGATGGCTGGCGGTGGCGGGCCGGGGCCGGTCGGCCGACAGCTCCAGCTCCTCCGGCAGGTCGCGCAACTGCTCGGTCCAGTACTCCAGTTGACGCGAGGCCACGCTGTCCGGGTCGTCCTCCGCGCCGAGCACCTCGCGCTGCCACAACGTGTAGTCGGCGTACTGCACCGGCAGGGGCTTCATCTCGGGCGCCTGTCCGGCGGCTCGTTCACGGTAGGCGTGGGAGAGGTCGCGGAGAATCACCGGCATCGACCAGCCGTCGGCGGCGATGTGGTGCATCACCAGCAACAGCACGTGCTCGTCCGCGGCCGACTCGAACAGCCGGGCCCGCAGGGGCACTTCTGCCGACAGGTCGAAGCCGAGCCCGGCCGCCTCCCGCAACCGGCCCGCAAGCTCCGCCTCGGACACCGGCTCCACGACCAGGTCCACGGCCGAGTCCTCCCGCACCACCTGGTACGGACCGTCCTCGTCCTCCGCGAACACCGTCCGCAGCACCTCGTGCCGCACGACCACGTCCGCCAACGCGGTCCGCAGCGCGGCCACGTCGAGAGACCCGGACAGCCGCAGGGAGAGGGTCGTGTTGTAGGTGGCGTCCGATCCTTCGAAGCGGTTGATGATCCACAGCCGCCGCTGTCCGTAGGACAGGGGCAGCTTCCGCGGGCGCGACGGGGCGGGTGTGATCGGGGTGCGTCCGCTCTCGGCCCGGGCGAGGACGGTGGCCAGGCGGGCGACGGTGGGCGCGTCGAACAACTCCCGGATCGACAGCTCCACCCCCAACGCCCCACGAACCCGGCT
>NZ_JACTVI010000121.1 GCF_014495685.1 Streptomyces sp. TRM68367 | reverse complement strand
CACCCGAAGGACGAACCAGGACGAATCCTCAACCCCGACCGACCACCCCAGGCCGGCGCGCGCACGTGAATGATCGAGGCCAGTGACCGGGCCGCCGAACAGGAAAGAGGCGGATACCGGGACGTTGCCCGGCAAGGAAACCTCAGCTATACATCCAGACCCACCAGCCCGCGGCGATGCCGTCCGAGCCGTCCTTGTGCCTGCACATGTGGAGTATTCGGGTCTCTTCCGTCCAGTACTGGGCCCGGGCCTTGCAGGCCTCGACCACCGGGGAGGCCCCGGCTGCCGGCGCGAGACCGACCACCACCCCGCCCGCAGTCGCGGCCAGCAGAAGCCCGGTCGCCAATCGAATACGAATACCCATTGCTCTCCTTCTCGGATTACTGTCCGAACCGCCATGGGAATCAGAGAGAATAATGGACTTGCCTTTGCCGTTCCTCTCTTGCCCAGTAGTTTTCCAGGGCAGTTCCCGAAAAACAAGGCCACAAGTAGGAGATAGCACCCAGAGACGCTATGGACGCAACCATTTGAATCCGGAATAAGTACCCTACTGATGCTTCATCAGGTCTTCATGTGATTTGGCTTCCTTCCGGCCAGGGTGCGATGACCGTGGCCGCGACATACGGTTCTGATCCACTCTCTGCGGAGCCGTGACTGGGCGTCACGGGTGCCTGGAAGGATGGGTGTTCGTGTGACTTCAGCGTGCTTTTCGGCGCGTACCGCGACGTGGCAGGCCGTTTGTCCGGGGTGCGGGACGGTGTCGGGCCGTGTCCACGGCGGGTACCGGCGGCGCTTGGCGCAACGTGCACCGTCGCGCCGTTCATCCCGACGGTCCCGGGACGGACCGCTACTGGACGAGCTGCCGGTGAACCCCGGCGACTGCCGCCACCGGAAGCCCGATCTTCACAGAGGTGGGGTACGGGCCGCCACGAGGGGCCGGTGGCCGCGCCGCGCACCAGTATGCGGTCCGCTCCGGAGTGGGAGCTCGGACCCGCGCACAGACATCGTGTGCCCGCTGCCCGGGAGCCGTTCCGCTACCAGGACGCCAGCGAGTCGTCCGCGTTGCGCCATACCGGGTTGCGCCAGCGGTGGCCGCGTTCGGCGGCTGCCCGGACCGCGGCCTCGTCGATCGTGATGCCCAGACCCGGTGCGGTCGGGCGCTCGATGTAGCCGTCGCGGAACGCGAAGGTCTCGGGATCCACGAGATAGTCCAGCAGCCCGCTGCTGTCGCCGTAGCCGATGCCGAGCGCCTGTTCCTGGATGAGGAAGTTGGGTGTGGCGAAGTCGAGTTGCAGGCTGGCGGCCAGCGTGATCGGGCCGAGCGGGCAGTGCGGCGCCACCAGGACGTCGTACGCCTCCGCCATCGAGGCGATCCGCCGGGTCTCGGAGATACCGCCGGCGTGGCTGATGTCCGGCTGCGCCACGGCGATGCCGTCCGACAGGACGGAACGGAAGTCCCAGCGAGAGTACAGCCGTTCACCGGTCGCGATGGGGATCGAGGTGGAGCGCACCACCGCGCCGAGGTCCCGGGAGAACTCGGGCAGTACCGGCTCCTCCACGAACATCGGCAGCAGCGGCTCCAGCAACGGCAGGACGCGCCGGGACATCGCGCCGCTGAAGCGGCCGTGGAAGTCCAGTGCCACGTCGCGGTCCGGGCCGATGGCCTCGCGTACCGTGGTCACGCTGTCCACGATGGCGTGGATCGCGGCGGCCGTGGCGAGCGGCTCCAGTTGTCCGCAGGGGTTGAGCTTGACCGCGGTCATGCCCTTGGCGACCTGTGCGGCCGCCGCGTCGGCCAGATCCTGGAGAGTCTTGCCGCCGACCCAGCCGTAGACGCGTACCCGGTCGCGCACATGGCCGCCAAGCAGTTGGTACACCGGCACACCGTGGGTCTTGCCAGCGATGTCCCACAGGGCCTGGTCGATGCCGGCCAGGGCGCTGTTGAGCACGACACCCCCGCGGTAGAAACCGCCCTTGGCGAGCATCTGCCAGTGCTCCTCGATGCGGGCCGGGTCCTGCCCCACTAGATAGTCGAACATCTCCTCGACGCACCTCGCCACGGTGTGCGCCCTGCCCTCGACGATGGGCTCTCCCCAGCCGGAGACGCCCTCGTCGGTGTCGACGCGCAGGAAGAGCCACCGTGGTTCGACGAGGAAGAGTTCGTAGCCAGTGATCTTCACGGTGCGGACCTCCGGGTCCTGTTGCACGGCCCTGGGGCCGATGGCTGCGGGTAGGGGGCGTGCGGGCTGGGGGTCGGCCAGGCAGTGAGCGGTCTCGCGGACCGTCTGCCGGACAGTCGGCCGCCCGGGCTATTCCTGGGAGCTGATGCTGCGGCCGCCGTCCACGAGCAGGTTCTGGCCGGTGACGAACGAGGCGTCGTCGGAGGCGAAGAAGGCCACGGCTGCCGCGATGTCCTCGGGGCTGCCGAGCCGGCCGACCGGCGCACACGCGGCGGTCCGGGCCTGGGACTCCGGCGGTGTATGCGCCCACAGGGCCGTGACCACGGCGCCGGGAAGGACGGAGTTGAACCTGATCTCACCGCCGTACTCGACGGCGAGCTGGCGTACCAGGGCGCCGATGCCGCCCTTGGCCGCCGCATACGCGGGGAAGCCCTTGAAGCCGATGGCCGCGTGCACGGACGAGGTGATCACCACCGCGCCCCGGGCAGTCCGGAGCGGGGGGACCGCGGCCCGGACGCCGTAGAACACCGAGTCGAGGCAGAGCCGTAGCTGGTCGTGCCACGCGGCGTCGTCCAGCTCGTGCGCCGCCCCGGACCGGTTCCGGCCGGCGTTGAGGTGCAGGACGTCGAGGTGCCCGGTCCAGGACGTCACCGCCTCGACGGCCGCGGTCCACGCGTCGGGTGAGGTGACGTCGAGCTCGCGGTGCCGGGCCTGTCCTCCCTGGGCGCTGATCTCCTCGGCCACACGGCAGGCGCCCTCGGCGTCCACATCGGTGACGAGGACCGACGCCCCTTCCGCGGCGAGGCGATGGGCGGTGGCTTCGCCGATGCCGGAGGCGGCGGCGGTGAGCAGGGCCGTACGGCCCGGAAAGCGCGCGAGGCCGGTGCGACTCATGGTGTTTCTCCCGCTCTTGCCGTGGAACCGCGCAGCATCAGGCGCGGCTCGGTCGGTACGACGACATCTCCCATTGGCACCCCCTGGATGGCGGCTACCAGAGCATCGACGGCCGCGGTGCCCAGTTCGTACAGGGGCATCGCCACGGTGGTCAGCGGCGGGGAGAGGTGGCCGGCGACCGGCAGATCGTCGTTCCCGACCACCGAGACGTCCTCAGGGATCCGCAGACCGAGGCCCCGGATCGCCGCCATGGCGCCGATCGCCTGCGCCAGGGAGCTGGTGTAGAGCGCGGTGACCGGCGGGGGCGTGCCACCGTCGGCCGGACGCAGCAGTCGCAGTGCCGCGGACACACCGCCGTCCTCGGTGAAGTCCCCGGAGGCGACCGGAGCGGCGGCGAGCCGGAGTTCCCCGGCGCGCCGCAGGAACGCCTCCTTGCGGGCCTCACTGGGGGTGATGCCCGGCGGGCCCGCGATATGGCCGACAGCGTGGTGACCGAGGGAGTGGAGGTGGTCGAGGGCGGTGACGCTGGAACGGGCCACGTCCATGGTGACGTTCCGGCCGGAGCCCTCCACCGAGCGGTTGAGGAAGACATGCGGGACCGGGCTGCGGCTCAGCGCGTCCAGCAGGGGGTGACCGGGGCGCGCGGAGGCGATGAGCAGCCCGTCGACACGGCCCTCCTGCACCAGGTCGTTGAAGGACTCGTCGGCTTCCTGCCCGTCGAAGTCCTCGGCCAGCAGGGAGAGATAGCCCAGCTCGCGGGCGCGCTGGTAGGCGCCGCGGGCGACGGTGACGTACGTGGGGTTGGCGAGGGCGGGGACCAGCAGGGCCAGGACGTGCGTGCTGGCGCCCGCCAGCGCCCGGGCCCCTGAGTGGGGACGGTAGCCCAGCGCCTGGGCGACCTCGTGTACGCGCCGTCGGGTCTCTGGCCGGACGGACAGACCTTCCCGGCCGTTGAGCACCTTGGACACGGTGGCCTTGGAGACTCCTGCCTCGCGGGCGACGTCCACCAGCCTTGCCCGAACCGGCTGCTCAGCCACCTCGGCAGCCTCCCTCTCCCGTAGGGAACGCACGGCACGCGGTAACTGTTTCGGCAACCGGTTACCGAGTGCGTGTCGGATCTCTTGACGCCCTCTGGCGCCACAACCTAACGTTCGCCAAAGCTTCAGTCAACCGGTTTCCCACGGGGCCACAAGCACTATGTCTGGGCAAAACGGGAGATACGCCTAATACTCAGTCGAAACATGACAAGTCGACTAGCTCCGACCATCCGTGAGGAGTGCGATGAAGCGTTCCGGGAGGTTCCCTGGGCGGCCGCGACGCCGTTTACCTGCGCCTATACAGGCAAGAAGTCGAAAGAAACCGTTTTCACGCATCAGGCGGGCCGCCGCCTGAGCTCGGCGCGATCACGACGCGGGCCGCAGCCGGAGCCACTTCCCGGCGAGCTTCACGCCCTCTGAACCCGTTCCGCGCGACGGCGCGGACATCCACTCCTGGCCGCGTACGGCGGCAGCAACGACCGCCTCACCGGGGCGGCGCCGTACAGGGCCAGGGGCAACCTCACCGGGACGCGTCCCGCGCACCACGCCCCCAGGGCGGCGGAACCAGGCGCCCCCGCGACGAACAGATGCCTGCCCCCGGAGCCGACCCCGGCGAGACCCGCCCCCGGCCCGGACATCGTCCGCACGGCGACCACCCGAAGCCGCTCTGCGTCCCCGTACCCCGGCGTCCTCAAAGGTCCGTCCGCAAGGCCGCGTCACGACTGCCCCGTCGGCCTGCCGGCCGCTCGGCGGCGGCCACCCGGCTGTACCCCGGCACGCTCCCGCGCGCCTCAGGGGCGAGCCGGCGCCTCACTCCTGCCTTGCCCCGGCGGAGTGCCCCGCAGATCTCCGCATCGGAATTCCCGCCGCGCATCGGCCCTCGATCCGCCCCGCAGCCCCGCTGCCACCTGTATGAAAGGTCACGACATGTCCGTTGCCGCCAGAAGCGCCCTCGGACGGCGCGACTTCCTCGCCACCACCGCCGGTGTCACGCTCGCCGCCGCGGCACTGCCCGGATGTGCCGCCTCCGTCGACGACGGCTCCGGCTCCGGCACCAAGAAGGGCGCGTCGACGCTCACCGTCATGGCCAAGGACGAGGACAAGAAGACCATCCAGGCCGCCGAACAGGTGCTGGGCGTGAAGATCACCTACCTCGCCTTCGACCAGACCAAGCTCAACGCCATGCTGGCCAGCAAGAACCCGCCGGACGTGGTGCGCGGCTTCGGTGCGCTGGACACGCCGTACTTCGCCGCCCGCGGCCTGATGGCCGACCTGGACCCCTACTTCGCCGAGAGTTCGGTCCTCAAGACCTCCGACCTCGACCCGGTCAACGACCTCTGGCGCTTCGATGGAGACAAGCAGGGGGCGGGCCCGCGCTATGGCATGACGAAGGACTACTCCCAGGATGGGATGTTCTGGTACCGCACCGACATGTTCGACGCCGCGAAGCTGGACCAACCCAGCGACACCGAGCCGCTCTCCTGCGACGAGTGGCTGGACCTCGGCAAGCGGCTGGTCAAACGCCGGCTCGGCAAGGTGAAGGTGTACGGGCTGAGCGCCGGGCCCGGCACCTTGCCCACGTTCATGCACCTGACCGCCTCGGCCGGCGGCAAGCTGTTCGCCGATGGCCTCGCCTCCGTCGACTTCTCCTCGCCCGAGGCGATGAAGGGACTGAGCTGGTACCTGGAGTACGCCAAGGCCAACATCGGCCCCAGCCCCGCCAACCCGAACCCGGACGGCTGGGACTGGCCCACCTACCAGGCCAACCGGCTGGCCATGTCCGGCAGCGGCTACTGGTTCGGCGGGCTGATCGGCGGCGACCCGAAGATCGCCGAGGTGACGCGGTTCGCGCCCGCCCCACAGATGGGCGGCCACCGCATCAGCCCCACCTTCGGTGCCACCGGCTACTGGATCCCCACGGGCGCCAAGAACAAGGACGCCGCCTGGAAGTTCTTCGAGTGGTACTTCGCAGGCCAGCCGGCCAAGGACCGGGCCGGCAGCGGCTGGGGCATCCCGACCCTGAAGTCGCTGCGCCCGATGATGCCGAAGGCGCAGCCGTTCCAGAAGCAGTCCTACGCCGTCCAGCAGCGGGAGCTCCCGTATTTCCAGACGATGACCGTCACCCCGTACGCCCAGGCGACCGCCCTGGACGCGGTGATCAACAAGGTGCTGCCGGGTGCGGTCAGGTCCGGGACCTCCGCCGGGAAGGTCGCGGACGCGCTGAACTCGCAGATGAACGACGCGATCGCCGCGGGCAAGGAGCTGGTGGGGTGAGTACCGGTCAGCTCACCGGAGACACCGCCCGGGCCGTGCCGTCCCCGTCTCCGGGGTCGGCCGCCCGCCCGGCACGCAGACGACTGTCCCTCAGCAAGCGCAGGGCATGGGCGTTCTACGCGTTCACCGGCCCGTGGGTGCTGGGATTCCTGGGGCTGACGGCTTACCCGCTCCTGTACGCGCTGTGGCTGAGCTTCACCAACTCCGACGGACTCTCCCAGCGCACCAGCTTCATCGGTCTGGCGAACTACAAGGAGGTCTTCTCCGACCCGGACACCATGGCCTCCCTCGGCCGGACCGCGCTGTTCACCGGCATCACCGTGCCGCTGTCGATCGTGGCCGGGCTGATGCTGGCGGTCCTGGTCAACCAGCCGATCCGCTCCCGTGGCCTGTTCCGCACCCTGCTGTACCTGCCCGCGGTCGTACCGCCGGTCGGCGCGGCGCTCACCTTCAAGCTGATCTTCGACCGGGACTCGGGGGCCGCCAACGGCGTCCTGGACGTCCTCAACATCAACGGCGTTCCCTGGCTGATCGACCCCTACGCCCGCTGGGTGCTGATCACCCTGACGATGTGGGGTGTCGGCAACGTCATGATCATCTCGCTCGCCGGGCTCCAGGACATCCCCAAGGAACTTCTTGAAGCGGCGCGGGTCGACGGTGCCAGTTCCTGGCAGTCCTTCACCCGGATCACCCTGCCCCTGCTCTCCCCGGTGATCTTCTTCCAGGTCGTCACCGGGATCATCGGAGCGCTGCAGAGCTTCGCGCCGCTGCTGATCGCACTCAACCCCACCCCGGCGGGCGTGACGTCCGTCCCCGAGAGCAACTACTTCTACATGATCAACGTTTTCGCCCAGTACTTCGCCAACGGACGTTACGGCTATGCCTCAGCGATGCTGTGGGTGCTCTTCGCGTTCATCGTCGTCATCACCTTCCTGGTGTTCAAGGTGAGCAAGGGCGCCGTCTTCTACACGGTGGAAGCGGAGCCGGCGAAGGACAAGCCCCGCACGATGGGAGACGCGTAATGGTGTTCGCCCGGCGCAACGCCGTCTACATGCTCCTTGTGGCACTGCTCGTCCTCTTCCTCAGCCCTTTCGGCTGGCTCGCGATCACCGCTCTCAAGGACGCGTCGGAACTGCGGGTCATGCCCATCCACTGGTGGCCGCACCACCCGAACCTGGACAATTTCCGGCAGGCGCTGAACGCGTTCGACTACCTCGGCTATGCGCGCAACTCCCTGACGATCGCCGGCATCTACGCCGTTCTGGTCACCCTCGCCTCGGCCTGGGCCGGATTCGGCTTCGCCCGGCTGACCGCCCCGGGCAAGCGGGTGATCTTCGCGGTGCTGCTGTCGACGATGATGCTGCCGCAGGTCATCACCCTCATCCCGACCTATCTGATGTTCGCCAAGCTCCACCTGCTGAACACCTATATGCCGTGGGTGCTGTGGGGGCTGTCCGGCGCACCGTTCCTGATCTTCCTGTTCCGGCAGTTCTTCAGCAACATGCCGAAGGAACTGGAGGAGGCGGCGATCGTCGACGGCTGCGGTACCTTCCGGATCTTCCTGCGGATCTTCCTGCCGCAGTCGTGGCCGGTCATCGCCGCCAGCCTGATCCTGTCCTTCAGCTGGTCATGGGGCGACTACATCGGCCCCGCGCTGCTGCTGGACGACGCGCACACCACCCTCACGGTCAAGCTCGCCAACGGCTACGTCAACGCACAGGGCATGCCGATGTCCAACCTCGTCGCCGCAGGCGCCGTGATGTACGTGATCCCGGTGCTCGTGCTCTTCCTGATCATGCAGCGCGGCTTCGTCTCCGGAATCGCCACCTCCGGACTCAAGTGAGTCAGCAGCCAACTGGCATATCGTCAGTTTCCCGCGAGCAACTTGAAAGGCACGACGAACATGACCGACGTCCAGGGCACCGACACGACCCGCAGGGTGGGGTGATGGACCGCCCCGCCCTCACCCCGCAGCTCGGCCGGACCCGGGTGATGGCCATCCTCCGGTCGGCCGACGCCTCCGGGCTGCCCGCCGCGGCCCGGGCGCTCGCGGCCGGCGGTATCACCTGCCTGGAAATCACCCTCACCACCCGCGACGCACTCGACGCCCTGGCCTGGATCCGCGACGACCTCGGGCCCGAGGTCGCGGTGGGCGCGGGCACGGTCATGAGCTGCGGCCAGGCCCGGGAAGCGCTCGCGGCCGGCGCCGAGTTCCTGGTGGCGCCGGTCGTCGATGCCGACGTGGTGCGCGGCGCCGCGAAGAGCGGTGTGCCGTGCTATCCGGGCGCCTGGACGCCGACCGAGGTGGCCGCGGCCTGGCGGGCCGGTGCCGCCGCCGTCAAGCTGTTCCCCGCCTCGACCGGCGGCCCCGGGCACCTGCGCCAACTGCGTGCGCCGCTGCCGGAGATCCCGCTCATGGCCGTCGGCGGTGTCGACATCGCCCACGCCCGCGAGTACGTCGACGCGGGAGCATGCGCCGTGGGAATCGGCTCCCCGCTGCTGCGCGGGGCGGACCGGGCCCCGGACTCCGGGCCACTGGAGTCCCTCACCGCGAGGGCGCGTGACCTGCTCGACGCGGTCGGCGCCACCATGCGGGCCCCTGGCCCCCGGACCGAAGAGGCCGGCCGGTGAGCGGCCGGCAGAAGGAGCCCTGTCTTGTGACGGTCGGCGAGGCTCTCGGGGTGCTGTCCGCGTTCCGGCCCGGCCCCCTCGCCCTGGGGGCGGACCTGCGCCTGGGGGTGGCCGGAGCGGAGTCGAACGTCGCCGTCGGAGTCAGCCGGCTCGGCGGCAGCGCCACCTGGATCAGCCGCGTCAGCGACGACGCGCTCGGCGACCTCATCCTGCGCGAACTGCGGGCCGAAGGGGTCACCGCCGTCGCCGTACGCGACGCCGCTCCCACCTCGCTGCTGCTGAAGGAGCAGCGCACCGCCGGCCACAGCCGCACCCGCTACTACCGCGCCCACACCGCCGGTGCCCGGCTGTCCCCCGAGGACATCCCCGAGGACCTCATCGCCCGGGCGACGGTCCTGCACGTCACCGGCATCACGCCCGCGCTGGGTGACAGCCCCGCCCGGGCCGTCACCCGGGCCGTGGACATCGCCGCAGGCGCCGGGGTGACCGTGTCCCTGGACATCAACTTCCGTTCCCTGCTGTGGAGCGAGGCGGATGCCCGGGCCGCCCTGCTGCCGCTGCTGCGCCGCAGCGACCTGGTCTTCGCCGGACCGCACGAGGCGGGACTCGCGGTGGACGGCACAGAGGACCCGGACAAACTCGCCGAGGGTATCTGCCACTTCGGCCCCGCCTCCGCCGTGATCAAGACGGGGGCCGAGGGCGCGTACGCGCTCATCGACGGGCGGCGGTACCGGCAGCCCGCCATCCCCGTCCAGGTCCACGACTCCGTCGGAGTGGGCGACGCCTTCGCCGCCGGGTACCTCGCCGAACTCCTCGCGGGCGAGCCGCCCGAGCGGCGGCTGCGCACGGCGGCCCTGCTGGGCGCCTTCGCGGTCGGCACCGCCGGTGACTGGGAGGGCCTGCCCCGGCGCTCCGAACTGCGGCTCCTCGACCACCATGACGACAACGTCCGCTGACCTCCCCCGGCCTCCCCGCACCTGCTCAAGGACCACTTATGCCCACCCGCACCCCCGACGACCGGCCCCTCGTCCTCACCGGCTCCCACACCCCGGACAGCGGGGGCGGCGGCACCGGAGTCGCCGCCCTGCGGCTCGATCCGGCGACCGGCCACCTGGCGTACGACAGCGGGGTGCCGCCCGTGCCGGTCAGTGGTGCCTCCTTCCTGGCCGCGCACCCGTTCCTGGACGTCCTCTACAGCACGAACGAGAAAGCCTCCGGATCCGTGACCGCCCTCGCCCGGCAGGGCGACGGCACCCTGATCGCCCGGGGAGCACCGGTCAGCAGCGGGGGCGCGAACCCGTGCCACCTCACCGTCCACCCCGACGGCGGCTGGCTGCTGACCGCGAACTACGGCGACGACATCACTCCCGGCAGCGTGGCCGTGCACCGGCTCGGCGCAGACGGACGGGTGGGCGAACCGACCCACGTCGCGGTGCACGAGGGGTCAGGACCGGTGGCCGGCCGGCAGGAGGGCAGCCACGCCCACCAGGTACTCGTCGACCCGGCGGGCCGTTACGTCCTCGCCACCGACCTGGGCGCCGACGCGGTCTTCACCTACCGGCTCGACACGCGCACCGGAACCCTCCAGCGGGCGGCGGTGAACCGGCTGTGCGCCGGCTCCGGCCCTCGCCACCTCGCCTTCGTTCTCGGCGGGGAGCTGGTGTTCAGCGCGGACGAGCTGTCCTCGACCCTCACCTGCCACCGGTACGACACCGCCAAGGGCACCCTGACGGCCGTCGCCACGGTGCCCGCCACCCAGGCCCGGGACGTCGTCAACCAGCCCGGCGGCATCGTCGCCTCCCCCTGCGGGCGCTTCGTCTGGCTGACCAACCGCGGCGCCGACACCGTGGCCGCCTTCCGCCTCACCGGCACCACCCCGGAACCGATCGGCGAGACGGCGAGCGGCGGCACCTGGCCCCGAGGCCTGACCTACGCGGCCGGTCATCTGCTGGTCGCCAACCAGCACAGCGGCACGATGGCCGCCCTGCGCGTCCTCGACACGGGAGCCCTCGAACAGGCTGCTCCGGCGATTTCCGCACCCTCGGTCGTGTGTGCGCTCGTTCTCTGATGACTCACTTCGCTCACCTGCTGGGTCCGCAAATTTGAAAGGCAGTCATGTCCGATCCCCGCACCACCACCCCGGTCGCACGCTTCACCCTCGACGCGGCCTTCGGCATCGGTGACGTCCACCCTCGGCTGTACGGATCGTTCGTCGAGCACTTGGGCCGCTGCGTCTACACGGGCCTCTACGAGCCCGGCCACCCGCAGGCCGACGCCGACGGTCTGCGCCACGACGTCCTGGACCTGGTCCGGCAACTGGGCGTCACCACCGTGCGCTACCCAGGCGGCAATTTCGTCTCCGGCTACCGCTGGGAGGACGCGGTGGGACCGCGCGAGGAGCGGCCGGCACGGCTGGACCTGGCCTGGAAGACCACCGAGACCAACGAGTTCGGCCTCGGCGAGTTCATCGACTTCTGTGCCAAGACCGGCATGGAGCCCATGATGGCCGTCAACCTCGGCACCCGCGGGGTCGAGGACGCCGTACGACTGCTGGAGTACTGCAACCACCCGGGCGGCACCGAGCTGTCCGACCGCCGTGTCGCCCACGGGGGCAAGGAGCCGTACGGCATCAAGATGTGGTGCCTGGGCAACGAGATGGACGGCCCCTGGCAGATCGGCCACAAGACGGCCGAGGAATACGGACGGCTCGCCGCCGAGACGGCCCGCGCCATGAAGATGATCCAGCCCGATCTGGAGGTGGTGGCCTGCGGAAGCTCGAACTCCGGCATGGAGACCTTCGCCGCGTGGGAGGCCACCGTCCTGGAGGCGGTCTACGACCTGGTCGACCATGTCTCCCTGCACGCCTACTACGAGGAGATCGACGGCGACCGGGACTCCTTCCTCGCGTCCGCCGTCGACATGGAGCACTTCATCGAATCGGTCGTCGCCACCTGCGACCACGTCCGCGCCCGGCTGAAGAAGAGCAAGCGCATCAATCTCTCCTTCGACGAGTGGAACGTCTGGTACCAGAAGCGGCCCAACCCGCACCCGGTCGAGGACTGGCAGCAGGCGCCACGTCTGCTGGAGGACGTCTACACCGTCACGGACGCCGTGGTCTTCGGCTCACTGCTCATCGCCCTGCTGCGACACGCCGACCGGGTCACCGCGGCCTCATTGGCACAGCTTGTCAACGTCATCGCGCCGATCATGACCGAGCCGGGCGGCCCGGCCTGGCGGCAGACCACCTTCTTCCCCTTCGCCCAGGCGTCGGCGTACGGGCGCGGCCGGGTGCTGCGCGTCGAGGTGGACAGCCCGACGTACCCCACCGCCCGGTTCGGCGAGGTGCCGCTGCTGCACACCACCGCCGTGACCGACGACGAGACCGGAGCGGTCACCGTCTTCGCCGTCAACCGCGGGCAGAGCACCGCCCTGCCGCTGGAGATCGACCTGCGTGGGATCGAGGCCCACACCGTGGCGGAGCACCTGGTTCTGGCCGACGCCGACCCGGAGGCACGCAACACCGTGGACCAGCCGGCCCGCGTCGTCCCGCACCCCGCCACCGGAACCACCGTCACCGACGGCGTCCTGCGGGCCGAACTCGAGCCGCTCTCCTGGAACATGATCCGTTTGGTGCGTGCCTGAAAGCTGCACCGGACGGGCTGGAGCGTGCGGATCCCGGCCCGCAAGGCCGCCGAGCGTGACGGAGCCGTGGTGGTGGCCGGACGGCTCGGGCACCGGGCGGCGCATCGACGAGCGCCGCAAGGAGGACGGCTGGCTGGCCCGCGAGGAGTGGCTGCCGGAGGAAGGAAGGGGAGCGACATGAGTGAGGAGACCCGCAGCGAGGTGTACGCGGAGCCGGCCGCCGTGGGTCCGTACGGCGTCCACCCGGGCACGCCCTGATCACCATGGTCTAGCCGCATCCGCGCCACGAGTACGCGTACAACCGCTGGTAATTCCGGCGCATTCCCCTGACGGGCGCTTATGAAGGTCGAAACGGCTGTGACCTGCTAGAACGGGTTGCAGAGGCGATCGGAGGCAGTCAGAGGCGAATCCAACCCGGGCTCCCGCAGCGACGCCGACACCCTCCCACCAAACGCACCGTCGGCCTGCACCACCCACAACCAGGTGATGAAGGCCGACGTCACGCACAGGGGCCGGACCATTTGCCAGCAGTGTCCGGTACCGGTCCGACCCCTTCGATCACCCGGCGGCCACGAGTGCCGCCACGGCTGCGGCGATCGCGTCGGTCGCGGCGTCCACCTCGGCCTGCGTCGGGTTGGCACCGGTCTCGCGTAGGGCCAGCCCGGCCTTACGGGCCTCGGTCAGGTCGGCCCAGGACTCGGCGGTCCAGTCGGCCTCGGACAGCGCGGCGGTTTCCTCCAGGAGGAGACCCAGTCCGGTGATGTCCACCGGGACGCGGAGGAACTGGAGCTCGGCCAGGTTCGTGTAGCCGTTCGTCGAATACAGCCGGAGCGCTTGGTAGCTGACAGGCGCCTCGAGCGGGTACTCGGTCCAGCCGCTGGAGGCGGGCGTCGAGAGGGTCAGGAACGTCTCCCAGGTCTTGCCTCCGTCGTTGGAGCCTTGGACCTTGAACCCGTTGGCCCGGTGCGCGTGTCCGGGGCGCGGTTGGACCTTGACGCTCTCGACGGGCAGGACGCGGCCGTCGTCCGGGCGGACCCGCACCCAGCCTTCGGCCGTCTTGGTGTCGGTGTACGTGGACGGGTCGCCGTCGAACAGGGCCCAGCCGTTGGCGGCCGCATCGAGCGAGTCGTCCCAGGACGGGCTGCTGGCCTCCACCCAGGACGGGGCGACCGGCGTGATCGTCGAGGGCGGGTCCTCCAGGAGGTCCCAAGCCTCGAGGAGCCGCTCGGCGAGCGCCTGCTCGTCCGCGCCGTCCTCTTCGGCGGCCGCCTTGATCGCCTTTACTTCCCGGGTGAACAGGATTGCCGAGGCCCGCGAGTGCAGGCCCAGGTCGACCGCTTCAGCCCGGGCGAGCAGCTTGGCCAGGTCGAGGTGGACCTCGCCGTAGATCCGCAGCTCGGCGACGCTGATGATGGTGCCGTTGCGGATCCGCAGGTACCGGTAGGAGCCGTCGTCGAGCGAGGAACGGTTCTGCCAGTCGTGGGTGGTCTCGGACGGCTTGGTCAGCCGCGTCCAATTGACCAGGTCGTTCGATCCCTCGAGCGTCTGGGTCCACATGCGGGACAGACCGTAGCCGTCCTGGCGCGGCCGCAGCTCTGCCCGGTCGAGCGAGACCGACACGCCGTCGCTGAAGTCCCAGATCAGGTAGTACTCGCCGTCGACGGCGCGCACGTCGCTGGCGGTGCCCAGGTCGTCGTCGGTCATCCTCAGCCCGTGGCGGGACTTGTTCGAGTCGGCGTCGCCGTTGAGGTCGACGACCTCGCCGAGCGCGCCCAGATCGAGGTAGTCGCGCTGGTCGCTCGCCCACAGCTTCGATCCGTCGGTCGTCCCGTAGAACGTGTCGGCGGTCTCGCCGTCGGCGGTGGTGTGATCGATGCCGACGATGACCGTCCGGCCGCCGGTGACGCCATCGAGCACCGTCGAGGCGGTCCAGGTCTTGCCGTCGTCGCTGACGGCCTCGGCGCTCTGGCCGGCGATGGTGACCGAGACGTCGCTGATCGGCTCCTCACTGGAGAACGCCACGGCGACCTCATCACCGGTGGTGACACGGCCGATGGTCGCGTCGTCGGAGGACAGCGAGGCCTCGGCGATGCCGTTGACCGCTTCGGAGCGTTCGCCGTGGATGTGGAGCTCGGCGATCGAGAAGATGTCGGGGTAGGCCGGGTCGGTCTTCTCGCCGCGGATGTCGACCTGGACCTTCAAGAACCGGAACTCCTCGCCGGCTTGTTCGGCGACGACCGGGATGTGCTCCCAGTCGGACGTGTTCGAGGTCGCCCGCTCGGTCAGCAGCGTCCATTCGGCGCCGTCGAGCGAGCCGTACACGTTCGCGCCCTGGTACCGGTTGGGGAACAGGTTCCGCGCCCGCATGTCGAACTGCGATGCGGCGACCCGGTAGTCCGGCCCGAAGTCGAGCGTGAAGAAGGTGCCGAGCATGTCGCCGCCGATCGTGGTGTGATCGTCGTCGGCGAGGTTGCGCACCCCGTTCTTGTTGATCACCGTCGGCGTGACGATGCCGGTGAAGTCCAGCGTCCCGTCCTCCAGGCGCGGGTTGAGCAGCCTGAGCGCGTCGATGGCGTCCAGCAGAGAGTCGAAGGCGGCGCGGAACTCCGCGTCGGTGCCTTCATCGTGGGCGACCTGCTTGACCGCAGCGAGCGCCTCCAGGTACGGCTCGTAGGTGACGGCGGTGTAGACGGCGTACTCGTCGGTGCCGTCGGCGACCACGTCCTCGATCATGCGGGGCCGGTTCTTGGACACCACGAGCTCGAAGGTGCGCGCCGTGATGGACTCGCCGTCGTCGGCGACGACCTGAACCCGGTGGCGTCCGCGGTCCTGGGGCGTCGGCGTCCAGGTGACGGTCCCGGTCTCGGCGTCGAGCGACGCTCCGTCCGGGAGGCCGGCAGCCGAGTAAACGACCGAACCGCCCGCGTCGACCGCGGACAGGTCGAACGACGCCTCCACGTCCTGCCACCAGTAGTAGTGGTCCCGGGTCTGCTCGAACCGAGGGGCGGTGAGGTTGTCCTTGGCTGCGAACATGACGGTGTCGAAGTCGACGGTGACGCCCTCGGCGCCGGTCACGCGGTAGTAATGCACATTGGACCCGGTCGCCGGGTAGGTGATGTACCGCCATTCGCCGTGTGTGTCAGGCAGTTCCACCGTTCCGAGGGTTCTGGGTCCGGTCTCGTCCGGGTTCAGGCCGGACGGCTCCTCCTTGGAGAGCACATCGAGCGTGGCTTGGCCGTTGGTCCGCACCAGCACGCCGATGTCGCGGCCCCAGGGGCGCATCATCCGGCTGACGGCGCTGGTCGTGCCGTCCGAGTTCGCGTGGGCGCGGGCGAAGGTGCGACCGTCCTGGGTGACGATCTCGGTGCCGTCGTCCATCAGCAGGGCGTAGCGGCCGAACGAGAGCTCGGTCTCTTCGACAGGCGTCGGCTCCGTTCCCGCCAGTTCCTCGGGGAAGGCGACCCAGTACTCGACGCTCTTGTCGCCGGGGGCCCAGAAGTTCTTGGTGCCGGTCCCGTAGCGGAAGAAGGGGCCGTCCATACGCCGGTGCAGCTCTGCCAGCCACGGAGCCTCTGCGTCGACGTCAACGCCTTCTCTGTACTTGTACTGGTAGTACAGCTCCGAGAGTGGGTTGAAGACCCGTCCGCGGTACGCCTGGGAGAGCGTGCCGCCGGACTGTTGTTCGTCGACCCAGGGGATCCAGGCGCCCATCATGAAGCCGTAGAAGGCGTCCGCACCCTGCAGCAGGCGGTTGTCCAGGAAGGAGTAGGCGCTCACCGCGTCGTCGGCGGTCGAGACGGTGCCGTCGACGCGGTCGACCTTGGTGCCCTGGACGTCGAGGAAGCGGGCCAGGGCGGCGAAGTTGTCGATGTTGGTCTCGCCGTGGGCCTGGTCGCGTCCCATCTCGCGGACCTGCACGAAGTCCTTGCCGTAGGGGTTGAGCTTGTGGTCGGCCCCGATGAGCGGCATCTGCGTCGCCATCGCGCCGTTGTCGTAGCCGTCATAGGTGGAGTTCTTGGTGAACCACTCGACGCCCTTTGCATAGCCTTTGACGTCGTCGGCGTAGATCGCCGTGGCGATACGCCCGTACAGGCCGAAGTTGTGCTGGTTCATCCACTTCTTGTTGGAGAAGTTGAAGACGTCGACGATCGGGTTCGCGAGGTTGTTCAGGAGCTTCTTGTCGTCGTCGGCGTCCCAGGTCACGTCATAACCGTCGTGGGTACCAGCGGTGCCGTCGGGGACCGGTTCGGTGGCGCGGATGATCTCGGCGGCCATCAGGAACTGCGACAGCGGCTTGCCGGTGTGGATGTGCGCGTCGGGAAAGTAGGCGTAGCCGTCGGGGTCCATGTTCGACCAGGTGCGCAGGCCCATGATCGCGCCCTTGCGGTACACCTCGTCACCGGTGTTGATCCACAGCAGCGCCTGGGTGAGGACCCCGAAGGAGTCGCGGGTCAGGCGCCCGCGCAGACTCCCTTCGGTGAAGGTCGACGTGACGGGGACCTCCGGCTTGTCCCTGACCATGTTGTCGACGGTGTAGCCCTTCTTCGCCCACGGCCGGACCTGCGTCATGGCATCGAAGTAGGAAGCCCAGGGCTCCTGGCCGGAGCGGACCATCCCTTGGGCGTTGCGCAGGTTCTCGGCCGACAGGCCGACGCCGGGGTGGACGAATCCGGCGTCGCTGACCGTCTCGTGGATCTTGACCACATGGTCGGTGAGCAGGCTCTCGTAGCCGTCGGCTTGGGCGGGTGCCGCAGCCGCCCCGGCAAGTCCCACCGTCAGCGCCAGTGCGGCGCCTATCGCGGTGATCCGCGATCTAGCGCGTTCCATGACTTGTTTCATTGCAGAGGCCTTTCTGGGGCCGTGAGGCGCCGGGCGCGGCACGGCATCCGGGGTTGTTGGGTATCGCGTCCGTCAGCCGGTGGCCCTGCGCCGTGTCCGGCGTCGGGGCCGTCGGCCGGCGGAGGTCCGGGAGGGGCCGTGGGCGGTGTCGGTGAGCGAGGTGTTGTCCGCCTGCGGGGAGTCACTCACGTCCAGGCAGGCACGAGGGTGGGTACAGGCGCGGTAGTAGTGGGAGCCGGCAGTGACCCTCCTGGCGAAGGCGTTGCCATAGGTGCGCAGCGTGATCCCGGCGGTGTCCCGGCCGCGAGTGTGCTTCAGCGGCAGCATGATCAGTGGCGTAGCGCGGCGTCCGGACAGGCCCTAAGGGACCGCCGGTCCCGGCGGGCGCACTGGTCCCGCGTCATACGCGATGACCGCCACTGCGGCCGCTCTCTCCTGCTCGCCGTTCATCAGCCCCTCTCAGGCGTTCGGACCATCCATAGAAACCGGTCTCTACGGAAGCTAAAGCCGACTGCACGGCGGAACAATATGTCGGACAGGAGAATCTGCTGAAGCACCCAACACTCAAGGAAGAACCATGAAATCTCGGACCATCGAGAAGCAGCGGACAGTGACCCTCTGAAGGCAACCGGTTTCCGCAGAGCCGTGAAACAGTGTCAGACGCTGTCCTGTAGGGCGGTGCCGAGGACGGCGCGTTCCACGGCCAGGGCCTGTTGAGCTGCTTCGCGGTTCACCTGGTGGACTTTGTTGTCCGCCCAGACGCGCGTGTTGCATCTCCTGGATGCCGAGTGCGCAGGTGGCGCATTTTCAGGTGGCCCAGGGAGGGCGTCAGGACGCGCTCGATGCGGTCCTCGTAGCCCTGGCGGGTGCACCGCTTGTGGCGACATTTCCGGGCGGAAGGCTGGCTGCACACCGCGGCTCCGATCCCGCGGGTATGCCGCGCGGGCGGGGTCGGTGACCTCCTTCCGCACGCAGCGGCCGGTCGTCGCCGCAGAGGCAGCTCTTCGGGCCTCCGAGGCTGTGGCCGCTCGTCGCTGAGGACGCTGTCATAGAAACCGGTTGTGTCAAAATGAGCCGAACCCTTGACGGCATCTTCGCTCATGCCGCAGATTTCGGCGTGACGGATCAGCCCGTCGCCCGCCCACCCCCTCCGCGAGAAGCAGGTGTTCTCCCCGCACGCCCCGGCAGCCCGCAGAGGTGGCCGCACCCTCGGGCTTTTCCACCTTCGGCCGCAGACGGCCACCCCCGCACACGTTCCGTCAAGGAGTCCCCATGAGCTCGTCCCTCTCCCGGCGAACCGCCCTCCAGGCCGCTGGCGTCCTTGCTGTCGGCAGCATGGCCGCTGGCGTCGGGGGCATCGCCCAGGCTGCCACTGAAGAAACCGGTTCCCCGAGCGATACTGTTGTCATCCACCCGACTCTCCCCGAGGTGCCGGCCAACACCTCCTTCACCGTCAAGGTCCGGCCGGCCGGCGGCAGTTGGCAGAGACTCGACGTCTACCTGGCCAAGCTGGCGCTGATCGACGCCGTCACCGGCGAGAACCCGGTCCAGAAGTCCTCCTGGGCCGCCTTCGACTTCTCCGGCACCGTCGAGGTCGAGGTCACCTACAACCGGGGCGGCGCCGAGAAGTTCCGTATCCGCCCGGACTCGTACGACATCACCCCCGAGGTGCGCGGCGACACGGCGCGCTTCACCCTGGACCGGCCCCGCAACCTCGTCGTCCAGGTCGACGACAAGACCTTCGACTGCCTGCACCTGTTCGCGAACCCGATCGAGCAGAACCCGCCCGCCGAGGGCGACAAGAACGTCATGTACTTCGGGCCCGGTCTGCACACCCACCCCGGCCGGAAGCTGACGGTGCCCAGCGGCACCACCGTCTACCTGGCCGCCGGCGCCGTCCTCACCTCCCAGGTGATCTTCGAGGGGGCGAACAACTCCCGGCTGATCGGTCGCGGCGTGCTCTACGACTCCGCCGGCGGTGCGCTCGCCGTCCGCAAGTGCGAGAACGTCACGATCGACGGCATCACGATCCTCAACCCCCGGTACGAGAACATCCGGGTCGCCGAGTGCAACAATCTCAAGATCAAGAACGTGCGGGCCTTCAGCCGTGAGGGCTGGGGCGACGGCATCCAGCTCTACTGCTCCGAGAACGTCACGATCGACGGCTGCTTCCTGCGCACGTCCGACGACTGCATCGCCCTCTACACCCACCGCTGGGACTTCTACGGCGACACCCGCAACATCACCGTCAAGAACTGCTCCCTCTGGGCCGATGTGGCCCACACGATCAACATGGGCGTCCACGGCAACCCCGACCCCGACAACCACGAGATGCTGGAGAACCTGAACTTCGAGAACATCGACATCCTCGACCACCGCGAGCCGCAGGTGAACGCCCAGGGCTGCATCGCCCTCAATGCCGCCGACGGCAACCTCATTCGGAAGGTGAAGTTCGACAACATCCGCGTGGAGGACTTCCGCTGGGGCCAGCTCTTCCACATGCGGGTCATCAACAACCCGAGGTGGAACAAGGCGGCCGGCCGCGGCATCGAGAGCGTCTACGTCAAGGACGTCAACTACAACGGCAAGAACGCCGACGTGTCGATCGTCGCCGGGACCGACGCGGAGCGCACTGTCAAGGACGTCACCTTCGAGAACCTCCGCGTCAACGGCAGGGTGATCCGCGACAGCGGGGGCAAGCCGCGCTGGTACCTGGCCTCGGACGGCGTGCCCATGTTCGTCAACGAGCACGTGCAGAACCTCCGCTTCCTCACCACCGAGGAGGCCGCAGGCCTGTAATCCGCCGGCGGTCGGCCCCGGAGTCCTCCTGCGAGGACACCGGGGCCGCGCATTTGATTACGCGATCACACCGGTATCCCACCTGTTCCTCGACCGCACCATCCCGCCTCCACCCCTGCCCAACGGCCTGTCCCATAGCGCAGACTCACCGACGGCATCGCCGCGCCCGCCTCCACCCCCGGCCCAGTGCCCCGGCAGGCAACGTTCGCCCCGTCGCGACGCCCGGCACGCCCTCTCGCCGCACCGGCCGAAAGCCCAAGTACATCCAGTACGAGGACTTCCGGCCGGCACGCCGAGTGCACGCACCGGACGCCGCTCCTTGACGGGCAAACGTTGCCTGTCGCGGCACTAGTAGGGCTTTGTTAGGTCCTGTGGTGGGGTTCGGGGGTGGGTGCGGGCTGGCCGCATATCGAGCAGGCGCCGGTCCAGGTGGCCA
>NZ_JACTVI010000120.1 GCF_014495685.1 Streptomyces sp. TRM68367 | reverse complement strand
ACGAACCGATCAACTCATCGAAGCGACCCATACCGCATCAACGAGCCCAACTACCGCAAGAAACCCACTAATTCATCGACAGGCCCCAGTCCCGAGCTCAGCGCCCCAAATACTTCGGCTTCTCCTTGTTCACAAACGCCCGCACCGCGATCGCGTGATCCTCCGAGGCCCCCGCCCGCGTCTGCAACTCGTCCTCCTTCTCCAGGGTCTCCGCCAGAGAGTGCGTCAACCCGTACGCCACGGACTCCTTGATCGCCGCGTACGCCACAGTCGGCCCCTCGGCCAACGCCCGTGCCACCTTCTCGCCCTCACCGCGCAGCGCACCCGCCGGAACCACCCGGTTCGCGATGCCCAACTCGTACGCCTCCTGGGCCGAGATGTTCCGCGGGAACAGCAGCAGGTCGGCCGCCCGCCCCGGCCCCACCACCCGCGGCAGCGTCCACGAGATCCCGGAGTCCGCCGTCAGCGCCACACCCGCGAACGACGTGTTGAACGCCGCCGTCTCCGCCACCACCCGATAGTCCGCCGCCAGCGCGAAACCGAGACCCGCCCCGGCCGCAACCCCGTTCACCGCGGCGACCACCGGTTTGCGCGCCCCCGCCAGCGCCTGCACGACCGGGTTGTAGTGCTCGCGCACCGTGGTCATGGTCTGCCCCGATCCGGCCTCCCGGTCGGCGGCCAGCAGCCCGATGTGCTCCTTGAGGTCCTGACCCACGCAGAACGCCCGGTCACCGGCGGCGGTCAGCAGCACCGCCCGTACGGCGACGTCGTCCACCGCGGACCGGACCGCGTCCCGGAGGGCGACCTTGGTCTCGATGTTCAGCGCGTTCATCGCCTCCGGGCGGTTCAGCGTGATCGTCGCGAGCCCGTCGCTCACCTCGTAGAGCACGGTATCGGCCATGGCGTATCCCCTCCGTGTCGCGGCCCGGGGACGTACCGGCGGGTACGTCCCGTGTCTGGAGGACAGCATGACGGAGATCACCGCCCACGGCCCGTGCCGGACATGTGACCTGCGTCAAAGAATTCTGGTCCGTATCCGTTCGGCGGAACTGTGTACGGCGGTGCAGTATCGCAGCCACATCGCCGAATTGAGTGGTTTTGCTCGCGCGCGTTGCCCAAGCGATGCCGACTGATGTTGGTCATCGGGTCCTGAGATGCGGGATAATGGCTTGGAAGCAATGTGTTCGATGCCGGTGTCGCGTGTCCCACGGATGACGCGTGCCCTTCAAGGGGCCGTCGGCTTAGACGATGAGCTGGTTTCAGGAAGGGGAACGAGCATGGCGGCCATGAAGCCGCGGACGGGCGATGGCCCGCTCGAGGTGACCAAGGAGGGGCGGGGCATCGTCATGCGCGTTCCGCTCGAAGGCGGCGGTCGGCTCGTCGTCGAGCTGACCCCGGACGAGGCCGACGCGCTCGGCGACGCTCTCAAGAAGGTCGTCGGCTGACGCGCAAGCGACCATACCCTTTCAGTCGCCCCGGTGCCGCACATGGTGCCGGGGCGCTGTTTTTCCGCGCGCGCCCGTATTCCTCTTCCCTCGCTTCCCCCGCTTTCCCCGTCTTCCCGTGCTCCCGGTCTTCCCGGCTCTCGCGACTTTCCCGGCCTTTCGGCGTTTCCACGGAGGGTTACCGTTTGACCGCGCACAGCAGTCCGTCGCCCACCGGCAGCAGTGACGGCACCAGTTCCTGGCTCTCCCGCACCGCGCGCAGCAGCTCCCGCAGCCGCAGCACCTCCGTGGGCTGGGGCCCGGAGTCCACGGTCCGGCCGTGGGCGAACGCGCCCTCGAACGCGACCAGCCCGCCGGGCCGCAGCAGGCGCAACGATTCAGCGAGATAGTCGAGGTACTCCAGCCGGTCGCCGTCGCAGAACACCAGGTCATAGCCGGCGTCCGCGAGTCGGGGCAGCACGTCCAGGGCGCGGCCCGGGATGAAGCGGGCCCGGTTGCTGGCGAAGCCGGAGGCGCGGAAGGCCTGGCGGGCGAACTGCTGGTGCTCCGGCTCGGGGTCTACGGTGGTGAGGACCCCGTCCGGCCGCATACCGTGCAGCAGATTGATCCCGGAGACGCCGGTCCCGGTCCCGATCTCCGCGACCGCCTTCGCCTCGACGGAGGCGGCCAGCAACCGCAGCGCGGCGCCCGTGCCGGGCGACACCGAGCGCAGACCTGCCTCAAGGGCCCGGTCGCGGGCCCAGCGCAGCGCGTCGTCCTCGGCGACATAGGCGTCGGCGAACGCCCAGCTCGTCTGCCGGTTGCCGGTAATGACCCTCTCCTGTCCCCGTGTGTGCCTGGGCGTGACTGTATCCGTTGGCGGCGGGAACCCGCAGATGGGACCGGTCGTTTAAAGGGGTGTGAGTGCTGACGGCCGCGACGGGGGGTATGGGATGGAGCAGGGCTCCGAGCAAGTGCAGACGCAGCCGCACGAGGCGTGTCAGCCCAGATCAAATTCTCGTAAAACCGCTTATCCGGAGCTAACGGGCGAGGTGGCTATGGTAGGGGCTCCACTGGACACCACCAGAGCCAACAGGGGAGGTGCGGCTGCGCCTGGAGGCCGGAGGCGAGTGCTACGGCGCTTTCTCGGGTCGGCGGGCAGGCCGAAATCCGTGAACGACACCGCTGCTGACCACAGCCACGCCGCTGACCGAGCCCAGACCGCGACCTTCTCCACCGACGCGGACGGGCAGGCGTGGACTCCGCCCACCTGGGAGGAGATCGTCAGCACGCACAGCGGCCGGGTCTACCGCCTCGCCTACCGCCTCACCGGCAACCAGCACGACGCCGAGGACCTGACCCAGGAGGTCTTCGTCCGCGTCTTCCGCTCGCTGTCGACGTACTCTCCGGGCACCTTCGAGGGCTGGCTGCACCGCATCACCACCAACCTCTTCCTGGACATGGTCCGCCGCAAGCAGCGCATCCGTTTCGACGCGCTGGGCGACGACGCGGCCGAGCGGCTGCCCAGCCGCGAGCCAACGCCACAGCAGGTCTTCAACGACGCGCACTTCGACGCCGACGTCCAGCAGGCCCTCGACACCCTCGCGCCCGAGTTCCGCGCCGCCGTCGTCCTGTGCGACATCGAAGGACTGTCGTACGAGGAGATCGCCGCGACCCTCGGCGTCAAGCTCGGCACGGTCCGGTCCCGGATCCACCGTGGCCGCTCCCAGCTGCGCAAGGCCCTCGCGCACCGCGCCCCGGAGGCGCGGGCCGGGCGCCGCTCCTTCGCGGCCCGTGTTCCCGCACTGGGGGGAGGGGGCGCGAGCGCGTGAGCGGATCACGGCCGAAATCCTCCGAGGGACACCTCGCTGAGCAGCATCTGGGAGACCGACTCTCCGCCCTGGTGGACGGAGAGCTCGGTCATGACGCGCGTGAGCGTGTGCTGGCGCATGTGGCGACCTGCCCGAAGTGCAAGGCGGAGGTCGACGCCCAGCGCCGTCTGAAGAACGTCTTCGCGGAGGCGGCCCCGCCGCCGCCCTCCGAGAGCCTCCTGGCCCGCCTCCAGGGGCTCCCCGCGGGAGGTGACCCGGACGCCGGTGGCCCGCCGCTGGGCGGGGGAGGACTTCCCGGGGGGGTGTCCGGACGGTTCGGGACCTCCGGAGTCTTCGGTGTGAAGCGGGGCGAGCGGTTCGAGTTCGAGTACGCGCCCGCCCGGCCGCACACACCCGTTCTGCGCCCCTCGTCACTCCACCGTGGCTTCCGCATCCATGACGTCAGCCGGCACGAGTCCGACCGGTCGGCCTCACGCGGGCTGCGGTTCGCGTTCGTGGCCGCCGGGGCGGTGTCGCTGGCCGCGATCGCGCTGGGCGGGGTCACGGCCGGGGCGCCGACCGACACAGAGGCGCGCGGCTCCGGTTCCGGCAGCAATGTGACGCCGATGCGGACGCAGGGCATGGGCACGGCGACGCCCGAGTCCCAGCGTCGGCGCGGTGGCGTGCCGCTGCTCGGGCAGGGGCAGGGCCAGGTAACCCTCGGGGACACCCCGGTCGCCCCGACCGAGGCGTCCGCGCCGCTGCTGCCCGGGATGCCGGCGCCCGCCGTGCCGCACGAGCAGCAGGCCCTGCATGCGCTGACCGCGCCGGTGGTGGCCGGTGCCGCCGCGATGTCCCCGCTGATACGTCCGCTCACGGCGGCGCAGCCGGTGACCCTGACCGCCGGTTCGACGCTCTCTCATCTCAAGGCTCCCGGTCTGCTCGCCGCGCCCGTCCCCGACGGCACGCCGACGCCCACCACCTCCGCGGCGTCCCGCATGGCCCACTGACCGGCCTCTGCGCGGCGGGCCGCGAACTGATTGAATCCGGTGTGGCGCACACGGCCGCCGACGGTGCCCTCGACACGAGCCGTGGCGCCCCGGAGGCCGGCAGCGCCGACGGAGTCGTTGACGTGCGGGCACCGCGACGAGCCGTGCCGTGGCCAGCTGTGGGGAGAGCATGAACGAGGGGAAGCCCACGAAGGCGAAGTGGTGGAGCCGTCCTCGGACGCAGCCCCCTTCCGAACAGCACGAGCAGCACCTGGAGCCGCCCACGACAGCGCCGGGCGCCGGTGCCGGGGGCGGGGGCGGGAGTGCGGTGCCGGGGGCGCCGACGGAGGGTGTAGCCGAGGGCATGGTCGCGGCGCCGGGGCATGTGATGGATTCGGCCCGGGGCCGAGGCTCCGGCGCAGCTGTGGGCGCCGCGTCGCGTTCGGGGACTGAGGGCGAGGGCTTGGCCGCGGGTTCCGTTTCGGGTGACGGGGACTTTGAGCTGGTGCGGCCGGAGGCGGTGCGCGGCAGTGGTGATGACGGGGGCGACTTCGAGTTGGAGCGGCCTGCGGTGTGGCGGAGCGGTGGCGAGGGCGATGTCGCGTCGGGCGAGGACGGCGCGGCGACTGCTGCCGGGGTGTCGGCGTCGGACGGCACTGGTGATGCCGTGACTGCGTCGGCGGTGCCCGCGTCGTCGGCTGGATCTTCCACGTCGGACGGTTCCTCCGAGACGAGCGCTTCGTCCTCGTCAGCCGAGGCCTCCGAGCCGGCCGGTTCCTCCTCATCGGCTCGGACCTCTGTGCCGGTCGGCTCTTCCTCGTCGGCCGAGGACTCCGTGCCGACCGACTCTTCCCCGTCTCCCCAGGCCTCTGTGCCGGCCGTGACCTCCCCACCCGGCGCACCCGGCGCACCCGGCGCACCCGGCGCACCCGGCGCACCCGGCGCACCCGGCGCACCCGGCGCACCCGGCGCACCCGGCGCCGAGGCGCCCAGGCCCCTGCATGATCCCGACCCGTACAGCACCCCGCCGTACGGCGAACCGGGACCCTGGGCCCCCGCGCCGCCCGTCCAGCACCCGGCGGTGGCGCCGGCGCAGGGCACCGCGATCCCGGCGGACCCTCCGACGACGCACGGGGCGCCGGTGCCGCCTCCCGCGCCGGGGGCGCCCGTGCCGCCTCGGAGCCAGAGCGCGCCGGTAGCGCCTCCGACGCAGGGCGCGCCGGTGTTTCCTCCGGCGCAGGGTGCCGTGCCGTCTCCAGACCAGGGCGGACCCGTGACGCCTCCAGCGCTGGCCGGACCCGTGCCGCCTCCTGCCCAGGCCGGACCCGTGCCGTCTCCCGCGCAGGGCGTGCCCATGTCGTCGGCTCACGGTGCGTCCTTCCCCGACGCGCCGTCGGCCCTGGGCACCCCCGCCGCCGATCCCTGGCAGCGCTATGACCCCTGGGCGGTGACCGGGGCGCTTCAGCAGAGCGGGGCCGCGGTGGCCGGTGTGGAGCAGAGGCGTCGGCGGGGGAGGAGGGCGCTTGTTGTCGGTGCTGTGCTGCTCGCTCTCGTGTCCGGGGGCGTCGGCGGCGCCGTAGGGGTGTATCTGGAGCGGAACGGCGGTGTGGGCGGCGTCGAGTTGCCGCAGGCCGGGAAGGCGCCGGCCGGGCGGGCCGAGGACAGTGTGGCCGGGATCGCCGCCCGTGCCCTGCCCAGCGTCGTCACCCTGCACGTCAGCGGCAGCGAGGAGCAGGGCACCGGCACCGGGTTCGTACTCGACGACCGGGGCCACATCCTCACCAACAACCACGTCGTGGCACCCGCCGGCGCGGGCGGCGAGATCTCCGTGACCTTCAACGGCGGCGAGACCGCCAAGGCTGAGGTCGTCGGCCGCGACAGCGGATACGACCTCGCCGTCGTGCAGGTCCGCGGAGTCAGCGGGCTCACCCCGCTGCCCCTCGGCAACTCCGACAACGTCCAGGTGGGCGACCCCGTCGTCGCCATCGGCGCCCCCTTCGACCTCGCCGGCACCGTCACCTCCGGCATCATCAGCGCCAAGGAGCGGCCCATCACGGCGGGCGGCGAGAAGGGCGACGGAAGCGACGTGTCGTACGTCGACGCCCTGCAGACCGACGCGCCCATCAACCCGGGCAACTCCGGCGGCCCCCTCCTCGACGCCCAGGCCCACGTCATCGGCATCAACTCCGCCATACGCTCCGCCGACAGCGGCTCCGACCTGGACAGCAGCCAGTCCGGCTCGATAGGGCTCGGCTTCGCCATCCCCATCAACCAGGGCAAGCGCGTCGCCGAAGAGCTGATCAACACCGGCCGGGCGACCCACCCGGTCATCGGCATCACCCTCGACATGGACTACTCCGGCGACGGCGCCCGCGTCGGCACGAAGGGCAGCGGCGGCGGCCCGCCGGTCGTCTCCGGCGGCCCCGGCGCCAAGGCGGGCATCAAGCCGGGCGACGTCATCACCCAGGTCGACGGCCAGCGCGTCCACTCGGGTGAGGAACTCATCGTCAAGACCCGCGCCCACCGCCCCGGCGACCGCCTCGAGCTGACCCTGGAGCGCGGCGGCAAGGAGAGGAAGGTTTCTCTGGTGCTCGGGTCCGTCGGCGGTGACTGAGGCAAACAACCCGGAAAACCGCACGCGTACCCGGATTCGGAGCCCTCGGGACAGTACCGGTCGTACGGGATCGCCGGGTACCGTGGTTGCGGCCCGGACCACGGACGACCAGACCACCGAGGGCCGAGGACCGAGGACATCGCAAGGAGCTTCAGGTGTTCAATGACATAGGACCGCTAGAGCTGGTGACGCTCGTCGTCCTCGCCGTGCTCATCTTCGGTCCGGACAAGCTCCCGAAGGTCATCCAGGACGTGATGCGCACGGTCCGGAAGATCCGTGAGTTCTCCGAGAGCGCCAAGCAGGACATCCGGCAGGAACTGGGGCCGGAGTACAAGGACTTCGAGTTCGAGGACCTCAACCCCAAGACGTTCATCCGCAAGCAGCTGGACAACGACGAGCTGGGGCTCAAGGAGCTCCGCAACGGCTTCGACCTGAAGAAGGAGATGGCCGAGGTCACGGACGCGGTCCACAGCCGCGACACCGAGCCGTCCACCTCCTCCTCGGCGGGCGCCGCAGGCTCGTCCGGTGGCCGCGTCGACATGACGAAGAAGCCCGAGAGCCCCGCCCGGGACGAGCGCCCGCCCTACGACGCGGACGCCACCTGAGCCGCGAGCCGGGGGCGTACGCCCCCGGCGCACGTGATGCGTTTCATAGGCCGCCCGGGCTGCGCAAGGCCTGAACACGGCGTCCGGGCGACCCACGCACCCGTTGGTTTCGCTGCTGCCCGGAGCGGTGTGGCTATGCTGCCGAGTTGTTGTGCGGGCCGTACGCGAACAAGCAACGCCGCCCGAAGGGGGGCGGGCCGCAGTCGGTCCGACGAGAGCGAGGAGGCGTCCGGGCACATGGAGACGACGAGTCGGGCAGTCGCACAGGCGCCGGCCGCGGAGGGCGGACAGCAGGTCCCCTCCGCCCGGCGCACGGTTGACGGCTACCTGCGCGCGCCCTTCCCGTGGTACGGCCTCGACGAGGCCTTCACGGGGCCGCGCTGGCTGATGCAGGTCGGTACGACGGCCGACGGGGCGGTGGAACACGGGTCGATCGGGCACGGTGACGAGCCCACGGTGCGCAACGAGTACGCGGCGGGGGGAGAGCACGACGCGAAGAATAAGTTCGCGGTCGTCGTGACCGTCGCGGCGAATCCGGTACGGCGCAGTGCGGACGGGACGGGGCTGTTGGAGGCCACGTCGGTGTCGTCGGCGGCGTGGCTTGCGGGGGTGGGGCTGTTGTCCTTCACCTGGCCGGGGCAGATGGATCATGCGCTGCGGGACGACTGGCTGGAGCAGCAGACGGAGACGGCGTGGGTCTTGGCCGACGATCTGTCGGGGCCGGCGTGGTCTCGGCTGTCCCTTCCGGTGGACGGGGTGCCGGCGGAGTTTCACTACCGTGAATCCGAGTTCGGGTGGGTGCTTGCCGGTTCGACTCAGGCGGGGGTGCACGTGGGGGCGTACGGGCGCGGTATGAGTGCGTACGGGTTGGGGTTCGCCGTGGTTAAGGACATCACGGCTTACGCCTGACTGAGGGGGGGCGCCGTTGGGATTGCGGCGCCCCCTCGCCGTAGGGGTCCGGGGGTTCGGGCGGCTGCGGGTTCGTTGTGGTTGCTCGCGCTCACGCGGCGGAGCCGCATATCGAGACAGCCCCGCGCCCCTTACGGGGCGCTGCCCCTTGGGTTGGCTGGTTAGAACTTGTTCCTTGGGGTGATGCCCAGGGACAGTCCCGCAAGGCCTCGCTGGCGTCCCCCGAGCTTCCCCGCGATGGCACGCAGTGCGGAGCCCGCTGCGGAGTCCGGGTCTGTCAGGACCACCGGCTTGCCCTCGTCGCCGCCCTCGCGGAGGCGGACGTCGATGGGGATGTTGCCGAGGACCGGGACGGACGTACCCGTCGTACGGGTCAGGCCGTCGGCGACGACCTGGCCGCCGCCCGTGCCGAAGACGTCGACCATCTCGCCGCAGTGCGGGCAGGGCAGGCCGGACATGTTCTCGACCACCCCGACGATCTTCTGGTGAGTCTGGACGGCGATGGAGCCGGCGCGCTCGGCGACCTCGGCCGAGGCCTGCTGGGGCGTGGTGACGACCAGGATCTCGGCGTTCGGGACCAGCTGGGCCACGGAGATCGCGATGTCGCCGGTGCCGGGCGGGAGGTCGAGGAGGAGGACGTCCAGGTCACCCCAGTACACGTCCGCCAGGAACTGCTGGAGGGCGCGGTGGAGCATCGGGCCGCGCCAGACGACGGGCGCATTGCCCGGCGTGAACATGCCGATCGAGATGACCTTCACGCCGTTGGCGGACGGCGGCATGATCATGTTCTCGACCTGGGTCGGGCGGCCGTCCGCGCCCAGCATGCGCGGCACGCTGTGGCCGTAGATGTCGGCGTCCACGACCCCGACCTTCAGGCCGTCGGCCGCCATCGCCGCCGCCAGGTTCACCGTCACCGAGGACTTGCCGACGCCGCCCTTGCCGGAGGCGACCGCGTACACGCGCGTGAGCGAGCCCGGCTTGGCGAACGGGACCTCGCGCTCGGCCTGGCCGCCGCGCAGGGCGGCAGTCAGCTCGCGGCGCTGCTCGTCGCTCATCACGTCGAGCGTGACGTCGACGCGCGTGACGCCCTCGACGCGGGAGACCGCCTCGGTCACGCGCTGCGTGATCGTCTCCCGCATCGGGCAGCCCGAGACCGTCAGGTAGACGGTGACCGCGACCGCTCCGTCCGCGCCGATCTCCACGGATTTGACCATCCCGAGCTCGGTGATGGGCTTGTGGATCTCGGGGTCGTTCACCGTCGCGAGCGCTGCGTGCACGGCGTCATTCGTAGGGGTGGAACCCGGCTTGTCGGCAGCCATAGGTCTTCCTTCGCTACTCGTCTCCCGCCTGAGCCGTGAGGCGCCAGGCAGGGCTTGTCCGCCATGGGACGCGGACGCGTTCACATGGGAAGCCGCTCCTTGGGGAGGGGCGGAGTCACAAGGACGATGGTACGGCGCTCACGATCGCCGCCGGAAACCGTCTTCCTGCGCGGTGGAGGTCCGATGCTCCTCGATCTCCTTCAGGAGGTCCTGGAGCTCGGATCGCATCCAGTCCCGGGTGGCGACCTCGCCCAGGCCGACGCGCAGCGCGGCGATCTCGCGGGTCAGGTACTCGGTGTCCGCGATGGACCGCTCGTTCGACCTGCGGTCCTGTTCGAGGTCGATCCGGGCGCGGTCGTCCTGCCGGTTCTGCGCGAGCAGGATCAGCGGAGCCGCGTAGGAGGCCTGCAGGGACAGCGCGAGCGTCAGGAAGATGAACGGGTACTCGTCGAAGCGCACGTCCCGCGGCATGAGGGTGTTCCAGGCGATCCAGACGATGATCACGACCGTCATCCAGACCAGGAACCGCCCGGTGCCGATGAAGCGGGCGATCCGCTCCGACAGCCGTCCGAAGGCCTCCGGGTCGTACTCGGGCAGCAGCCTCGGCCGCCGCGGGCGCGGCTGGTCCAGGCGGGCGGTGCGCGGCCGGGTGGCGGCCGTGGCGCCCGACGGCATGCGCTCGCGTACGGTCTCGCGCTCAGGCACCATCGCCGGCCACCTCCTCGTCCAGGTGGAACTCCGTCTCCCGCCAGTCCTCCGGCAGCATGTGGTCCAGTACGTCGTCCACGGTGACCACGCCCAGCAGCGAGCCCGCCTCGTCGACGACGGGCGCCGCGACCATGTCGTACGCAGCGAAGAACCCGGCGACCACCGGCAGCCCGGCGTCCGGCGCCAGGGGTTGCAGATCGTCGTCGACGATCGCGCTGACCAGCGTGTACGGCGGGTCGCGCAGCAGGCGCTGGAAGTGGACCGTGCCGAGGTACTTGCCGGTCGGTGTCTCGTCGGGCGGGCGGCAGACGTAGACCTGGGCGGCGAGGGCGGGGGACAGGTCGGGGTTGCGGACGCGGGCGAGCGCGTCGGCGACGGTGGCGTCGGGCCGCAGCACGATCGGCTCGGTGGTCATCAGGCCGCCGGCCGTGCGCTCCTCGTACGACATCAGGCGGCGCATGTCGGCCGCGTCGCCGGGCTGCATCAGGCTCAGCAGCCGCTCCTGCTCCTCCTCCGGCAGTTCGCTGAGCAGGTCGGCCGCGTCGTCCGGGTCCATCGCCTCCAGGACGTCCGCGGCGCGCTCCTCCTTCAGCTTGCCGAGGATCTCGATCTGGTCGTCCTCCGGCAGCTCCTCCAGGACGTCGGCGAGCCGGTCGTCGTCGAGGGCGGCGGCGACCTCGGCGCGGCGCTTGGGGGAGAGGTGGTGCAGGACATTGGCGAGGTCGGCGGGGCGCAGCTGCTCGAAGGTGGCGAGCAGGCTCTCGGCGCCCTGTCCGTGCTCCTCCAGGGAGAAGCCGGTGACGTCGGACCACTCGACGGTCAGCGTCTCGCCCTTGCCGCGGCGGAAGGCGCCGCCCTTCTTCCCCTTCCGTACGAACACCCGGTCGATCTCCCACTCCCGGCGGGCGGGCAGCTGATGCACCGACAGGTCGAGGACGGTGACCTCCTCGCCGGTCTCGACGAGCGTGACACGCCGGTCGAGCAGTTCCCCGAAGACGAGGCGTTCGGTGGGACGCTGCTCGAAGCGGCGGACGTTGAGGACGCCGGTGCTGAGGACCTGGCCGGACTGGATGCCGGTCACCCGGGTCATGGGCAGGAAGATGCGGCGGCGCGTGGCGAGTTCGACGACCAGGCCGAGCAGCCTCGGCGGTCGCCGGCCGACCCGCAGCATCACGACGAGATCGCGTACACGGCCCACCTGGTCGCCGTTCGGTTCGAAGACGGCGACACCGGAAAGGTGCGAGACGAAGATCCGGGGGGCGGCCGCTGCCATGGTTGTGCTTCCTTTGTGTGCGGGGTTCGTGCTGGGAGGTGTCCTGTGCGCCTTGGTGGGGTGCGCCTTTGTCCTGTGCGTGTTTTCCGAATTGCCCGCTCGGGTGGGCTTCAGGCTAGCCCGTACCGATCGGATACGCCCTGGTGGAGGGTCCGGACGGTCGGGCGCCGCCCGGGCCTTGCGGCACCGGTACTCTGCGGTACGCCGATCACGACACCCGTGCAGAAAGGCAGCCCCTTCCGTGACTGCGATTTCCCAGGGCCGTACCCGCCGGGCCGCGCTGGTGAGCGCGATGTGCGCACTGGTCGTGACGGGTACGGGGCTCACGGGGTGCAGCGAGGATCCGAACGCGGGCACCAACGGGGTGGGCAAGCTGCCCGCCGGCCAGATCCAGGCCAAGACCCGAGCGGCCGCCGCCTCGGTCGACGCTGTGCGGCTCTCGGGGGACGTGGTCACCAGTGGACGCACATACAAACTCGACATGCGCCTGAAATCGGACGGTGGCAGGGGGTCGGTCACCGTGGAGGGGGGAACGTTCCAGCTGCTGCGGGTCGGTGAGCAGCTGTATCTGAAGGCCCACGCGGACTTCTGGAGTCCGGGGGACGGCAAGGGCGGGGACGGTGACGCGGCCGCGGACAAGCTGGGCGGCAAGTACGTCAAGGTGCCGCAGGGCGATCCTGCGTACAAGAAGTTCAGCGGGTTCACGGACAAGGACGTCCTCCTCGACGGTCTGCTGACGCTGCACGGCACGGTGGAGACGGACGGCCACCATGAGCAGGCGGGCGTCCGCACCATCCGCATCTCCGGCGACAAGGGCTCCGGCGGCACCCTGGACGTCTCCCTGGAGGGCAAGCCGTACCCCCTCCGCCTGGTCCGCGCCGGCAGCGCGGGCACCCTCGCCTTCTCGGCGTGGGGCCAGGACTTCCCCTTGGGGAAGCCGAAGAAGAACGAGACGGTGGACTACGGCAAGCAGCTTCCGACGTCGTAGCCGACGCCACCCCGCCCGGGCTTACGGCCGGTCCGGCCCCGCCGGCCACCACCGTGGTGGCTGAGCACCGTCGCGGCGGATCAGATCAACTGGCGTGGGGCGGGGGCGGAGAGCCGGAAGGTGGGTGTGCTTCGGGCAGTGAGTCGGCGGATGGTGTGCCGGGGACAGTGAGTGGCGAACTGGCGTGCCGCGAGCAATTCCCGGCACTTTCACCCGCCGATCCGCACCCCCGGCCCCTTTGCCGTCGGTCCGCGGTCCCGGCCCTCTCACCCGCCAGTTCACCCCAGCCCGCCGGTTCGCTCCCCTCCGCCGCAACGGCGCTCAGCCACGGTGGCGCAGTTCGGCGGTGCCGAACCCGGCGCAACCCCTACCTGCGCTTGCGTCGTTTCATTAGCAACCGTGGCAACCCGGCCGGAATCGGCTCGCGTGTCGTCGCCGGTGTCGGCAGCGGCGCCTCGGCCAGGCTGCCGGAAGGCAGCGGCGCTGTCGTACCCGTCGGCTCCAGCCGCAGCACCCGGCACTCGCGTGCCCAGCGCTCCGGCATCGCCTCCCCGTCGGGCGCGTTCAGCCGCTTGCCCTTGAGGTCGGCGACCGCCGCCGCCCACTCCTCGGACCCCGGCGTCAGCTCCACGACTTTCGCCGCCCAGGAGACCAGCCGGCCCCCTTTGTCCTTGCTGCGCACGGTCACCTCGGCCACGGCCCCGTCGGCCAGCCCCGGCAGCGGCTGTTCGCCCAGCCCGTCACCGACCACGCACGCCGCACCCTCGTGCCACACGTGCCACAGCGCACGCGCCGGCACCCCGTGCCCCTTGACCCAGATGAGGCCGGACTTCTTCGTGGCCTCCTCGACGAGGGCCCGGTCGAGCAGCTCGCTTGTCATGAGCCCAGCCTAACCAGGCGGAATCCGGGCGCCCTCACAGCCAGCCGTTCCGTTTCAGCATCCGGTGGATGCCCAGGCAGATGGTCACCGTGACGCCCAGGACCAGCGGATAGCCGTACTTCCACGCCAGCTCGGGCATGTAGTCGAAGTTCATGCCGTACACCCCGCACACCATCGTCGGCACGGCGATGATCGCGGCCCAGGACGTGATCTTCCGCATGTCCTCGTTCTGCGCCACGGACGCCTGCGCGAGGTTGGCCTGGAGGATGGAGTTCAGCAGTTCGTCGAAGCCGAGGACCTGCTCCTGCACCCGGGCGAGGTGGTCGGCGACATCCCGGAAGTACTTCTGGATGTCCGGGTCGATCAGCCGCATCGGCCGCTCGCTCAGCAGTTGCATCGGCCGCAGCAGCGGCGACACCGCCCGCTTGAACTCCAGCACCTCACGCTTGAGTTGGTAGATCCGGCTGGCGTCCGTACCGCGCGGCGTGCCCTTGCGGCCGAGCGAGAACACCTCCGTCTCCACCTCGTCGATGTCGTCCTGCACCGCGTCGGCCACCGCGATGTACCCGTCCACGACATGGTCGGCGATGGCGTGCAGCACGGCCGACGGGCCCTTGGCGAGCAGTTCCGGGTCGTCCTGGAGGCGGTGCCTGAGCGCCCGCAGGGAGCCCTGCCCGCCGTGCCGGACGGTGATGAAGAAGTCCCGGCCGGTGAAGCACATTACCTCGCCGGTCTCGACGACCTCGCTGTTGGCGTCGAACTGCTCGTGCTCGACGTAGTGGATGGTCTTGAAGACGGTGAACAGGGAGTCGTCGTAGCGCTCCAGCTTGGGGCGCTGGTGGGCCTGCACCGCGTCCTCCACGGCCAGCGGGTGCAGCCCGAACTCACTGGCGATACCGGAGAATTCGGCCTCGGTCGGCTCGTGCAGACCGATCCACACGAAGCCTCCGTCGCGCCGCACCCGGCGCATCGCCTCTTGCGGGGTGAGCGGCTGGTCGGCGTGGATACGGCGGCCGTCGCGGTAGACGGCGCAGTCGACGACGGCGGAGGCCGTCCCGGGGGCGCGCGTGCTGTCGTATGCGCCGCCGTCCTTGCGTAGCGACACACGGGACGGACGGACCACGGCACGCAGGTCGCGGATCATCGACATGGCTGGCTCCTTCGCGGGCGAGCAACGAAAGACGCCGACGACGGCTGGAACTGCCCGGAATGAGGACGTCGGGACCACGGATGTTTGGCACGTCCACAAAGCGGGGAGCACCGCACCGTCGCGGTGGCGGGCTTCGTTACTGATTCAGCTACTGATGAAGATCAGGCAGATCAGGCAAAACGAGACGAAATGCTCTTCCGTTGAAGACGCGGCATGAAGCGCGAGCGCGAGACGCGAGAAGTGGCAGTCGGCCAGAAAGCAGAGCAGCTACATCAGCGGCCGGAAGAGCGGGTGGTACTACACGGTCGACTTCGATCCATGACAGCCCCACCTCCTCCGGCCGGTCCCCTGTGAGGGACGATCCATACCCCTGAAGGGGTTCCCGTAAGGGAGTCTTCCAAGACGTCGGGACTCGATAGCGACGCTTCTGCGTGCTGCCCCGAACCACCGGGCAAGAGTATCAGCCGACTGAGATGTCAAGGCGCTCCTTTGCCCGCTACTGACAAGTTCTATGCTCCCGGCATGGCAAATGTTCTTCCTCTGGTCGAGGCCCGGTTGCGTACGGCGCTGGGCGAACCGGACGCGCGCGCCGCGGTCACCTTCCTCGGCACGGACCGTATCGAGGTCCTGAGATTCCACGAGGGGGGCATCGTCCGCTACGCCACGCTCGGCATGTCCGCCCAGCCCATGGCCGATCCCACGGCGGTGCTCGCCGACCCGGTCAAGGGCCCCCGCGCCGAGCTGCTCCTCTCGGTCCGGGCCGGCCTCGCCGACACCGGCAAGGTGCTCCGCCCGCTCGCCGTGCTCGCCGCGTCCCCGCAGGTCGAGGGCGTGATCGTGGCCCCGGGCGCCTCCCTCGAGGTGGGCGGGCCGCTGTGGCCCGGCGCCCCTTTCACCTCCGTCCTGGTCGGCGAGCCGGGTGGCCTGGTCGAGGACCTGGACCTCGACGAGCCCCTCGACCCCGTACGGTTCCTGCCGCTGCTGCCGATGACCCCCAACGAGGCCGCCTGGAAGCGCGTGCACGGCGCCCAGGCCCTCCAGGAGCGCTGGCTGACGAACGGGACGGACCTGCGCGACCCCGCCCGCGCATCCGTCCCGCTGGCGTGAGCAAGCTCACCAACCACTGGCCGGAATCGGTCAGTTGGCGAACACGGTGACCCCGCCCTGGCTCCGTGCCGCGGCTGCAGTTCCTCGGCCTCGCGCGTGAGCGCCCTGCGCCGTACGACGACCACGACCGCGCCTGCCACCGCGGTGACCGCCGCGACCACGAACGGCACGTGCACGTCGGTCCACTCCTCGAACTTCGGCGCGGGCGCGGCAGCCACCGCGAACCAGCGCACGAAGTTGTAGCCCGCGCTCGCCACCGGGCGCGGCGCGTCCGAGACGCCGAGGGCCGGCTCGGTGTACACGGTGTTGTTCACGCCGATGACCGCGCCCGAAAGGATCGTGCAGACCACGGCCGTGGTGTGGTCGCCGCAGCCGGGCACCAGCACCCCATGAAGGCCACGACGGACGCGCCGGCGGCCGCCCGCCTTGGGCTGACGCAAGGAAGTAGATGTCGTATGCATGTATTATGTTAGCGACCCTGACTAACACAAGGGCTCCCATCCGGACGGGTGATCGTCCTTGACGTGGACGGGCCGGGGTAGGACCGTGGGGCCCTATGAGGGGCGAACCCAGTTGCCCGAAGTGCGGTGGCCGGGTCAGGGCTCCCGGACTCTTTTCCGACTCCTGGCAGTGCGATGTGCACGGCACCGTGTATCCGCTGCAGCCCGTGATCCCGCCCAGCGTCGAGGCTCTCAGCGTCGTGGTGCACCGCACGCAGGTGCCGGTGTGGATGCCGTGGCCGCTGCCCGTCGGCTGGCTGTTCACGGGCGTGACCTGTGCCGGGGACGACCGCAGTGGCGGGCGCGCGACCGCGGTGGCCTGTACCGGGCCCGGACCGGTCGGCGGCATGGGCGAGTTGGTCCTGGTGGCCGAGGAAATCGGTGTCGGGCTCGGGGCGCGGTACGCGGGTATCGACGGTCCGGACCCGGGGCCGTACATGAACGTCGAGAAGCCGCCCCAGGTCAAGGTGCTCGCCGCCGGCCGTCCTACGCCGCTCTGGCATGTCACCCGGAGTCCGTACGACCGAGCCGTCTTCGCGGGCGAGGCACTCGGGATGTGGCTGTGGGCGGTGGTGTGGCCCGAGCAGTCCGGGCTGTTGATGTACGACGAGCTGGTGCTGACGGATTTGCGGGATGCCGGGGCCGAGCTGGAACTGGTGCCCTGCGGGGCGTTGTCGCCGCGGTTGCTGGAGCCGTAGCGCTTGAGAGCTCGGGTGGCTGGCTTTGTGGGGCGGCTGAGGGTTGGTTGTGGTTGCTCGCGCAGTTCCCCGCGCCCCCTTTGAGGGTGGTGTGTGTAGGGGGTGACTGGGCTGTGCGGGTGTGACGGGGGGCTCGAAAGTCTGGTTATCCTTGAGCGTTCCCTTCCGTACCGTCATCGCCTGGAGTTCGCGTCGTGCGCATCGATCTGCACACCCACTCCACCGCTTCCGACGGCACGGACGCCCCGGCCGAGCTGGTGCGTAAGGCTGCTGCTGCCGGGCTCGATGTCGTCGCGCTGACCGATCACGACACCACCCGTGGGCACGCCGAGGCGCTCGGTGCGCTGCCCGAGGGGCTCACCCTGGTCACCGGAGCCGAGCTGTCCTGCCGTATCGACGGCATCAGCATGCACATGCTGGCCTACCTGTTCGACCCCGAGGAGCCGGCCCTGCTCGCCGAGCGGGAGCTGGTCCGGGACGACCGGGTGCCGCGGGCCAAGGGGATGATCGCCAAGCTCCAGGCGCTCGGTGTTCCCGTCACGTGGGAGCAGGTGGCGCGGATCGCCGGGGACGGGTCGGTCGGGCGTCCGCACGTGGCGACCGCGCTCGTCGAGCTGGGTGTCGTACCGACCGTGAACGACGCCTTCACCCAGGACTGGCTGGCCGACGGCGGCCGGGCCTTCGTGGAGAAGCACGAGACCGACCCCTTCGAGGCGATCCGGCTGATCAGGGCCGCGGGCGGCGTCGCCGTGTTCGCGCACCCGGCCGCCAGCAAGCGCGGTCGTACAGTGCCGGAGGCCGCGATCGCCGAGATGGCCGCGGCCGGGCTCGACGGCATCGAGGTCGACCACATGGACCACGACATCGACACCCGCGCGCGGCTGCGCGGGCTGGCGAAGGAGCTGGGACTCCTGGTGACCGGGTCCAGTGACTACCACGGCAGCCGGAAGACGGTCGCGCTCGGGGAGTACACGACGGACCCCGAGGTGTACGGGGAGATCACGCGGCGGGCGACCGGGGCGTTTCCGGTGCCCGGGACCGGCGGGGCCTGAGGCTCACACTCCGCACGCCCACCCTCTCCCGCACCTTTCTCTGCAAGGCACCCATGTTCGACGCCGCTGTCTTCGGCTCCCTGTTCCTGACCCTTTTTGTCATCATGGATCCCCCAGGGATCACCCCGATCTTCCTCGCGCTCACCGCCGGACGGCCCGGCAAGGTACAGAAGCGGATGGCGTTCCAGGCCGTCTGCGTGGCCGGCGGTGTGATCACGCTCTTCGGCCTGCTGGGCCACCAGATCCTCAGTTACCTGCACGTCTCCGTGCCCGCGCTGATGATCGCGGGCGGGCTGCTGCTCCTGCTGATCGCCCTCGACCTGCTCACCGGCAAGACGGACGAGCCGAAGCAGACCAAGGACGTCAACGTCGCGCTCGTACCCCTCGGCATGCCGCTGCTGGCCGGGCCCGGCGCGATCGTGTCGGTCATCCTCGCCGTGCAGAAGGCCGACAGCGCCGCCATGCAGCTGTCCGTGTGGACGGCGATCCTCGCCATTCATGTGGTGCTGTGGCTGGTGATGCGGTACTCGCTGCTGATCATCCGGGTCATCAGGGACGGCGGCGTGGTCCTGGTGACCCGGCTCGCGGGCATGATGCTCTCCGCGATCGCGGTGCAGCAGATCATCAACGGGATCACGCAGGTGATCCAGGGCAGCTGAGACCCGCAAGCCCCCGCTGAACACGCAAGCCCCCGTACGGCATCGGTGCCGTGCGGGGGCTTGCGAAACTTGGAAGATCCGCGGGTTACGAGGCCGGGGTCTCGGCAGGGCGGATCCAGAGGCGTTGACCGATGGCGGCGGCCTGCTGCACGATCCGGTTGACGGAGGCGGCGTCCACAACGGTGCTGTCCACGGGCGTGCCGTCGACGTCGTCGAGTCGCATGATTTCGAAGCGCATCGCTCTCCTTTCGTCTGTCGTTCTGTCCCAGTCAACGCGTCGCCTGTTACAAACATTCCCTACGCTAATGAAATTTTTCGAACGGCTAATTGCTGAGCGGTAAGTGTCTGGAACGAGACTGACCGGGACCGGTTGTGTTCGCAGCGTGACCGCCAGGACAATAGAGACAATGACTGACGACCTCGCGGCCCTGAGCGCCCGCATCGACCGCACGAACGAGCTGCTGCAGCGCATGCTCGCCGAGGTGGCGAAGACGCCCTCGACGCATGCGATCTTCGTCGACGCCGGGTATCTCTACGCTGCGGCGGGCCGGCTCGTGGCCGGGACCGAGGACCGCCGGGCCTTCGACCTGGACGCCGAGGGCCTGATCGACGCGTTCATCGACCGGGCCCGCACCATCTTCGCGGACAGCCGGCTGCTGCGGGTCTACTGGTACGACGGTGCGCGGCGCCGCATCCACACCGCGGAGCAGCAGTCGATCGCCGAGCTGCCGGACGTGAAGGTCCGCCTGGGCAATCTCAACGCCAACAACCAGCAGAAGGGCGTCGACTCACTGATCCGCTCGGACCTGGAGTCCCTGGCCCGGCACCGCGCCATCAGCGACGCGGCGCTGCTCGGCGGCGACGAGGACCTGGTGTCGGCGGTGGAGGCGGCGCAGGGGTACGGGGCGCGGGTCCACCTCTGGGGCATCGAGGCCCCCGAGGGCCGCAACCAGGCGGAGCCGCTCCTCTGGGAGGTCGACAGCCAGCGCACGTTCGACCTCGACTTCTTCAAGCCGTACGTCTCCCGGCGCGCGGCGCCCGCCTACGAACCGACGACGGCCAGACCCAGCCGCGAGGACGTCCGCTTCGTGGGCGCGCAGATCGCGGCGAAGTGGCTGGCGGCGCGGGGCCGGGAGACGCTGGGCGAGCTGCTGCCCGGGCATCCCTACCTCCCCGGTTCGGTGGACCAGGACCTGCTCGTGGAGGCCGAGAGCCTGCTCCAGTACTCGCTGCGCGGCCAGGCGGACCTGCGCAGGGCGCTGCGGGACGGTTTCTGGGGACACCTGCGGACGCAGTACTAGGCCGGTTTGCCGACGCTGTCCCAGAAGTCGGCGAGGGCGCGGGCGGTCGGCAGGGGCTGGTCGGCGTTGGGGGAGTGCTCGGCCCCGGGGATGATCGTACGGCGCGCACGCAGGCGCAGGGCCATGTCGTCGAGGAGGGGCACAGGCCAGGTCTCGTCGCGCTCACCCGACACGACGTGGTACGGCAGTGGTACGGCGGACAGTTCGGCGACGCGGTCCGGCTCGGTGCACAACTGGTGTCCTGTGGCGCGTAGTTGTGCGGGCTTGGTGCCCAGCCAACGGCGCCGCAGTTGCTCCGGCCCACCGGGGCCGCGGGCCGGCCCGCCGACATCCTCGGGCGGCCCCATGGCCCGGATGGCCTCCCAGACCTTCTCCATCGACATCACTTCCAGCGCGTCCCGGAGCAGCTTGACGCGTTGCTGCTGGGGGCCGGAGATTTCGGCGGGGCCGGAGGCGATGAGGGTGAGGGAGCGGAAGGGGAGCGGGCGTGAGGGGGATGGAGCTGGGTTGGGGGAGAAGGGCGCAGGCTCGGATGAGGTGGGGGAGAGAGAAGGGCGTGAGGGTGTGGGTGAAGTGAGGCCGGGGGGCGGGGGCGAGGGTGTGGATGAGGTGGGGGCGCGGGAAGGAGGCGCGGGCAGGGATGAGGCGGGGTCGGGGAGAGGGAGCGGGGGTGAGGCGGCGAGGAGGACGGCGGCGCGGGCGATCTGGCCGCCGAGTGAGTGGCCGACGAGGTGCAGGGGGGTGCCGACGGCTGCGGCCTGCGCGAGGACGTCCCGCGCCAACTCGCCCTGTGCGTAGGCGGATTCGTCGTCGGCCGGCCCGTCCGACTCGAACTGCCCCCGCCCGTCCACGGCGACGGTGCGGTATCCGCGTGCCGCGAGCGGCGCGTGCACCAGCGTGAAGTCCTCCTTGCTCCCGGTGAACCCCGGCAGGAACAGCGCGACGCCCTTCGGCTCGACCCCGTCGGCCACGGGCGAGTCGACGACGGCGAACTCACCGCGTGCGGTGGGGAGGATGTAGGCGCTGGCGCCAGGGGGCGGGGCGAAGGTGACGTGCCTGCTCACGGGCAGAGGGTATCGGGTTGGGGTGGGGACGTGCGGAGGGCGGGGCGGGGGAGGTGCGGATTGGGGGCGCGGACTGGTCGGGTGAGGAGGTGAGGAGGTGAGGAGGACGGCGGCACGGGCGGGTCCGATGAGGT